>NZ_SRTG01000001.1:1941926-2877438 GCF_004792125.1 Mesorhizobium sp. M5C.F.Ca.ET.164.01.1.1 | reverse complement strand
CCAAGGCGAGCGGCGACAGCCGGCGACACCGGCTTCTTCTCGCGGATGATGTCGTAAAGCTGCTGGCGCGAGATTCCGAGCAGGTTGGCGATTTCCACCTTGGTCTTTCCGGTCGCCGGGATAATGTCGTCAAGCAGCTCTCCGGGGTGGGAGGGGCAGCGCTCCATCGGACGCTTTGGCTTATACACGCTCATAAATCGACTTCTCCATCTGGCCGCCTTAATGGTACTGTTCGCCTCAGAACCGGTCTGAGCCTGTCAGAGGCGATATTCGCACCCGATGACGGTTGGGCGCTCGGCCGGATCGGGCCGACTACCTGGCAGAGCTATGTCGCGGCTACCCACTATCCCATGGCGTGGCGGATTGCCTTGGACAGACGGCTAAGGAATGCCGGTCTAGACGATGCGTCGAGCTTCCACGACAGCACCGCCGTTGCCATTTTCCGTGGCAACACCCCGACTGACAGGAACCAGGCGGCAAGGACGGCGCGCCGCCGCAGGGACGCCGTCATTTCGAGGCTGGCGACGGCGCCCGCCGCCCCGAGCGCCAGCCGGGAATCATTGGCCACGGGATGCCGGCGTCTGTCTGCGCACAGCGACGCCAGCCGCTCTTCCAGATGGACCGGATCATGGCGGACAGCCTCCGACGGCGCGATTGTTAAGCCGATCCCGGAGGCTTGATCCGACAGCGCCTGCATGCGGCGGAAATCGTGGGTTACCCTCCAGCGCGCCCGCTCGGCGAGCTTTTCACCGAAGACCGAATGGTTGGCGCCGTGGATCCGGTAGGCGCCGACGCATTCCTCAATGGACTGGACGTGCCCGTACATGGGCGCCAGCGTTGCAAGATAGCCGTCGGCGCCCTGGCGGAACTCCGGCTCTGGAATCGGCATGATCGATTCCAGGGTTGTGCGGTCAAAGGCCAGCCCGCTGGTGACGGTTGTCTGGTAGCGGCCCTTGTGCAGGAGTTTCGGCATGACGTCGCCGCTGTCGAACGGCAGTTCGGGCGGCGGAAAGACGTCCTTGATGCGTTGCCGCTCGTCGACGATATGCAGCCTGGACTGCACCTGGGCCGTTGCCGCATCCCAGTTGTCGACGATCGTGGAAACAGCGGTCGGATAGAGATAGTCGTCGGCGTCGAGGAACAGGACGATCTTGCCCGAGCTTGCCGCAAAGCCGGTGTTGAACGCGGCGGCATGCCCGCCATTTTGCACTCGCGGGCATGCGACGATCTCGTCGCGATAGGATTCCATGATTGTCGTGGAATTGTCCTGCGACGCGTCGTCGACGACGATGACTTCGACGTCCGCGTAGTCCTGCTCAAGGGCGCTGTCGATGCTGCGTTTGAGGAAACGCGCGTAATTGTAGTTCGGGATGATGATGGATACCGGAATCCTCGGTAAAGACTGCATCGCGTTTGACCTCGCATCTTGCTTTGGTTTCGGCAAAAGCCCGCTCACGGGCCTGCCCCCTCTTCAAGCGCGACGAGTTCCTGAGAGGAAAGCCTGCGCCTTCGTCAGGAGACGGGTCACGTCTCTTGCGACTTCGTACTGAGGCCGCCATGCCTTCGAGGGCTGCCGCCTTGGTCAAGGTAGTGGGCGGCGCCAGCAAAAGCTCCGACGTTTCGGCCGGTCGCAACCGAGCCCGACGGAAAAGTCTCGCCTTCGGTCGCGATCAGGTCGGGATCGAAGCGGACGGACACCTTGAAGGCATGGCGGATACTGACCTTCAAATACGGCTGGAACAAGCCCCGCGCCGAAGACAGGGCCGCAAATCTATAGCGTTTCAGGCGGCATGTAGCCTTGGGACGGCGCTGACGTCCACTTCGCGCTCCGCATGCCAGGCATCGTGAGCGGCCTGCATCCTGAGCCAGTTCGCGGCGCCGTCGCCGAACATCTTGCCAAGGCGAGCGGCGACAGCCGGCGACACCGGCTTCTTCTCGCGGATGATGTCGTAAAGCTGCTGGCGCGAGATTCCGAGCAGGTTGGCGATTTCCACCTTGGTCTTTCCGGTCGCCGGGATAATGTCGTCAAGCAGCGCTCCGGGGTGGGAGGGGCAGCGCTCCAGGGTGGGACGGGCAGCGATCCATCCCGAGGCTTGGCGAGCGCTCCGGCAGGCCGGCTGCGTCTGTGTCGTCGCCGGGCCAGGCGCCGGCAAGACCGAGTTCTTGGCGCAGCGTGCGGTTTATCTGCTCGAGACGGGTGCTTGTCCGTCGCCCTATCAGGTCCTCGCCATTTCGTTCAAGAGCGACGCGGCCGACAATCTCGCAGGCGTGTGCGGCGGTGTCCGCCCGAGTTGGCGGGCCGCTTCGTCTCGCACACCTTTGACGCCTTCACTAAGGGCTTGGTCGACCGCGTCACCACCGCCAAGCGTTCTAGGGCTTGTCGGCTTCTTGTCGGTCGCGGAACGGATCTTCGGTTTGCGCGTTTGCGGGCATAGACGTTTGCGGGCATAGAAGTCGGCGTGGCCGAGAAGATGTCCCTCGGGTCATGTACAACGGGCGCTGCGATCCGAAATGCACTCCGTGCAACAGCCACTGATGTCCGGGCGGTGAAGTCGTCCCAAAAGAGGTACATGCATGCGCGCGTTCTCTATTTCATCGGATGGGAAACTTGCAATTACGGCGAGCGAGACTTCGTCGAAATACGATTTCGACTATTTAATAGGTAAGTGGAACATCAGAAATCGTACATTGAAGGAACATTTGACCGGCAGCGACGACTAAGTTGGCCTAAACGATCTCGCCCTATTCGAGTCGGGGCGATCGTATTCCATATTGCGGAGTATGCGGGCCTACTGCCCGACGATGCGAATGCCTGTGCGCGCGACTGCAAAGAGCCCGGCGGCTCTTGACCACCAATCGGGCATGATCGTGCTTGATGATTGTCCGCTTTGTTCGGCTCCCAGGTGCAATTGGATGGCTGGATAACTACACTCTCACGTCCGGGAACGTTCGGTTTGGATTTAAGGCCGAACGCTCATTGACCAGATTAGCGTCCAATTTCGGCGAATTTCCTTCGGATCGCTCCAGACAACCGACTGACCAGTTTTGGGCGAAACAGACGTTCGCAGGAATCGGTAGGCCCTTCCGCCATACGAGTTCGAATCCTTGCCGGTGGAATGGCGCGCCGGGCAGGATTCCAACCATCGGCTTAGAAGGCCGGCGCTTTGTCCCGAAGCCGGCGGCGGGCCGGCTCCGGGATATGACCATGCAGCCTGAACAATCAGGCGGCCTGCAGCCCTGGCACCGACAGGTCAGCTTCCTCCGGCAAGTCGCCAGCCATCGCGGCAGCGAACTTGGTCTGGTCGAGTTCGCCTTCCCAACGCGCCACGACCACGGTCGCCACCGCATTGCCGACGAAGTTGGTCAGCGCCCGGCATTCCGACATGAAGCGGTCGACGCCGAGGATCAGCGCCATGCCGGCGACCGGCACCGTGGGTACGACCGAGAGCGTCGCGGCGAGGGTGATGAAGCCGGCGCCTGTGATGCCGGCGGCACCCTTGGAGCTCAGCATGGCGACGGCGAGCAGCAGGACCTGGTCGCCGAAGGTGAGCGGCGTGTCTGTCGCCTGCGCGATGAACAGCGCGGCCAGCGTCATGTAGATGTTGGTGCCGTCGAGGTTGAAGGAATAGCCGGTCGGAACGACCAGGCCGACCACCGAGCGGTTGCAGCCGGCGCGCTCCATCTTGGCCATCAGGCCGGGCAGTGCCGCTTCCGAGGACGAGGTGCCGAGCACCAGCAGCAGCTCTTCCTTGATATAGCGGATCAGCGCCAGGATCGAGAAGCCGTTGTAGCGGGCGACCGCGCCAAGCACCACCAGCACGAACAGCAGCGCGGTCAGGTAGAATGTGCCGATCAGCATGGCGAGGTTGGCGATCGAGCCGATGCCGTATTTGCCGATGGTGAAGGCCATGGCGCCGAAGGCGCCGATCGGCGCGGCCTTCATCAGGATGGCAACGAGGCGGAAGATCGGCGTGGTCAATGCCTGCAGGAAATCGACGACCGGGCGGCCGCGGTCGCCGACCAGTGCCAGGGCGAGCCCGAACAGCACCGAAAAGAACAGCACCTGCAGGATGTCGCCCTTTGCGAAAGCGCCGGTGATCGTGTCGGGAATGATGTTCATCAGGAAGCCGACGATGCTGGTGTCGTGCGCCTTCTCGGCGTAGGCCGTCACCTTTGTGGCGTCGAGCGTGGCCGGATTGATATGCATGCCGGCGCCGGGCTGGACGACATTGGAGACGACGAGACCGACGACAAGCGCCAGCGTCGAGAACACCAGGAAATAGATCATCGCCTTGCCGGCGACGCGGCCGATCTTCTGCAGGTCGGCAACGCCGGCGATGCCGGTCGCCACCGTCAGGAAGATCACCGGCGCGATCACCATCTTCACCAGCTTGATGAAGGCGTCGCCGAACGGCTTCATCGCCTCACCGGTTTCGGGATAGAAATGGCCTAGAAGCACGCCGGCGGCGATCGCCGCCAGCACCTGCACATAGAGATGCCGGTAGAAGGGAAGTTTGCCGCGCGGCTCGGCGGCAGCGAATGCTGTCTGCATGACGTCCTCCATTGTGCTCCGATCGAAAGCTCGACCTCCCGGAGCAATTGCATTGACCCCCAGCAGCCTCGCGACCGCTGAATTCGTGTTTGCAACTGCCGTGCCAGACTGCGTGGAAGAGAATTTGTCATTGATTTTATTGAGTATTGTCGAACTCGAGGTTTCGTTTCGCACATCGAACGTGCGGGTATTCGCATAGCCGAATTGTGCTTTGTGCGAAAACATGCACAAATGGCTGATGCTGCAACGCCCCGCCGCTGCCCCGTTTTCAAAGCCCGAATCGTCGACGCCCGAGCAACTCCGCAAGCGGGCGCGCCGTGCCTGGCTGCTGTTTGCGGCCATCGCCCTTGCGATCGCCACGGCCGCACTTTACGGCGCCGGTCTCTATGGCCGCACCACGGAGGTTGGGGCACTGGCGGCGCAAGGCCGCACCGATGCCAATTTGAAGGTCGCGCTGCTGCGCGCCGTGCTGGAGAGCCCGCGCGCCCTGCCCCTGCTTTTGTCGGAGGACCAGCAGGTGCGCGACGCGCTGGCACAGAAAAGTGCTGCTGCGGTCGATGTGCTGAACCGCAAGCTTGAAGGGCTGGTCTCAGGCACCAAGGCTTCGGTGCTCTATGTCATCGGCAACGACGGGCTGGCGATCGCCTCCAGCAACTGGCGCGAGCCGATCAGCTTCGTCGGCAACGACTACCGATTTCGCGATTATTTCTCCGGCGCGATGCGGGCCGGAACTGCCGAATACTTCGCGCTCGGTAATGTCAGCAAACGCCCCGGTCTCTACATCTCGCGCCGCGTCGGCGATGATGCCGCACCGCTCGGCGTCGTTGTCGTCAAGGCGGAGTTCGACCAGCTCGAGGCCGACTGGCACGAGGCGAACCGCCCGGCCTATGTCAGCGACGAGAATGGCGTCGTCCTGATCACCAGCGTGCCGTCCTGGCGCTTCATGACGACCGGGCGGCTTGCCGGGCCTGATCTTGCCGCCATTCAGAACAGCCAGCAGTTCGGCGACGCACCGCTGATGCCATTGCCGATCACGCGCCCGCAGGCGCTCAGCCCGGACGTGTCGATCATCCATGCGGTGACGCCCGGCGGCAACGAGGCGGAATATCTCAGGCTTTCAACGCCGGTCCCTTCGACTCCCTGGCGGCTCGACTATCTCGTCCCGGCCGAAGCGCCGATCGCCGCCGCGGTCCGCGAAATGCGGCTCCTTGCACTCGGCGTCATTGTCCCGTTGCTCGGCCTTGCTGCGTATCTGTTGTGGCGGCGGCAGTCGGGGCAAATGCGGATCGCCGCCGAACAGGCGGCGCGCACCGAGCTCGAACGTCGCGTGATCGAACGGACCGAGGATCTGAGCCGCGCCCGCGATCGGCTGCAGGCCGAAATATCGGGCCATCGCAGCACGGAAGCCAAGCTGCAGGTGGTGCAGCAGGATCTGGTCCAGGCCAACCGCCTCGCCATCCTCGGCCAGGTCGCCGCCGGCGTCGCCCACGAGATCAACCAGCCGGTCGCCACTATACGCGCCTATGCCGACAACGCCCGCGTCTTCCTCGACCGCAAGCAGACTTCGCCGGTCGAGGAAAATCTCGGCGCCATCGCAGCACTTACCGAACGCATCGGCACCATTACCGAAGAATTGAAGGCCTTTGCCCGCAAGGGTCGCACCGCCGCCGAGCCTGTCGAATTGCGCGGCGTCATCGAAGGCGCCGTGGTGCTGTTGAGAAGCCGCTTTGCCGGCCGGCTCGACGCACTGGCAATCGACCTGCCGCCGCCGAGCCTCAAGGTCATGGGCAACCGGGTCCGTCTCGAACAGGTGCTGATCAACCTCTTCCAGAACGCGCTCGAGGCGTTGGAAGGCCGCGACGACGCTCATGTGCGGGTTTCGGTCGACGAGACGGCGGACGGCGTGACGGTCGGCGTGTTCGACAACGGACCGGGCATTCCGCCCGCAATCCTAAGATCGCTGTTCACGCCGTTCAACACATCCAAGGAAAAGGGCCTCGGCCTTGGCCTCGTCATCTCGAAGGATATCGTCGCCGATTATGCCGGACGCATCGAGGTTTCGAGCGACCATCGCGGCACCCGCTTCACCATCCATCTCTTGAAAGCAGTGTAGTGGCAAAGGCAGCATGACCAACGACGACGCAGCGCCGGTGATCCTGATCGATGACGACAGCGATCTCCTCAGGGCCACCGCGCAGACGCTTGAGCTTGCCGGCTTTTCGGTATCGGCTTTTTCGGTGGCGGCCGAGGCGCTGGCCAGGCTCGACGCCGGCTTTGCCGGCGTGGTGGTGTCGGATATCCGGATGCCTGAGATCGACGGCTTGCTGCTTTTCGATCGCGTCCTGCGGCTGGACGCGGACATTCCGGTCATCCTCGTCACCGGGCATGGCGACATCGCGGTTGCCGTGAAGGCGATCAAGGACGGCGTTTACGACTTCATCACCAAACCCTTCGCCGCCGACCGGCTGGTGCAGAGCGTGCGCCGCGCGGCGGAAAAGCGCCGTCTAGTGATGGAGAACCGCGCCTTGCGCGAAGCGGCCGGAGAAGCGCAGGACGGCCTGCCGCTGATCGGCCAGACGCCGGCGATGGAAAGGCTGCGCCGCACCCTGCGCCAGATCGCCGACACCGATGTCGACGTGCTGGTGACCGGCGAGACCGGCTCCGGCAAGGAGGTGGTGGCAAGCCTCTTGCATCGCTGGAGCCGCCGCGCCAGGGGCAATTTCGTTGCGCTGAATTGCGGCACGCTGCCGGAAACGGTCATCGAGAGCGAGTTGTTCGGCCATGAGGCCGGCGCCTTCACCGGCGCGCAGAAGAAGCGGATCGGCCGCATCGAGCACGCCAGCGGCGGCACGCTGTTCCTCGACGAGATCGAAAGCATGCCGGTCTCGACACAGGTGCATATGCTGCGCGTGCTGGAGATGCGCGAGGTCACGCCGCTCGGCACCAACGAGTTGCGGCCCGTCGACATGCGCGTGGTTGCGGCCGCCAAGGTCGATCTCGGCGATCCGCGCCAGCGCGGCACGTTCCGCGAGGATCTCTACTACCGGCTCAACGTGGTGACGATCTCCATCCCGCCGCTGCGCGAGCGCCGCGACGACGTCGCCCTGCTGTTCTTCTACTTCGCCGAGCGCGCCGCCGCCCGCTTTCGGCGTCCGGTGCCGGCGTTGCCGGCCTCGGTGCACCGCCATCTCAGGGAGCATGACTGGCCGGGCAATGTGCGCGAGCTGGCGCATTTCGCCGAGCGGTTTGTGCTTGGATTGGAAGAAGACGCTGGAGCGCCATCCCCTGGCCCAGCCCGGCCGGATGCCGACATGAAGCTGCCGGAGCGGCTGGAGCGCTACGAGGCCGACATCATCCGCGAGACGCTTGGCCGCAACGAGGGCGACGTCAGGCGCACGATCGAAGCGCTGGGGATTCCGCGTAAGACTTTCTACGATAAGCTCCAGCGCCACGGCATCGTGCGCAGCGAGTTTTCCAGGTAAAGGGCCGACAGGCCGGCAAGCGTCGGCGACCCTTTCGGGGCCTTGCTCCGAACGCCGATTCCGATCTTCGCGATCATGCGCTAGACTTGCAGGCATTCACCCGGGCTGACCCATGATTGTCCAGACCTGCATCAATGGCGCGCGCAACGCCGATTTTCATCCGCAACTGCCGCTTGACCCCGGAGCCATGGCGCGTGACGGCGCGGCCTGCGTCGCTGCCGGTGCGGCCGAGCTGCATGTCCATGCGCGCGGGCTCGACGGCCGGGAAAGCCTCGCTCCTGAGGCGATCGACCGCACTATCCTTGCCCTCCGCCGCGCCTGCCCGGGAACGCTGATCGGTGTCTCCACCGGCGCCTGGATCGAGAACGACGACGAGCGGACGCTGGCCGCGATCGCCGGCTGGAGCGAGCTGCCTGATTATGCCTCGGTCAATCTGAGCGAGAAGGCCGCGCCCGAGGTCATGGAGCGGCTGCGGCAGCGCGGCATCGGCATTGAGGCCGGGCTCGCCTCCGTCACCGATGCCGAGCGTCTGGTGAGCATCGATCACGGCAGCCAGGTGCTGCGCATCCTGATCGAGATTTCCGAGCAGTCGCTGGATGCTGCATGGGAAGTCAGCGACGGCATCGCGACGGTGCTCGACCGCGCCGGGATGCGTCGCGCAGTCTTGCTGCACGGCGCCGATGTCACGGTGTGGCCATTCGTGCACCGAGCGGCGGAGCGCAACTGGTCGACGCGTGTCGGGCTGGAGGACGGCAAGCAGCTTCCGGACGGCACTACGGCATCGGGCAATGCCGCACTGACGGCTGCTGCCGTTGCGATCTTCCGGGCCGGTCGCTGTTTCATCTCATAGGTTTCGGGCGCCTTGCCCGATCTTTTTGGGATCCTGCGTCAGGCCACGTCCCGCAAAGTCGAACGCGACGTCGCCGATTTGACGCCGGCGCGGTCCTCGTGGAGCGCAAAGCCCGCGGCGCCCGGATCGCCCAGTTCGGGGCGGAGCTGCATGCTCGGGATGTGATAGTCCCCGCCATTCTGCTGCCGATAGGGAATGGGCCGGATTGTCTCGAGCGTCCGCATCGTTTCGCGCAGCCGATCCGCGACAGGCTCGAAATCGGCCTCGCCGAAACGATCCACTCTGTAGACCACGAACGGCGGAAGCACGTCGTAGCCCGGATAGTAAAGGATCCCGTGATTGATCGGGAACAGCAGGTCGTCGATCGGGCCGTTGACGCCGCGGGCGGAGTAATGCTCTTCCCAGCCACCGGTGGTCACGATCAGCATGGCGCGCTTGCCGGCGAGCGTTCCCTCACCAAAGCGATCACCCCATCGCTTGTCGCTATGCTCGCCGACACCATAGGCGAAGCCGTAGGCGTACACCCGGTCGACCCAGCCCTTGAGGATCGCCGGCATGGCGTACCACCACAGCGGGAACTGGAGGATCAGCGTGTCGGCCCACAGCAGCTTGTCGATTTCGGCTTTGACGTCACCGGTCAGAGTGTTGGTCGCAAAAGCTTTTTTGGACGCCCCAGCCGGCAGGAAGCGTTCTTCGGTCGGCCACGACGGAAAGTCGGCACGGTCCACCTCGGATTTCCAGCCATCGGCATAGAGGTCAGACACCCGCACCTCGTGGCCCTGGGCCTCGAGTTCCCTGATGGCGACGTCACGCAGTGCGCCGTTGAGCGAACGCGGTTCAGGATGAGCAAAAACAAGCAGGACTTTCATGGGTCAACTCCGAAGAAGGACAATGAACGCTGAAGGTAGCCAGCCCCGGGGTGATCCGCTATATCTAGACAATGCATAAGATTATGCCGAATAATGGATAGATCCGATGTGACCCTCGAGCGCATGCGCACTTTCGTTCGGGTCGCCGAGCGCGGCAGCCTCTCGGCGGTGGCGCGCGAGCTCGGAGTTGGGCAGTCGACGGTCACACGGCATCTGCGGGAGCTCGAGGACGCCGTCGGCGTGCCCTTGCTCAGCAGGACCACCCGGCGTGTCACGATGACCGATGAAGGCAGCCATTACTATGCCGACAGCGTTCAGATCCTGCGCCTCGTTGAGCTGGCCGGCGATGAAGCGCGGGGCACGCGCGGCGCGTCGGCCGGCACGATCCGGATATCCTGCACGGCGGCGCTTGGGATCTTGCACGTCAGCTGCCTGATCTTCGCCTTCCAGGACCGCTATCCAGACATCGGAATCGATCTCAGCCTCACCGACGAACGCATCGACCTTGTGCGGGAGGGCGTCGACATCGCGCTCCGCCTCGGTCCGCTCACCGACAGCTCGATGAAACTGCGGGCGCTCGGGCAGTCCCGGCGTCTGCTGGTGGCGGCGCCGGCTTATCTGGCGGCGCGGGGCAGACCGGCTGTCCCGCGGGATCTGCCTGGCCATGAAGGCATCCGGATGTCGAACATCGCAGGAAGCGACACGCTCGCCCTGCAGGGGCCAGGCGGTGAACGCCACGCGGTGCCTTTTGGCGGCCGATTTCGGGTCGACCATGGGCTTGCCGCGCGCGAAGCGCTCGTCGCCGGGCGCGGTATCGCACCTGCCCATCGCTGGCTTGTCGACGATCTCCTGGCGGCCGGCCGGCTGGAAGTGATCCTGCCGGGCTATTCGCCACCTCCCGTACCGCTGAGCATGCTGATCGTCCCGGAGCGCGCGGGCATTGCTCGGGTCCGGCTGCTGGTCGACTTTCTTGCCGAGCGAATCGGCGGCATTCCGGGGATCGACAGGCCGCGTTAGTCGGCTTGCCCTCGGTCGGCCGCGGCACCAACCTCAGACCGACCGCAGCCGCGCCTTCCTGAGCAAGATCCTGCGGCATTAGGATTGCCGAAAGCGAAGGTTCGCCGCCTGAACATTGCAAAGCTATTTGACCTTGATGACAACCTTGCCCTTGGCGCGGCCCTGCTCAATGTAGGCCAAGGCCTCATTGATCTGCTCAAGCGGGAAGACGCGATCTATGACCGGGCGGATGACGCCCGACTCGATGAGAGACGTGATCTTGGTCAACTGCGCCCCATTGGCTGCCATGAACAGGAACGAATATCGGACATCTGCGCGTTTGGCCCGCCTCCTGATGCCGGCGCTCAAAAGGCGCATGACCAAGTTCAGCACCATGCTCAGACCCTTCTCCCTGGCAAACTCGGGATCGGGCGGACCGGAAATCGAAACGGCGACGCCACCTGGCTTCAACACACGCAGGGACTTTTCGAGGGTCTTGTTGTCCTGGCTGTTCAGGACGACGTCGAAGCCCGAAAGGACTTCCTCGAAGTCGTCCTTCTTGTAGTCGATGATGACATCGGCGCCCAGATCCCTGACCATATCCATGTTGGAGGCGCTTGTTGTCGTGGCGACCGTCGCGCCGAGGTGCTTTGCCAATTGAATGGCCAATGTTCCCACGCCGCCTGAGCCGGCCTGAATGAAGACCTTCTGTCCTTTCTTCAGCTTCGCCCTTTCGACCAGCGCCTGCCAAGCGGTCAGCCCCACCAAGGGAATGGACGCAGCCTCTTCCATGCTGAGGTTCTTCGGTTTTAGCGCGACGTCCGCATCATTAATGGCGATGTACTCGGCGAAAGCCCCGATCCGACCGTCGCGCGGTCGCGCATAGACCTCGTCGCCCGGTTTGAACTGTCGGACTTTCGAGCCGACGCGAATGACCGTTCCGGCCACGTCATGGCCTGCAACGAAGGGCGGGCGATAGGGCAGGATGAGTTTGAATTCTCCGTCCCTGATCTTGGAGTCCAGCAGATTGAGGCTGGCCGCATGGATCTGCACCAGCACGTCATTCTCCCCTACTTCCGGCTCTGGAACCTCTCCAAGCAGCAGGGGAGCGTTCTTTGCGTATCGATCGACGATGAAGGCCTTCATTGCAGCTTTCCCAAATTGAGGAGACCGGAGTGACGCGTCCCTATTGCATTACGATCATTTAATGATATTATGATTGTAATGCAATAGCTGATCGAAGGAGAAAAACGTGCGTTACGAGAAGGGCAGGAAAGACGCATCGCGGCAGCGGATCATGGATGTGGCGACCGAACGGTTTCGCTCCGACGGCATCGCTGCATCAGGTCTCGCCGGCATCATGGGCGAGGTGGGACTGACCAATGGAGCTTTCTATCCCCATTTTCCGTCGAAGGCGGCGCTTGTGCGTGAGAGTGTGGCGGCGGCCTTGGAGGTTCAGGCGACCCAGATTCAGGAGCTATTGGCCGCCGGCGGCCTGTCAATGGCCATCGACGCGTATCTGTCGGCGGAACACCGCGACAATCCAGGCAAAGGTTGCGCTTCAGCCGCGCTGCTGCCCGAAATTGCGCGTGAGCCGGCCGAGACGCGGCAAGTCTACGCCGAACACCTGCTCAAGCTGGTACGCCAGGTGGCGGCCGAACTTACGCCCGACGCCCGCGACCCCGAAGGTGTCGCGTTCGGCGTCTTTGCGACCCTGATCGGCGCGCTTGAGCTGTCCCGCGCGGTGAACGGAACCGAACTGTCCGATCGCATTCTTGAGGCTGGCGCGATAGCGGCGAAAGCGCTGCTCCAGCCCCGCGAGAACGACAAGCCAGAAGAAAGGAAACCATCATGAACGTGGATCAGCTATCGCGACCTGCCGCGATCATCAAACACAGGGACGTGCCGACGAAAACAGTCGACGTCGGCGGTACGAAATTCGCCTACCGGGAGCTCGGACCCCTGACCGGGATCCCCGTGATCTTTCTTACCCATCTGAGTGCGGTTCTCGACAATTGGGATCCCCGGGTCGTCGATGGTATTGCCGCAAAACGGCGAGTTATTACCTTCGATAACCGTGGTGTTGGCGCGTCAGGCGGGTCCACTCCCAACACTGTGAAGGCGATGGCCCGCGACGCGATCGCCTTCATCCGGGCCCTCGGCTTCGAGCAGGTCGATCTGCTCGGCCTATCTCTTGGCGGCTTCATCGCCCAGGTGATTGTTCAGCTGGAGCCTGATCTGGTTCGCAAGATCATCCTGGCGGGAACCGGCCCAGCCGGTGGTACCGGCATCGACAGGGTGACGTTCGTCACCATGTTCGACATGATCCGCGCCGCGCTGACCATCAAGGACCCAAAGAACTACCTCTTCTTCACCCAAAGCCCCAACGGCAAGAAGGCGGCGCGCGAGTTTCTGCAGCGATTGAAGGAACGGACCAATGACCGCGACAAGCCCATCGCGCTCGGCGCCTTCAACCAGCAGCTCAAAGCAGTCCGTGCGTTTGGCAAGGATCGCCCTGCCGACCTATCGCGTATCCGGCACCCGGTCCTCGTGGTGAACGGCGATCACGACAGAATGGTGCCCACCAGCAATTCCGTCGACATGGCACGGCGCTTTTCCAATGCCGAGCTGGTCCTGTACGAGGACGGCGGGCATACGGCCATTTTCCAGTATCACGGCGCCTTCGTGGAAAAGGCCCTGGACTTCCTTGAGGCCTAGCGCAAAAGCACGATGCGCAGATTCGAAAGTGCTGGAGCGTACTTTGTGCGTCCAAGTGGACGCACGTCGCTTTAGCGGCGGCCCGCTGGTCCGATCCATCGGGTGAGGACTAGCTGTCACCTGCAAATGCAAGGTTGAATGAACGCTCAGAGAGATTGGATTTTGCCCTGAAACGTCAGCCGTGGCCGGCGTCTTCAACTGAACGTCGCCAGAGGCTCAGTGCGGACCTCGACCCACTGGCAGCGCCGGCTGTCGTGATAGAAGGACAGGAAGGGCGGCGGGAACGATGGGTCGGCGAAAGCGCCCACCGGAATGGCAATCAGACCGGGTTGGACATCGATCCGATAATGGACGGTGGTGCCGCAATTCGGGCAGAAGCTGTAGATGACACGGCCGCCCTCGTCACCAACGCGCGTGAATTCCGCCGCTCGTCCTTGGATCGACACACCATTCTCCGCAAACCGCGCGTTGAAGCTGAACGCGCTGCCCGTGCGCCGCTTGCAGGCCAGGCAATGGCAGACGGAGACGCGTACCGGCTCGCCCGAACAGGTGGCGGACAGCTGACCGCAGGAACATTCGGCGCGGCGCGTCACCATGGCTGGCTCCTTTCAGCGAACGACATCACTGGGTTTCGGTATGGGCCCTGAGCTCAGCCCTCTTCTCGTCGGAGACGACGGCGAGGTCGAGCACCTGCTGCAATTCGGCTGCATGCCGGAACGACGGTTCGGGCGGAATGCCAGTGCGCGCCGCATCGACAAAGCGCCGGTAGTTGGTCGGCACCGTTCCGACATCGAGAACCTGCCATTTGGCGTTCTCGATGTCCTCGCCCATGCACACTTTCAGCTCCGAGCCATTCAGATTGTGCACGACTTCGATGCCGCCCTTGTCGCCATAGATGCGCAGCCGCAACTCGTTGAGGTGGCCGGTTGCCCAGCGGCTGGCATGAACGACGCCGACGGCGCCGTTGCTGAAATCCAGCGCCATGGCGAAGCTGTCATTGGCGTCCAGCTCGTAATCGCCGATCCGGTTGCCCGGCGCCTTGTCGAAGGACCTGAGGCGGCAGAACACATGATCGATGTCGAGCGCCGCACCATAACTGGCGAAGTCGAGGATATGGATGCCGACATCGCCCAGCACGCCATTGGAGCCGTGGCCGCGCGACAGCCGCCACAGCCATTTCGGATCGGTGCGCCAGTCGCCCCAGAATTTGGAAACCAGCCAGCTCTGCAGATAGGACGCCTCGACATGCCTGACCTGGCCGATTTCGCCGGCAAGCACCATGGCGCGCGCCTTCTGCAACGGGGCGACGTTGCGATAGGTCAGGTTGACCATGTTGATGATTCCAGCTTGCTCGGCGGCATCGGCCATTTCATTGGCCTTCTGGTAATTTTCGGCCAGCGGCTTTTCGCACAGCACCGGCTTGCCCGCCGCGACCAGCATCATGGTGGTCGGATGGTGGATGCGGTCCGGCGTGACGTTCGCCACCGCGTCGAACTTGTCCCATGAGAGCGCGTCTTCCAGCGACGTGAACCGATTGGGGATACCGTAGCTGTCCGAAAACTTGTCGACACGCGCGCGATGGAGATCGACTGCGCCGACCAGTTCGACGCCCTCGATCTTGCCGAACTGCCTGGCGTGCTCTTCCGCCATCCAGCCGGTGCCGAGTATCAGGAGACGCATGATTCTTGTCCTTAGGATGGGGCTTTATCTTGTTGTTCGACCATGGATTTCCCGAACCTAAGGTTCGGGAAATCGGTCTAGCGAAAACTGGCTTCGCCCTCGGCATAGAGTTTTCCGCCGCGCTCGACGATCGGCTCGAGCGCATTTTCCACCGGCACGTTCGGCGCGTCGAGGATGGCTGGATGTGAGCCTTGCAGGTTATGCGCCCATTTCACCGCGTTGCGCAGCACCTTCTGGACTGTGGCGTCGTGATAGGTCGGATAAGTCTCGTGACCTGGCCTGAAATAGAAAATGTTGCCGGCGCCGCGCCGATAGGTCAGCCCCGACCGGAACACTTCGCCGCCCTGGAACCAGGAGATGAAGACCGTTTCCAGCGGCTCCGGCACGGCGAACTGCTCGCCATACATCTCCTCATTCTCGAGCTCGAAATACTCGCCGATCCCGGCAGCGATCGGGTGGTTGGGGCTCGTCACCCAGAGCCGCTCGCGCTCGCCGGCCTCGCGCCATTTCAGCGTGCAGGGCGTACCCATCAGCGTCTTGAATATCTTTGAGAAATGGCCGGAGTGAAGGACGATCAGCCCCATGCCTTCCCAGACGCGGCGCGCCACGCGCCCGACAACGTCGTCGGCGACGGCACCATGGTCCTTGTGTCCCCACCATAGCAGGACATCGGTTTGCGCCAGACGGTCGGCCGGCAAGCCATGGTCCGGCTGCTCGAGCGTCGCCCATGACGCGGAAATTTCGGGATCGAGCTTCAGCGCGTTGGCGATCGTTGCGTGCATGCCCTCAGGGTAGATCCCCGCGACCACCTCATTGGTCCGCTCGTGGATATTCTCGCCCCAAACGACAGCGCGTATAGTCATAACATCCTCTTGATCGGTTGAAGCCGCCGCCCCGGTACCTCCAGTCATAGTATCCCTGGACGGGATTGAAAACGCTTTCGAGGTCGGTTGCTGACAATTGGGTGGAAATCCGGCGGGGAAAGTCCCCACGGCAAAGCCAGCGATCTGGCGGGACAGCACCCCCTTTGTCCTGCCGGACATCTCCCCCACTTAGGGGGAGATTGGATGTCACACCGGCTTTCGCAAAATCACCAACGTTGCAGGAACGAGCGGAGCGTCGAAACTGCCAATCTCCCCACTTGTGGGGGAGATGTCCGGCAGGACAGAGGGGGGCGCGAAGGACCGCGACAGAACGGCTTTCATTCTGCGCCGCCACAGATGGCTCAGGCTCCCGTCCCTTCCGACGCGACCTGCATCGGCGGCTTGGTTAGCCGCGCACCACGAGGCGCTTGATCTTGCCTTTCTTGAAGGCGGCGAGGAAGCGGGCATAGTCCTTGAAAGCGACGCAGCCGCTCGATTCCGCGCGGCCGCCACGCAGCAGGTAGGTGTGGGCAAGAAAGCCGTCGCGGCCATATTTGTTCTTGCCATCGACGGGAATGAGACGCAGCGCCTCGACCCCATGGAAGCGCGATTCGCGCAGCCTCAAATCGTAGGTGTGGGGCGGTGTCGGGCCGAAATTCTTCCGGTTGGCGTAGCGCGGCTGGTCGGCCATCGAGCCCCGTCCCGAATGCGCCTCGAGCCGCGAACCGTCCGGCATATACACGGTTTTCGCCGAGATGTCGTAGACGGCGACGCCGCTGCCCAGGCCCGGCTTGGTGAACAGGTTGCGGAAGACTCCACCGCCGCCGGCCGGGCTGTCGGGCTTAGCATAGGCCAGCATCTCTGCGGCCTGGGCCTTCGACCGCTTGACCGGCTTGCCCGGGCTGCTTTGCTTGCCCGGGTTGCTTTGCATGCCCGGGCTGCCCTGGTTGGCTTGCATGCTTGGCATAGCCGCCGGTGACGAACTCCTCGGTGACAAGGCTGGCGCCCGGGGCGTGTCGACCTTCGGAGCGTCGGCGGTCCGGACCTTGTTGGCTTTGGATGGCTGAGACTGGGCCTTGGCGGGTTTCGATGCCTGAACTTTGGGCGCTTTGGCCATGGGTGCCTCGACCTCGGGCGCCTCGGCTGGCTGGTCGATTTCCGCCCTCGGGCGGAAGGTCGGCAAGGGGACGCTGTCGGACATCTCGTCCTGCGGCGGCAGCGAGGCCATCTGCACCTCGCCCTCCGGCGGCGCAGCAGGATCGGCCGTCGCCTCCTCTGGCAAAACGTCGATCATCCTTTCCGGCAATGCAATCGCTAGCGCCAGCGCCAGGCGGGAGGATCGTTCGATTTCAGCGTCCTCCGGCCCGAAGCGCACGGACGCCGGACCATGCTGATTGGGCAGGCGCACCGACTCCACAATGCGCGTGTGCAGACTGGGAAGCATAGGAGGTGGTGCAGTGGTGTGGGCAAAGGCAGCAGCAAGTTTTTGCGGCGACAGCGCGGCTCTCGCCACCACGCTGTCGAAGCGCGCTTGCGGCGAGATTTCCGCGACAAGCGGCACAGTATCCGGCTGCGCTAACGGCTTGAGACGCGCCACCTTGCCTTCATGCACGAAGTTCGCGGCCGCGTGCGCGCAGCCGGCATCGCATCGGCTGAGCAGCGACGCCTGATGCTGCCGGCTTGCCAGTGACGGCGCCCACGAATTGGTCCATGGATTGGCAAGCTTGCGCCGGTGATCGGCGAGCGCGATGGAACGCGGCGAGAGCAGGCTTTGCGGAAGACTGTTGGAGGCAGCGGTGAGCGAGGTTCCCACCGAATGGAGGCCGGCCATGGTCGCGACCGACCACAGAGCGATTGCAACGCCAACAACGGGGATCGCGGCCCAGCGCCGGCCGGGCCTCATCGAAATCAGTCCAGTATCAGGATTGTCACCCCGGTTTTTCAAACGCACAAACGCCATACAACCAACCTCAATCGGCCTTGCGGCATGCGGGGCTCGCAGCCATCACAATCACAGTCGTCTGGTGCCCCCTGCACGCTTCACGTCTGTTGCCGATTGATTCAAAAGATGGACAAACTTGGTTAACCAATCCCTCTACCGATCGCCAATTGGGCGAAGGTCGATTTCAAAAAATGGTAGAAATGCCCTCCATGTCAGGCTTTGCTGCCCGTTTTTGCAGGCCGAGTCAACAAAGCGAAAGGACTAGACCTTGCCTGGGCAGGCGTCAGCTGAAGGCTGTTTCAGGATAAAAAGCATCGCACCACCCGTGACCGTCTGCGCGCAGGCTGCGCTGCCAAAGCAGCCTTTTGCATACAGGTAAATTCGTTCGTGCTAATATATCTTGGTTATGCACATTTGTGCGCGACCAACAAAAGGGAGGATGCGATGGAAACCATGAATCGCAGGTCTGCAATTGCGCTCGGAGTCACGGCCGCCGCAGTTACGCCTCTATTCGCTTTGGCGAGATCCGCAACGGCCAAGGAGTACGGCCCGAATGAAGGCAAGGAGATTGCGCCCGGCGTCAGAGTGGTGGAGGTCGGCACTGGCAACTCCGACATTCCCGCTTACAAGAGCATCTCAATCGTCGACGTGGTCTTTCAGCCCGGAGCAGTGGCTCCTGAAATGGTCATGGACAACGACATGGTCTGCACGATCGCTGCCGGCGAATTCACGATCAAGAAAGCGGACAAGGAATTCAAACTCAAAGAAGGCGACATGTACACTTGCGCCAAGGGCAAGACCGACGGTGCCACGAACACAAGTGCCGCGGTCGGCGTGCATCGCATTGCGATCCTGATACCTGCCAGCGTATGAACCGAAAAATGGGGCCCGCGACCTCCGCCGGAGGCGCGGGCCTTGTCATCGCGTGACGCACGCCTATGCAGCGCGCAGGTTTTCCACCGGGCGCAAGTTCTGGTTCATGCGGAACAGGTTCAGCGGATCATATCGCTGCTTGATTTCCAGAAGCCGCCGATAGTTGCCGCCATAGGCTGCTTCGACCCTGTCGACCTCGTCGCCCGGCATGAAGTTCACATAGGCCGTGCCGGCGGCATAGGGCGAGGCCGCCTCGTAAACACCGCGCGCCCAGTCGATGCAGGCGCGGTCCATTTCCGGTTCGCGCCAGCGGGCGTGAACATTCATGACGTAATGCGCGCTGCGCTGCGGAAACGCCGTTGCATCCGCTGCCACCCGGCTCGCGGCACCGCCGATATGGGCGAAGAATATCTCGCATTCCGGCCCCGGAAGCTTGGGTATCGCGGCCGTGACGACCTCGATCGCGCTGTCGGAAAGCTCGGTGAAGTCATGGCTCTTCCAGTAGTTCCGGGCGCCGGGCGTCAGCAACGGATCGAATGCCTGCTCCCAGCCGGTGAACGGGTTGGGGCCGACCACATCGGCAATCGGTGTGCCGATGGCTCGAAGCCTTTGCGTCGCTTTCTCGCCCTCCTGAAGGTCGCCGCAATAGCACATGGCCAGGACCAGCACCTCCTTGCCATGCCATTCGGCCGGCAGGAACGGCAGCGGCGGCGCCTGCCGCATGACCACCCAGCAGGTCAGCTCATTGGGCGCTGCTTCGAGCGCGGCTCGGTATTCCCGCAACACGTTTTCAGCGTCGGCGAAGGGATGGACGACGAGTCCCGACAGCACCTGCGGACCGACTTGATGGAGCTTGAACTCGAAAGCCGTGACGACGCCGAAATTGCCGCCGCCACCGCGAAGCGCCCAGAACAAGTCCGGGTTTTCGGTCTGGCTGGCGCGCAGCAGCTTGCCGTCGGCGGTAACCACATCGGCGCAGAGAAGATTGTCGATGGTCAGGCCGAATTTCCGCGTGATCCAGCCGAAGCCGCCGCCCAGCGTCAGGCCTGAAATGCCGGTGGTCGAGTTGATGCCGGTCGGCACCGCCAGTTCGAAGGCCTGTGTTTCCGCGTCGACGTCGGCGAGCGTCGCGCCAGGTTCCACCCATGCCCGCCGCGTCGCCGGATCGACCCGCACCGACTTCATCAGCGACAGATCGATCATTAGGCCGCCGTCGCAGACGGCGCT
This sequence comes from Mesorhizobium sp. M5C.F.Ca.ET.164.01.1.1, assembly GCF_004792125.1. Classification (NCBI taxonomy): domain Bacteria; kingdom Pseudomonadati; phylum Pseudomonadota; class Alphaproteobacteria; order Hyphomicrobiales; family Phyllobacteriaceae; genus Mesorhizobium; species Mesorhizobium sp. M5C.F.Ca.ET.164.01.1.1. The sequence continues at coordinate 2,857,386 of NZ_SRTG01000001.1, read as the reverse complement.
GCCGGCGATGTTGTGGCCGCCGCCGCGAACCGCGACGAGCAGCTTATTTTCCCTCGCAAAATTGACGGCGGCGATAACGTCGGCGGCACCGGCGCAGCGCACGATCAGCCCTGGCCGCCGGTCGATCATGGCATTCCAGATGCTGCGTGCCTCGTCATAGGCGGCGTCGCCTTCCCTCAGCACGGTGCCGCGCAATTGCGCCGAAAGCGCCTCCAGGGCCGCGGCATCGACTGTCGTCTTGCCGCGTTCAAGCGTGGTGAGGCTCATGCTGTTCATGGCTTTCCTCCCGATTGTTTTTTGAGCCGTTTTCCCTTCACCCGTTTCCAAGTTTGCCCTCATATTAGAGGTCAAGCAAGTTCCTAGTGGCTTGCCGGGCGGTATTGCGCGCGCGTCGGCGGCTGCGCTCAATCGGATGAGATATGACGCAGACGGCCGATTTGCGAGGAACGCAGACGCAGCTTGCTCGCCAGCATACCGCCCGATCTCACCTTCAGCCCGTCCGGGCAGGCAGTAGGCCGCAACGGCGTCGCCCGCCCGCCAGACCTGTGGCTGTCACCGGCAAGGACATCGCTCATGTCGAGGCGCACAGCACGTCTTCCTCGATCCGGTGTCGCGCAGACGGCTCACACCGTCGCTTCTGAATCGACGATGATGGCGAGCCACAGGCCGGCAATTCCGGCCCGTGGTGATTTGCCGATCAACAATCTTCGCTAGTCTTCTTCATTTGGCCGGGGGCGGCGGTCTTGGCATCCGTGTCCTGCTGACCAGGAGCGGCCTCTTTCGCGCTGCCGGTCTGCTGGCCAGGTGCGCAATCCTTGGCCGAGTTCGGATTGGTGCCGCTGGTGGTGGTCGAGTCAGTTCCCTGATCGGTTGTGGTAGTGGAGTTGGCTCCCTGATCGGTGGTGCTAGGCATGGTTGTGGTCGTCGAGGTTCCGCTCGTCGAGGTTCCGCTTGTCGTCTGGGCAAGTGAAAGCCCGGATGACACTGCCAGCATGACCGACGCCAAAAGGATGCGTTTCATCGTCGTTCTCCTGTTCCGAATGCGCGGAATGCGCTGGCAAACCAACAGCGAGACAGACGGAGTGTTCCGCGAAAAGTTCAACTTTTTGCAACCCCCGCCTAACAGTCAGCTCTCATTGAGACTAAAGGCCGGAGACTAAAGGCCCGGATAAAAAGCGCGCCGGCAGGCCAACCGAGATGGGTGCTGGATCGCCGTAAGGCGGTCTCCGCCGGTTCGGTCGAGGAACTACGCAGCGGTCCGCGGAGTTAAGCCATATGAGCAACCAATGCATAGGAGAGCTCTGATGGCACCGCGCAGAAAACCCGACGATCCGTCCGAAGGCCCTACCATCGAACAGCAGGACTGGGACGCGATTAAAGGCGGCGAAATTATGCCAGACAGCGTGCCGGGAAACGGCGACATCCGGTACGACCTCGAGAAGGAGGCTGAACTGCCCGAGGAAGACGACGACAATCCGTACCAGGAAAGTGACGAGGCGTTGCCGGACGACGAAGAGGAACGCGCCATCTCGCGCAACCCCTCGAAGCAAGATATCGACGAGCCGTGAACGGCAGCATCCAATGGCGCAGCTAGCCGGCCCACTCCGGGTAGGCTCCAAATTCCATAAAAGTTCCTGCTGCAACAGAAAAGGCCCCGCGGGGAGGAAGCGCAGGGCCTTGTTCGAATGCCGTGCGAACGGCTTTCCAGTCGCTGTAGAACGACTGTGCGTCCAACCGTGGCTGGCGGATCTTGTTCCATCGAAACCGAAAAAAGATGGCGCTCGTTCGCTGTTTCGCCAGCATTGCTGCTTGGATTGTCATCGGCTCAATCACAATTTCTGTCCGACGGAACAACTCCAAAAAACGCTCGTTGGATAATCATCGCAATCAGCGATGCAACTCCAATGGAGACCCATCATGATGAAGAAAATTCTTTCTGCAACCGTACTCAGCATCGCCCTTGCCACTTCGGCGATGGCGCAATCAACCGGCACAGGATCCGGTACCAGCGATCCGGGAGCGGGCACCGGGACAGGCACTGGCACCATGGCTCCCGGCACCGATAATGCAAATCCTGCCGATCCAAACGTAACCGGTTCAACAACCACAGGCCCCGACGGCATGGGTGACCGGTGTAAGGAAACGGCGGGCGCCGATGCGAATACAAACTCCGCCAGTGGCACTGCAACTTCGGACATGGAGAATTGCCCCAAGTGAGGAGCTAGCGCTTGTTGAGCACGCTGTAGTGCCTTCGTTTGCGCATGATGCGCCGCCCACTTGTTAGACAAAGCCGGGAACCGGCTTTGTCTTGCCGCTTAATTGCGCACCCAACGTTAGCGCCTGCGGGAAATTCCGGATAATTGTAGTCATCAAGGTTGCGCTGCCGGGGGTAACGGCAATCCCGGCAAGTGCTGCCGCGGCGTATACCCGCGTCGAAAATAGTTTTTTCCAGGCCGCCTCATAGCGTCTGCCGGCAGCTTCGCGCCCTGCACAGCCGCCTGGCGCGCATGCGAGTTCGCAGGCCAGCAGCCAGCCGGACTGAAGCGCCATCGAGATGCCCTCGGCCACAACGGGATGAGACTCTCCGGCTGCATTGCCGACGCGGAAGATGTCCCGTTCGTAGCAGGAGCGAATTCCCGGCCGGATCGGACCTGCGGCAAGCCACGAACCGTCGGCGTGAGCTGACTCCAGGGCATCCCTGACACCCCGGCAGGATTCCCTCAGATGACGGCAGACCGCATCGGCCGCCGACAAATGGCTCTGCTGGTTGGGGCCAGACTGCTTGCGCAACCGTGCGAGCATATCGCGCCGAATGCAGCACGAAATCGACAGCCGGCCATGATCCGCCGAAACCATGCCGCCATAACCGCCGGGAAACACCAGCAGGGGCATCAAATCAGGCGCCAGGGACGACCCGGTGAAATGCGCCTTGAAGCCGAGCAGGTCCGAACAGCGGTTGGTCTTCCCGAGCTGGCTGGGCAGCGGTCCTGGTTCCCAGGACCCGTGTGCGGCGACAATCACCGGCGCACGCAACATCGTCGTTTCGTTCCCGGCTTGAATTCGCACCATTTGCATCTCGCCATCCCGGTCGATGGCGACGGCGCGGCAAGGCTGAAAGATTTCGACGCCCGCCGATCGCGCCGCCTGCAAAAGCAGACAATCGAGAATATCCCGGCCGAGCGCCCGGCCGAAGCCAGGGTTGGCAGAAGGCCCATCTTTCGCGCGAGGCATGGGCGCCTCGACACTAGCTTCGCCGGAAAAGAAGCCGACACGGCGAATTTCGGGGCCGGCATTGGCACGCCAGGCATCGCCGATTTCCAGCTGGTCCAGAAGCGCAAGATTGCTTGCCGATATATATTCACCGCAGACTTTGCGGCGCGGGAACGCGCTCTTTTCCACAATAGCCACGGCCCATCCGCGCCGGGCCAGCGTGAGCGCGACGGATGTGCCCGCCGGGCCGGCGCCTATGATGATCGCGTCATGTGTCGCCAATCGCGTCATAGGTCATCACACCGGTACCGACGAAAATGTGGGAAAAAAGGCCGGCGCGCCGTTCCTCGACCGGCTTGCCGTTTGCTGCGAGCCAGAGACCGGAAAGCTCGCTGCCGCGAAAGCCGGCACGCACGCTTTGAGCCGCGTCGTTTCGAGTGACGTCATTGGCGCCGATTGCCGGCAGAAGACGCGTCGCGGCCAACGCCAGTTTCGCCCGCAACGGCTCTGTCGCCACGAGCAGCGGGGCCTTCGGCGCCATCAGCGAAAACAGACGCACGAGCTCGGCATCGTCAAAATGATGCAGAAACAGATTGACGGTGATCGCGTCGAACCGCGTCCCCTCATTCTTTCTCGCCCAGTCGAAGACATCGGCGGTGACGCCTTCGACCGCCCATCCCAGCCTGTCAAAATCACCACGCAATTGCGCGGTGATGAGGTCGAGGCGGTCGAGCATTACCAGTTCGACCCCAGGCCAATGCCCGGCCATGCGCCGCGCTATCGCCAGCATGAAGGAGCCATCGCCGGCGCCGATCTCCAGAATCCGGCGTGGCGGGTTTGGCACAAATTTCCGGAGCAGCGACGCCATGATCCTCGCCTGAAACATCAGGGCGTTGATGCGACAGAGGTCGCGGCGCGCGGCAAGCGCTCGCGGATCGTCGCCCGCAAGTCCGTCGAGGATTTCCGGCTCAAGCTGGCGCTGCTCCAGGCCGCTCATGACACCGTTCGGAAAAGCATGGTTTCGGCCGTCAGCCCGGGTCCGAACGACATGCCGCAGCCGAGTTGGCCTGGTGGCGCCTTCAACATCTCTTTCATCACGAACATGACGGTCGCGGACGACATGTTTCCGTACTGGCGCAACACCTCGCGCGATGGCTCCAGCGCGGTGGGTGCAAGCTTCAGGGCCCTTTCGACGGCGTCGAGAACCGAACGTCCACCCGGGTGCACGGCCCAGAGGTCGATCGCCTCGGTCGGCCGGTCGCCGAGGATGGCATCTTGGTTGCTCCGCAACGCCTCATGGATCGCTGCCGGGACTTGGCCGGAAAGAACCATTTCGAAGCCGTTGTCGCGAATGCTCCAGCTCATCAGATCCCGCCGCTCGTTCGCCACGATACAGTAAAAGCTTTCGAGCTCCATGCCGTGCGGCTCGGCGGTGACGAGCGCAGCCGCACAGCCGTCGCCCCAGAGGCAGAACGACAGCAGCTTTTCCAGCCCGCTGGATTCCCGCAGATGCATCGTGCAAAGTTCAATATTGACCAGCAGGACCCTCGCCTGCGGGTCGGAGCGGACGATGTGGCGGGCAAGCTTGAGGCCATTGATCGCCGCGTAGCAGCCCATGAACCCGATCATCGTGCGTTCAACCCTTTCCGGCAGGCCGCATCGCGCAACCAGCTCCAGGTCGATGCCCGGGGCTGAAAAACCGGTGCAGGTGGTAACGATAAGGTGGGTGATGCGGGAAACGCCGCCACCAAGCTCTAATCCCTCGACGCCTTTTTTCGCCAGAACAGGTGCGGCATCTCCGAACATTGCCATTCTCTCGGCCGTTCCAGGAAAGGCGCCCCGGATGAACCTCCCGGCCAGGTCTGCTGACGGTCCTTCGGGGTCGCTGGCAGGTGCAAAGCAGGAATAGCGGTGCTCGATGCCGGCAAGGTCAGCCATGCGTTTGAAAATTCTTCGGCGATCGGCGGCAAGCATGGAGGCCGCGAAACGCAGATAGAATTGATGAACCTCGTGCTCCGGCACCGCTGTCGCGATCCGGTTGATATACGCTTTGGCCGGCATATTCTGTCTCCTCGGCGTGTGCACGGTATATTTTGGGCCACCGCCGGAGGTTGTGTGGTCATCGGCACCAGATGTTGGACATCAGGTTTGAGTGTTGTTCGATGAACGTTTCTGAGAACTGATTTCATCCCGAGGTTCAGCATGTGCTGCTGCCGGGCGATGCTGCGGTTCGCCGGCACTAGGAACATAGGCTCCGTTCCCGAGGCGTCCACCAAGAGCCCGCGCTTCGGGCCGAGGCGCCATTGCGTCCGGCCCTCACCGGGCACGGTCTTTTTGCTGATCGATGGAACATTAGGGCATACTAACAGTTGTAGGATGACAGCGAATATCTCCCGGATATTGGCTGCTGGATTGGGGCCCGTATCCCGGTCGGCCCGCGCTCCTCCGGAGGCGCGGGCTTCCCCGATCCTAGGAACAATTGCCGGCTTGAAGCCCAATTTTGGGAACAATGGCCAGCTGCCATAGGGCTCGCGGTAAAGACAAGGAGAGCTGTCATGAACAATATAATCTGGCTGGTCGGGGCCGTCGTTATCGTAATAGCGATACTCAGCTTCCTTGGGCTAGGTTAGGATACGCCTTTTAGCGAAAATCCAACGCCCGAGTAGGCAGTTACTTGGGTCGGCTCTGGAACCCACATGGGGTCTGCAGGCGCAGCAGCTATCCGGGCTAACGACCCCGCTCCTTCACCGGGCGAAGTTCCCTGCCCGATCGATACCATCCAAGAACCAGCGCTCTCATTTGACGCCGCCTCTCCTGCCTTGAGCGGGTGACGTCCGCGTCCGCTCGAGTTTGCGTCGTTCCGTATGGTCCCAACCTACCGCTGCACCCTTTCTCGGCTGAGAGGGGCTGCGGCGCCTGAAAATCACCCTCGGGCGGTTGACCTTCCAGCAGCTGGAAGGTCTATTTCCCTTGCGAACGGAGATTTTCATCATGAACATTGGCATCGCATCCGAGAAATCCGGCCTGCCGTCCAAGACGATACGCTACTGCGGGGACATCGGGCTTTTGCGCCCGGCCCGGACAGACAATGGCTATCGCGACTATTCGGTAGCCGACATCCACCGCCTCCGGTTTCTGCAGCGCTCGCGCAGCCTGGGTTTTTCGGTTGACACATGCCGCCAGTTGCTGTCGCTCTATCAAGACAAGGACCGCGAGAGCGCCGACGTCAAATCTATCGCCGAAGCCAAGTTGCAGGAGATCGACAGGAAGATCGCCGAACTCGTGGGATTGCGTGGCCTGCTTCATCATTTGGTCGAGCACTGTCATGGCGACGAGAGGTCGGACTGCCCGATCATCGACGAATTGGCGGGAGAGGGCATGGTTCAGTGAAGTGGACCGCCGTAGTGATGCTGTCGCTTGCCTGCGCCTCCGCGGTGGTGGCCGCGGCCGGACCTGACCCAATCGTCGCGACACGCCAGTCCTCGATGAAGGAGATGGCCGCTGCCGCAAAGACGATCGCCGGGATGTTCGATGGCAAGCTGGACTATGACGCTGCGGCGTTCAAGGCGGCGGCGGGGACGTTACGTGCCCGCACCGGCCCTGCCCTCATTGCGGAATTTCCCCGCGCGACATTGGGTGCGCCTTCGGGCGCCAGGTTGGAAATCGACCAGGCCCGTTCGGAATTCGAGGCGCTGGCCCGTCACATCGGGACGCTGGCGAGCACACTGGCCGCCAAGGCCGAGCGGGCGCCCGCCAGTATCACCGACGACATGAGGATGGGTTCCGGCCCGGCGATGGGCGGCGGCACCCTGCTTGGCAAGCGGCCGGCAGCGGCAGAAGCCGATCCTGCCAAGGCTCCCGCCGAGCACCTCCTGCATCTTATCCTGCAGGATTGCTCAAGCTGTCATTCGAAGTTCCGGCAGAAGGTCCTGTGATCGCCGAGCGATCCGCGAGATCACCGGATGGCTGATTGGCCGGGTGCGGCGCTGATTGACGTTGCGGTGCCGTTTCTTCATTGTCCTGTTGCTGCCTCCGAGGTTCAGCAATGAAGCGCAGTCTCGCTTTCGGTGTGATTGTGATCGCCGTCGTCGGCCTGCTGGCCGGCAGCGCACTTTTGATTGCTGGCCAGTCCAGAGTCTCGCAAGACGCGATCCAGTCATCGGTTATCCGCACCCCTGGATTGATTGACAGTGCCTGGAAGCTCCCCGTGGCTGCCACTTTCAATGCCGACGTCACATGGCAATCAAACGGATCAAGGTGCGGCCCGGCAAGTGTCGCAAACACATTCCGCTCCATCGGCGAGGAGGAGACAACCGAAGCCGAAGTCCTCGCCGGAACCGGAAAGTGCTGGACAGGCTTTTGCATCATCGGGCTCACGCTGGACGAGCTTGCCGAGGTCGCTCGAACGAACACCAGGCGGAAGGTTTCCGTGCTTCGGAATTTGAGCGCTGATGCGTTTCGCGAGCACATGAAGCGGGCCAACGATCCCGGCCGCCGTTACATCGTCAACTTCACCCGTGAGAAGATTTTCGGCGCCGGCGCTGGCCATTTTTCCCCGATCGGAGGATATCTGGAGGCCGAGGACCTGGTCTTCGTCCTCGACGTAAACGAGGACTACAAGCCCTGGCTGATCGAGCGTGAGCGCCTGTTCTCAGCCATGAACACAATCGACAGCGATGGCGACAAAAAGCGCGGCTTGCTGCTTATCGAGTAGCACGGTCGCAAGCAGTTCGCAGACCGCCAACGAGCGTAGTGCCCCCGGCTCGGGCGCCGGGGTGGGGCAATCTCGCCGTGCTGCAAAAAGGCGGTCAGGGATGCGCTGGTCGAGGCGTTGTCGGGCTTCCTCAAGGAAGTCGCCGGCGGTAGCTATCTCAGCGACGCCGAAGTCGCCGGCATTGCCAAAGCGGAGCTCGAGGAGTTTCGCGCGCCCTCGACGCCGCGCGCTATTAAATTAAGCTGCCTTAATCCATGAGCCGAGCCCCTGCGGCTGCTTTCAATCGACCAGCACGGCGACCACTGCGGTGCAGTCGCCCGCCTTGACCAATCCGGGGAAATGCCGCGCGGCCAGCATGCCGCCCATTCTTGCCCTGATCTCTTGAGGTGCGGCACCCGTGCGGCCGATGGAGTGGATGCGCGCCAGGACCTGGCCCTCTTCGACAGGTTCGCTCAGATCGATCATCGTTTCGATCATCCCATCGTCCTCGGCGAACGAGAAGCAATCGCCCGACGGCATGTCTAGCCAGCGGGTCGGCTGCATCTCGACCGCACCGGCGACAATGCCGCCATGGCGCAGCACATTGAGCACGCCGCGACGAGCGATTCGCACCGTTTCCGCGCGGGAGGTGCCACCGCCGCCAAGCTCCGTGGTGATGAACAGCTTGCCCATCTCTTCGGCGGCAGTGTCGAACATGCCGACCGCATCGATCTCCAGCATCTTCATCGACCACGGCGCCGAGAACGCTTCGACCGCCGCGAACCCCTTCGCTTCCAGCACTTTGTCGGGCCGGACATGGGCGGCACAGAACGGCACGAAGTCGAGCGTTTTGCCGCCGGAATGGAAGTCGAGCGCGATATTGGTGCGCGGCAAAAGTTCGCGCTGGAAGTAATCGGCGATCTTCTCGGTCACCGTGCCGTCGGGCCGGCCGGGAAAGCTGCGGTTCAGATTGCCCTTATCGATCGGCGAGGTGCGGGTGCCGGCACGGAACGCCGGATAGTTCATCGCCGGCACGATGATCACCGTGCCGCTGACGTGCTTCGGATCGAGCGTACGGGCGAGATCGTAGAGCGCCAGCGGCCCCTCATATTCGTCGCCATGATTGCCGCCGGTGAGCAATGCGCTCGGCCCGCTGCCGTTGCGGATCACGCAGATCGGGATCATCACCGATCCCCAGGCCGAATCGTCACGGCTGTAAGGCAGCCGCAGGAATCCGTGCTGCACGCCGTCGCGGTCGAAATCGACGGTCGGCGTGATCGGTGAGGGGCGAAGGCTGGACATCGGGCTCAATTCTTCACCACCAGCTTGCGCGGCACATTGGCCAGGCACTCGACCCCTGTCTCGGTGATCAGGATGGATTCGGTGATCTCGAGCCCCATCGTCTCCAGCCACAGGCCGGTCATGAAATGGAAGGTCATGCCCGGCTTCAGCTCGGTGCGGTCGCCGGGGCGCAGGCTCATGGTGCGCTCGCCCCAGTCCGGCGGATAGGAAAGCCCGATCGGATAGCCGGTGCGGTTGTCCTTGACGATGCCGTATTTCTTCAGCACCGCGAAGAAGGCGTTGGCGATGTCCTCGCAGCTGTTGCCAGGCTTTGCCGCGGCAAGCCCGGCCTCCATGCCTTCCAGCGTCGCCTTTTCGGCATCGAGGAATTCCTGTGTGGGTTTACCAAGGAACACAGTCCGGGAAAGCGGACAGTGATAGCGGTTATAGCAGCCGGCAATCTCGAAGAAGGTACCCTCGCCCGACTTCATCGGCCGGTCGTCCCAGGTCAGATGTGGCGCCGACGCATCGGGGCCCGATGGCAGCAGCGGTACGATCGCTGGGTAGTCACCACCGATCCCGTCGACGCCGCGCGTGCCGGCATCATAGATCTCGGCGACCAGATCGCATTTGCGCATGCCGACTTCGATCTTGTCGACGATACGCTGGTGCATCGCTTCGACGATCCGGGCGGCCTTGCGCATATAGTCGATTTCGGTCGGGCTCTTCACCGCACGCTGCCAATTGACGAGTGCCGTGGCATCGACGAAGCGGGCGTTGGGCAGATGCTTTTGCAGCGAAGCAAAGGCGGCGGCCGAGAACCAGTAATTGTCCATCTCGACGCCGATGCTGAGCTTGCCCCAGCCGCGATCGGCCAGCACCTGCGAGAGAAAATCCATCGGGTGGCGTTCGGTCGACTGCACATAGTGGTCGGCATAGCCGACGATATTGTCGTGCGCGAGATACGCGGTGCGCTTGGCGCCGTTGGCGTCCTGACCGCGCCCGTACCACACCGGTTCGCCCGACGGCGGCACGATGACGGCCTGATGCACGTAGAACGACCAGCCGTCATAGCCGGTCAGCCAGGCCATATTGGACGGATCGCTGACGATAAGGAGATCGACACCCTTGGCCTCCATGGCCGTCCGTGTCTTGGCGAGGCGATCCGCATATTCGCCGCGCGAGAATTTGAGATTGGGCTGCATTGTTCTTGGTCCTCGTTTGTTGGGCCTTCCGGCCAGCATCAGCTTTCGAAAATTGTCCCGGCATTCCCCGCCCGCGCACGGTCGCGGGCGAGCGTGGCGATCGCCGTGTCCTGGACGCCGGTGCCGGTCAGGTCGGCGATGGTGATGTCGCTGGCTGAGCGCCGGCCGTGCTTTTCGCCGGCGATGATCTGGCCGAGTTCGGTCACTTCGGCATCGGCCGCCATCACGCCCGCCGCGATGGCATGGTGCAGTTCGCCCAGCAGCCGCGTCTGTTTCGCGCTGTCGGCGACGTAGAGATCGGCCATGCGCAGGATCGCCGGAGCGATCTCGTTCTTGTGCTCGGCGTCCGAGCCCATAGCGGTGATGTGCTGGCCGGCCAAGACGAAGCCGGCTTTGATCAGCGGCTCGGTCGACGGCGTCGTGGTGACGATGATGTCGGCATCGGCGGCCGCATTTGCCGCGTCGGGCTCGGCGCGCACGGCGATGCCTAATCTTTCGCGCAATGCATCCGCCGCAGCCTCGGCCTTGGCGGCGTCCCTGGCCCAGATGCGGGCCTCGGCGATCGGCCGCACCAGCATAAGCGCCTCGAGCTGCAGTCCAGCCTGGACACCGGCGCCGAAGATCGCGGCGATCGAGGAGTCCGGCCGCGAAAGGTGTTTAGCCGCGACCGCTCCGGCCGCCGCTGTGCGGATGTCAGTGAGATAACCATTGTCGAGCAGCAGCGCCTCGACCAGCCCGGTTTTTGACGACAGCAGCACCATCATGCCGTTGACGCTGGGCAGGCCGAGCTTCGGATTGTCGAAGAAGCCGGGACTGATCTTGATGGCAAAACCGTCTATCCCAGGCACATAGGCGGTCTTGACGTCGACCTCGCCGCGATGCTCGGGAATGTCGAGCCGCAGGATCGGCGGCATCGCCACCGGCAAGGTGGCAAGCGCGCGGAACGCATTCTCGACGCAGGCGACGGCATCGAGATCGAGCTTCACGATCGCGCGCAATTCGGCTTCGGTGAGTATCGTCATTCGGCTCATGCAGCGTTCTCCTCAATTGCTGCGCCGCAAACGACTTTCCTGTGCAGCGTCATGTCGATGTTGCGGCCCGACAGAATGAGCACCGTGGGGCCGCTCGCCCTGACTTTGCCGGACAGTACGGCGGCGATGCCGACCGCGCCGGCGCCTTCGACGATCTCGCGCTCCTGTTCATAGGCATGGCGGATGCCGGCGGCGATCTCGCCCTCGTCGAGCAGGATCACGTCGTCGAGCAGGTCGCGGCACATCGAGAAGGTCAGCCGGTTGTCGAGGCCGATGCCACCGCCAAGCGAATCCGCCAGTGTCGGCAGTTCCTCGACCAAAACTGGATGTCCGGCATCGAGGCTCGCCTTCATTGCCGCACCCCGCGCCATCGAAACGCCGATGACCTTCGTGCTCGGACTGACGCCCTTCACGGCCGCGGCGACACCCGCTGCCAGTCCGCCGCCGGACAGCGGCACCAGCACCAAAGCGGCGTCCGCAACCTGCTCGATGATCTCCAGCCCGAGCGTGCCTTGACCGGCGATGATATCAGGATGGTCGAAGGGCGGCAGCATGACCAGCCCCTCTTCCGCGACCAGCCGGTCGACCTCCTGCTGCGCATCGTCCTGGCTGTTGCCGACGATGCGGATCTCAGCGCCAAGCCGACGGATTTCATCGAGCTTATTCTGCGGCACCCGTCGCGACATGCAGATCGTCGCCCGCATGCCTTCGAGCTTCGCCGCATGAGCCAGCGCCCGGCCGTGATTGCCGGTCGAGGCGGCGACCACGCCACGCGCCTTCTCCTCGGCGTTCAGCGACGCGATGGCGTTCGAGGCACCGCGCAGCTTGAAGCTGCCGGTGGTCTGCCGATGTTCGAGCTTGAGATAAACAGGCGCGCCCAAGTGCCCGGAAAGACTCGGAGAAAGCGCGGTCGGCGTGCATTCGACCTTAGCTGCGATGCACTCGCGCGCCGCGCGGATATCGGACAGGGTGACGTCGTTCGCGGTCATGACCTTTGCTCTGCAATCAATTCAAAGGCAGCGTCATCAGACGGCCGAATTCGGCACGCGGTTCGTCGTCGCCGCAAAGCCGCAGACAGTTCCAGGCCGTCGCCTGGTTGCTGGTGACGACCGGACGGCCGATCGCCTCTTCCATGCCGACCACGGCAAGTGCTGCCCGCAGCGCCGTGCAGGAGACGAACAGCGCGTCGGCTCTTTCGTCCATCGCATCGAGCGACAGATCGACCAGCGACGCAGGCGCAATCCGCGCCATCGCTCGGTCGTCCTCGAAGCCCAGACAGGTGAAGCCGGCGATCTCGAAACCATGCGCCGCGAAATAGGCCGCCATCGGCCGGCTGGTTTCGACCGTATAGGGAGTAAGGATGCTGATCGTCCTGGCGCCCAGCGCCTTCAAGCCGCGCACGCCTGCCATCGGCGGCGTGACCACCGGCACGCCGGGCTTGGCCGCCTGCACCGCCGCCTCGATCTCGGCATCGCCGATGACCACGGAGGCCGAGGTGCAGGAATAGCAGATCGCGTCGAGCGGCTCATCGGGCAGGATGAGCGCCGCGCCCGCCGTAAGCGACGGCTGCATCTTGCGCAAATTGTCCGGCGTCGTCGGATTGGCGTAGGGAATGCGCGCGACATAAACGCCGATCCGGTCGCTCGCCACCATGCGGCGAAAATCCGGTTCGGTCGTATGGTCGGTCGCAAGGATGATCAACCCGACGCGCTTTTCCAGGGGACGCGCGTCGAGCGCCGGCCGTGTCGGCGTCAGTCTGATTTCGGGCAAGTTTTTCATGAAAGACTACCTCTCGATCTTGCCGTAACGGCGTTCCAGCCAGCGTAGCAGCACGACCGAGAAAAGACTGATGACGAGGAAGAAGGCGCCGACCAAGGTCATCGGCTCGACATAGCGGTAGTAGGTGTTGGCGACGCTCTTGGCCTGGTTCATCAGTTCCAGCACGGTGATCGCCGACAGCAGCGGCGTCTCCTTGAACATCGCGATGAAGTAGTTGGCAAGCGCCGGGATCATCGGCGGAATCGCCTGAGGCATGATAATGTGGGTCCAGGTCTGCCTGGCGTTCAGATTGCAGGCCTTGGCGGCTTCCCATTGGCCGCGCGGCACATTCTCGATACCGGCGCGATAGACTTCGGCCGTGTAGGTGCCGTAATGCAGGCCGAGGCCGATGACGCCCGCCACCAGCGGTGGCAGCAGGATACCGATATCCGGCAGCACGTAGAAGATGAAATAGAGCTGCACCAAAAGCGGCGTGCCGCGGATGAATTCGGCGAGGAAGCCGACGGTGCGCGACAAGCCCTTGTTCGGCGAGCGCCGCGCCAGCGCGATGGCCAGCCCCACGATCGCGGCCAGAACCGAGCCGAGCAGCGTCGCCAGGATGGTGATCTTCACGCCTTGGATCAGCGTCGGCATGATCTCCCAGACGAAATTCCAATCCCACTCCATTATGAGGCCCGATCCATCATACGCGCACCCCGTCGAGGCCGCGCGCCATCCGGCGTTCCAGCGATCTCACGCCCCAGGAAATGATCAGCGCAAGGACGAAATAGATGATGAGAATTGTGGTGAACGGCACCAGCGTGTTGCCGGTCTGCGAGCGCACCACCTGCGCCTGGAAGGTCAGATCGGCCAGCGAGATCAGCGAAACGACGGCGGTGGCCTTGAGCAATTCGATGGCGTTGTTGCCGAAGGTCGGCAGCATGACCAGCAGCGCCTGCGGCAGGATGACATGGCGCATGCCTTGCCAGCGGCCGAGATTGAGCGCGGTGCAGGCCTCGTACTGTTCGCGGCCGATCGACTGGATGGCGCCGCGCACCACCTCCGCCGCGTAGGCGCCGACATTGAGGCCGAGCGCCAGCACGCCCGCCTGCAGCGGCGTCAGTGAAATGCCGATGAAGGGCAGCACGAAATAGGCCCAGAACAACTGCACGAAGATCGAGGTGCCGCGGAAGAATTCGATATAGGCGGTGGCCAGCGCCCGAATGGCGAAAAAACGCGACAGCCGCCCCAGCCCGGCGAGAAACGCCATGATCAGGGCAAGCACCGACCCCATCAGCGTCAGCTCGATGGTAACAAGCGCTCCCTGCAAAATCAGGCCGAAATAGCCGGACCATTGGGTCATTGGGTCGAGAGTTTCCGCGTTGAACGTCTAGCGAGACTTTGGTTTCAGCGTCCTTCTCCCGTTCACGGGGGAGAAGATGCCGGCAGGCAGATGAGGGGCAGCGCGAAACAATTAAAGTATGGCGCTACCCGTCATCCGACCCTTCGGGCCACCTTCTCTCCGTCAACGGGGAGAAGGTAAAACGCGCCTACTTTGCCGAACAGAGCTTGTCGCGGCTTGTCGACATCGCTGCCGCTGCCGAGAAGCCGTAAGGCTCGATAATCTTGGCGAATTCACCGGACTCCTTCAGCTTGGCCAACTCGACGTCATAGGCGTCGCGCAGCGCTTCGTCGCCCTTCTTGAAGGCTGCGCCGTCGCAATAGACCGGCGCGCCGACCACCGGAGCGACAACTTCGAGGTTCGGATCGTTGGCCTTCTTGACCAGATCATTGATCGACAGCACTGGCAGCGAATAGGCGTCGATGCGGCCGTCCTGCAGCATCTTCAGGCCGCTCTGGCCGTCCGGCACGACGATGACGCGGTCACGTGGCACACCAGCGGTGAGCGCCAGCTTTTCCTCGGTGCCGCCGCCCGGCGCCCCGATCGTCGCGGTGGCATCCTTGGCGACATCCTCGTAGCTCTTGAAGCCCTTGGGGTTGCCCTTCTTCACCAGCATCGCCTCGGCGTCGCACAGCACCGGCTCCGAATAGACAACGGCCGCGCAACGCTCCGGCTTCATAAACAGGCCGGCGGTAACGACGTCGAAACGGCCGGCCTGCAGGCCGGGAATCATGGCGCCATATTCCGAGATCGAGGCGACGATGTCGTTGACGCCGAGGCGCTTAAAGATTTCACGCGCCACATCGGGCGCCGCGCCCGAAACCTTGCCGTCGGCCGCAACCGCCGTGTAGGGCGGCTCATTGGCAATGGCGACGCGGGCGAAGCCCTGTGCCTTGAGCTCTTCGAGCTTGCTGTCGTCGGCCGATCCCGCGGTCGAGGCGGCCAGAATTGCGGTTAGTGCAACACCGGCCACGCCGGCCAGAATGCCAAGTTTCTTCATTGTTCCCAACTCCTTGCTTCTCTTCTTGGTTTGGTCGTTCTAAAGGAGGCTTCGCCGCCCCTTGAGGACGGCTTCGCCGCCTTGGCATGGCGGTCAGACGCGATGTCCGGCCGCGATGATCTTCTTCAGGAAGCCTTGCGTGCGCTCCTGCTTGGGATTGCGGAAAATCTCGTCGGGCTTGCCTTCTTCGACGATTTTCCCGCGGTCGAAAAACAGCACCCGGTCGGCGAAATCATGGGCAAAACCCATTTCATGGGTGACGAGCAGCATGGTCATGTCTGTCTCGGAGCAGAGCCGCCACAACACGTTCAGCACCTCCTCGACCAGTTCCGGATCGAGCGCCGATGTCACCTCGTCGAATAGCATGATCCTGGGCTGCAGCGCCAAGGCGCGAGCGATGGCAACGCGCTGCTTCTGCCCACCGGAGAGCTGCGCCGGCATCGCTCTGGCCTTGTCGGCCATGCCGACCATGTCGAGCAGTTCCATCGCCCGTTTTTCGGCGGCGGCGCGCGACATGCCCTTGGTCAAGATCGGAGCCAGCGTGACGTTGTCGATGACACTCTTGTGCGGAAACAGGTTGAACAGCTGGAAGACCATGCCGATCTTCTGGCGCATTCTTGCCAGATGCCGTTCGTCGGCGGGCAGCAACTGGCCGTTGCGCTCCATGTGGTAGAGCTGCTCGCCGTCGATCTGGATGTGGCCGCTGTCGATCCTCTCCAGCGTCATCAGGATGCGCAGGATCGTCGTCTTGCCTGAGCCGGATGGGCCGATCAGCGCCAGCTTCTCGCGCGGCATGACCTGCATCGACAGGCCGTCCAACACCTTGAAGGTGCCGAAGCTTTTCGAAATGCCGTCGATCTTGATGATGGGCGCGGACAATGAATTCCCCGTGCTGGAGAAGCTTGGTGCCTTCAACGATGCGGAACGTGCCAAATCATGTCAATCAGGAAAATAAACTCATGACAATGTTTCTGGCTCCGCACAATTCCGCGGCGATCTTCGCCTAGATCGCCAGCAGGAGATGCTCCGGATCGCCGAGCAGAAGTTTGGTGACAACGCTCAGGCCGGCGCGCAGTTCCTCCTCGGTAGTCGAGCCCAGCGAGATGCGCACTGCCGGCTGCCAGGGCCCCTGCGAAATACGGAAGGATGTGCCTGGCGCGATCGCCACGCCCTGCAAACGGGCCTGCGAGACGAAACTCTCCTCGGCGCGGTCGCCGGGCAGCTGCAGCCACAGATGCAATCCGTCGCGATGGACACGATAGTCGACCCCGGCAAGCACCTGAGCGGCAATCTCCTGCCGCCGCCGCAGTGCCGAACGTTGCCAGCGGACAAGCTCCATCGCCGTGCCGTCGGTCACCCATTTTGTCGCGATCTCCGCCACCAGCGGCGTCGCCATCCAGTTGGAGACGAGATGCCGGTTGGCGACGGCGGCGACATAGCGGTCGGGCGCCGCGAGATAGCCGATGCGCAGGCCTGGCACGACGATCTTGGTGAAGGAGGTGACGTAGAGCGTGCGCTCGGGCGCGAAGGCGGCGACCGGCGGCGGACGACCCTCGACCAGCGGGCCGAGCACGTCGTTCTCGATGATGGCGATGTCGTGCCGGCGCGCCACCGCGGCGATCTGCTCGCGCCGCGCGGCGCCAATAAGCGTTGCGGTCGGATTGATCACCGAGGGCTGCACGAATACGGCGCGGATGTCGGAAAGCTGGCACGCCTCGTCGAGCGCCTCCGGGATCAGGCCATTATCGTCGATCGGCAGGCCCTCGAGGTTGAAGCCGAGATAGCGCGCCAGCGGGATCAGAGTGTGGTGGCCGATCGCCTCGGTGGCGACGGTCGAACCGGGCGGCGCCACGCTCATCAGTGCCACCGTCATGCCGACCGTGGCGCCGTTGGTCAGGCTGACATTCTGCGCGGACACATCGAGACCGCACAGCCGCAGCCATTCGACCGCCACCGCGCGGTGGCGCGGGAACACCATGTTCGGCCGGAACGACAGCGCCGAGCTCGACGGCAGGTTCTCGGCAAGCCAGCCAAGCGCCTGTTTCAGCCGCTCCAGATGCATCGGCTCGCAAACCGGCTTCAGGATGGAGAGGTCGATGACCTCGCCAAGACGCTCCGGCAGGTACGGCGGCTCGGGCTCGCGGCGCAGCGTCTGCACGAAGCTGCCGCGGCCGATCTCGCCGGAGACCAGGCCCCGGCGGATCAGTTCCTCATAGGCGCGACTGACTGTCTGCACCGAAAGCTTCAATTCGTCGGCCAGCCGGCGATGCGTTGGCAGCCGCGCGCCGTTGGCTAGCCGTCCATCATGAATGGCGCGCGCGAACTGGTCGGCGAGCGACTGATAGGCCGGCCGCCGGATGAGCGCGGGATCTGGACGCCACAATGTCATGACATATTAGAGATCGAAATCAGTGCAATTGACAATCGAAATAATGCGCCGTCATGGTGTCGGGGACGAAAAAGTGGACGCTCATGGCCGCACCGAAACTCGATCAGATCGACCTCAAAATCCTTGACGCGGTCCAGCGCGACGGGCGCATCACAAAGCTGGCGCTCGCCGACAAGGTTGGCCTGTCGCCGACGCCGTGCTGGATGCGGCTGCGCAAGCTGGAAAAGGCCGGCATCGTCGCCGGCTATCACGCCAAGGTTGCGATGCGCGCCGTCGCGCCGGTCGCAACCGTACTGATGGAGGTGACGCTGGCCAACCACCGCCAGGCCGATTTCGACCGCTTCGAGCGCGTCATCCGCGACGTCCCCGAAATCGTCGCCTGCTGGTCGGTGGGCGGCGGCGTCGACTATCTGCTGAAAGTGATGGCGCGCGACATCGACGCCTACCAGCGGCTGGTCGACGTCCTGCTCGAACGCGAGATCGGCATCGACCGCTATTTTACCTATATCGTCACCAAGACAGTGAAGGAGGAAGTCGCCTTGCCGGTGGCGGATCTGTTGCCGGCGTCCTGACCCTAGAGAGATCGTCCGCCCGAGCGATGCAATAGAGACAATCTTTCTACGCGCGGGCGCCGAAACAGCCTCTCTGTCTGGGTCGCGCGAATAATCTTCCTGTATCACTTCGAACGGGAGACATCGAAATGTCCGCGCATTTTGCCCGCCCACAGCGCCATGAAGCGCTTGACCGCCTCGCCGACCGCCGGCTGCTGCGCGAACTCGCCTATGTCGACGGCCACTGGACTGCGAGTGAAGCCGCCGAGAGTTTTGAGGTGACCGATCCTGCCACCGGCGCCACCGTCGCCTTTGTTGCCGCGCTCGATAGCAGGCAGACGAGCAAGGCGATCGACGCGGCCTCCCGCGCCTTTCCCTCCTGGCGCGCGGCTCTCCCACAGGAACGCGCGAGAATTCTGCGAAAATGGTTCGACCTGATCATCGCTGCCAAGGATGATCTGGCGCTGTTGATGACGCTCGAACAGGGCAAGCCGCTTAGGGAAGCGCTTGGCGAGATCGACTACGCCGCCTCCTTCGTCGAGTGGTATGCCGAGGAGGCAAAACGGCTCAACGCCGAAAGCGTCAGCAGCCACTTGCCAAACGCCGAGATGATGGTGCGGCGCGAACCGCTCGGCGTCGTCGGCGTTGTCACCCCGTGGAATTTTCCCGCGGCCATGCTGACCCGCAAGGCGGCGGCCGCCCTTGCCGCCGGCTGCACCATCGTCGCGCACCCTTCGTCGGAAACGCCGCTGTCGGCACTGGCGCTGGCCGAGCTCGGCGAACGCGCCGGCCTGCCGGCAGGCGTCTTCAACGTTCTCACCGGCAAGGCTTCGACCATCGTTGGGCGGATGTGCGAAGACGCTCGCGTCCGGGCCATGAGCTTCACCGGCTCGACCGAGATCGGCAGGCTGATCGCCGCGCAAAGTGCGCCGACGATGAAGCGGCTGGTGATGGAGCTTGGCGGCCACGCGCCGCTGATCGTCTTCGCCGACGCCGATCTCGACAAGGCTGTGACCATAGCCGTCGATGCCAAATTCGCCACTTCCGGCCAGGATTGCCTCGCCGCCAACCGCATCTATGTCCAGCGCCCGATCTACGATCGTTTCTGCGCCGCCTTCGCCAGGCGCATCGAGATGCTGCGGACCGGCAATGGCCTGGCTGATGACACTGACATCGGGCCCTTGATGCATGAGCGCGCGGTCAAGAAGGTCGAGGAGCAGGTCGCCGATGCGCTCGCCCATGGCGCACGCTGCCTCACCGGCGGCAAACGCGATTCTGCAGGACCGCTGTTCTACCGCCCGACCCTGCTCGCCGATGTCAGCGACGACGCGCTGATCATGCGCGAGGAAACGTTTGGTCCGGTCGCCGCCGCCACGCCCTTCGACGGTGAAGACGAGGTCATCGCTCGCGCCAACGCCACCGAATACGGGCTTGTCGCCTACGTGGTCACCGAGAACGGCGGCCGCCAATTGCGCATGGGCCGCGCGCTCGACTATGGCATGGTCGCCATCAACCGCGTGAAGATCACCGGGGCGCCGATCCCCTTCGGCGGCGTCAAACAGTCCGGCATCGGCCGCGAGGGCTCGCGCCACGGGCTCGAAGCCTTTACCGATCTCAAATATCTCTGCCTTGACGTCGCGTAAGCCGCGCCCGACACTTTTCCTCAGGAGTAAAAAAGATGCTCGACCAGTCCAACGAACTCGCCGCCTGGGACCGCGACCACTTCTTCCATCCCTCGACCCATATGGGTACCCACGCGCGCGGCGAGAGCCCGACCCGCGTGATCGCCGGCGGCGAAGGCGTCACCATCTGGGACAATAATGGCCGCAAGAGCATCGATGCCTTCGCCGGGCTCTATTGCGTCAATGTCGGCTATGGCCGGCAGAAGATCGCCGATGCCATCGCCGCGCAGGCCAAGAACCTGGCCTATTACCACGCCTATGTCGGCCACGGCACCGAGGCCTCGATCACGCTTTCCAAGATGATCATCGACCGCGCCCCGCAAGGCATGTCGAGGGTCTATTTCGGCCTCTCCGGCTCCGACGCCAACGAAACCAATATCAAGCTGATCTGGTACTACAACAACGTGCTCGGCCGGCCGGAGAAGAAGAAGATCATCTCGCGCTGGCGCGGCTATCACGGCTCCGGCGTCATGACGGGGTCGCTGACCGGGCTCGACCTGTTCCACAACGCTTTCGACCTGCCGCGCGCGCCGATCCTCCACACCGAGGCGCCCTACTACTTCCGCCGCGCCGACCGCTCGATAAGCGAGGAGCAGTTTTCCCAATACTGCGCCGACAAGCTGGAGGAAATGATACTGGCTGAGGGCCCGGACACGGTCGCCGCCTTCATCGGCGAGCCGATCCTCGGCACCGGCGGCATAGTGCCGCCGCCCGCTCTTTATTGGGAAAAAATCCAGGCAGTGTTGAAGAAGTACGACGTACTGCTCGTCGCCGACGAAGTGGTCACCGGCTTCGGCCGGCTGGGCACGATGTTCGGCTCCGACCATTACGGTATCAAGCCCGACCTGATCACCATCGCCAAGGGCCTGACTTCGGCCTATGCGCCGCTGTCGGGCGTCATCGTCTCGGACAAGGTCTGGCAGGTGCTGGTGCAGGGTTCCGACAAGCTCGGCTCGCTCGGTCATGGCTGGACCTATTCGGCGCATCCGATCTGCGTCGCCGCCGGCGTCGCCAACCTGGAACTGATCGACGAGATGGACCTGGTGACCAACGCCGGCGAGACCGGCGCCTATTTCCGCGCCGAACTAGCGAAAGCCGTCGGCGGCCACAAAAATGTCGGCGAGGTGCGCGGCGACGGCATGCTGGCGGCAATCGAATTCGTCGCCGACCGGGACGACCGCGTGTTCTTCGATGCCTCGCAAAAGATCGGGCCGCAGGTCGCGACAGCCCTTGGCGAGCGCGGCGTCATCGGCCGCGCCATGCCGCAGGGGGACATTCTGGGCTTCGCGCCGCCGCTCTGCCTGACGCGCGAAGAGGCCGACATCGTAGTGTCAAAAACGGCTGATGCGGTGAAAAGCGTGTTTGCCAACGTCTGAAGGCTGATATGAGCGCGATGACCAAGACCCTCCCCGCCACCATGGCCGCCGTGCAGCTGGTCGGCCACGGCGGGCCGGAAAAGCTCGTCTACCGCACCGACGTGAAAGTGCCTTCGCCCGCGCCTGACGAAGTGCTGGTCAAGGTGACCGCTTGCGGCATGAACAACACCGATGTCTGGGTGCGCCAGGGTGCCTATGGCACGGAAGAAGATGCTGCCGCCGTGTCGACCTGGCGGCGGCAAGGCAACACACTGACCTTCCCGCGCATCCAGGGCACCGACACCGTCGGGCACATCGTCGCGGTCGGCGACGGTGTTTCTTCGGCCCGCATCGGCGAGCGGGTGATGGTCGATTTCTCGATCTACAACCGCGACGACGATTCCCTCGCCGACATCGACTATATGGGCCACGGCCGCGACGGCGGCTATGCCGAATACCAGGCCGTGCCGGCCGAGAACGCCCATGTCGTCGCCACCGAGCTGGCCGATGTCGAACTCGCCACCTTCTGCTGCGCTTATCTCACCGGCGAACAGATGCTGGAACGCGCCGCACTAAGGGCTGGCGAGCGCGTGCTGGTCACCGGCGCGTCGGGCGGCGTCGGCTCCGGCGTCGTGCAATTGGCGCGGGCGCGCGGCGCCATCCCCTTTGCCGTCGTCGGCAAGGGCAAGGAACAGGCCGTGCTCGACATCGGCGCCGAGGCGGTGATCACCCGCGGCGTGGCTGACCTGCCCGCCGCCGTGAACGCGGCGACCGGAGGCCAGCCGATCGACGTGGTTGCCGACCTGGTCGGCGGCGCCATCTTCAACGACCTTTTGCGCATTCTTCGGCCCGAAGGCCGCTACACAACGGCCGGCGCGATTGCCGGCCCGGTCGTGCAACTCGACCTGCGCACCATGTATCTCAAGCAGTTGCAGCTGCACGGTTCCAGCCAGGGCACGCGTGCGGACTTTCGCCGTATCGTCCGCTACATCGAAGAGAAGAAGATCCGGCCGCTGGTCGGCGGTGTCTACAAGCTCTCCAATTTCCACCGCGCCCAGGCGGATTTCATCGCCAAGGACTTTGTCGGCAAGCTGGTGGTCGTTCCGGATGCCGTTTCGGCCGCCAATGATAGAGCAACCCGGTGTGTTGAGATTCAGGTCAGGCCGCGCCGAGAATGATGGTTTCCGAGAACCGGAGCGGAGCGTACTAAAGTACGTGAGCACCGGAAGCGCAGGGAACCGCCGTTCGCAGGCCGGCATCACCTGAATATCGACACACCTTAGCTCGGGCTGTTCGCCGACACTGTGAGGTCGAGCGCGACATGGCCTTGCGGCGCGCCGAAGCGAAGGAAGGCTTCCGACAGCGTCGCGAACACCGGCCCAGCGTCGCCTCTCAGCTTGGTGCAGAAGTTCTTCGACTTGTCGAAGACGCCCGAAGTCTTGAGGAAGTCGATGCAGCCGTAGATCTCGTCCATGTGATGGCCTTCGCCGAGCGGATAGAGCGAGAACTGCGCGGTGACCTCTTGTTCGAGCTTTTTCGCACCGTCGACATGCGCCCGCGCCGCGCCGATGCGCTCGGCCAGGGAGAGTTCGTGGCTGCTGCCGGAAATCGGTGTGCAGATTGGATCGTCGGGCTCGCCGGGGCAGCCGCGCGACACCGTCGCCGACAAGACGCAATGCACACCACTTGCCGCCGCCGAGGCGAACAGATCGCGTATGGCCGGAAAAAGCTGTTCCGGCGGGCCGACGATCAGCGTCGAGATGTCGTCGGTCTCAATGCGGAAATTCGGCCGATAGAAATCCATCGCCGAAATTGCTTTGAGGATGACGCCGACGAAATCGTCGCACATCGGATACAGGGAAATCTGTGCACCTGAAAACATAGTCGCCTCGCTCCGCTGGCATTACCCAGATCAGCTTGAGGGACCGAAGGCTTGCACCTTCCATCTCAGCCCCGGCAATACGGAGCGCCCCTGTCGATATGGGCGACGTAGCAGCTGCGCGAACGATGTTCAAGTACGGTCCAGGGCAATCGCTTCAGACCAATTGCCGAGCGTGGCGCCGCCAGCGAAGCTGCCGACTTTCGCCAATCACCGACCCCCATTCAGCCTCTGCCTTCGGACGACCTGATCAGTTCAGTGACCCGACCTGCTTGACCGCGCCTTCGAGCGATCTTTCAAACGCATCGACCACCTGATCGACCTGGGGTTCGGTGATGATCAGCGGCGGGCAGAAGGCCAGCGCGTCGCCCATGTTGCGCGAGATGACGCCGTTCTGCTGCATGAAACCGTTGACGAGCCTGCCCAGCGCGCCGGCCGTCTCCCACGGCGTCTTGTCCGCCTTGTCGCCGACCAGTTCGACCGCCGCGATCAGGCCGACGCCGCGCACTTCGTCGACAAGCGGGTGCGAAGCGAACTTGCGCAGCCGATTCTGCATATGCGCGCCGACCGTGCGCGCATTGCCGACGAGATCGCGCTCCTCGATCAGCTTCAGGTTCTCCAACGCGACCGCGGCCGCAACGGGATGGCCGCCGCCGGTGAAGCCGTGGCCGAAGGTGCCGATGCGATTGCTTTCGTCGGCAATCGGCTCGAAGACTTTTTCGTTGATCAGCAGGGCCGAGATCGGCAGGTAGGATGAAGAGATCTGTTTCGACAGCACCATGATGTCGGGCCTGATGCCGAAGGTCTGCGAGCCGAACATTTCGCCGGTTCGGCCAAAGCCGCAGATGACTTCGTCGGCAACGAGCAGGATGTCGTATTTCGACAGCACCGCCTGGATCTTGTCCCAGTAGCCGGCCGGCGGAACGATGACGCCGCCGGCGCCCATAATCGGTTCGCCGAAGAAGGCGGCGATGGTTTCCGGGCCCTCGGCCAGGATCAGCTTTTCCAAGTCGTCGGCAAGCCGGCTCGAAAACTGCTCTTCGCTCTCGCCTGGCAGCGCCTCGCGCCAGTGGTGCGGCGTCGACGTGTGCAGCACATTGGCGATCGGCAGGTCGAAGGAAATGTGGTTGTTGGGCAGTCCGGTCAGGCTTGCCGCGGCAATGGTGACGCCGTGATAGCCTCGATTGCGGCTGATGATCTTCTTGCGTGCCGGCTGGCCGAGCGCATTGGACCGGTACCAGATCATCTTCATGGCCGTATCGTTGGCCTCGGAGCCGGAATTGGTGAAATACGCCTTGCTCATCGACACTGGCGCCATCTGCACAAGCTTCTCGGCGAGATCGATCAGCGGCGAATGCGATTTGGAACCGAAGTCGTGATAGTAAGGCAGCTTGGACATCTGGCGCACCGCCGCGTCGACCAGCCGCTTCTCGGAGAAGCCGACCGCGACGCTCCAAAGCCCGGCCATTGCTTCGATATAGCGGTTGCCGGCGAGATCCTCGACATAGATGCCGTCGCCTTTCTCGATGACGAGCGGCCCTGCTTCCTCATGCTTGCGGGCATTGGTGTAGCCGTGCATGTGGTAGCTGATGTCGCGAGCCTCGGGAGAATTCGGTCGAGCGTCCATGATGGTTCCTGTCCTGCATGCCGGGACGTGCGTCCTTGCCGCCGTTCGGCGCGCATCGGCAGGTCCCTCTGGCATTAATGCTGTTTGCTGCATCTGTTTCTTGTAAGGGTGTCAAGCCCTTTCGAAAGCGCTGGCGGATGGACGGAAGACATGCAGAATTTCAACTTCGAGGCCGCAAAACGCGAGAACCTGCGACAAGCCGGCTGTGCGCATCGCCGAGCCGTCATTCCTAAACGGCTCACCAGGCACAACATCGAGGCTGAGGTGGCCTGATCGTGGACCATGTCGACTGCATCGTTGCAGGCGCCGGGGTCGTCGGCCTCGCGATCGCGCGCGAGATGGCGCAGCGCGGCATGGACACCCTGATCCTCGAAGCCGAGAACGCCATCGGCACCGGGATTAGCTCGCGCAATTCCGAGGTTATCCATGCCGGCATCCACTATCCGGCCGGATCGCTGAAGGCCCGGCTCTGCGTGGCAGGCCGGGAAAGGCTCTACCGTTATTGCCAGGAGCGGGCGGTGCCGCATGCGCGCTGCGGCAAGCTCATCGTCGCCACGAATGCCGGACAGGAGCCGGTGCTCGCTTCCATCCTGGCCAACGCCTCTGCTTGCGGCGCGGGCAACCTGACGCCCTTAACCGCCGCCGAGGCGCGCAGGCTGGAGCCGAAGCTGCGATGCACGGCGGCCCTTTTGTCTCCCGCGACCGGCATCATCGGCAGCCACGCCCTGATGCTGGCGCTGCTGGGCGACGCCGAGGAGCACGGGGCGACACTCAGTCTCAACACCCGCATCGTCGCCGGCCGCATCGAGAGTGGGCGCATCGTGCTCGACACGGTCGACAGCACCAGCGGCGAGCGCTTTGAAATCGCCACCGCGCGCTTCATCAACGCCGCCGGGCTTGGCGCCACGGCACTTGCCGGCTCGCTTGTCGGGCTCGACCGGCAATTCGTGCCAGAACTACGCTACGCCAAGGGCAATTATTTTTCAGTCGCCGGCCGGGCGCCGTTCGCGCGACTGGTCTATCCCATACCCGAACCCGGCGGGCTCGGCGTGCATCTGACGCTCGACCTCGACGGCGTCGCCCGCTTCGGGCCTGACGTCGAATGGACGGATCAACTCGACTATCGCGTCGATCCAGCGCGTGGCGAGCGCTTTTACGACGAGGTCCGCAAATACTGGC
Organism: Mesorhizobium sp. M5C.F.Ca.ET.164.01.1.1; assembly: GCF_004792125.1. Classification (NCBI taxonomy): domain Bacteria; kingdom Pseudomonadati; phylum Pseudomonadota; class Alphaproteobacteria; order Hyphomicrobiales; family Phyllobacteriaceae; genus Mesorhizobium; species Mesorhizobium sp. M5C.F.Ca.ET.164.01.1.1. The sequence goes on along the minus strand of NZ_SRTG01000001.1, from coordinate 2,831,144 downwards.
CGGAGCTCGCCGATGGCAGCCTGAAGCCGGCCTATAGCGGCATCCGGCCGAAGCTCTCCGGTCCCGGCGAAGTCAATGCCGACTTCGTCATCCAGGACGCGGCGGTGCACGGCGTGGAGAGCCTCGTCAATTTGTTCGGCATCGAGAGCCCCGGCCTGACCTCAAGCCTGGCGATCGCCGACCATGTCGCGCAGCGCCTCGCGCCAAAGGCAAGCTAATCGAGGCGACCTGCGCGAGCGTGCCCGCTGCCAAAAGCATAATCCAAAACGCTCGTAAGCCATCTGTAAGCCGGGGTCGCAGAACCTGGGTCCCTCGATTACCGGGACCATCGATATGAAGAACCGTTTCGAAGCCATACCAAACCCAAGCTGCCGGTTCGAGATCTGGGACAATGAGACCGGCGAGCCCGTCGTCCATCGCGATCGGTTGCTCACCTTCCCCTCGGCGAAGTCAGCGGCAAGGATCGCCGACTTCCTCAACCACAGCCGCAGCCACCGGTGCCGCGCCGGTGCCGCCGAATGGCGCGTTGCGGACCGCGATGTCGACTGGGAAGAATGACCGCCAAGCTGCTCAACCTCGCGATCGGCTTATGGCGGAGCTTGGCCGGATACCCGTCCAACGAAATTTGACGGAGGATCGAACGCTTGGTACCGAGCGTCGGAGGAGTCCTCGCCATGACCGATGAACCAAGCCGTGAGCCAGCCCGCGATCCCCAGGATTTGGAGCGCCTGCTGATCTCTCGGCAGTGGGTGGGAGACATCAACGGCATGGCCGCGCTTTTTGAACCCAACGCCGTCGTCGACAGCGGTGAGGGGCGACTGACGCTGGGCCGCGAAGCGATCCGGGCACTCTTCGCGGACATCACCGCAACGGGCCGAAAATTTGCTGCCGGAAATCAAGCCCCGGCTGTTGTCAGCGGAGATTTGGCGCTCACGTCAACCCGTCTTCCTGACGGCACCGTAACCGCCGAGGTCGCCCGCCGCCAAGACGACGGAACATGGCTATGGGTCATCGATCGATTCTCCGTTGCGTAGCGTCGGCCCGATGCATGAGTTTCGCTAGGGATCATGCGCAAACCAAATGCTACAGCGTCCTTCCGCGTCCGAACGAGCGCACGGAGCTGCGCAAGGAGTGAACCCAATGACTGGTCCGGACTGGCGACCTGAACATTCTGTGTCATGCACTCGACCACGCACGACGGGATAGGCTCGACCATAGCGATATCCGTGACGGACCGGGAACCATAATCCGGCACGATGGTTGTGTGGTCACCAGGTGATCCTCCTCAAGCAAAACGGAAACGGAAGGAACGATCATGCGCATGTTGACGACAATTGCCGCCCTTTCAGGATTGGCCTTGGCGCAGCCGATCCACGCGCAATCCACCGACCCGCAACTTCCCCAAATCGCCCCCCCTGCCCCGGAAGCCCTGCCCGATCCAACCCTGCCCGACCAGACGCCGCCTGACCAGGCGCTGCCCGACCAAGCCGTGCCGGATCAAGGTTTCACCGACCAGAACTTTACTGGCATTGCGATCGTCGCCCTCGAGGATTTGCCTCCGGAACTCAAGACACAAGCCGAAGCCGTGATCACTCAGACCAGCGTTGAAGATCTGCTGGCCCTGCAGAGTTCGATCGATGCGTCGCCGCAGGCAGCAACGGCGCTGGCGGCCAGCGGGCTTGATTCCTCTCAGGTTGTCGCTGCCAACATCGATGGCGATGGCACGCTGACGCTGATCATCCAGACAACGACCTGATCGGCGGACCGGAGCACGCGGCTTCGGCAGTAAACTCGGTACAGCGGAGCACCGTCATGGTCGAGGCCGCAGTTCGCAACTTCACCCTCAACTTCGGGCCGCAGCATCCCTCTGCTCACGGCGTCCTGCGGCTGGTGCTGGAACTGGACGGCGAGATCGTCGACCGCGCCGATCCCCATATCGGCCTGCTCCACCGCGGCACGGAAAAACTCATCGAGTACAAGAACTATCTGCAGGCCCTGCCCTATTTCGACCGGCTCGATTACGTGGCGCCGATGAACCAGGAGCATGCGTTCTGCCTCGCCGCCGAGAAGCTGCTCGAAATATCAGTTCCCAGGCGCGGACAGCTCATCCGTGTCCTCTTTTGCGAAATCGGCCGGCTCTTGTCGCATCTCCTCAACGTCACGACACAGGCGATGGATATCGGCGCGCTGACCCCGCCGCTCTGGGGTTTCGCCGAGCGCGAGAAGCTGATGGTTTTCTACGAGCGCGCCTCCGGCGCCCGCATGCATGCCAATTATTTCAGGGTCGGCGGCGTGCATCAGGACCTGCCTCCGAAGCTTCTGGACGACATCTGGGATTTCTGCGACCCGTTCCTCAAGGTCTGCGACAACCTCGACGAATTGCTCACCGGCAACCGCATCTTCAAGCAGCGCAATGTCGATGTCGGTGTGATCGGGCAGGACGACGCCTGGGCCTAGGGCTTCTCTGGTGTGATGGTGCGCGGATCGGGAGCGGCGTGGGATTTACGCAAGGCGCAGCCATATGAGTGCTACCCCGAGATGGATTTCGACATTCCCGTCGGCAAGAACGGGGACTGCTATGACCGCTATCTCGTCCGCATGGAGGAAATGCGCCAGTCGGTCCGGATCATGAAACAGTGCGTGGAAAAACTGCGGTCGCCGGAAGGCCGCGGACCGGTGGCAATTGCGAACCACAAGATCACGCCGCCGCCGCGGGCGACGATGAAACGCTCGATGGAAGCGACCATTCACCATTTCAAACTCTACACGGAGGGTATTCGTGTGCCCGCCGGCGAGGTCTACGCCGCGGTGGAGGCACCGAAGGGCGAGTTCGGCGTCTATCTGGTTTCGAACGGCAGCAATACTCCGTATCGATGCAAGATCCGGGCGCCGTCCTTTGCCCACCTGCAAGCGATGGATTTTCTGTCGCGGGGACACATGATCGCCGATGTCGCCGCGATCATCGGGTCGCTCGATATCGTGTTCGGCGAGATCGACCGCTGACCACCCACAGGGTGTTTCAGATTTCGAGCAAGGCGTAAGGACGGCCGGTTGGCTTCGCCACGTGCATGGCGACGTTATATACCGGGGCACCGCCGGGCGTGCGACCTTCATAGACGCCGCGATGCGCGTGGCCATGCACCACGGCGCTGACCTTGAACCGATCGATCGTCTCCGCCAGGCGCGACGAGCCCAGGAACGGAAAAATCTCCAATGGCTCGCCAGCGACTGTCTCGACGACCGGAGCGTAGTGCAGGACGACGAGCGTACGATTGGTGCGAACCTGCCGCATTGCGTTTTCGAGCCGCATCGACTCGCTGACGCTTTCAGCGACCATCGCTTTGATCGCCGGCTCGCCGAACGAGCCGAGCATGCGTGATCCAAAACCGCCAATGAAACCCTTCACGCCGACAAAGCCGACCTCCTTGATTTCTGTCGTCTGACCGTCAAGAAGATGGACGCCTGCCTGCCGAAGGATGTGGGCGACGTCCTCGACCGCACCGGATTCATAGTCATGGTTTCCGAGCACGGCGACGACCGGGATTGCGCAGGCGCGCAAATCCTCCGCAAGGATTTCGGCCTCTCGGGGCTTGCCGAGATTGGTAAGGTCGCCAGTGAGGACGAGGACGTCCGCTTCGCGCGAGACCTCGCCGAAGAGATCACGACAAGAGGTTTCGGCGTCTTCCCTCACGTGCAGGTCGCCGACAGCCGCAATCCTCACGGTGTCGCCGTTCCCAACCCTTGCCTTGGCGGTTATGCCGTTCTCAGCCATCACGAAATTCTCCTGTTCCACCGACGCCGGCAAAGCCCCACTCCTTGACGTCGATCTCGTAGTCGGTCGGCGAAAGCAGGCGTCCGCGGCAGATCTTCATTCGGGGAGTAGGCAGTTCCCTCTGCTTGGCGAGACGGTCAAGCAATTCGTCGAGCAGCCAGCCCGGTACATGATCGCGCTCGCTCGGATAGATCCATCGGAAATTCAGAAGCTGCATCAACAGCACCTCCCAATGAACCTCCAGATAGGAAAGCAGCCGGTGCCAATCGATCTGATCCTGCGCCTTGAGGATTGTATGAGCGACGTCGGCGCCGTCGTGGCGGCCTCTGTCCTGGATGAAGCACTTGGACCAGATAAGCTCGGTCGGACCGACGATCCGCACCTTACTGCCCAGCAGCTCGATTTGCCGTGCATGCTCCAGCCATTGGTCGCCGACCGGCATGGTGCCGTTAGCCGATGCGAATATGACGTCAAAAAAATGCGTGCTTTTGAAGACCTTTCCAAGCCATCGATCGTCCACGATCTCGACCGCATAACCGGCCTGCTTGAAATGGGCGAGAATGCGCGCGTAGTCGCCTGCCTTGCAGAAGATATCGAGGTCCTTCGTCTGGCGCGTAACGCCCGTGTAGGCGCTCACCGCATAGGTGCCAGCGATAAGAAAGGGAATATCCGTCGCGGCAAGCTCGCGGATCGCCTCGGTGTAGAATACCTCGGCCTCGACGTGCTGAAGCGTCGGAGCGGCTTTTGGATCGATCGTGGGAACGGATGCCGGGATGGCGCCTCCCGTTGGAGAATCGTTGGTCATGAAATCGTGGCTCCGAGGCACCCGCAACCTGCAACTGTCCGTCTTTAAACAAAGCCGCCGCCCCATGGTTCCGTTGCCGACAAGGCGGAGCCTTTTTCGCCGCTAGTGAGTTGAAGGTGTGGACAAACCAGCTGCAAGGAGGTGACCATGGAGGACGGGCGCAAAGCGGTACGCGTCAGGCTGAGTGGAAGGGTGCAAGGCGTCTCTTTTCGCGTGTGGACACGGATCGAAGCCGAGAAGCTCGGTCTGTCCGGATGGGTTCGCAACGAGGATGACGGATCCGTAACGGCACTGATCGTCGGAGCCGAGGGCGCGGTTTCGACGATGATGAGCCGGTTGTGGGAAGGGCCGACCGGGGCGTCGGTCTCCAGCGTGAAATCCCAAGAGGTCGATCCCGGCCAGCAGCCGAACGGATTCAGGATTGTCGGCTAGCAAGCGGGTACCGGGTTTGGAAATGCTTTAGCAAAAGCCAGGCCTCAGCAACTCTTGCCTTCCGCCGCCGGGAACAATCGGCAGCCAGCGCCGTTTGAACCGATCAGCCAAGACAAAGTCACTGGAGCAGATGGCTTTCCGCTCAGTTCGGCGAGAAAGCTTCTCGGGTCAGCTTCGGACTACCGACGGACAGTTCAATGTATGCTCTTGCACTAGCCACTGACTACGACGGAACGCTCGCGGAAAACGGGATCGTTTCCGATGAAACCCGTGCCGCGCTCGGGCGGCTGAAGGAAACCGGCCGCAAGTTGATAATGGTCACCGGTCGCGAGCTTGCCGACCTCGAAAGCGTTTTCCCGGAGCTTGGCATTTTCGACAAGGTCGTCGCCGAAAATGGCGCGCTCGTCTACACGCCGGCTTCGAAGGAGGAGCGTATCCTGGCGCCTGCGCCTCCGGCGGAATTCGTCGACAGGCTGATGATGCGCAAGATCGCGCCCCTGTCGATGGGACGTTCCGTCGTCGCCACCAGGGAGCCCAACGAGACCATCGTGCTGGAAGTGATCAAGGACCTTGGCCTGGAGCTGGAGATCATCTTCAACAAGGGTGCCGTCATGGTGCTGCCGAGCGGGGTCAACAAGGCGACCGGTCTTGCGGCTGCCCTCGAGGATCTGGGATTGTCCGCCCACAACGTCGTCGGCATCGGCGATGCGGAGAACGACCATGCCTTTCTGCGCGCCGTCGGCTTCGGAGTTGCAGTCGCCAATGCACTGCCGAAGGTAAGGGAGACGGCAGGCCACGTGACGAATGGTGCCCGCGGCGCGGGCGTGAGGGAGTTGATCGAGGGCCTCATCTCGCATGACGCCGCCTTGCTGGACACGGCGCGGCAACGCATTGAGATTGGCGCGGACGACGGATCGGGCGCGGTGATGCACCTTTCACCGCGCGGCGGCGGCGTGCTGCTGGCCGGCACGTCGGGGATCGGAAAATCCACCCTCGCCACCGCCCTGACCGAACGCTTCGTCGAGCAAGGCTTCCAGTTTTGCGTGCTCGACCCGGAGGGCGACTACGAGGAACTGGAGGACGTGCTGGTGGTTGGCGACGCCAAAAGCCCGCCGAGCTCGCGCGAAATCTTCGACCTCTTGTCCAAGCCGTCCAACAATGTCGCCGTCAACATGCTCGGGATCAAGACCGCGGAGCGGCCAAACGCCTTCGCCAAGCTGCTGCCGGAGCTTGCCGCGCTTCGCGCCCGCACCGGACGCCCGCACTGGCTGATCATCGACGAGGCACACCACCTGTTGCCGCATGCGCGGGATGGCACATCCTTTGCGCTTCCAAAAAGCCTTTCGGCGACCATTCTGGTCACCGTTCATCCCGATCTGGTTTCGCGGGACGTGCTGGCAGGTGTCGACACGGTGCTGGCTCTTGGCCCGGAAGCCGACAAGGTCGTCGAAAGCTTCTGTGCCGCAATTGGCGAGGACGTGCCGCAGGGCGTCGTGCCGCCGCCGGAAAACAAGGTCTTGTATTGGAACCGGTCGACAGGCGGTCCCGCAAGACCGATCTCCATCGAGCGTCCCCGGCAGGAACGCAAGCGCCATATCCGCAAGTATGCCGAGGGCGATCTTGGCGACAATAGTTTCTATTTCCGCGGCGCGGACGGCAAGCTCAACCTGAAAGCGCAAAATCTCATGATGTTCCTCCATATCGCCGAGGGGATCGACGACCGCACCTGGGAGCATCACTTGCGCGCGGGCGACTATTCGGCCTGGTTCCGCGACCAGGTCAAAGACCAGGGACTTGCGCAGGAAGCGGCTGTCATCGAGGATGACGATAGTCTCGATCCGCATAGAAGCCGCACCGCCATCGCGGAAGCGGTCCACCGCCGCTACACGGCGCCCGCCGACTGAAATCAGCCCATGGCTGTGGTATCGAGGCTCATTGTATCGACCTTCGCCGATGGCGGATCGCCGCCGAACGGCATATCCGCACATCAACGACCACTGATGTGAGGCGTGGAAATCGCTTCGCCGCCTCCATCACCCGACATGCCGGCCCCTAGCGTGAATGCCGGCAGCGTGAATGCCCGTAGCGTCAATGCATGAATGTTCCTCGCAGCCAGGCGAAGAAACCGAACTTCTCGGACATTGCCGCACGGACGCGAGAGGCAGCCCATCGCGCTCGTATCGTGGCGCCGACATGGCAGTGGCAGACAATTTCGTGCAACTGCCAGTCAGTCAGTTCGAAGAAGCGCCTGGCTTCACCGTACGTGTCGTCTCTCAAGCCTTGCGCACGAAAGATCGGGTCCTCGAAGGCAACCGTGAGAGGCGAGTCGTTGTAACGCATTTTTTCGCGTATCTCAGGGGACTTATATTCGGTGCCCGTCAGCGCTTCGAGACGCCGATCGGGATTTTTCTCCAGCAGTTTCGCCCAACGTTCGAGACGCTGGCTTCGGGTCGCTACGAGGTCTGTTGCTTCAGCGTGAACGTCGGCAACGGTATGCAGTTGGTCAAGTGTCTGGTGCTTCACGGCCGCCTCCTATTCAGTAGGTGAGTTCGTCCCACCCTGAAATGGAAATTATGGCGCTCCACGACGCCGACAAGGCCCTTATGCGCGGACCATTCGATCACTTTTCTGACGGCGCCGTCCTGTCATGAGCGCTCGATGCCTGCGGGGTCATCGGAGGCTCCCATCGGAACCATAGGCAAGAGTGGTCGTTTTGCGTGCATCGGCCTCTAGAGCGAAACCGTCGAAACGGGTGGCGTCAAAATCCGGCCGACGTCAGCGACCCGTCAAGGCAGAGTGCAGCGAGCGGAAGGAAATCACACCATGGCCATTCTTCCCACTCCGGAACCAACGCCCACTCCGGCGCCCACGCCACCGCCGTTTCCTGAACCGAAGCCTGTGCGTGAGCCGGATCCGGACAGACTTCCCGACGAAGCTCCCGTCCCCAATCCGGATGAAAATGATGCGCCGCTGAAAATCGGTCCTAAAGCGTTCGATTCCGACATTTGACGGAGCGGATTGACGTGAAGCGATCGGGGAGACGCTCGTTCCAGATCGCTCAGTGCCGTATGTCGGGGCATTGCGCGGCCGAGTGGCCAGCGCGCGGTGCCGTCGCCGGCAGGCATCAGATCGAGCGCTGCGGCGAAGCGAACTCGGAGGCCTGCCGTAGATGCTGGCGGAGCAGCGCCTCGGCCCATTCGATCTCGCCCGCTTCGACGGCATCGAGAATGGCCAGATGTTCCCGGCAGGACTGCTCGATGCGTTCCGCCGGCAGTTCCTCGAAACCCGCGGATTCCTGCAAGCGGCGCAGATTGTTCTGCTGGCGCACCGCATCGGCCAGGAACCGGTTGCCGGAGCAGGCCGCGAGCCCTTCGTGAAAGGATGCATTGATCCGGAACCATTCGTCGCCGCCGATCAGTGTCTTGCCTGTCGACACGATCGCCAGGATGCGCTCGTGAGCGCGCCGGACCGGCGCCAGCTGCTGAGGAGCCGCATTGAATATGGGCGACCGCAGCGCCGCGCATTCGACGGCCATCCGGAATTCATAGCTTTCCCGGTAGGCGTCCTCGCCTACAAGTGTGTCGGCGAAACGCCAGCCATGCCCCGGCAGACGCTGCACCAGCCCTTCGGCGGCAAAGCGGAGCAAGAGCTTGCGCACGACGCCGCGCGACACCTGATAGCGCGGCATCAATTCCGCCTCGGACACCTCCTGGGGCAGTTGGCCGAGCGCGCGCTCCCGCATCATCCTGCGGTAAAGCTCCTCAAGCGGAGAGCTGGGCAGGATATCCTCCGGGTCAAGGTCGGCGACATCGCGCGCCAATTGCAGCCCCCTCGTCTCGAAGGGACTTAAGATGCCCTGGGCGACCAGCAGTTCCAGCGCCGCGCTGACGGGGGAACGCGAAACGCCGAACGTGCGGGCAAGGTCCGGCACCGAGACGCGGGTTCCGACCGTCCAGCCCGAATCCCTGATCCGCTCCAGGATCCGCCGCGCCAGATCGATCTGCAGCGGACTGGCCGCCTCGCTGCGTGCCGGCCGGTCGATCATCGTTTCGTTCATATCCACTTCCTCAAGCGTTCGCATTATAGATATGCGCCACGCAGTTCGAACTGGCAATCTAGCGAATTTTCCTGCTTTTCATTCAATCAAAATGCATTAGTATCCGGACTCACACCAGTTTGAGGCGTCCACTTGATGACAACAGTCGCACCATTTCCGCTTGTCGAGATCGATGGAGCGCCGAGAGCGCGCGGCATGGCCTATGGCGAACAGGCGCGCGGGCGCATCGGCGCTTCGGTAGCCCTCTATGCCGCGCAGCTCGACCGTTTCGGCTTCAGGCGGGACGATGTCGGGCGGTTCTCCGGCATCTTCCTGCCCCGCTTGCGGCAATGGGCGCCCGATCTCGTCGAGGAAATGGAAGGAATTGCGTCAGGCGCGAATGTCGACCTGCCCTCGATCGTCCTGGTCAATGCGCGTACCGAAATCCTGCAGCTCGCCCGGCGCGAGAAAGGCATTTCCGACGACGAGCCCGACGGCTGCACGGGCGCGGCGATCCTGCCGGAGGCAACCCGGAACGGGAGGCTCATCCATGGCCAGAACTGGGACTGGAAGGCCGAATGCGCCGAGACCTCGGTGGTGTTGCGCATCCGGCGAACGGACGGGCCGGACCTCCTCACCTTCACCGAAGCCGGCGGACTGGCGCGCAGCGGCTTCAACTCGGTCGGCATCGGCATCACCGCGAACTATCTCGAATCGGACCGCGACTATCGCGGGATCGGAATTCCGCTTCCCTTCATCCGGCGCCGGGCTCTCGAGGCGCAGCATTTCGCCCATGCCATCAAGGTGGTGGCGACGACGCCGAAATCCGGCTCCAACAACATGATCCTGAGCACCGCCGAAGGGTTCACGGTCGATTTCGAATGCGCCCCGGACGAGAACTTTGCCATCTATCCTGACAAAGAGATGATCGTCCACGCCAATCACTGGCAGAGCCCGGTGGCGTTGTCTAAGCTGCGCGAAACCGGGCTTCGCGACGTTCCGGACAGTCTCTATCGCGACTACCGCGTGCGCCGGCATCTGTCGGCGCGGCATGGAGACATCACCATCGACGACCTGAAGGAAGCCCTGTTCGACGGCTTCGCTTCGCCGTTCAGCGTGTGCCGCCCGCAGATCAGGAAGGAAGGCGGCAATCTCTCGGCGACGGTGGCGATGATCGTCTTCGAACCAGCCGCCGGCGTCATGGAGATCGCGCCGTTGCCGGCCAGGAACCGCGAATTCACCCGCTACGAACTCACCATCGAAGACGAGATCCTTGAGCGCGCGGAGAAGGCAGTGCCGGCGCGGGAGAGATCTTCGATATCACAGGAGAAACGATGGTCCGCTTTGTCCTGACCCGGATCGCCAGCGCCGTACCGACCCTCATCCTGGTATCGGTTGCGGTGTTTGTGATGATGCGCTTTGTCCCCGGCGATCCCGCGACGCTGATGCTGGGCGACCTCGCGCAGCCCGGACAGGTCGATGCGATGCGGCATCAGATGGGGCTCGACCAGCCCGTGGTGGTGCAATATCTGATCTGGGCCGGCAGCGTCCTTTCAGGCGATTTCGGACGCTCGATCGGCAGCGGGCAAGAGGTGCTGCCGCTGATCCTCGACCGTTTCGCCGTCTCCTCGACCATCGTCTTTCTCGCCGTGTTTGTCGCCTCGGCGATCGCCGTGCCTGCCGGCATGCTGGCCGCCTGGAAGCAGGACAGTCTCCGCGACGTCACTGTCGTCGCCACCTCGACCATCCTGCTCTCGATCCCCAGTTTCTGGCTGGGGCTGATGCTGATGCTGATCTTCGGCCTCTATCTCGGCTGGCTGCCGGTCGTCGGCTATGTGCCCTTCAGCCGCGACTTCGCGCAAGCCGCTCTGTATGTGATCCTGCCCGTGGTCACCCTGGTGCTCGTCGAGTCCGGCCCGATTGCGCGCATGGCCAGGGCCAGCACGATCGAGGTGGCGCGCCTGGAATACATCACCCATGCGCGGGCAAAGGGGCTTTCGGAAAGCGCGGTGATGTGGCGCCACGCTTTCAAGAATGCCTTCGCGCCCACCTTGACCCTGATCGGCTTGGTGCTTGGCAGCCTGCTTTCCAGCATCGTCGTCATCGAGACCGTCTTCACCATTCCCGGCCTCGGCCGGCTGCTGGTCGACGCGATCTATGCCCGCGACTATCCCGTGATTCAGGGATCGATGCTGTTCGTCGCCTTCATCTATGTCGCGGTCAATCTTCTCGTCGACCTGATCTACCCGCTGCTCGATCCGAGAGTTACCGCATGATCGCCCGTGCGCTCGGCCGGTCCGGTCTGAAATTCAACGCGATTTTCGGGATCGCAGTCACCGGGGCATTGATCCTTCTGGCCGTGTTCGGTCCGTGGATCGCGCCCTACGATCCGCTCAAGCTCGATTTGCCGTCGCGCCTCAGCGGGCCCTCGCCTGTGCACCTGCTCGGCGCCGACGAATTCGGCCGCGACGTGCTCAGCCGCCTCGCCAGCGGCGCGCGGACCAGCGCCTGGATCGCTTTTGCGACGGTCGCCTTCGCATTGATCACCGGCACCCTCTTCGGCGTTCTCGCAGGTTTCCTGCGGGGCTGGGTCGATCGCGCCATCATGATGGTCAACGACGCCTTCCTCGCCTTCCCTGGCCTGCTTCTGGCGCTCGGCCTGATGGCGGTGATCGGCGCCAGCCGCGAGGGCATCATCGTTGCGCTCGGCCTTGCCTACATGCCGATCGTGGTGCGCGTGGTGCGGGCCTCCGTGATGTCCATTCGCGAGCGGGAATATGTCGAGGCCTCGCGGGTGATGGGCAACAGCGAGATCATCACCATGGCGCGGCATGTGCTGCCCAATTGCGTTGCCCCGATCATCGTGCTCGCCACCACCATGTTCGGCTGGATTATCCTGTCGGAAAGCGCACTGAGCTTTCTGGGACTGGGCGTCCCGCCTCCGGCCCCCAGCTGGGGCAACATGCTGTCGACGGCGCGGCCCTATATCGGCCAGGCGCCGCATCTGATTATCCTGCCGGGTCTCTGCATCTCGATCACGCTGCTCGGCATCAACATGCTGGGCGACGCGGTGCGCGACTGGCTCGACCCGAAGATGTAGGTGCTGGAAACATGCTCGTGCCAGCCGGGGACAACAACACGATGCTTTCAGTGCGCAACCTGTCGATCTCGGTCGGACCATCGGGAAAGCGGATCGTCGACGAGCTGAATTTCGATCTCGCCCCCGGTGACATGCAGGCGCTGGTCGGCGAATCCGGTTCGGGCAAGACGATGGCGGCCCGCTCGATCCTGAGCCTGCTCCCTGCCCCGCTGGTCACGACGCCGGATAGCAGCATCCGCTTCGAAGGACGGGAGCTCACCGGCCTAGCCGCAAAGGCGCTGCGCCAGGTACGCGGTGCACAGATCGGCATGGTTTTCCAGGAGCCGATGGTCTCGCTCAATCCCGCCGTCACCATCGGCGAGCAGATGGCCGAAGGGCTTCGCCTGCATCGCGACATATCGCGCGCCGAGATAAAGGACCGCTCGCTGGCGATGCTGGAGAGGATCCAGATCAAGGATCCCGGGAAATGCCTTGCAGCCTATCCGCACGAATTCTCGGGCGGCATGCGCCAACGCATCATGCTCGCATCGGTCATGCTGCTCAAACCGCGCCTGCTGATCGCCGACGAGCCGACCACGGCGCTCGACACGCTGGTGCAGCGCGACGTACTCGACCTCATGGTCGAGCTGACGCGGGAGAATGGAACCGCCGTCCTGCTGATCAGCCACGACCTCGGCATGGTGTCCCACTATGTGAACAACGTGACGGTGATGTGCGAAGGCAAGGCGGTCGAACAAGGAAGCAGTACCCACGTCCTTCACACACCGCAGCATGACTATACCAGGCGGTTGGTGGATGCGCTTCCCAAGCGCAGCGCCGGCGGATCGAGAAGAGCCGTCAACGGCCCGCCCCTGGTCGAGATCAGCAATGTCGTGATCGACTATCCGGGCCGTCCCAGGCTGTTTGCGCGCGCGGAGCCGAAGCGCGCCGTCGACGGCGTCGACCTGGCCATCCGGCGCGGCGAAACCCTGGCGTTGGTCGGCGCGTCGGGCTCCGGCAAGACGACGCTCGGGCGCGCCATTGTCGGCCTCGTCAGGCCGTCCAGCGGAACGATCTCGTTTCTTGGCAAGGCGATTGCGAATAAACGATCGGCTGACGCGCGTGCGCAGCGTCCCGACATGCAGATCGTCTTCCAGGACCCCTATTCGTCGCTCGACCCTCGCCAGTCCATTGCCGAGATTGTCACCGAGCCGTTGAAGCTCGACACCGAATTGGATCGCAAGCGGCGGACCGCGCGCATGGATGAAGTCATCGAGGAAGTGGGACTGACGCGCGACGTTCTCGAGCGTTTCCCGCATCAGCTGTCGGGCGGGCAACGCCAGCGCGTCGCAATCGCGCGGGCGATCGTCAGGCGACCGGCCTTCGTCGTCGCCGACGAGCCGGTCTCGGCGCTGGACATGACGGTGCAGAAACAAATCCTGCTTCTGATCCGGTCGTTGCAGGAACGCTACGGTTTCGCCTGCCTGTTCGTCTCGCATGATCTGGGTGCAGTGGAGCAGGTTGCCGACCGGGTTGCCGTCATGCAGGACGGAAGGATCGTCGAGATCGGCGACCGCGACGACGTCTTCGACCGGCCGCGCCACGCCTATACGCGCGCCCTTCTCGATGCGGCGATGCTGATCGATCGCCGTTTCGCCGACGGCGCTGGCGCACGCAAGGCAGTGGCGCAATGACGGCGACACGGCTCGTCTCGGCGCCATGACACCGTTCGGCCACATCAAGGAAATCTGGCGATATCCCGTCAGTTCGATGGGCGGCGAACGGCTGGACTGGACAGAGCTTGCGGAAGGCGGGATTCCGGGCGACCGGATCTGGGGCGTCGTCGACCGGCGCGACGGAATTGTTGCCGCGCCGGAGAAGCTAAAACATTGGCGGCCGCTGCCGAACCTGCTTGCAAGGCTGCGGGGCGACAGGCCGGAAATCGCATTGGACGATGGCTTCTGGATCGATGCCGGCTCCAGCCTCGCAGGCGAGCTGGTTTCGGCCTTCCTCGATTTCCCGGCGGTGCTGCACCCACACGTCCCCTTCGGCTCGGAAGCCCAGGATCATATCGCGCCACGCTATCAGCGCGCCGACATCCACATCGTCACGACAGCCTCGATGAACCGGCTTGCCGGTCTGCTTGCGGATTCCTCGCAAGTGGATTCGAGGCGGTTCCGGCCCAACATCGTGATCGAAACCGACGCATCGTGGGACGGTTTGGTCGAACAGCAGATCATCGGCAAAGTGTTTTCGATCGGCGAGGCGCGGATCATGATCTCAGAACCGTGCGCGCGCTGCACCTTCACGGCGCTGGCGCAAGGCGATCTCGCCTTCGAACCGGCAGTGCTGCAAACCATAGCGCGCCATGGCGAAGGCGGCTTCGGCGCGCTCTGCCAGGTCGTGCAGCCGGGCAAGGTCAGGCTGGGCGACAGGGTCACCCTGAACGAATTCTGACCTTCTTCCAGCTTTCGGTGCCGGGCGGCGGCACGTCGTGGCGGCTGACGGGTGAGATGGGCCGTAAGTTCGATGGCGGCTATGCGGAGTATGCGTTGTTGCCGAACTCGCTGCTGATGCCGGCCACTACGCACCGCGTCCTTGATACACCGGATTCATCCCCTAGTTTACCTCGGTGGGCGCCTTAGTCGCGAGTTTGCCTGGGGGCGGCGGCGGTTGCGCCGTCCTGACTGCATGCCGCGGAAAGACGGTTGGACCGACGCACTTTATGGAGGTGGTCGTGCGTCAATCCCCTGAATCCAGCTGGGCATATTTCGCATTCGTTTGCTCGATCGCGGTAGCTTGCGCAGGAGCTGCAGCCGGCGGCCAGCGCGGCGGAGGCAATAGCGCTGGCAACCATGGTGGCGGAGGCAATAGCGCTGGCAGCCATGGCGGAGGCAATAGCGCTGGCAGCCATCACGGTGAAGGCCGCAAAGGCGGCCCGCACAAAGGACCTGGCGGCAAGCCCAGCGGCACCAGCAGTAGTTCACCGGTGGACGACGATGGAACCAGCACCGCTGCAACGGCGGCAGTGGCGGCAACTACGACCGCCACTGCCGTCAGTGTCGTCCCGTCCATAGAGGCCGGACAGTCGGTCGGCCTTCCGCCCAGCCTCCAGCCTCCCAGCGACATCGCCAGCCCATCAATTGTCAGTCCAATCAAAGCGCTGCCGGGCGTCCCGGATGAAGTCGTTCGCGCCTGCCATGATGCAATCGAGTCGGCCGCCGCCCCGTTTAGCGCGACCAGTGTGCGCGTCAGCAGCGCAGGGTCCATACATCAGTTGAGCCCGGATACGATCTTGGCTCCCATTGAGGTCAGCATCGACTATGTACGGCAAGGCAAGGTGGAGACGCGGCAGGCGCCGATCAAATGCGAATTGAACGCGACTGGCGGCGTGATCGGGCTGACATAGGGCATCGCGCAGACTCCTCGCCGACGAGAGCAGGATGATTCGAACGGGTGATCTCATCCTGGCATAACTTCTTGTTTTGCCCGAAGTGGCTGCGGCGTCGTGAGAGGGTGCGAGGCAATGCCTTCCGAAGGCCTTCGATAGGAGGACCGCGCTGTCGTTTTGGAAATCACTCCAATGTCGCGTGTCTTGGCCTGAGGGAATAGGGAAGCGTGAGAGAACGCACCCGGGTAATCCGCGACGGGTTGCGAACCTTGCTGCGTGCAGTCTTCTGGCTGACAGCCTTCACCGGGCTGGTAGCGGCTGCTGCGCGGCCAGAGCGCGGCTTCAGCGGCCGCTCAACCTGCGCGCTGCGACGCTCAGCCCTGAGCCTGTCATTGTCCGCGCGCGCCGCAGCCAGGTCGCGGGCAAGTGAAACATTGGCTTCACGTTGCTGGTCCAGAGCCTCCTTCAGCCTGGTGACCCGTACCAAAAGTGCTCGGGCGGCGGCGCGTTCGAGGCGAACCTTATCGAGATCCTCATGGGTCGAGACTGCTGCAGCGCGTTCTCGTGCCAGCGCTTGCGCCGTCTCGGTTGCAGTCTGCTCGGCACGCTCTCTCGCTGCGACTGCTCTGGCTCGTTCCTGTTCAGCTGCGACGCGCTCGAGGCGAGCTTTTTCCAGCTCGTCACGCGTCGACGCAGTTGCAGCACGTTCTCGTGCCAGAGCCTGTGCCGCCTCGGTTGCAGTCTGCTCGGCACGATCTCTCGCTGACACCGCTCTGGCTCGTTCCTGTTCAGCCGCGTCGCGCTCGAGGCGAGCTTTTTTTAGCTCCTCACGAATCGACGCTGCTGCAGCGCGTTCTCGAGCCAGCGCGCCCTCCGTCTCGGCTGCGGTCTGCTTCACTCGTTCTCTCGCTGTGACTGCACCGGTCCGTTCCTGCTCAGCCGCTTCCGCGCGCTCCATGAGCGCGGCATTCGACAGTTTCACTTCGGCGAGGTCGCCACGAAGGTTCTCGGACTTCCGGCGTTCGTCGCCGAGCATTCCGCTCGCTTGCGCCAGCGAAGCCTTGGCCTTGGCGCGATCCTCGGCGGCCTCGGCCTCAAGCTGTTCAATTTTCGCCCTCGCTCGCGACAAATCGCGCGCCCGCCATTCGGCTCGCTGACGCTCCAGATGAGCAGCGGGCATCTCCGTAAAGACATAATTGGTGGCCTCGCTCAGCATTGTGCGGGCATCTCCCGCTATGCGCCGCAATGCGTCAAGTGTGCGGGCTACCGCGAGCTCGTTGCGCAATCGCTCCTCGCGTGCGTTGTCGGAGGCTGCCATGCTTGTCCTCAGCGCATCGATCTGCTTGCGCGACTCGAGGAGTGCTCCCTGCAGAGCAGCGCTCCTGGCGCCTTCGCCTTCCGCCACCCGGTACTCCTGGCCGCCCAATTCCCCTGCGGCGACTGCCTGACCACCGGCCGCCCCGAGTTGCGCCCGGGCAGCCTTAAGATCCGGGCTGAGCAAGTCGACACGCGTGCCTTGGGCCCGCGAAATGGCGGGGGCGCTTTCGACCCAGTTTTGTCTCGTCATCGCATAGCTAAGCGGCACGGCCAGACAGATTGCGGCGACGCCCAAGCGGGGCACAAGACCGATCGGCTTGCGAACGCGAGGAGGGGAGGCCGTTACGATGGTCGGCTCGGGATTCAGGCTGAACCCTCCCCTTTGAGCTGTGACATTCAAACCGCGATGCGCCGGATTGGCCAACTGAGCAATTTTGCGCGGGGAAGCCTTATGACCCAATTGGTCCCATGCTGACCCGCACTCCCCACGTTCCGCGGGGGCGAGTTGTGTCGGCATACGGCTCAGAGCCCTCAATACTGGACTAGTTACGGCGGCAAGATTAGCCGCCACCTGCCTACGAACATAGCCAGCGATTTCTCTGACCGATGTCGCAAGGCGGCCGGATTGGGGTATGTTCGTTGCGGAAGCGAAAGCGTTGGTCTGGGCCACAGACGAACTCTCGCAATCTTCGGAGATTACGTCGAAATACTCGATTCGCACCCCGAAGCGAAGGTAATTGGCATCCTGACGCCGATCATCCAGGTCTGCCGTGTCTGAGGGCACGACAACCTGAGAAGAAGCAGGCTCGGTTGCAAGGTCGACCGGGCTTTCCCAATCCCAAGATGCCTCCTCGGGGGGATCAGATCCGCCTTCGCTCACATCTGATTTGAGGCGACGCCGTTGCACCGCGATAAGGATACGCCGGAGCACAAGATAGAGGCCCACCAATGCAAGTATTGCTATCCCGCCCAGGACGGCGAAATCTGCATCGTTTGCATAAATTTCGGCAAGATAATTTGGCATTGCCGTGCCTGTGCGGTTTTGGGTGTATTCTCAAGTACGTGAAGCGGTGTTTGGCCCCTCGCCTTGGTGCTGGCTAACGCCTTCGATCGCTTTCGAAGCTGTCACTGCTTCGAGGTCCCTCCGGTGTTCGGAGCGCCGGTCGCGCGCTGATAGACATGCCGGCGCAGATGACTTTTTTGAAACGAAACTTGAAGATGCCGTGGCCGCCGATTGTCGGCCACCAAGGGAGCACAGGCTCTGAAAAGCCGACTTGCACCTCTGCATCACAACGTCCCGGGAGTTCCTCTCACGGTGCGAACCATTCCGCCATTTCCGGCTTAGGACGGTCCTCCTGGGATTTAAGCTAGGTCACAGACCTTCACGGTCAACCGGCACCTCAATCGAAAGATCGGAGGCAACACGCCTCCGATCTTTCGATTGACAGACAACCGTCAGTGTATTCGCTTTTCAGATGACTAGGGCTTGACTATGCGCGCCTCCCAGCGCCCCTCCATGACCGAGTGGCGAACGAGGTCAAGTATCAGGCTGCGAACAGCCTCGAGCGCATAGGTCGCCGGGCGGTCGGCCATCTCGCAGACATAGAGCGTGCGCGACAATTCCGGCTCGACGATCGGACGATAATGCAGCAGGCCGCTCTCGATGTGCTCGTACATGAATAGTTTGGTGCCGATGGCGCAGCCGAGGCCGGCGGCTAGCGACGCGCCGATGGCGTGGACAGAGTTCATCTGCAGCTTGGCACGGCCTTCGAGCTTCTTGAGAAGGTTGGTGTCGTCCATCAGGGCACGGGCCGAGATGCCCTGCCTGAGCAAGATCATCGGCAGATCGAGAATGTCGGCGAACCGGACCGGCGCATCGCTGTCGCCGATGATGGCGCGGGTGCCGACCAGCACCATCTGCTCCTCCAGCACGGCTTGCGTCTTCAGGCGCGGGTCGGCAGGCGGATTGTAGACCAGTGCGATGTCGACCTCCGACGCCATCAAATGCATCAGCGTCGAACCAGACAGGCTCTCCGACAGGGACAGCCGGACCTTGGGATAGTCGGACACGACGCGTCGCGCGAGATCGACGCCGATCGCCTTGACTGCCGAATAGGCCATGCCCACCGAAACCTCGCCCGAGATCTCGGTGCCGGCCTCGCGTATGTCCTTCTCGGCCGCCGACATCGCTTTGAGGATCGATTTGGCGTGAACATAGAGCCGCTCGCCGGCCGCGGTGGGCTGCAGGCCGCGCGGCTTGCGCACGAAAAGCGGCGCGCCGAACTCCGCCTCGAGATTGGCGAGGTGGTGACTGAGCGCTGACACGGCGACGCGGCAGGTCTCGGCCGCATTGGACAGCGTGCCCTGCTCGTACATGGCGGCGAAGTAGCGGAGTTGGCGCGAGTCCATCGGCGATTTCTGGATTTTCGAAAGGTGGCTTAGAAACATTATGATTTTCCGACGGCGTCGGCAACGCTAGCGTACGGACGTTCGAGGAGGATTAGATGGACCAGAACTTCCGACCCCTGGAGGGGATCAGGGTAGTCGAGATGAGCCACATGATCATGGGTCCGTCCTGCGGCATGTTCCTCGGCATGCTGGGAGCGGAGGTGGTCAAGGTCGAGCCGCCGGAAGGCGACAAGACGCGAAATCTCACGGGGATGGGAAGACCGTTTTTCCCGCTGTTCAACCGCGGCAAGAAGTCGGTCCAGCTCGATCTCAAATCGGACGACGGACGCCGCGCGCTTGACGCGCTGCTGGCCACCGCCGATGTCTTTGTCGAAAACTTCCGGGACGCCTCGCTGTCGAAAATGGGCGCGGATCTCGACGAACTGCGTTCCCGCCATCCGCGCCTGATCGTCGCTTCGCACAAGGGATTCCTGAGCGGCCCTTACCAGGACCGCACGGCGCTCGATGAAGTGGTCCAGATGATGACAGGCCTCGCCTACATGACCGGGCCGACCGGACGGCCGCTGCGGGTAGGCTCCTCGGCCAACGATATCATGGGCGGGTTGTTTGGGGCATTCTCCGTGCTCGCAGCGCTGATGGAGCGCAAGGAGACCGGCAAGGGCCGGAGCCTGCGCGTCGGCTTGTTCGAGAACTGCCTGCTTTTGGTGGCTCAGCACATGGTGCAGTTCGAGCTCGAGGGCACCAACCCGCCGCCGATGCCCGAGCGCACTTTCTCATGGCCGGTTTACGACATCTTCGACACGGCCGACCGCCGCCAGATGTTCGTCGGCGCCGTTACCGAGGGACAATGGACGGCGCTGTGCCGGCTGCTTGGGCTCGACGAGTTGCTTGCCGACCCCGGCCTGCAGGAGCGCATGGATCAGATCGAGGCGCGCGACCGCACGATTCCCATTGTGGCAAGGGCCATCGCATCGCGTCAGTCGGAACAGCTTGCCGAGGCGTTCGAAAAGCTCGGCATCCCCTATTCGCCGATCGCCAAGCCGTCCGACATGTACTCGGACCCGCATGTGATGCGGCCGGGAGGGCTGGCGAAATCGAGGCTGCCGGACGGCCAGAGCTTCCGCGCTCCCTCGCTGCCATTCGACGTCGACGGGGTCGTGCTGACGGGCGGCGGCGACGTGCCGGCACTGGGACAGGATACGGGCGCGGTGTTGGGATCGCTCGGTCTCGACGCCGAGGCGATCGGCAAGGCGCAGGGCTCCGTGAGGAAAGCGGCATGAGCCGGGTCGCCGCAGCCTATCCCGCCGACCGGGTGAGCCTGCGCGAGGTCGGCCTGCGCGACGGGCTGCAACTGGTGAAGACCTGGCCGTCGACCGATGACAAGCGCGAATGGCTGGCGCGCGAACACGCCGCCGGCGTGCGCCATTTCGAGGTGGGCTCGTTCCTGCCGGCGAGCCGCATGCCGCAATTCGCCGACCTCCGCGATATGATCGACGCCGCCTCGCGGCTTCAAGACGCGCGCTCGGCGGCCCTCGTGCTCAACGAGCGCGGCGCGGCCGACGCGTTCGAGACCGAGGTCGACGAGGTCGTTTGCGTGATCTCGGCGACCGAGGAGCACAGCCAAGCCAATATGCGCCGCTCGCGCTCCGAGGCGATCGATCTGGTGCGCACGGTGGCACGGATGCGCGACGAGCGCGGCCACAAGGCGATCGTGAACGCCGGCATCGCCATGGCGTTCGGCTGCTCCATCGCCGGTAGGGTCGACCAAGCCGAAGTGCTGCGGCTGGCCTCGGCCTGTATGAAGGCGGGCGCCGACATCGTCGGCATCGCCGATACGGTCGGCTTCGCGGGACCGCGACAGGTGGCGGAGCTCTCGGCAGCCATGGCGCGTCTTTCCGGCGGCGGGGCCTTCGTCGTCCATCTCCACGACACGCGCGGCATGGGGATCGCCAACGCCTCGGCCGCGCTCGACGCCGGCTGCCGCGTGCTCGACGGATCGCTGGGCGGACTTGGCGGCTGCCCGTTCGCACCAGGCGCGACCGGCAACGTCGTCTTCGAGGATTTGGTCTTCCTCTGTGAGACCAAAGGCTTCGCGACCGGCATCGACCTCAACGCGCTGGCCGCCGTCCGGTCCGTGCCGGAACACGCCCTGCCAAAGGAGAAGTTCTATGGTGCCATCGCGCGCGCGGGACCCCCCCGCACGCTCGACTGGCGCGCCTGACCGGGAGTGGAGGCCCGGAACGTTATTCAAGAAACCAAGGGAGGAATATCATGAACCGCTACACAGCGATGCTCGCAGCCACGTTGCTGCTCTCGGCCTCGGCCGTCACCGTATCGCAGGCAGCAACGCCAATGCGCTGCAGCCATCAATTGCCGCCTGCGCATCATATCGCCATCGTCGTCGACAAATGGGCTGCGGAGGTCGAAAAGCTATCCGAGGGCGAAATCGACGTTCAGGTGTTCGGCGCCGACAGTCTGGTCAAGGCCAACGACAACATCCTTTCTGTCGCCAAGGGCGACATCGAATGCGCGTTCTCGCTCAACTTCCAGTGGGGCAAGACGCTGCCGATCATGAACGTCACGGTCGGCCCCTACACAATGTCCTCTATCGAGGCGTGGAAGAAATGGCCTTCGTCCGAAGCTGCGGCCTTCCTGGAGGCGAAGCTGACCGAAAAGGGCGTCAAGAACATCGCGTGGATGTTCCAGACCAATACCAGCGTGTTCACCTCCAAGGGCAAGGCACTGGTTACACCTGATGACTTCAAGGGAATCAAGATGCGCGGAATCGGTCCCGCTTTCGACCGAGGCCTGACGGCCATGGGCGCGACCACGGCTGCCATGCCCGGCAGTGAAGTCTATCAGGCGCTGGCGACCGGTGTCATCGACGCCGCCATAACCGATGTCGCCGCTGCCTATTCGCGCAAATATTTCGAAGTGCAGGATCACATGACGGTGGTGCCTGTGCTGGCCGCCTATCTGCACGGCTATGTCAATCCCGCCTGGTATGAAGGGCTGAGCGACAAGTCCAAAGCGGCGCTCAAGCAGGCAGGCGAAGCCGCCTCGCAATGGGCGCTCGACGCCTCTATCCAGGCCGCGGCCGACGCGCCGAAGCAGTTGGAGGAGAAGGGCGTCAAAATCCATATCGCCACGTATGCCGAGAACGAGGCATTGAAGGCGGCCATGCAGCCGGCCTTTGCGGAGGGATTCGCTGAAGAGACCGGCGAGGATGGCAAGACGCTGCTCGGCCTGATCGAGAAGATCCAGTAGCTGCCATGTTGGAGGACATCTCGACCGATGAGGAGGCGCCGCGCGCCTCCTCATTTCCAGAACGCGCCACTGCGGCGATTTCGCGCCTTGGCGGAGCGTTGAGCGCGCTGCTGATCCTCGTAGTTCTGGCAATCACCGCCGTCAGCGTCTTCAACCGCTACTTTCTCGGCAGGCCGCTGATGGGCGTCGACGAAGCGACCGGCTTCCTGGTGGTCGCCATCGTCATGTTCGGGGCGGCCGAGGCCTTGAGGCGCGGCGACCATATCCGGATCGATCTGCTGTTCGATCATCTCGGACCCAGGGGGCGCTGGTGGCTGCAATTGTGGTCGCTCGCCAGCGTGCTTGTTTTCGCGGCGCTGCTGCTCGTCGCCTCCTGGCATACGGTCGTGTTCTCGCGCCAGTTCGGCGCTTATTCGTCCGGCTATCTCAGCCTGCCAATGTGGATCCCGCAATTGACAATGGTCGTCGGCGCGGTCCTGATCGGGCTCGCCGCCCTGGCTGCGATGCTCAGGCTGTTTGGCGAGAAGCGGCCATGACGATATTTCTGATCCTTGGCTTTCTTGTCCTCTTACTCATGACGGGCATGCCGATCTTCGCGGCGCTGAGCCTGTCCTCCGCGGCGATCCTGATGATCTACGAGGGCAGGATCGACTCCATCGCCGACACGGTGTTCGCCAGCCTCAACAACCCGCTGCTGGCTACGATCCCGATGTTCGCCTTCATGGCGCATGTCATGATCAAGGCGAAGGTGGTCGACGATCTCTACGACATGGCCAACAGGCTGGTCGGACACATCAAGGGCGGGCTGGGCTTCGCGACCATTCTGTCGTGCACGATCTTCTCCACGATTTCGGGCTCGTCTGTCGCGACCGCGCTGACGATCGGCTCGACCGCCATCCCGCAGATGCAGCGCTTTGGTTATCGCCCGCGCGACACTTACGGCATTATCGCAGCCGGCGGCACGCTCGGCATCCTCATCCCGCCGTCAGGGCCGATGATCCTCTATGCGATTGTCACCGACGCCTCGATAGGCGCGCTCTTCCTGGCGGGCATGATCCCCGGGCTGATCATGGCCGCCATCTTCGCCGTGTTCTCGTGGTTCCAGGCAAACGCACATGGCGAGACAAAGACAAAGGCCTGGCCCGGAACGAAGGCGGTGCTTGCCGCCTTCCTGAAGTCGATCTGGGCCGTGATGATGCCGCCCATAATTCTCGGGGGCATCTATCTCGGCATTTTCACCGCAGCGGAAGCGGCGGCTGTCGGCGCGGTCTACGCGCTTCTCGTCGCGCTTCTGGTTTACCGCAACCTATCGGCGGCAGATCTCTGGGACTGCACCTGGCAGACCATGCGCACCAGCGCCATGCTGTTCATGATCATCGCCGGCGCGGGACTGTTCGGCCATGCGGTGACGATCATCCGCCTGCCGGCCGAGATTATGGAGGGTGTGACCGCGCTCGGCCTGTCGCAAACTGGATTTATCCTGGTGGTCATGCTGGCGATCTTCGTGCTCGGCATGTTCCTCGAAACCATCGCCATTATCCTGATCACCACGCCGATCATCCTGCCGGCCATGGTGGCGCTGGACGTCAATCTGATCTGGTACGGCGTCATGCTGATGATCAATCTGGAACTGGCGCTGATCACGCCGCCGGTCGGGATAAATTTGTTCGTCATCAAGGGCATCACCAACGCACCGCTGTCACAGATCATCCGTGGGTCCTCGCCTTATGTGGTGCTGCTGATCGGCGGGCTCGTGCTGATCTGGGCCTTCCCGCAACTGTCGCTGTGGCTGCCGACAAGCGCAGGATTCGGGCGATAGCCCAGATTTTGACCACAAGGGACCTCAAACGAAAGATCGGAGGCAACACGCCTTCGATCTCTCGAGCGACAGACAACCGCCAGTCTATTCGCTTTTCCAAACACCCCATACGCGGGGGTTTGCCGCGGGCCATACCGAATAGCCCTTCACCTTCGATGACACCGCGTCGACGGATGGCTCGTAGTAGAGGCCAAGGATCGGCACATCCTTTGCCATGAGGGCATGGAGCTGCTTGAACAGCGCCTTGCGTTGTCCGGGGTCGGTCGTGGCCATCGACTTCGTGTAGAGGTCGAGGGCTTCCTTGCTGTCCCACTGCGCCGTCGGGTCGGTCGCCTTGTCGCCGAGGATGACGCCATACATTAGCGACGGATCGAGACGAGCCGAGTAGCCGAAGGACTGGATCTGGAATTTGCCGGCAAGGTAATTGTCGAGCTGTGCCGCCCAATCCAGCACTTCGAGCTGGGCATTGAAGCCCGCGGCCGTCAGCATCGCCTGCAGCAGCACCGCGTTCTCATACATGCCCTGGTAGCGGGTATTGGTCTGGATCTTGATCGGCTCGCCTTTGTAGCCGGCTTCGTCCAGCAGTGCCTTGGCCTTGACCGGGTCGTATTGCGGCCATTTGAGGAATTCGTCGTCGAAGAACGAGCTCGCCTGGGCGACGGCCGAGGGATCTCCGGTGGCGACGCCGTTGGTGCGGGCGGCGGCGATCTGGTTGATGTCGGCGGCATGCGCCAGCGCCGTGCGTATCTTGGCGTTCGACAGCAGCGGGTCCTTGGTTTGCAGCAGGATCGCCGTCCATGAAAGGCCTTGCGTCGACAGCACCGTCATGCCCCGCGACTTGGCTTCCTCGACACGCGATGATTCAAGGTCGGGAAGCACGTCGAACTCGCCGGCAAACAGCGCGGTCTCCGCCGCCGCCGTGTCAGGGATGACGATAAAGCGCACCTCGTCGACATAGGCCTCACGGCTGCCGGCAAAGCCACTTGGCGCCTCCTTCACCGGCTTGTAGTCGGCAAAGCGTTCGAGCGCCAAATACTGGCCCTTGACCCATTCCTTCAGCGTGAAGGGACCGCTGCCGATGGCGGAATCGGCGATCCATTTGCCGTCAGCGCCGACATTCTTCGGGCTGGCCACCCAGCCATTGCACTGGACACTAGCGAGCTGCGCCAAAAAGAGCGCATTCGGCGCGTTGAGCGTGAAGACGACGGTGCGTGGATCAGGCGTCGCCACTTGCTCGACCTTGAGGCCCTGGCTGCCATCGAAGAACGGAATGCAGAACCACTGGTTGGCTGGGTCCATGCGGCGGTCCCAGTTCCATTTGACGTCGGATGAGGTCACGGCGTCGCCATTGTGGAAAGCGGCGCCGTCGCGCAGCGTAAAGGCATAGGTCTTGCCGTCGTCCGACACTTTCCAGGATTCGGCCAGTGCCGGCCCTACTGTGAGATCGGCGCGATAGGCCACCATTGTCTCAAAGATATGGTGCAGCACCGTGTCGGTATTCGCGTCTCGGCTGAGACCGTCGGTGGCGCGGATATCGGCGTTGATGCGAACCTTGAGCGTGCCGCCGGTTTTCGGCTGCTCCTGCGCCGTCGCCGGCAATGCACACGCCATCACGGCGATTGCCGCCAGCACCTGGATCAATTGCCTTCCCATTCTCAATCCTGTTCCCATTTTTTATCTCCAGTTTGTTGACTGCAGTTTTTCAGGCGGGCGGCATTCAATGTCCGCGCAAAGAACTCCTTGACCTTGGCGATGAGCTCGCGGTCGTTGTGAGCGATGCCAGGCACGACATCCAGGTGCACCTCGACGCTGTGTCTCTCCAGGCTGCCCTTCAACGATCTGATCCGGTCGTTGCGGGTCGCGCCGGCGAGATCGGCGCCGGGCATCCACCAGTCATCCTCCGGCTTGATGGTGATCTCCCAGGTTTGGAGATCGTCACCCCCGATCACCATCTGCACGGCGACCTTGCGCATGGCGTCGAGGTCGATCTTCTTGCCGAACACTTTCTCGAAGTCGCGTACCCCGACCCAGAAATCGTGATCGAAGTCAAGCAGGGTCACGACGCCCGGTGCACCGATCGATGCAGCCAGCAGACGTTCGGGATGGAGGAACAGGAAACGATGGGTGAAATGGCCACCGCCGGAGAAGCCGTACATCAGCACGCGGTCCCCTCTGATGCGGTAGCGCTCGCGCATCTCCTCGACCATGTCCAGCAGCACGGCATCGTAGTGGAGGTCGCCCTGGCGCAGCATCTTGTAAGAGGAAAGATCGCCCGGAAAACAGATATTCGCCGGGAAGAGCGGAGCAAGCACGATCACGCCGTTCTGTTCGGCGAAGTCGGCAAAGGCGTCCCTGTAGGCGAGCATGCCGCGTTCGGTGCCATGCACGATCACCGCCAGCGGATAGGTCTTGCCGCCGTCTTCGTCATAGTCCTCGGGCACATAGGCACAATAGGGGAAGCGCTGGTCGAAGCGGGAGGCGTACACCGTGGTGTGCCCGAAGTCGTAATAGGACAGGCGCCTGCCATGTCCGCTGACGTTGCGCATCGAATTTTCCCTAATCTCAATCTCATTCTTTCATCATTTTGTGTGACTGAAAAGCATTTGTTTATCCCTGATGTCAGGAAAGTACGTATTTTACGTCGCATAACGCCGAAGCTTCCGGAGCAGGCATGAGCAGGTGTCCGGCCCGTCGCGCCTCAGTTCCGGGTTCCGGAAACTGACGTGCTGCAAAAGGTGCATCGCGCCTCGCTTACGTCGCGCACGATAGCGGCGCGTGCGCATGGCCCATCTGGGCTTCGATCACGGCGACGATCGCATCGGCGCCGTCGGCTCAAGGTCGGCCGAGCGGCATGACAACGACATCGTGAAGTTGTGCAGGTTGACTCGATTCTCTGCTTGCCTAATTAGGTTCTCGGGGCTCAGCGCAATCACTGCAGTCGGTATGATATCTTCCCGCATCCGAACGCTTGTCCTTGTTGTTGTTCTCCTGACCGGCAGTTCGATCGTGTCCTCCTGCGTCGCCCCTGACGACACGTCGAACCTCCCAAAGGAAGACGCCACAACGGCGGCAGCCCGCAAAGAGATGGTCGGTCTCAGCGAGGCGGACGTTCGAATGTGCGCTGGCTTTCCGACTGCCACCGCCGATGCGGGCGGAAGCCAGATCTGGACGTATCAGCGTACCGTTCAACGCGGCAATCTCAACGTCGTGATTCCAACTTTGGCCGTGGGTGCGGTCCCGACGGTTGGAGGATCGCTCAATGTCGATCCTGGCGGCTATTGCAACACGCAAATTCGAATGATCGATGGCCATGTTGCCGAGGTCGCCTACGCCGGCGACAACAACACGCCGAACCACCGCGATGCGCTCTGCGTCAGCACGGTAGACGGCTGCGTGGCATATGCCCGCCGGCGCCATCAGGTCAGGACAGGAGCCGTTTCCAGGTAATCGGGCCGGCTGGCGCACCCCAGGCCCTGCACCGTTCGTTCCTATTTCAGGCAGGCGTTCTATATTCCGAACAGCCGCCAGAGACCGACCTCCCCGCCGATCAGCCTTGCGAAGGCCGATCGCCCGGAACCATTCTTGTGGTCGGGAGTACAAGTAGTCGGGAGCACAGGGAGTCGGGAGTACAGGGACGGCAGACGATGATCATCACCCGCAGGACATTCGTGAAGGCTGCCGCCACTTCCGGAGCGGCTCTGGTGTTGCCGGGAACCGCGCCCGGCGCGCCGCCTGCGCCGATGGTGCGGGCCGTGCCCTCCTCGGGAGAGATGCTTCCCGCTGTGGGCCTGGGCACCTGGATCACCTTCAATGTCGGCGACGATCCGGTGCTGCGCGACGAGTGCGCCGAGGTGATGGCGGCCTTCTTCGCGGCGGGCGGCCGCATGATCGATTCCTCGCCCATGTACGGCTCCTCGCAGCCTGTGATCGGCTATGGCCTCGAGAAGCTCGGCCGGCGCGAAGCGCTGTTTTCCGCCGAGAAGGTCTGGACCTCCTCCGCCGCCGACGGACCCGCGCAGATCGAGCAGTCGCGCCGCTTGTGGGGTGTGCCGCGCTTCGATCTCGTGCAGGTCCACAATCTCGTCGCCTGGGAAACGCATCTCGAAACCTTATTCGCCAAGAAGGCGGACGGGCGGATCCGTTATGTCGGCATCACGACGTCCGAAGGACGACGGCACGACCTGTTCGAACAAATCATGCACGCGCATCCGCTCGATTTCGTGCAGCTCACCTATAACATCGTCGACCGCGAGGCGGAGGAGCGGCTCCTGCCGCTGGCGGCCGAGCGCGGGATGGCCGTCATCGTCAACCGGCCGTTTCGCCAAGGCGCGCTGACGCGCCAGCTCGAAGGCGAGACGCTGCCGGACTGGGCGGCCGAGATCGGTGCCGGGACCTGGGCGCAGTTCATTTTGAAGTTCATCCTTTCGCATCCCTCCGTCACCGTTGCCATCCCCGCCACCACCAGCGTCGAACACGTGCGCGAGAATCTGCTGGCGGCGACCGGTCCCCTCCCCGACGCGGCCATGCGCGATCAGATGGCGGCCTACGTCCGGGATCTCTAGATGTCGGAATGGTGGACCTACCGGCTGGAAGATTTCCTGCTCTTCTCGCCGCGCGTCTACTGGCGCATGTTCGAGTTGGCCAATGCCGCCTTCTGGCCGCTGCATCTCCTGACGCTCGCCGCCGGCCTCGCCATTGTCCTGCTCGTGCTGCGGCGGCCGCGTCGCCACGGCCTCTGGATTGCGCTCGTCCTCGCCGCGCTCTTTGCCTTCGTCGGCTGGTCCTTCCTGTGGAGCCGCTATGCAGTGATCAACTGGGCGATCGCCTATGTCGCGCCGGCCTTCGGCCTGCAGGCGCTGCTGATGGCGTTCGGCGGAGCCGCGCGCGGCGGCCTCGCCTTCGACCGCCGTGACATCGCAGCAAGGCTCGGGCTGCTGATCCTGGCCGCTGGCATCGTCGTCTATCCCCTCCTCCCGCTGCTCTTCGGGGGCCCATGGGCGAGCGCCGAGGTCTTCGGCATCGCGCCGGACCCGACTGCGATCACGACGCTCGGCGTGCTGCTTGCAGCGAGCGGCGGGCCTGTGCCGCTGCTGTTTGCGATCCCGCTGCTGTGGCTTCTGCTCAGCGGCCTGACGCTCCATGCCATGGGCGATCCGCAAGCCTGGCTGCCGCTTCTGGCAGCGGCCACCACTGTCGCTGCCTTGGCCCTGCGCCGCATTGCCCGATGATATGGCGGCGCGCTCGGCATTTGCTCTGGCGGCGTTGCTGCTCACCGGCGCGGTCTATATCTGCGCAGGCCTTCCGCCGATCGTCGGCGCTCTCAACGCGCCGCCCATACCAGGCCGCGACGAAATATCGTTCGCATCTGCGGCACCGCGAACTCCTTGGCGGCATGTCCGAGCGCGGAATAGAACACTCTTCCCTTGCCGTGCCGGCGCTTCCAGACGACCGGCATGACCACGCCTTCAATCCAGGACGCGTGCTCGCCGGAGAAGGTGGTGGTCGCCAGCACCTCATTCGATGGATCCACATGCATGTAGTACTGCTCAGAACGGTACGAGAAATCATCGATACCGTTCATGATCGGATCGTCGCGCCTGGTGATGTCGACCCGGTAGTCGATGATGTTGCCTGGGTGGGCCACCCACTGACCGCCGCACATGAACTGGTATTCCGTGGCCTCACGAAAGGCATCGCACATGCCGCCGTGATAGCCGCCAAGGCCGACACCGCCCTCGACTGCCTTTGTCAGGTTGAGCTCCTCGTTCTTCGCAAGCTTGGCCATCGTGTAGATCGGGACGATCAGGCTCAGATCGGCGATCGAAGGGTCGGCGAATATCTCGGTCGTGGTTTCGACGCGCACGCCAAACCCTTCCTCTTCGAGCATCGCCTTGACGACGCGCGCACCTTCTTCCGGCTCGTGTCCATCCCAGCCGCCCCATACGATCAGCGCTTGCCGCATATTCTTCTCCGTCAGTTGGTGCATGAAGACTGTCAGCAAGATGATCGATGAAACAAGAGCTGTACGAAATTAGTCGTCACGGGTTTGAGTTTGGCAGTTTGCGCAGCACAGCCCCAACGCCGCGGTAGCACGGTTCAGTGGATTGCCGCATTCTTCTAGCTGCGTGGCGCAGGCAGGTTGGCGACGCTCATGGCAACCGATACCAACAGCGCAAAAGCCATGCTTGATGCCGATAGGCTCGGCACTGCAAGGGTGGTGATCTGCCTTAGAACCACCGCCGCTCAGGTTCGGAACTCTTTGCAATCACAATTCCCAAGACAACACCGAGCACGCCGCCAAGCATCATCGCCGAAGATATTGTGCCTGGGTTCTGCTGGACAGTTTCAGTCATGGTGTGCGCCTGGCTACGCAATTGCCGGGCTGCGCGCGAGGCCCGTTCGGCGGCGCCGTCGTACCAGCCCTGTGCCTCCTCGGCGCGGTCGGAAAGGGTCCGATTTATTTTCGTGATCTCGCGGCGAAGCTCAGCGATCTGCTTCTTCATCGCCTCCTGGGCTTCGTTTGCCGCCTTTGAGGCGCCTGCGTTGTTAGCGGTTTCGGCCATTGGATCTCTCCCTTTGGTATCAAACAGGGGAACGGTCGCAGGCGCGCAGGGTTCCTTGTCTTGGAAAACAGCGCCGTTGATTGCGTTATCAAGCATTCCCCTGCACGCGCGTGTGGCGAGCGATGATCCTCTCCTCGTCGGTCGCGACGACGCGTATTTCGACCTTGCTGTCCGGTCGGCTTATGATCTCGGCATGAGAGCCATTGGATGGCTCGTCGATCGCCACGCCAAGCCAATGAAGCCTTTCGCATATTGCCTTGCGGACCGGCGCTGAGCGCTCGCCAATGCCGGCGGTGAACACGAGGCATTCGAGGCCGCCCAACGTGTTGGCGAGTGCGGCAACTTCCCTTGCGGCCCGGAAAGCAAAAAGTTCTACCGCTTCGCGGGCGTGGGGATCGTCGCTCGCTTCCAGCGTGCGCATGTCGCCCGAGATGCGGGATATTCCGAGCAGCCCGGATTCCTCATACAGCATGTGCTGCAGAGCCTCCCCCGCAATACCTCTCTCCAGGATGAAGTACAAAAGCACGCCCGGATCGATGGCGCCGCAACGCGTGCCCATAACCAGGCCGTCGAGCGCGGAAAAGCCCATCGTCGTATCGACGCTTCTTCCGTCGCGCATGGCGCACAGGCTCGCTCCGTTGCCGAGATGGGCGACGATTGTCCGCTTCGCCGCAAGAGCGGGCGCTATCTCCTTGAGCCGCCCGGCGATGTATTCGTAGGAGAGACCATGAAACCCGTAGCGGCGAATTCCGTCCTCATCAAATCTACGCGGTAGCGCGAAGCGGCTCACGATCGGATCGATCGTCTGATGGAAGGCTGTGTCGAAACATCCGACCTGCGGCAGATCCGGCCGCAGCGCCGCAAGTGTGCGGATCGGCGCGAGACTGCGAGGCTGATGCAGCGGAGCAAGCGGCGTCAGCCTGTCCAAGGCCTCGATTACGTCCGGCGTCAGACGGACGGGTTCGACGAACTCGCGCCCGCCATGCACGATGCGGTGTCCGGCGGAGACCAGTTTTCTGCCGCCAAGTTCGCTCTCGATCCAGTCGAGCAATGCGCCGATGCTGGCCTCGTACGCGTCTCCGGCAAGCGGCCGATCACACTGCACTGTTCCATCGGCCGCTTTCACGCTGAGCCTCGGCGCATCGCCCAGGTCCAGCGTACCACGCGAGACGAGTTGCAGTTCTGCGGAGGGTTCAACATCGTATAGTCCGAATTTGATGCTGGAGGAGCCGGCGTTCAGTGCAAGAATGGCGTGTCGCATCACTCGGCAACCTTCGTCGCACTGTTATCAGGCCAGTTCCACTTCTGAATTTCGGGCATGTCTTCGCCGTACTCGCGGACGTAAGCCTTGTGTTCCGCGAGCTTCCCGTGAAGTTCGGCGGCAAGATTTTTCGCCTGTTCGGCGAGACCTGGCACGTGTTTGATCGCGGCGAGCGCCAGGTTGAAACGGTCAAGTTCATTGAGCACAACCATGTCGAACGGCGTGGTGGTTGTACCTTCCTCGCGAAAACCGTGCACATGCATGTTGTCATGGTTGGCGCGTCGGTAGGTCAGCCGGTGGATAAGGTAGGGATAGCCGTGATAGGCGAAGATGACCGGCCTGGTTTTCGTGAACAGCGCGTCGAAATCCTCACCGGCAAGGCCATGCGGATGCTTTGAATTCGACTGCAGCGTCATCAGGTCGACCACATTGACGACGCGAATCTTCAGGTCCGGAAGCGCCGAACGCAAAATGTCGGTGGCAGCGAGCGTCTCCAGTGTCGGCACGTCGCCGGCGCAGGCCATCACCACATCCGGATCCTCGCCCTTCGCAACCGTTCCGGCCCATTCCCAGATCCCCGCCCCCGCGCTGCAGTGCGTTTCTGCATCTTCAACAGACAGCCATTGCGGCGCCGGCTGCTTGCCGGCGGTGATAACGTTGATGCGGTTGTAGGTTCTCATGCAATGGTCGGTGATCCAGAGCAGCGTGTTGGCATCCGGCGGGAAATAGAGCCTGACGGTATCGGCCTTCTTGTTGGCGACGAGATCGGCAAAGCCCGGATCCTGGTGGCTGAAGCCGTTGTGATCCTGCCGCCAGACATGAGAGGTCAGCAGATAATTGAGTGAAGCGATCGGCTTGCGCCAGGCAAGCTCGCGGGATGTCTTCAGCCATTTCGCATGCTGGTTGACCATGGAATCGACGATGTGAATGAACGCCTCGTAACAGGAAAACATGCCATGCCGGCCGGTCAGCAGATAGCCCTCCAGCCAACCCTGGCAGAGATGCTCGCTGAGCACTTCCATGACACGGCCGTCACGGGAGAGCTGGACGTCGTAGGGCTCGATCCGCTGCATCCAGACCCGGTCCGTAACCTCGAAGACGTCGTCAAGGCGGTTGGAGGACGTCTCATCCGGCCCCATCAGCCGGAAATTCCTGGCCTCCGCATTCAGGCGTATGACGTCGCGGAGATAGCTTCCGAGAATCCGCGTCGCCTCGGCTGTGGCACCTCCCGGACGCGCCACGTCGAGCGCCAGGCTTTTCCAATCGGGAAGCACGAGGTCGCGCTTCAGCAATCCGCCATTGGCATAGGGGGTTGCGCCCATGCGCTTTGACCCCGTTGGCGCAAGCGCCGCCAACTCTGGACGCAGATGCCCACTGTTGTCGAACAGCTTTTCCGGCTCATAGCTCCGCATCCAGTCTTCGAGGATCTTGCGGTGCGCCTCGTTGCCGCGCGCGTTCGACACCGGAACTTGATGCGAGCGCCAGAAATCCTCGACCTTCTTGCCGTCGACCTCCTTCGGTCCGGTCCACCCCTTCGGGCTGCGCAGCACGATCATCGGCCACAGCGGACGCTCTCCCTGCCAGCCCGACGCTCGGGCGCGCTTCTGGATGGAGCGGATTCTGTCCAGCGCAGTGTCCAGCTTCGTGGCCATCAACCGATGCATGGGAATCGGCTCGTGTCCTTCGACGAAAAGTGGCTCGTAGCCATAGCCGGCGAACAGGCCCCGCAATTCCACGTCATCCATGCGGGCAAGGATCGTCGGGTTGGCGATCTTGTAGCCGTTGAGATGCAGGATCGGCAGCACGGCGCCGTCGGATGCCGGGTTGAGGAACTTGTTGGAGTGCCATGCCGCC
The DNA here is from genome assembly GCF_004792125.1 of Mesorhizobium sp. M5C.F.Ca.ET.164.01.1.1. Taxonomy (NCBI): domain Bacteria; kingdom Pseudomonadati; phylum Pseudomonadota; class Alphaproteobacteria; order Hyphomicrobiales; family Phyllobacteriaceae; genus Mesorhizobium; species Mesorhizobium sp. M5C.F.Ca.ET.164.01.1.1. The sequence goes on along the minus strand of NZ_SRTG01000001.1, from coordinate 2,797,139 downwards.
GCGAGCGGACCGGTCTCCGCTTCACCGTCGCCGACGACGCAGGCGACCACCAGATCAGGATTGTCGAAGGCTGCGCCGAAGGCATGGACCAGCGCATATCCCAGTTCTCCGCCTTCATGGATCGAGCCGGGCGTTTCCGGAGCAGCGTGGCTCGGCACTCCACCGGGGAAGGAGAATTGCCTGAAGAGTCTCCTCAGGCCGTCTTCGCCCTGGCCGATCTCAGGATAGATCTCGCTGTAGGTGCCCTCAAGCCACGTGTTCGCCACCATCGCCGGGCCGCCATGACCTGGGCCGCAGATAAACAGGACGTCGAGACCGCGTTCCCGGATAACGCGGTTCAGGTGGGCGTAGATGAAGTTGAGGCCAGGTGTCGTGCCCCAATGGCCGAGCAGCCGCGGCTTGACGTGCTCGGCTTTCAGGGGCTCGCGCAGCAGCGGATTGTCGAGCAGGTAGATCTGGCCGACCGAAATGTAGTTCGCGGCGCGCCAATAGCGATCCATGAGATTGACCTGATCAAGGCCTGTTGTCTGCGCAGTGGTCCGAGCCTCGTCGTTCATCGAAACGTCTCCAGAATGCGTTCGCCCGTCGATATCTGGAGTGAGATTGCCTCGGAGAAAGGATTTTCACGGAAATAAGTTCGGCTGGAGCCGCCATCCGCGCCTGCCAATCGCTCTTTTGCAGGAACCTGGAAGCTCGCCAACGGTTAAGGAGACGAGCCGCCGAAATGAGATCAAGCGCGAGCAGAGTGCACGCCGATCGAGGGATTGTCGCCGGGGAGCCGTTAGGCACGATTGGGGGACAATCAGTGCGGAGCACCGCCAGCCCGAAAGAGGAGCAAAAGATGCTCGATCTTCCCGATGCACGCGACCGAATGGTCGAAGTCCAGCTCAGCCGCCGAGGCATCCATGACCGCGAGGTGCTGGAAGCGATGCGTGAGGTTCCACGCGAGGCTTTCGTCGCACCTGGCTTTGAAGAATTCGCCTACGAGGATGGGCCGCTGCCGATCGCCGAAGGTCAGACGATATCGCAGCCCTACATCGTCGCCTTGATGATCGAGATGGCAGAGATCGGACCGGGCGACCATGTCCTGGAAGTTGGCACCGGCTCAGGGTACGCGGCTGCCGTGATGAGCCGGATCGTCGAACGCGTCTACACGATCGAACGCCACGCCGGGTTGGCCGAAACGGCGAGACAGCGGTTCGAAGAGCTTGGCTATGACAATATCGAAGTCCGCACCGGCGATGGCACTAAAGGCTGGCCCGACGCAGCGCCCTTCGACGCCATTCTGGTCGCCGCCGGCGGACCCGGTGCGCCGCTTGCCCTTCAGCAACAGCTCGACGTCGGCGGCAGGCTCGTGATCCCGGTCGGCGACGAACCGGATGATCAGCGCCTTCTCAAGGTCACCCGAACCGGCGCTGCAACTTACAGCGAGGAGGATTTCGGCGGCGTGCGGTTTGTCCCGCTCATCGGCGAACAGGGCTGGCCCGAGAGCGGCAGCCGTATTGCTGATCGTCGGTCCGGACGCGCACGCACGCGCAGCCTGCCGGAAATGATCGCGGCAGCGGCCGAACCGCTGCCGGATTTCGACGATCCGGCGTTCGGCGAATTGTTCGACCGGTTTGGCGACCGGCGCGTCGTCCTGCTCGGTGAAGCGAGCCACGGTACGTCGGAGTTCTACCGGGCCCGTGCGGCGATCACCCGCAGGCTTATCGAGAAGCACGGCTTCACCATCGTCGCGGTCGAAGCCGACTGGCCTGACGCAGCGGCGATCGACCGCTACGTCCGCCATCGGCCGCCGCGGGCCAACGCCGGTCCGCCGTTCCAGCGGTTTCCCACCTGGATGTGGCGCAACACCGACGTTGCCGCGTTTGTCGACTGGATGCGACAACACAATGAGCGGATCAGGATATCGTCCCGGCTGGCGGGCTTCTATGGCCTCGACATCTACAATATGAGCGGATCGATCGGCGCGGTTCTGCAATATCTCGATCGGGTCGATCCGCAGGCAGCAAAGATCGCGCGTGAACGCTATGGCTGCCTGACGCCTTGGCAACATGAACCATCCACCTACGGCCGTGTCGCGCTCACATCGGGCTACGAGAAATGCGAGCAGGCCGTGCTTGAACAATGCCGCGAACTGCTTGCCAAGCAGCTCGACTATGCGCAGCAGGACGGCGTTGATTTTCTGGATGCCACCCAGAATGCCCGGCTGATCGCTTCCGCGGAACGCTACTATCGGATTATGTACTATGGCGGCGCGCAGTCTTGGAACCTGCGCGACACCCATATGTTCGAGACACTCGAGCATCTGCTGGAAGCCCGCGGGCCGAACGCCAAGGCGGTCGTGTGGGCGCATAATTCCCACATCGGAGATGCACGCTATACCGAAATGGGAATTGTCAGGGACGAAGTAAACATCGGCCAGCTCTGCCGCCAGCGTTTCGGCGACGAGGCGGCCTTGATCGGGCTCAGTACGCATTCCGGGACAGTGGCCGCGGCCTCCGACTGGGACAGCGAGATGGAAATAAAGCAGGTGCGGCCTTCCCACAACGATAGCTACGAGCGGCTTTGCCATGATTGCGGCGTCTCGCGTTTCCTGCTCGACATCAAACGCGACGACGATCTTCGCGAGCGGCTTCTGGAGCGCCGGCTGGAGCGCTTCATCGGCGTGATTTATCGGCCGGAAACCGAACTGCGCAGCCATTACGCGGATGCGTCTCTTGCCCAGCAGTTTGACGCCTTCGCCTGGTTTGACGAAACCGTCGCGGTGACGCCGCTTGGGCCGGAGCATATGGGAACGGGCGTTCCCGACACCTATCCGTTCGGGCTTTAGCCGCCTCTCGGACAACGCCGCATCAAAGTGAGTTTCGGCGGAACATTCATCGCGCCCTGCTGTTTTCTACAACAGGACCCTTTTCGAAGGAGTTGTGCCATGAGCGGAACCAAACATCCAAAGTGGAAAAAGCCGAGCGATGCCGATCTGAGGAGCAATCCCGGTATCGGGACCTCCAAGGGCACGATCAAGGAAGGCGACGAACTCTTACTCGAAGGCGAAAACACGATCGAAGGCGATGTCGAGAACGACACCAACGCCCTTGGCGGGATCAATCCAAGGCAAAGGATGCGGACGAACAAGTAGCGTCGCTGCGTGTTACGAGGCACGGGTCAGGGAGGTGCGCGCATTTTATGATTGTCGCGGCGCGCAGGAGATGTGAAGCAAGCTTCGGAGAATATCCCATGACCGATCCTGATCCTGATCCGAACAATCCCGTGCCGATGCCGGATAATCCGAATCCTGAGCCTGTCCGGCCGCCTGCTCCGCCGGAAACTCCGCCGGATGAGCCTCCGGGCGTTCCTCCGCCTTCGCCCGATCCCGTTCCCAGCCCGCAAAGGCAGCCCGTCGAAATTCCTCCCGAGACACCATCCGAGATTCCGACGAAACCGACCTTCCCGGGTCCGACGGCCAGAGCATCGGGCCCAAGAGTTGAAACCCGGCTGTAGAACGACGCCGTCGCCGGCCATCCCAGGTTCTGGTCATTCCCCGATTTGGCTGGTCGAACGTTCGTTGAGCGTCCCGCCCGTTTGCGCATCGATCGCCGCCAGGCTGACCTCATAGCCCCACAGGGTCCGGATATGGCGGAGGGCGGCGTCGCGACTGGCCTCCTCCAGCATGATGCCGTTCTTCACCTTGTGCTCCAGCCGCAATTGTCGGTCACCGAGCAGATCCACATCCACCACTTGGATATCCGGCCGGCTCGCACCGATGTCGTAGTTCTGGGCGAGCCCCGCGCGAATCTTTTCGTAACCACGCTCATTGTGGATCGACGCGACTTCGTAATGCGGTTCGCTAGCGGCATCGGCGAGGATAAAGAACCGCCATTTCCGCATCAGGGCGGGGCTCAGATACTGGCGGATGAATGATTCGTCGCGATGGTTCGCCCACGCGTCGAGCAGGGTTTCGCGCCATTTGCCGTTGCCGGCGATATCGGGGAACCAGTCACGATCCTCGGCGGTCGGCTCAGTCGATATGCGTTGGATGTCCTGCATCATGTCGAGGCCCAAGGCATAAGGATTGATCCCGGAAAAACGCGGATCATCGAAGCCCGGCTGAAAGATCACGTTCGAATGGTTGCGCAGGATTTCCAGCATCGCACCTTCGCTGATCAGGCCGCGATCGAACAGCATGTTCATGAGTGTGTAGTGCACGAAAGTGGCGCAGCCTTCGTTCATCACCTGCGTTTGCCGCTGCGGATAGAAATATTGCGCGACGACGCGGACGATCCTGATGATTTCACGCTGCCAAGGCTCCAGGACCAGGCTGTTTTTTTCCAGGAAGTAGAGCAGGTTCTCCTCGGGCAGTTTGAGCGTTTTCTTCCGCTCTGCGATGCCGGCGTCCGTTTCCTTGGCCTTGGTCCCGTCCTTCGAAGGCGGGAGCGTGCGCCACAAATCGTTGTAAGACCGCTCTTCGTACTCCAGGCGCTCGCGAACGCCTTCACGCTGCCGCTCAGACGAGAGCTTCGGCGGTCGGCGGTATCTGAACACGCCCTGTTCCATCAGCGCGTGGGCAGCATCGAGGATCGCCTCCACCGCGGCGACGCCGTGCCGCTCCTCGCAACGGGCAATGTAACCCTTGGCGAAGTCCAGATAGCTCAGGATAGCGCTGGCATCCGTCCATTGCCGGAACAGATGATTGTTCTTGAAAAAATGATTGTGGCCAAGCGCTGCATGAGCTGTCACCAGGGCCTGCAGGGCCATGGTGTTTTCCTCCATCAGGTAGACGATGCAAGGATTGGAATTGATCACCAGTTCATAGGCGAGCCCCCGCCCGCCTTTGCGATAGAGCAATTCCTGGTAGAGAAAATGCTTGCCGAAGGACCAGTGGCGATACATCAGCGGCATGCCGACCGAGGAATAGGCGTCGAGCATCTGCTGGGACGAGATGATCTCCATCTGCACCGGATAGACGTCGAGGTGAAGCTCTTCGATCGCGAGCGCCTCGATCGCCTGGTAGGCGCGCGACAGTGTCTTGAAATCCCAGTCAGACCCTGAAAAGAGCAATCCTGATTTGCTGGTTTGGCCTGATTTGCTGGTTTGGCCGGACTTGCTGGTCTGGTTCGCCATCGGCTCCCCTCAAGCGCTTTTCTGGAAGACCGGCTGCCTGGCAAAGAGCTGGCGAAAGACCGGATAGATGTCGGCTGCGTTGGCGATACGGCTCATCTGGAAATTCGGCCATCTCTGGTTGACAGCGCTGTAGGCGCGCCACAGCGAGGTTCCATTGTCGGTGCTGCCGAAAATATGGCTCTCACGTTCGTCGATGATCTCGACATAGGCGAAATACTGGCACAGGCGCATGATCTGGCCGTCCATCAGGCCAATGCAGCGCTCGGAATCGGTGACGAAATTGTCGCCGTCCGATGCCTGGGCGGCATAGATGTTCCACTCGTTGCTGGGATAGCGTTGCTCGATGATGCGGCGCATCTCCTCGAGTGCCGTGGAAACGACCGTACCGCCGCTTTGCGTATTGTAGAAGAAGGTTTCCTCGTCCACCTCCTGCGCCTCGTGCGTATGGCGGATGAAGACGATTTCGGTGCGGTCGTAGCGCCGTTTCAGGAACAGGTGCAGCAGCACGAAGAAGCGCTTGGCCAGATCCTTCTCGCGTTCACCCATCGAGCCGGATACGTCCATGAGACAGAACATGACCGCATTGGCATTCGGCACGGGCTGGGGGTCGAAACGGTTGAAGCGGATGTCGACGGGATCGACATAGGCGATCCGCTTGCGGCGGCGCTCAAGTCGCTCGAGCTCTTCCCGCAACGCTGCGATGCGTTGGCGTACCGGCCCCGCGCTCGGGGGCTCTGCCTCCAGGATTGCGAGTTGCTCCGCAATCGCATCAAGCTCCTCCTGCTTCGGGCGCCTGAGCGCAATCCGGCGACCATGGCTGTTTCGCATCGTGCGCCCGACATTGATGTTGGTCGGCGAACCGGTCGCGGCGAACCCGGCGCGGCGCGGCTTGAAGGCAAGTATCTCCTTGAGGTTGAGCTTGACCATGTCGGGAAGTTCGAGATCCTCGAAGAAGAGGTCGAGCACCTCCTCGCGCGAGAGCACGAAACGAAAATCGTCCTCCGAGACCGTTTTCCCGGGAGACGAACCGCCGCCGCCCTGACCGGGCTTGGGAACCCGGTCGCCCGGGGCGAAATGCTTATTGCCCGGCAGGATGTGCTGCCGCCTGCCGCTGTCTTTCGCATCGCTGAAGCTCGGCTCGGCTGTGCCCCTCGCCGGCATCGAGACGGCGTGCTCGCTGTCGACATCAGCGATCTTGCCGGTACGAATCCGATCCCGGATGCTTCGCTTCAGCTCTTCGCGCGCACGCTTCAGGAAGCGCTGGCGGTTGCCGAGGCTCTTGTCCTTCGGGTTCAGTCGGCGATCGACAAAGATCGGCATGGAACCATCCCGGCCGGACTCAGCCCGCCTTGTTCACCCGCATGTACCAGTCCACCAGCCGGCGGACCTGACGTTCGGTGTAACCGCGTCCGACCATCCGATGCACGAACTCAGTATGCCGTTTCTCCGTTACGCTGTCCTGCTTGGAGCCGAAGCTGATCACCGGGAGCAGATCCTCGACTTGGCCGAACATCCGCTTCTCGATGACTTCGCGGAGCTTTTCATAGCTTGTCCATGAGGGATTGCGGCCATTGTTCCTCGCCCGGGCGCGCAACGTGAACTTCACGACCTCATTGCGGAAGTCCTTGGGATTGGCAATGCCGGCCGGCTTTTCGACTTGCGACAGTTCGTTGTCCAGTACCTCGCGATTGAGGATCTGGCCTGTATCGGGGTCTTTGTAGTCCTGATCCTCGATCCAGGCATCGGCGTAGGCGATGTAGCGGTCGAACAGGTTCTGGCCGTATTCGCTGTAGGATTCCAGATAGGCCTTCTGAATCTCATGGCCGATGAACTCGGCATAACGCGTCGCCAGTTCCGACTTTATGAAGTCGAGATAGGCAGCCTCCGTTTCCTTCGGGAACTGCTCGCGCTTGATAGCCTCCTCCAGAATGTACATCAGATGCACAGGATCGGCGGCCACTTCCTTGGTGTCGTAGTTGAATGTCTGCGACAGGATCTTGAAAGCAAAGCGCGTGCTGACGCCGGTCATGCCCTCGTCGACACCGGCGGCATCGCGGTATTCCTGAACCGACTTCGCCTTGGGATCTATGTCCTTGAGGTTCTCGCCGTCATAAACGCGCATCTTGGTGTAAAGCGGCGAGTTGTCGTGCTCGGCCAGACGGGTCGAGACGGTGAACCGGCTGAGAATGTCCAGCACCTCCGGTGCACAGGGACTGGAAGCCAACTCGCTTTCGCGCAGCAGCTTTTCGTAGATCTGCCTTTCTTCGGTGACCTGCAGGCAGTACGGCACCTTGACCACCAGGATGCGGTCGAGGAACGCCTCGTTGTTCTTGTTGTTCTTGAACTGCAGCCATTCCGACTCGTTGGAATGGGCTACGACGATGCCCTGATAAGGGAACGATCCGAAGTTCTCCGTACCGTTGTAGCTGCCTTCCTGGGTAGCGGTCAGCAACGGATGGAGGACTTTGATCGGCGCCTTGAACATCTCGACGAACTCAAGCAACCCTTGCGTGGTCCGGTTCAGGCCGCCGCTGTAGGAATAGGCGTCCGGATCGGATTGGCTGAAATTCTCGAGTTGTCGTATATCGACCTTGCCGACCAGGGCCGAAACGTCCTGGTTGTTCTCATCGCCCGGCTCGGTCTTGGCGATGCCGATCTGGCGCAGCCGCGAAGGCATCAGCTTCACGACGCTGAACTTGGAGATGTCGCCGGACAGTTCATCGAGGCGCTTGGCCGCCCACGGCGAGATCAGGCCGTTCAGCCGGCGCCGCGCGATGCCGTATTTGTCCTCCAAAAGGTCGCCCATGCGGTCAGGATTGAAAAGCCCTAGCGGCGATTCGAAAACCGGGCTGATCTGGCCGCCCACCTTCAGCGTATAGATCGGCCGCTGCTCCATCAGCTTCTTCAGCCGTTCGGCGAGCGAGGACTTACCGCCGCCGACAGGGCCAAGCAGATAGAGGATCTGCTTGCGTTCCTCGAGCCCTTGAGAGGCATAGCGGAAATAGCCGGCTATGCGCTCGATCGTGTCCTCCATGCCATAAAACTCGGAGAAGGTGGGATAGACCTTGATTGTCCTGTTGGCGAAAATGCGGCCGAGCCGCTCATCCATGCTGGTGTCGATCAGGGTAGGCTCGCCGATCGCCTCGACCATCCGTTCGGGCGCCGAGGCATACATCGATTTATCCTCGCGGCAGGCAAGGAGATATTGCTGGATGCTTATCTCCTCTTGCGCCGCATTCGTGTAAATCTCCGAAAACAGATCGAAGACGTCGGACTGGTTCTCGCGCATGGTATCCTCGCCCCGGCCGGTCTGGTTGCTGTCGCCCTTCATTCAACTATCGGAAAGCCTTTGTGGTTCCCTATCATCACGTAGTGCGTCTGCGACCGGATGTTAGGGGTCGAGACATATATAGTGAACGCCTGAAAGCCAGCCAGCGAATGGCCCGCACAATGGAACGTTTCCGAGGGATGTCCATTCTTCCATCAGCGCGTGCCGAGTGCAACACCCCGTCGCGGACAAGCTGTTTTTCTGGAGGAATGAACCAGGCCGCCTGCACTTAGCAGTTGAGTTGGCGGCGCACAGGTTATTCGGTGAAGAGAACCACAGTGCACTGTCCACCCCTGGACCGGAAGGGAGCAACGGTTTCGCTCCTTCTCGGCAACGAGGGAAAGGAGATGTTCCATGTTCGAGAACAGTATGTGGTTGATCGTCGTTGCTGGCGGTCCGCTACTGCTAGCAATCCTGATCGCTTACGCACTCCTCACGTGGCGCCGTCGGGGGCCTGCAGAGCGTAGAGAAAGCGATCGGGCCACTGAGCGACTGTATCGCGAGGAAAAGGACCGGCCGGGCCGAGGCAGCTGAGAACGGTATCGAGAGCTCAGACTTTTGTCTTGCTGCTGCTAAACTCCAACAATTTCGGGCCAAAGCGCCTGGATCTGCTTCTAACGCGTCTCTCACCTTGACCAAACTGGCCGACGTCGACATGCCTGGCGAGAACTTTGAACATGGATCTCGTCGCACCTCGGGACTAACGGGTCGAGTGGATTTCATCCCCTCGGCCACCCGCCGCAGGAAGTGCCATGATCTCGTCCAGCCAGAGGTTTGTCGTCTGCAGGGTTTTTGTCGAAACCTTCGAGCCGGTTGCGCTCATCGTCGCCTCCTTTCGCATGAGCAATCCCAAGGCTCTCCCCCAACATTCGCCCTAACACTAGCCCCAACACTAGCTATGACGGGCAAACGGGGATCGAGCGCAATTGTTTCGTCACTCGTTGAAAAATTGCCAAAATAGCAACGGCGAATGCAGCTAGTTCGAAAGCTCAGTTGCCCGGAACCTTCCGCCCCTCTCGCCGGTTTACGGCAGAGGGGTTGGAAATGGTTCAATATTTCAGCCTGTCCGCTGCGTCATTATCGCTCGCGAGCGGCTTTGCCGGCGTCTGGTCGGTACTTGAGCCCGCGGGAGCGGAAGCGCAGCAGATAGCCATACTGTTTTGGATAATGCTAAGTGGCGGTGCCGTCATCTGGCTGGGCGTGGTCGGTGTGCTTCTTCATTCAGCCCTATTCAACCGCCGCAGGCTGGCCGAAAAGTCTGCCAGCAGGATCATCCTTTGGGGCGGCGTGGTCTTCCCGTCGGTCACGCTTTGTGCCCTGCTCGCCTATGCACTGTGGCTGATGCCTGGCCTTCGGCCCTTCGCCCAGGCGAGCGCCGCCGGCCTGCGGATTGAAATCACCGGCAGGCAGTTCTGGTGGGAAGTTGTCTACCGCCCAGCTCAGGGACCGCCGGTCGCGTCCGCCAACGAGGTCAGGCTGCCGGTCGGCGAGCGCGTCGAATTCACCCTGAAAAGCGCCGATGTGATTCATTCCTTCTGGATCCCACCGCTCGGCGGCAAGATGGATATGATCCCCGGTCGCACCAACCGGCTTTCGCTTATGGCTACGAAACCCGGCATCTTCCGCGGGCCCTGTGCGGAATATTGCGGCACGTCTCACGCGCTGATGGCGTTCTCGGCCGTGGCGATGGAGCCCGAAGCATTCCGGTCCTGGCTCGCCGCCCAGGCAATTCCCGCGGAAGGCGCCGGCGCGAGCGGCGGCGCGCTGTTCCTGCGCCATGGCTGCGGGTCCTGCCATTTCGTCGCGGGCACCGATGCGCGCGGCCTGATCGGCCCGGATCTTTCGCATCTCGGTTCCCGCGCCACCGTCGGAGCCGGCATCCTGCCCAACACCGAAGACGCCGTCGCCCGCTTCATCGCCCGGTCCGAACTAATCAAACCCGGCTCCAGGATGCCGGCCTTCGACATGTTGCCGCCGGACGACATTCGCGCCATCGCCGCCTGGCTGAGAGGCCTGCAATGAGCGCTGCGATCAAGAAGCGGTCGCCGGAGGAATACAAGGCGCAGGAGGAGCGGCTGCGCGCCGTCTGGGCCAATCCGGCCGGCTGGCGCTACTGGACCTCGGTGAACAATTTCCAGATCGGCCTCTGGTACGGCTCGGCGGCTTTCGCCTTCATGCTGTTCGCCGGCGCGCTCGCGCTGCTGATGCGCCTGCAGCTCGCCGTGCCCGACAACGACTTCCTGTCGGCCGACTTCTTCAACCAGGCTTTCACCCTGCACGGTACGGTGATGATGTTCCTGTTCGCGGTGCCGATCTTCGAGGCAGTCGCGATCTTCCTCCTGCCGCCGATGCTGGGCGCGCGCGAGATGCCGTTTCCGCGCCTGGGGGCGTTCAGTTTTTTGAGCTTTTTCCTCGGCGGTATCTTCGTCTGCGGCTCCATCTTCTTCAACGCGGCGCCGTCGGCAGGCTGGTTCATGTATCCGCCGCTCGCCACCGACAAGGAGTTCTCCGGCATCGGCGCCGACATCTGGCTGCTCGGCCTTTCCTTCATCGAAGTCGCCTCGATCGCGGCCGCCGTCGAGCTCATCGTCGGCATCATGAAATGCCGCGCGCCGGGCATGCGTATCAACCTGATGCCGCTCTTCGCCTGGTACCTGTTGATCGTTGCTGGAATGATCCTGTTCGCCTTCCCGCCGCTGATCGCCGGCGACCTCCTGTTCGAGATGGAACGGATGTTCGACTGGCCGTTCTTCGACGCAGCGCGCGGCGGCGACCCGCTGCTGTGGCAGCATCTGTTCTGGATATTCGGCCATCCGGAAGTCTACATCATCTTCCTGCCGGCTATCGCGCTGATGGCGATGATCGTGCCGACTTTTTCCCAGCGTCCAATCGTCGGTTATTCCTGGATCGTGCTCGCGGCAGTGGGAACGGGATTCCTTTCTTTCGGCCTGTGGGTACACCACATGTTTGCGACAGGCCTGCCGCAGATCTCGCTGGCCTTCTTCTCGGCGGCTTCCGAGGCGGTGGCGATCCCGACGGGCGTGCAGATCTTCGTCTTTATCGCCACCATGCTGGCCGGCCGGGTGATCTTCTCGACCCCGATGCTGTTCGGCACCGGAGGACTTGCGATCTTCGTCATCGGCGGACTGACGGGCGTTATGGTGGCGCTCGCACCTTTCGACTGGCAGGCGCACGACACGTATTTTGTCGTCGCGCACCTCCATTATGTGCTGATCGGCGGCATGCTTTTTCCGGTAGTGGCCGGGCTCTACTACTATTACCCGCTGATCGACGCAAAGAAGCTCTCCGGCCGGTTGGGGCGGCTCGCCTTCTGGCTGATGTTCTGCGGCTTCAACATCGCCTTCTTCCCCATGCATTTGAGCGGCCTGCGCGGCATGCCCCGGCGCGTCTTCACCTATCCGGCCGAAATCGGCTGGGATTGGCTGAACCTGATCTCGACGGCCGGAGCCTTCATTTTCGCCGCGGGCATGCTGGTGGTTGTCTTCGACGTGCTCAGGCCGAAGCACCGGGAGCCGCGCGGCGAACTCAACCCGTGGAATGCCGGCACGCTGGAATGGATTTCCGAACCGGAGGAGAACTGGGGCGTCCGCTCGATACCCATCGTGCGCAGCCGCTATCCCCTCTGGGACCAGAAGGATCTTGCGCGCAAGGTCAATGAAGGCCGCTATTACCTGCCCGACGCGGAAGAGGGACGGCGCGAGGGACTGGTCACCTCCGTGCTCGACGCCGACCCGATCCAGGTGCTGCGCGTCGGCGGCACTTCCCATGTCACCATCGTCTCGGCCCTTTCGCTCGGAGCCGCCTTCATCGCGCTTACCTTCCACTGGTGGATCGCGACGGCGATGGCCGCAATCACCTGTTTTTGCGCCGTCATCTACTGGCTCTGGACGGGCACTGGCGAAATCCCCGAGAAGCCGGAAAAGGATGTCGGCCTGGGCCTCAGCCTGCCGCTTTATGCCTCCGGCCCCGATTCGGTCGGCTGGTGGGCGATGTTCATCACCATGGTGGGCGACGGCACGGCCTTCGCCAGCCTCGTCTTCGGCTATTTCTTCTACTGGACGATCCATGCCGACTTCACCGCGGGGATTGCCGGGCCTGATGCGATCTGGTCGCTGCTGGCTGCCATCCTGTTCGCTGCAGCGTGGGGCCTGATGGTGGCGGCCCGCATGTTCAACAGGCGCGGCGCCACGGCCACTGTGCGCGGCTTGCTGGTGCTGTCGCTGCTGACGACCGTTGCCGCGTGCGCCGCAGGCTTGGCCGCGCCGTGGTCTCCCGGCATGGACCCGACGCGCCACGTCTATCCCGCAATCGTGTGGATCCTCGTGATCTGGGTGCTCGCCCATGCCTCGCTCGGCACGGTAATGCAGGGCTATTGCCTGGCCCGCTCGCTGGCCGGCCGACTGACGCCGAAGCATGACATGGAGCTAAGCAATGTGGTGCTCTACTGGCATTTCCTGCTGGTCACCGCCGTCATCACCTTCGCCACCATTGGCCTCTTTCCGGCAGCGATGTGAGGCGGCGATGCGGCTCATCCCGAAAGAGATTGAAACGCTCTGGACGCTGTTTACCGCGCCCGTGGTGTGGGCTGCGCATTTCCTCGTTTGCTACATCGGCGCGGCGGTCTATTGCGCTAAGCCCGAGCTCGTCGGGCTGAGCTTCAGCGCTGTGCGCGCGGGCATCGCCGCCGCCACTCTGGTCGCCCTCTCGCTCATCGCGCTATCCGCATGGCTCGCCTGGCGGCAATGGGGCTTCGGCACAGACGATCCGCCGCATGACGATCCGACGAGACGCGACCGGACCCTGTTCCAGGGCTTTGCGACGCTGCTGCTCTCGGGTCTCAGCTTCATCGCCGTGATCTTCACCGCGATGCCCGCATTGTTCCTGACGGAGTGTATCCGGTGAGACGCGCCTGCCTCATCCTCGGTCTCCTCGTCCTCGCCCTGGTCTGGGTCGGACCGCTGCTCGATGCCTGGCGGGATTCGTTTTCGGCGCACATGCTGGCGCATATGGGAGTGGTAGCGATCGCTGCGCCGCTGATGGCGATTGGGATCCCGCTCCGCCCGAAACCAGATGCAAACCGGGCGTTCACCCTCGCCCTCCCCGCCTCTTTCGTCGAGCTTATCATTGTCTGGTCCTGGCACGCGCCGGCCTTGCGGACGCTGGCGCAAAGCTCGCTGTTTGCGACCGCCATCGAGCAGGCCACGTTCCTCGCCGCCGGGCTGTTCCTGTGGCTGGCCTGCCTGCCGCGCCGCGGTTCGGACATCACAGGCAATGCCGCCGGCGCCTTCGCCTTGCTTCTGACGTCCATCCATATGACCTTGCTCGGGGCGCTGCTGGCGCTGACCCCGAGGCCGCTTTACGGGACGGGCGAGATAAGCTGCTTCGGCGTCGCGCTTTCCGCGCAGCAGGATCAGGAACTTGGCGGCGTAATCATGCTTTTGGTCGGCGCGGCGGTCTATCTGGCCGGCGGCGTGACGCTTTTCGCGCGCTTGCTCGCCGCCCCGCCGCGGAAGGCGGTCTGATGCATATCAGTTGGAAGAAACTCGCCATCGCGCTTGCCATTCTGCCCTTCGTCGTGGTGCTGGCCGCCTGGATCGGCTTTTTCAACGTCGGTGCGTCAAGCGGCCACTGGAAGATCACGGAATGGTTTCTCCATTTCGCCATGCGATCGGCTGTGCGCACCTATGCGCTGGCGGTCGACGTTCCAGAAGCTCTGCCGCGTCATGCGATCCAGCCCGCCGCCGGACATTTCGCGCGCGGCTGCGCCATCTGTCACGGTGCGCCGGGGGAGCCGCGATCTCCTGTCGTCATGAGAATGCTGCCGCAGCCGCCTGACCTTGCCGGGGCCGTCGGCGAATGGTCCGACGCGGAACTTTTCCGCATCGTCAAGCACGGCGTGCGCTTCACCGGCATGCCGGCCTGGCCGACGCAGGAACGCGACGACGAGGTCTGGGCGATGGTAGCCTTCCTGCGCGAACTGCCGTCGATGGGCGAAGCCACCTACCGTGACCTCGCCTATGGAGCAAGGCTTGCGCCCCCTGAAAGCGCTGCCGCTACCCTACGGCAGGCGCTCGCGGATTGCGGCCGCTGCCACGGTGGGGACGGCATCGGGCGCGGTCCTGCGATCCCCGTTCTCGCCGGGCAGAGCGAGGCCTATCTCCTTGAAAGCCTGCGTGCCTATGCCGAGGAAGGTCGGGCAAGCGGCTTGATGAGCCTGCCCGCCATTGCGGCAGGGCCTCAATCCTGGCCGGATCTGGCCAAGCATTTCGCCGCCCTGCCGACGATGCACCCCGGCGGCGAGGGCGATCCAGCACTTGTCCGGCGCGGCAGGGAAATCGCCGAGAGGGGTATCAAGGAGGCCGGCGTGCCAGCCTGTCTCGGCTGTCACGGACGACAGGACCGCAGCCCGCTCTATCCCTCCATCGCCGGCCAGCCCGAGCGCTATATCGAGGCGCAGCTTGGGCTGTTCAGGGCGGGAAAGCGGGGTGGGACGCGCTTCGGCCATCTCATGGCCAATGCCGCGAAGGGTCTCACGGACGACGACGTCCGCGCGCTTGCGGCCTACTTCGCACTATCCGCCGCTCCATCCGCAACCGGAACGCGATAAGCGCGTTTGCGTTCTTTCGACGTTTTCGAGGTTCTGGTGAAAAAGTTGCTTGCCACCCTTCTCGTGCTGATCGTTCTTTTCGTCGTCGCCGGCGGAGCGGTCTTCTTTCTGTCGCGCGAAGAGGCGACGGTTCCGATCGCCGAGACCTATGGCCCCAACCCGACCCTGTCGGAGCCCAATCCGACTTGGCTGCCGACTGTCCATGTCGCCAAGGCCGCGCCATGGCCGCAGGGCACGAAGCCGACGGCGGCCCAGGGATTTGCAGTCAACGAGTTTGCCGGCGGGCTCGACCATCCGCGCTGGCTATACCTGCTGCCAAACGGCGACGTGCTGGTGGCCGAGAGCAATGCCCCGCCCAAGCCGGACGAGGGCTTCAGAATACGCAGCATACGCAGCTTCTTCATAGAGAGCTTACGCAGCATACGCCGCTTCTTCATAGACCTCTTCCAGACCCAGGCCGGCGCGCAAACGTCTAGCGCCAATCGCATCTCGTTGCTGCGCGATCAGGATGGCGACGGAGTGGCGGAAACCAAAACGGCCTTTCTCACCGGGCTGTTCTCGCCATTCGGCATGACGCTACTTAACGGCAAGCTCTACGTCGCCAACGCCAATGCAATTGTGGCCTTTCCCTACCAGGAGGGCGCGACCGAGATCACCGCACCGGCGGAGAAGATCGTCGACCTGCCTGCGGGGAGGAACCACCACTGGACCAAGGACATGACCGCGTCGCAGGACGGCACGAAGCTCTATGCGACGGTCGGATCCAATTCCAATGTCGGCGAGAACGGCTTGGAGGAAGAGGAGAACCGCGCCGCAGTGCTGGAAATCGACCTCGCCTCGAAGCAGTCGCGTCTCTTCGCCTCCGGGCTGCGCAATCCGAACGGCCTGTCCTGGAATCCGGAAAGCGGCGAACTCTGGGTCGCCGTCAACGAGCGCGACGAGATCGGCAGCGACCTCGTGCCGGACTACATGACTTCAGTGAAGGATGGCGGCTTCTACGGCTGGCCTTACAGCTACTACGGCCAGCATGTCGATAATCGCGTCAAGCCGCAGCGGCCCGACCTCGTCGCCCAGGCGATCAAGCCGGACTATGCGCTCGGGGCGCACACGGCTTCATTGGGACTGACCTTCAACACGGGCGACCTGTTCGGTCCTCAATACAGGAATGGCGCGTTCGTCGGCCAGCATGGCTCGTGGAATCGCAAGCCGCGCAGCGGCTACAAGGTGATTTTCGTACCGTTTGCCGGCGGCAAGCCCTCCGGCCCGCCTCAGGACATCCTCACCGGCTTCCTGAGCGAGGACGACAAGGCCTTTGGCCGTCCTGTCGGAGTGGCGATAGACCGGCGCGGCGCCCTGCTGGTGGCGGATGATGTCGGCAACAAGGTCTGGCGGGTCGTTCCATCTCAGACGCAATCGGCACTTTGAGCGGTTCTGCTGCCCGGCGAAGTGATGAGGGGGCGATAATACTCGCACACACGGCGTTCCGGGGCCGTCAAGCCGAAATCAAGCTGTCGGTAGCCCGCGTACATGCCGGACCCTCTGACGCATACGATCGGCAAGAGAAGCGAGCGAGCCTTGCGCCGTGCGCGTCCCAAGAACGGATTGCAGGACAACACCCTGGGTGGCGAATTTGTGCTTGAACGACTCTGCGCCGCACAGGAAATCGACCGTGCCCAAGCCGTGATCGATCGACCACCGTATGTAGTCCATCATCAGGATCATGCCGGGCGACGCCTGGCTGAAATCCGGATCGAAAGTGGTCACGAAGGCCATCATGGTGTGGTGCTGGACGAAGTTGATGGAGACTGCGACCATCGCGCCATTGCATTCAAGTACGAAAATGTGCAGCACGCCGGCGCGCGCCAGCGCCTCGACGAGTGCGGCGAGTACTGGCGCTCCCTCTTCGAAAAGTTGGGATTCACGCTTGCGCTCCACCAGCCATCTGCGCTTCAGGGCAGAGAGGCGGTCCAGTACGGGCTGCAGCGGCTCGTCTGGCGCAAGCAGGCGAAATTTCATTTCCCCGGATTCTTCCAGCGTCTTGACGCCGCGCCGATAGTTCTGCCGCGTCTTTTTCGATTGCTCCGCGAACCACGCGGCTCCGCTCTCCCATTGTCCGGCGACGCGATAGCTGACTTCCTCTCTGTGATTGGGGCGAAGCCTGATCCCGCCGGAGGTATCCGGAGCGAAAATTTTGCGGACCGCCGCACCCGGCAAGAGATGATTGAGAAAGGCAATATCGAAGCCACCGGCTCCACAGATCCGGGCCCATACGTCCTGCAGCGCCGATGAGGAGCATTCCGGAGCAACGAGAATATCCCCGTAATCGGTATAGCTGCCGGCCGCCCATTCGAGAAACCGCAGGCCTTTGCGCTTGCCGATCGCCATGGGAAAGACGGCAACGAGCCTGTCACCATTCCAGACCAGGCCGATCCGCAGCGCGCGCTGGTCACGGTCCGCTACGGTATTCCACCATGCCGAAATCCAGGCATGGCTCTGAAAGACCAACCCATCGGTGCGATGCCAAAGATGCATCCAATCTGCCTCGATCGCAGCCAGGCGATCCGCCGAGCGGACAACTTCCAGGCGCTCTGCGCTCGAAGCGTCAATCGAAACAATGGTGTTCATGAAGGGGAACGATCCTGTGGCTGTGCGATGACATCGGGACGCCCCTGGAACAGTCGGACGACATGCCCTCCCATCTTCTTGAGCGGCAGGATGTAAAGCCCAAAGAGCGACTGATAGTCACGCACATCGCGATCTATGAGGCCGAATTTGAGGTCTTCATCCGGATCCGGGACAAACTGCGTCCCGAACAGGCGATCCCAGAACGAAAACAGCAGGCCAAAATTCTTGTCGTAGTGGCGAGGGTCGATGCTGTGGTGCACCTGGTGCCAGTGCGGACACAAGATGATGTTGTTCAAAGGGCCGAAGGATATCTTGAAATGGGTATGGCGAACAAAGTCCATCATCAGGATGTTGCGAATGACGTAGACGTTGATGCCGAAGATAGCGATCTCTACAGGATCGAGCGCGATCAGGCTCCAGATGCCGAAGCATATCCCCGGGATGACGCCATCCCAGATACGGTTCATCAGGTCGTCCAGCGGATGAACCCGATCCTTGGTGATTCCCACCATCACCTCGGCCGAATGATGCACTTTGTGCAATTCCCACAGGAACGGGAAGTGGTGTTGGGCGACATGGTAGAGATAATACGAAATGTCGTAGGCGATCAGCATGGTTGCGGTGAAGATGACGATCGTGATCGGTCCGGCCGGGCCGTCGATGAGCGGCGCCTGGATATCAAAGAGCCAGCCGATTGCCTGGTGCGTCCCATAGCCGACGGCGGCAACGAAGGTGACGCCGGCAGGGATGAGCAGGAAAGGCATTATCGCGCGTTTGGTGACCCAAAATAGGACATCCGCTCGCGCCGACGGATGCAGGATGACTTCTGCCGGGAAAGCGAAATCGAAAAAGTCCCTCAGGGATTTATGCTCGACAGTCCGCCAGTAAGCGACCACCGCGCTCCCCAGTGCCGTGAAAAACAGGAGGCCGAGCGTCAGCAGATTGAGGTTCGAAAGCTTTTCCACAATCACTCTGGCGAATTCAGAAAACATCGGTGCAGTGGCTCCCGAGCCGTAAGATGGCGTTCCGACGAATTGCGAAGCAAAAAACTTGCCAAACCCACTGCATGTTGCCCGCAACCAGGTGGCTATTGCGGCTGCAACGAGCAAAAGCATGCCGGATTTGCGCCAGACTAGCAGTTCAACCGTAACAAAACGCTAAATGTCGGAACGTAATTAATCTCGAATACGGCCGGAACAGCGGATGGCCCGCTCTGCTGCTGCGCCGGTCGCTATCGTTGCGACGGTGGGATTGCCGCGAGGTGGATCTTAATTCCGTCTTCGCCCACTTCGCCGTGCCAGGCGATGCGTTCGGCTGGCTGCCTGGCGCCAAAACGCGGTGAAACCCAGCCGCCCTGCCCCGGTGCGTCGCCGCCGGCGCGGATGTCGACCGCAGCGTCCGGAAAACGAATGGTCATCAGCGGCTCGTCGCCGCGCAGCACTATAATCGTGCTTCCGTCTCGGTTGGTGCCGAGACCGGCTGCGAGTTGAAAGACGACCTCGGCCACGCGCCTGCCGCCGAGCAGTTGGTCGGTCACGACGATCCCGTCGGCCTGGTGCGTCACGGTGCGCTGATGCACGACACCGAAGCGGCTTCTATACCCGTCATGCCGGGCGCGCAGCTTCCAGTGCGTTCCCGGCTCGCTCTCCACCAATGCCGCAACCGCCTTGTGCGACCAGTTGAACATCCCGGCGATGATGCTTTGGCTTTTGCCCTCGATATTCAGCGTGTTATGCGCCGGTGTCGAGCGGAACCAGTCGCGCCAGACGCCTCCCGAACCGTAGAGCCAGGTGCCGGGGTCGACCAGCACCGGCTCGCCATCGATGCACAAGGTGAGCGACAGCGCGTCGGCATGGCCGTGAGCCGCTATCGAGAGATAGCCGAGAGGGCCGTGGTCGAACGTCAGATCGATGCTGCGGCCATTCATCTCACCGCGCCAGACGGAGAGCCCGCCTTGCGTGAACGTTTGCAGCCCATGCGACGACGGTGCCGGTTCCGACGGCCTGCCAAAGAAAAGCGCCCGAAAATCGTGTGGCGCCGCCGCGTTGCCCGGCATCTGTAAAAAGCCACGGATGGCGGCGGCGACGGATCGGACATAGTCCGGCTCGTCCCCAAGCGTCAGCACGCGACCTTCATCGTTGTCGCCAAAGCCGGCAGCTGGGGAGAGCCAAGCGACGAAATTGGCAAATGCGGCCAGACGCGCTTCGACGGGCGAGGGAAACGGCGTTCCGGCCTGGCGTGCCGCAGCGGCGCACAGCAAAATTAGTTCGGCGGTGAAGGCCGCATATGTCGGGGTCTGCTCGGCACCGGCGCCATCGGCGAGAATCTGCTTGCGCGCCTCAGCCAGGAGGGCGCCGCGGACAGCGTTGGATTCGGTCCCCAACGCCAGGCCGATCAGATACTCGCCAGCCAGTTCTGCGACGAGATGATTGTTGGCGGACGAAAATCGAGAAGGGAACCGCGGCAGCCAATAGGCGCTTGCCGCCAGTATTTCACCCACTTGCTGCCGTGTCGCCGCGCCTAATCGGTCGCCGACCAGGTCCATGGCGACAATCAGGCTGATGGCTCGCAGCGCTACTTCGATGCCGGAGGCCCAGCAAACCCCTCGAAACGGCGGATTGGCTGAATGCCAGCTGTCGATCGCCGCCTCTATGGCCATCCGGGACTGGTCGTCGCCGGCGAGAAGCAGGTGGGCGCCCAGTGGCGGCAACTGCTGCAGCCGGTTGATCTCCCAAACGTATTTTACATCGCCGCGGCCGCCGCCATGGCGAAAATCGATATCGAAAGTATGGGCCTCGGGACCCGGCCAAAGCCTGCCGGTCACCGGATCAAGGCGCCAAAGCTCGGGAGGAAACAGCCGATCGGGATCGCGCCGTGGCCATGTCCGCCCAAGTGCGGAAAACTGGCCACCAAGCGTGTTTTGCGCCGCCGCCGCTATGGCTTGCCGTTGCTCCGGTGTCGCAGCCAGCGCGGCGTCGCGCAATCCACGCAGCACCGGGTGCAACTGGGGCGAAGCATATCGCTCCCAGCCGTCGTCGCGGCGGCGCGAAGCGATCCTTCGACGCTGCTCGCCCAGCCGGTGCAACACCTCGGCCGGCTCCATGCTGCGCAACCGGTTGATGTACCAGCCGACTCTCATACGCGCTCCGCCAAGGTTTCGATTCTTATATACCATGCTGTCGAAAAGCCGCACGACGGCAATCCTCCTTTTCCGATCCTGCGGTTAATATCTCCGACCATGATGCGGAGAGTGGCGATGAGAAGGATGGCGTGGGTTGCAGCGTGGGTGCTCGGCATGGCGATAGCCGCCAACGCTGCGCCGATCCAGCTCCAGCGCGGCGTCGGCGTGCATGAATGGCTCAACTGGTCGCCGGTCGAGGACGATGGATCCTACAGTTGGCCGCCCTATCGTAGCGAGGAGGAGTGGCGCGCTGGACATAGGCCGCTCACCGATTGGCCGGATGGCGAAGTGTTTGCGCGCATTCGATCGATGGGCTTCGACTTCGTCCGGCTGAGCGTCGACCCCGGCCCTCTGCTTGCCAGCAAGGGCGCCAAACGGCAGCAGGCGCTGGACATACTTGCCGCAGCGGTCGAGCGGGTCACGTCGGCCGGCCTTAAGGTGGTTTTCGACCTGCACGGCGTCACCCAGGTTCCGGCCTACAGCATGGAGATGATCTATGACGGTGCCGACAGCGAAGGCGTTGCCAGCTATCGCGAAATGGTTGTGGCGGTGGCCACCATGCTGGCCAGGGTTGGCACCGACAAGATAGCCTTCGAGCCTTACAACGAGCCGGCATACTACCCCTGTGATTCAAGCGGCAGCGATGACTGGCAGCGGATCATGGCAGACACGGTCCGCGATATTCGCGCAGTCAGCAGCGAACTCACCATCGTAGCAACAGGCGCCTGTGGCGGCAGCATTGCCGGGCTGGTCAATCTCACCCCGGGCTTTGACGATCCGAACCTCTACTACAGCTTCCATATGTATGAGCCGCACAGTTTCACGCACCAGCGGCCCGACGGGACAGGCGCCTTCGCCTCGGGCCTGCCCTGGCCGGCCGACAGCAGTACGCCCGAAAAGGTGACCGAAACCCTTAAGGTGCAGATGGACGCCGCCGGCCTGAGCCCGGTCGAGCAAATGATGAACATGGTCGCGGCGCGTGAAGCAATCGCCCGATATTTCGAGCAGAATTGGGGTCCGAGCCAACTCGAGGCGAGCTTCCGTCAGGCGGTCGACTGGGCCGAGGCGCATGGCATTCCAAGCCGGCGGCTCTTCATGGGTGAATTCGGTGTGATCCTCATGTCTGCGGACGGCCGCATGGGCGCATTCGACGCCGACCGTCTGCGCTATCTCAAGGCGGTGCGCCAGCAGGCGGAACGCTTCGTGATACCATGGTCTGTCTGGGAATTCTCCAATCCCTATGGGATGACCGTTATCCGGCCCGAAGGGCGTGCGGTCCCGGACCAGGAGATGTTGCGGGCACTGGGCCTGCCGTAGCCGTTGCGCCTCTTGACGGATGAGCAGCCGGGCGGCAACGCCAATCCTGTCCCCGTCACAAGCTAGTGATCAATCACGCGACGGCACGAGCTGCCGTCTCCGCGGCAATTGTCGGTGGCACTTCATTCAGGACCGGCAGAGGCTGATCGAACCGGTCAAGCCCGCCTTTGAACCACCTTGGCGGCTTTCTCCGCGAGCCGGTTCGTCAGCAACCAAGTGTTTAACACATTCGTCGTAAACAGCGTCGCGAATACGCGCGCCCAGGGAAGAGATGATGTGCGGAATTGCCGGCTGGATCGGGCCGAGAGTCGAGAACCCACAAGATCGCGCCGCCGGAATGTCCAACGCATTGCGGCATCGTGGCCCCGATGCCGAAGGCACCGAGTTCTTGGACTTGAACGCCGGCGGGAACCAATTGGCATTGGTGCATCGCCGCCTGGCGATTATTGACTTAAACGCCGATTCAAATCAGCCGATGCATATCGACGACGGCCGTCTCAGAATTATTTTCAACGGCGAAATATACAACTATATCGAGTTGCGCCAGGAACTGATCGGCCTCGGTCATCATTTTCGAACGCGCTCCGATACCGAGGTGCTGCTCAGAGCTTATGATCAGTGGCACTTGTCCATGTTTGACCGATTGAGCGGCATGTTCGCTTTTGCGCTCTGGGATGCTCAGAGGCACGAATTGATTCTCGGCCGCGATCCCTTCGGCAAAAAGCCCCTTTACCTCATGGAAAGCGAAAAATTGCTGTCGTTTGCCTCGGAGATCAACGCGTTGTTGTCATCGCAGCCAAACGCGCAGCAGCTCGATCTGGACGCTGTGCACGAGTATCTGCGCTGGCGTTACGTGCCTGGACCGCGCACGCTTTTTAAACAAATCCGCAAACTCAACCCCGGAAGCTATGCTGTTTGGTCGCAAGGGACAGTGACGGAAACGCGCTATTATACGCCTCCAGATCAAACCGATCTGACCGAGGACATCGACGACGAAACCGCCAAGCGGCGATTTCTGGAACTGCTCGACCATTCCGTCGAGATCAGAATGCGCAGCGATGCACCCTTTGGCGCCTTTCTCTCCGGAGGACTCGACTCGTCAGCAATCGTCGCCCTGATGACCAAGCACAGCGACAAGCCTATTCGTACATTTTCGGTCGGTTTCAGCGAACCGGCTTACAGTGAACTCCCATTCGCCCGACGCGTCGCCGATCATTTCAAGACCGATCATTGCGAACTGGTCATTGAGGCCGACGACCTGATTGACCACCTGCCCAAGTTGATTCGCCATCTGGGGGCGCCTGTTTCACAAAGTTCGGACATTCCAATTTACCTGATGTCGGAGCGAGCCTCGCAGGACGTCAAGATGGTGCTCACAGGGGAAGGGGCAGACGAGATTCTCGGCGGGTATCCCAAACATCGCGCGGAGTCACTTGCTGGAATCTACCGGTCGCTCGTTCCAGCCTTGCTCCACAACAACGTTCTCGCCCCTCTGATACGCGCCATGCCTGGCGCATCGGCCAAGTTCGATACATTTGCCCGAAGCGCGGGCGAAAGGGACTTTGCCACTCGGATGATCTCCTGGTTTGGGGCCATGACAGCGCGGGAACACGGTCGCCTCATCGGTGCGCCGGCCAATTGCCGCAATGAACGCAACGACTTCCCGTTCTCCTCAAGCGCGAAGGCATCCCATCTTCGCCGCGCGCTGTTTTTCGATCAGACATCGTGGTTGCCTGACAATCTCTTGGAACGAGGCGACCGGATGATGATGGCCGGTTCAATCGAAGGAAGAATGCCGTTCCTCGATCGCGATCTGGTTGCGTTCGTCAGCAAATTGCCCGATCGCTACAAGGTGGGTTGGCGGAAGGGCAAGCTGATCTTGCGCAACAGTATGGCCAACATGCTTCCTGAGGAAATTCTCAACCGCCGCAAGATCGGGTTCAAGGTGCCCGTCGCCGAATGGTTTCGCGGGCCGATGAGGAACTACGTGCACGACCATCTTTGCTCCTCTCAATCCGTCATTCGCAGCTATTTGAGCGCGAAACACCTTGATCAAATCGTCTCGGAGCATGCCAGCGGTGCCGCAGACCACGAAAAGCTAATTTGGGCGCTGTTGAATTTGGAGATATTCCATCGCGAATTTGGGCTTGGAGCGCCGCAGTGACGCCAATGGGATCGATATCGCGCTCGACCCGCAGTTGCTCGTCTTAGGCTCACCTGCGCACTCAAGCGGCGGCGCGCAAGCTCAGCGTCCACGTTTACTAGGATGGCGTCAGCGCTTGACCGATTGAGCCTTTGACGCGACGGACCTCCAGACTTCACGAATCGCGCCGACAAACGGTGCGAGCTCAAGCCGGTCCCGATGCACGGCCACCGCGGCAGCACCAAGCCTGGCTCTCAATGCCGGATTCTCGACCAGCCGTGTCAGCGCCTCGGTCAACGCCGCAACATCGCCGGGCGGCACCAGCAACCCGGATTCCTCGTTGGTGATGATATCCTCCACGGCGCCGACAGGCGTCGTCACTACCGCGAGACCTGCGGCCATGCCTTCGATGACAGAGACGGGCAGGTTTTCGGCAAAGGAGGGTAGCACCAGAATATCCGCCGAAGCGATCAGCGATGCGACCTCGTCGGGCCCGACCCAGCCAGGAAGGGTAACGCGCTCGGCAAGGCCGAGTTCGGCCGTTCTCGTTCGGGCCTCCTCGACTTCGCCATCGCCGGCGATCGTGGCGCGCCAACTTTTGATCGGATCCATGCGGTGCAGCGCATCCAGCAATTGCGGTACGCCCTTGCGGTCGCCGATGCGGCCAAGGAACAGGATATGCACATGGTCGCCGCCACCGACATGCGCCAAGGAGGGAACCGCCGTGGCGTTGGGAACGATGACAATGTTGCCCGCCGCCCCCGGTGCCCGGCTGGCGACGAAGTCGCGCCAAAGCCCGCCCAAGACGATCACCCGACCGGCACGCTCGAACAGAGCTTCGATGCGGCGGCTCATGAAACTACGATCGTCTTTCCAGAATGTCTCGTACTGCGCCCCATGCAAATGCAGGACATAGGGTATCGACAGCAACCGTGCGCAGGCGGCGATCACCATCTTGCGATAGGTGCTGCCGGAGACTGATATATTGATGTGGATGACATCGGCGCGCTTCGCCAAACGCGCCGCAAGCATCCGCAAGCAAAAGTCAAACATATAGAAGATCGAAAACCCGACATGCCCTGGGCCGCGGCTGGCAAGGAAGCGTACGTCGATGTCGGCGATCTCCTGCCGCTCGAACTCCTGCTTCAGCGCGCCCATGATGCGGTCGATACCACCCTGCCCCGAAACGCCCGAAGGCGTCGCGACAAGGACATGGACTTTTTGATTGTGGACCGGACGCTGCAACATGACTCCATTCGGAACGACAAGGCAAAGGTTTCAAACAAGGTTTACGACGAATCCGTTAGTTCAAACTGAATCTGTTCACCCTTTGCCGTCATCGCGCTGGATTTTCCGCCGGTCGACGGTTAATCGAAGGTGAATTTTCCGGGGACAACTCTTTGCTGCTGCGCTCCACGCTTATCTATGCCCCGGCGATCCTGCTGACGCGGATTTCCGCGCTGCTCCTGCTGGTCATCGTGACGCGGCTGATCGATCAGACCGAGTATGGCCTGCTGACCCTGGTGGTGACCGTCGGCGAAATGACAGACGTTGCCGTCACCAACTGGCTGCGCATCGCTTTGCTCAGGCTTGGCGGCAAAGGCGACGTCAGCCGTGGCAGCCTGATGCTGGCCGGGCGGGTGTTGCTTGCCAGCACGGCCCTGGCGCTGATCATATCCGTCA
Source organism: Mesorhizobium sp. M5C.F.Ca.ET.164.01.1.1 (assembly GCF_004792125.1). Classification (NCBI taxonomy): domain Bacteria; kingdom Pseudomonadati; phylum Pseudomonadota; class Alphaproteobacteria; order Hyphomicrobiales; family Phyllobacteriaceae; genus Mesorhizobium; species Mesorhizobium sp. M5C.F.Ca.ET.164.01.1.1. The sequence goes on along the minus strand of NZ_SRTG01000001.1, from coordinate 2,771,113 downwards.
TCGCCTCCGCAGTGATCGTGCCGGAGCGCTGGGTCGAGTTCGCGATCGCCGTCTGCAGCTACCTGATCGCCGGCTCCATCGGCCGCTTCGCGTTGACGGTGCTGCAGATGCAGCAGCGTCATTCGGTCTATTCGATGCTCGAGTTCCTGCGCGCCGTGCTGCAACTCGCGCTGCCGATCGGCGCAATTGTCATGTTCCAGGATTCCTTCCTGACGGTATCGCTCGGCTCGAGCCTCGGCGTTTTAATCGCCGGTATCGTGGCGGGCCTAATGGCATCCCGACGCGTGATTGCCGGTCCGCCACGCTTCACCCAGAAAGAGTTCTTCGTCCTCGGTGTGCCCCTGGTCATCATGGCGCTGGTAGGCTTCGGCCTGCACAGCGCAGAGCGTGTATTCCTCAAGATCTATTACGACGCCGGCGCGGTGGCGATCTTCGCCGCAGCCTATGCACTGGCCCGCCAGCCCATCGATATGGTCGCCAATTCCATCAACATGGGCGCCTTTCCCGAGGTGGTCAGCCGGTTCGACGACGACGGGCCTGCGGCATCGGGCCGGCTGCTGTCGCAATTGATGGCCTTGATGATGCGCCTTTGCCTGCCGGTTGCAGCGATGCTGGTCGCACTCAGCAGCGATATCACTCAGCTCTTGCTGCCCTCCGAATATCACGGCCGTTTCGGCCTGCTCTTTCCGATCATCGCCTTCAGCGTGCTGTGTGCCAATCTCGCCAGCTTCGTCTATGGCACCGTGGTGCACGCGCACAAGCGGCCGTGGCTGCTGATCATCGCCAATTCCTTCGGCTCGGTGGCGACAATCGCACTGTCCGTGCTGTTGATCCCCCCGATGGCGGAGGTCGGCGCTGCTTTGGCGCTGGCGGGCGGATCGCTGGCAGGTCTTTTGGCCTGCATCATCATCAGCGAACGGCTCACGCCGGTGCCGGTGCCATGGCGAGACATCGGCATTTCGATCGTCATCTCGGTCTGCACGGGGCTGGCCGCCAGCCTTGCCAGCGCTCTATTCGGCGATATGCCGGCCATCTTCTCGCTCGTCGCGGGCGGCACCGCTGGCGCAGTGGTTTTCTTCGGGCTGACCTGGCTGTTTTATCCTGCCGCCGCGATGCAGTTCGTAGCTAAGCTGAGGGCGCGGCTACGGCTCGTATAGACCCGCGATGGCGCGTGCAATTGTTCAACCGCGAAGAGCGTCGTATCGTAGTTTTGGAAAAAGCGGTTCCGATTTCCGACCGATGCTGTAGCCCCAGGCCGGTGCCCTGTTGGGTAATCGCTAATTATAGATCGACCTTTCGGCGTCCCCGGCGGTTCCAGAACTCGCGGCACAGCAGCGCTGCGTAGGCAGTGTTGGTGTCATAGTAGCGGCGCCACAAGCGTCGCGGCTCCTGTGCCACGCGAAACAACCACTCCAGACCGATCGCTTGAATCAGTTTTGGCGCCCGGGCAACCTTGCCGCCATAGACGTCGAAACTACCGCCCACGCCCATGACGAAACTCGCAGTGAGTTCGTCACGATAGCGCTTGAGAAAGCGCTCCTTGCGCGGCGTCGGCATCGCCACCAACAGGCAGTCGGCGCCCGAGGCGTTGATCGCCTCGACGATGCCGGCCTCGTCTTCCGGCTTGAAATAGCCATTGCGCATGCCAGCGACGATGAGGCCCGGATGATCCCTCGCGAGTCGCATTCTAACCGCATCGAGAACGGATTGTTCGGCGCCCAGGAGAAAGAGCCTGTAGCCCCGCTTGTCGCAGAGGCTCAGCAGATTGATCATGATATCGACACCCGCTACGCGCTCCGGAAGCGCGACGCCACAAAGACGCGCACCCCAAAGCACCCCGATGCCATCGACGTTGACTACATCCGCCGTTGCCACGTCCTCGTGCAGTTCGGAGTTGTTGCGCATGTTCACGAGCTTGGCGACATTCACGACCACATGATGCAGCGGCCGCCGCAGGGTCATCGCCTCATCGGCGATGGCCAGCGTCTCGGCCATGGTCAGCGCATGGATCGGCGCGCCAAGGAATTCCCGGCGCCGTGACGCCAACAGGCGATGCTGCGCCCATGCCGGGTCGTGCGCGTTCATGCGGCCTCCTCTGCACCTGCAGGAAGTGCCAGGTGTTCGAGCGCTGATTTCTTGCCTTCGATGCGGGCGTCGGGCTTGCGTGCTTTGCGCCAGGTCCACAAACCCCTTGTGTCGATGAGCTTCTTGTCCTTGAGCGCTTCGGGATCAACCAGATTAAACTGCCGATGGTCGACCAGCAGGACGACGATATCGCACTGGTCGATGGCGGAAAGCGCATCGGTGAAGACGATGCCTTTACCCTCGAGTTCATGCGGCAGCCTATTTGTGTTGGGTTCGGCCGCGATGATCTTCAGGTTGGGAATATCTGACAAAAGCTTCACCACCTCGACAGCCGGACTCTCTCGCATATCGTCGATATTGGCTTTGAAGCTGAGACCAAGACAAGCGATCGTCTGCTTGCGAGAAGGGTCGAGCAAGGCTTCGATATCCCTGACCACCGACAATGGACGCTCGGAATTGATCCGGCGTGCCGAAGCCATCAGGCGCGTATTATTGGGCGCGGCGTCGATGATAAAATACGGATCGACCGCAATGCAGTGGCCGCCGACGCCCGGGCTCGGCTGCAGGATGTTCACGCGGGGATGCCGGTTAGCCAGATCGATCACCTCCCAGACGTTGAGCGACAGATCCTGGCACACTGCCGCAAGCTCGTTGGCGAAGGCTATGTTGACGTCGCGGAACGCATTCTCGGTCAGCTTCACCAGTTCCGCGCTCTCGGCCTGGGTGGTGAACAGGTCGCCGGTAACGAAGGTTGAATAGAGTGCTGCGGTGCGTTCCGACGACTTGCGCGACAGTCCGCCGATCGAGCGATCGTTGTTGATCAGCTCGGTAAGAACCTTTCCCGGCAACACGCGCTCGGGTGAATAGGCGACCAGGACATCGGCTTCTTCGCCATGCAGGACAGGAAACCTAAGATCGGGCCGCAACTCGGCAAGCAGTCCCGTCATGATGCGCGTCGTGCCGACCGGCGACGTCGATTCCAGCACCACAAGGTCTCCCCGCTTCAGCACGGAGGCGATGCTTCGTGCCGCCGCGAGCACATAGCTCACGTCAGGCTTGTGGTCCTCGGTCATCGGGGTCGGCACTGCGATGACAAACGCGTCCGCCGGCTGCGGTGTACTGAAAGCCCTAAGCTTGCCGTTGGCTACAACCTTCTGGATCAAACCATCGAGGTCCGGCTCGACGATGTGGATTTCGCCGCGATTGACCTTCTCGACCACCGCTTCGTTGACGTCGACACCAATGACGTCGAGCCCTCGACTGGCGAAGATGGCGCAGGTCGGCAGGCCGATATAGCCCATGCCGATAACGGAAACGGTTTTGATCTCAGCCATGATGCAGCAATTCCTCAACGATCCGGTTACCGGCCCGGCCATCGCCATACGGGTTGTGTCGTTCCGCCATGCCGCGATAGGCAGCCTGATCGTCGAGCAGGCTGTTGGCATTCGACAGGATTTTTTTGATATCGGTGCCGACGAGACGCGCGGTGCCCGCCGCAATCCCCTCGGGCCGCTCGGTATTCTCGCGCATCACCAGCACCGGCTTGCCGAGCGAAGGCGCTTCTTCCTGCACGCCGCCGCTATCGGTCAGCACCAGATAGCTCTGCTTCTGCAGGAACAGAAACGGCAGATAGTCCTGCGGGTCGACCAGGTGGATATTCGGCACGCCACCTAGTTCGGCGTTGACCACCGAGCGCACGTTGGGATTGGGATGGACCGGATAGACGATCTGCACGTCCTCGCGCACCGCCAACCCCTTCAGCGCCGTGCAGATACGATGGATGCCGCCGTCGAAATTCTCACGGCGATGACCGGTAACGAGGATCATTTTCTTGGCGGGATCGAGGAACGGGAAATGGGCGGCGAGCTTGGCGCTCATCGACTTGTCGGCGTCGATCGCGCCGGAAAAATGCAACAGCGTGTCGATCACAGTGTTGCCGGTCACGAAGATGGTGTTCGCAGCCTTTCCTTCGGCGATGAGATTGTCGCGCGCCTGGATGGTCGGCGCGAAATGCCACGTCGCTATGTCGCCGGCAATCTTGCGGTTCAGTTCCTCTGGAAAGGGAGAGTTGATATCGTGGCTGCGCAATCCTGCCTCGATATGGGCTACCGGGATGCGTTTGTAGAAAGCAGCCAGAGCCGCAGTCATCGCCGTGGTCGTGTCGCCTTGCACGAGGACGATATCGGGCTTCGCCTTCTCCAGCACGTCGGCCATGCCCAGCAGCACGCGCGAGGTGACGTCGAACAATGTCTGGCCGGGCTGCATGATGTTGAGGTCGTGATGCACCGGCAGGCCGGTCAGTTCGATGACCTGGTCGACCATCTCGCGATGCTGGCCGGTGATGCATGTCTCGGTAACAAGACCGGGATGGGCAAGCGCGGCACGCACCACCGGAAAGCATTTGAGCGCCTCCGGCCTCGTGCCGAACACGATCAGCAGTTTTTGCCTGAACGGCAGTTTCGGATGTGAAAGGACGTTCATTGCTGATCCTGGTCGCCAGAAGGCATCGCGACCTGCTGGTTATTCGCCACAAGAGCTATAATAGCGGCAGAAGCCGCCTTCGTGACCTTAAATCTTAATATATGATTAACAGCCAAGCCCGCGTTCTCCCCGGTAACTCTTATGAAAGCCTAAACCGATAGGTATCCTGGCATAGTAGTCTTGAAAAAGAACATATTCGATTGACTAATATTTTAATTATCGGCCACACCGTCGGATCTCGACGCTGGGAAAATGAGCTCCTGGTGCGGTTGAACGCAGCTGGTCACGTGGTTTCGAGTTGCCGCGCGCCGACGCCTGCGCCGATCGCACGCGGCCTGGATATTGTGCTGGCGGTCGAGAACCGGCGCTTCGGTCCCTCATTGGCAAGCTGGTCCGAGCCGTTGTCGTCTGGCGGTTCTGGTCCAGCCGACCTCGTAATCGATCTCACCGGCACTGCCGCACGACGAAGCACGCCGGTTCTGACGCTCGAATTTTGCGGCCACAGCACCTTCCCCGCCGGTGTGGCCGAGATGCTGGCGAGCGGGCGATCGCCCGAACTTGCCGTTCGCCTCGATGGCGTCACAGTCGCCCGCGGGCGACCGATGCTCGGCGACCGGCTCTGGCTATCTCGCAGCTGCAACGACCTGCTCGCTGGGGCCATCTCGCTGGTTGCGCAAAGCGTCGCCCGTTTTTCCGCGGGCGACCTTGTGCCAGTTGCCGATAACCCGGCACCGATCCTGAGGAACGGCGGTTTTGTCCGGCATTATCTGCCCTTTTTCTGCAGGGGGTTGGTCGATCGCGCCGTGCAAAAACTCAGACTTGGACGGCGGCCCTTTTATTGGCAGGTCGCCTATCGGCTGATCGACGGGTCAGGTGTCGCCGAAACCGGGCAACTTGACGGTAAGCCGTTCACCGTCCTCCCGGACGATGGCCAGCGATTCTATGCCGATCCATTCGTCCTCGAGCGGGATGGCCGCCACTATCTGTTTGTCGAGGAATTTCCCTACGCTACGGGTCGCGGCGTGATTTCTGTCGCCGAGCTGGGCGAAGATGGCACCTTCGGTGTGCCGAGGGTGGTACTGGAGGAAATGCACCATTTGTCGTATCCGCAGCTGTTCGCTCAGGCCGGCGAGATTTTCATGATTCCGGAAAGTGGGGCGGCGCGCGAGCTTGTGCTCTACCGCGCCGCGCAGTTTCCGGATCGCTGGGTGCGCGACACCGTGCTGATGACGGACAAGGATTTCAATGACGCCACGCTGCTCGAATTGGATGGGCGCTTCTGGCTGTTGGGGACGGAGCGGTTCGGTTACGGCAGCGCGTCGGATACGATGGCGGTCTATTCCGCACCCTCGCTGCGCGGGCCGTGGGTCGCGCATGCGCTCAATCCCATCGCCGTCGATCACTCGGCCGCTCGGCCCGGCGGCGCCTTTATTCGCCAAGGTGACGCCGTAGTTCTGCCGGTGCAAAACGGGTCGAAATCCTATGGCGGCGGTCTCGGCTTGATGCGGCTGGATAGGCTTGACGATTTCGACGTCCGTTTTGCGCCGCCCCGCCCGATCGGCCCGGGGCCGGCATGGGCCCGCACGGGCATTCACACGCTTAATCGCGCAGGCAACGTCGAGGTTGTGGATAGCGCCGGCTGACGCGTCTGGAGCCTGTGCTTATCCGAGCCGATCCGGTTTCGGCTCGGATGCAGCCGCAGCCGACGATGTGCTGTTCGGCCGGTTTCTATACGGCGCGTTTCTATAGGCAAGCAGCAGCACCACGATAATCGCGATCTCCGGCGATTTTGACGAGAGCGCGTTGTTCGACAGCGCAGCAAGCAGGAACGTCATTGTGCCGATCCATGCCGGCAGCGGCGCCGCGCGCAGCAGCCGAAAAATGAACCAGAATACCAGCGTGATGAAGAGCACGGCTATGGGCAAGCCGAAGAGCATGATGATGACCACCGGCGCGCTCTCGATGTAGGGCAGATGCAGCTTCTCGTTGACGATCGCCAGCAGGTCGTCGACGTTCATGCCAAACAGGATGTCTTTCCAGCTAACAAGTCCGAACACCTGGTAGATCGTCACCCGAGCCATGAAATTTTCGTCAAAGATCGTGTTGCCGAATCGGTTCAGCAGTCCGCCCGAAAACAGTATGGCCACCAGCACTGCGCCGGCCGCCAGGGCGAACAGCAGCACGACAGACTTGGCCTGCCGCTGGTGTTTGAGGGTCAGGCGCGGCCAAGGCACGAACATCAGCAGAATGAGGGTTTCTCCGGCAGCGAGCAACAGGGCGGCGCGAGCGCCTGACGCAGCACAACCGACGAGCAATACGAAGATCGCCAGCACCCGCACCCATATGCGCCAGCGCGTCAGCGGTACGAATCCGATGACAGTGGCGCAGAGCGCGCCTAGGGCCAACGGGTGCGCCGATAGCCCGATTGGCCTGAACTGCAGTTCGTTGAGACCGTAAGGCAGAAATCGATGTTGAGTCCCCGCTTCGATTGTGCCCATCACGGCGCTGACGATCACCATTCCAAGCACGACGTCGCCCAACGCCCGCCGCACTTCCGCATTCATGGCCAGCATCAACAGACCTGCGGCGCCTGCCACCAGATAGGTATCGATGATGAACCCGGAGGAGCCGGCGCGGCCGGTGATGAACAGATACGGCACCAGCGCGAAAATCAGCGCAGAATAGAGCAGCAAAGCCTTGAAGATTCCAATTTCGTCGCCCTGCAGCAGAAACGGCCGGCTGAAAAGAACGAACGGAAGCAGCAGAAAGATAGCATAGGTGCCGAAATGCAGTTTCTCGTAGAATGAACCACCGTCGGCCGTATAGTCGACGACCATGTTCATAATCTGCGGTGAAACCGTGAAGCGGAGCAGGAACGCCAGCGCAGCGCATAGGAAAAACAGAATCGACAGCGCGTTCTGACGGCGCGCCTGGCTGGACAGCAATCGTTCCGATGCGGCAGCGGGATAGCTCATGGCCCATCCAAATGGGGGTATTCAAGCGGCATTCTGGCCAACGAGATCCATTCAAGGGACCGCCGAACGGACGCGGCGTGTGACTCGGCAAAATATGCCAACTTGGAAAATGAGATGTTAACGATCTTTCTGTAGTGCTGGCCCGCGTAGCGAATAACAAGAGTTAGCACCATGTCCGCCGCTTCCGGCACAACCCCTCCCTCTGCAGCGGATTCCGATATCAGCGCACTCGAGCGGATCGCCAATGCACGGCGCGCCAGCAGGGCAAGGCTGCAACAGGATGCCCCAGTCATGGCACGCACCTCCGCCCCTGTCACTCCGCACACGCCCGAGCCTGTCCCGACGGTGACGCTCGACAAGATCGGCGATTTCCTTGAGCTCGATTTTCGACGCCTGTTTGTCTGGCTGCGTGCCGGGCTCGTCTTGGCATTGATGCTGGCAGTGGCCGGCGGCGTCATCGGCGCCGCCTATGGGTTGCTGAGCAAACAGCGTTATACCGTTACGACAGAAATCCTCATCAATCCTGCCAATTTGCAGGTTGTGGAAAACGATCTCTACTCGCAACCAGGCCAGGTCGACAGCCAAATACTTAACGCGCGCAGCAAGCAGCGCATCTTGACCTCGGGCAACGTGCTTGCACGAGTAGTGGACGAACTCGGTCTAGCCAGGGATCCGGAGTTTTTCGACCCGGACCAGAGCTCCTCCACGTCTGGTGCTGCAGCGAGTGGCGCCAAGTCCGATCCGAAGCTTATCGCCCAGAAAAGCCTGGCGGAGCGGGTCAGCGTCGCTGCAGATGAAACGTCGTTCGTCACAACCCTCTCGGTATCGGCAGAAACCACCGGCAAGGCGATCCTGATCTCGCAAGCCATAGTGAAGGCTTTCCAGGACGAACTGGCCAAGGCCGAAGCTGCTGGTGCCAGCCGTGCCGCAGCTGCTCTTGAGGGCCGGCTCGGCCAACTCAAGCGCGACGTGCAGGCGGCCGAAGAGAAGGTCGAGAGCTACAGGCGCAGTCACAACCTGTCCTCCAGCAATGGCCAGCTTGTCAGTTCGCAGACGATGACGCAGCTCAATAGTGAAATTGGAGAGGCGCAATCGCGCGTCATCGCAGCGCAGGCAAGTTACGACGCCTTAGTTGCCTCCGGTGTCAATGGAGCCAATCCTGACCCCGCGGTTTCGGCAGCACTCGCAGCACTGCGCGACAAGGCAAATAGCCTGCGGCAGCAAATCGATTCACAATCCATGACCTTTGGTCCGCGCCACCCGACGATTGTCCGGCTTAGGACAGAATTCGAGACCGTCAGTTCCCAACTCAGGGCAGAGTTCGCCCGCACGGTCGGCACCGCAAAAGCCAACCTGGATAAGGCCAACGCCTCATTGGCTTCCCTCAGCGCCAAGATGAACGATCTGAAGAGCAGTGTTTTCACCGACGGCGAGTCCCAGGTCGCCCTGCGTGAGCTTGAACGCGACGCCGCCTCGAGGAGGGCGGTCTATGAAAGCTTCCTGTCTCGCTCGCGCCAAATCACCGAGCGCGAGCAGATCGACACCACGAATGTACAGGTGATTTCCACCGCCGTGCCGCCACAGGGACGCTCGTGGCCGCCCCGCACCCCCCTGATGGCAGGCCTGGGAGCTTTCGCCGGCTTTGCGCTAGGCATGCTGCTCGCCCTTGCCATGGGCATCGTTCGCGACATTCGCCAGCCGCCGAACCGATCAGGCATCGACGTCAGCCGAGCCTGAATCCAGGCATGGCGAAGCGCATTGTTTTTCACATTGCCAGTCTCAGGGGCGGCGGCGCCGAGCGTGTCTTCGTCCTCATGGCAAATGAATTGGCATCACGTGGCCACGATGTCACACTTTTTACCTGGAACGCTGAAGGACCCAACGCCGCGCTGCGCTCCCCCGCGGTGCATCTTGTCGATTTCGACCTTCCCATCCGGGGCGAGGGTTACGGCAAGTGGGAGACGCTGAAAGGCATCGTGCGAAGCGCACGTTTTTTCAGCCGCCTTGGTCCGCATGCGGTCTATAGCGCCCCCGAATTTGCCAATCTGGTCGTGGCGCTGGCGCTTCTCTTGGCGCGAAGCCGAGCGCAGTTCTTTCCAAGCTTCCACGCGGCGGCCTCACTGCCTTCCGGCAGCCTCGGCGCGAGAATAGCGGTCTGGCTTTCCGCGTTGGTTGCAGCGCGCGCAACCAAAGCCATCGCCGTCTCATTGGGTGTCGGCCGCGACATTGCGGCCCGCGGCTTTCCCAAATCCAAAGTTGTCGTCATCAACAATCCGCTGCCACCGGCTGCGGCGCTCCAGCAAGATTCCTATACATGGCAGACAAAGCTGGCGACGATGGGCGATGGCCCGGTCATCGCTACCGCGGGGCGCCTGGTGCCGGTCAAGGATCATCGGACCTTGCTCCAGGCCTTCGCTATCCTGCGCGCCGGCCGCCGCGCTCGGCTTGTAATCTTCGGCGAAGGTCCGCTGGCTGCCGAGTTGCGCACCTATGCCCAGGAATCCGGTATCGCCGCCGATGTGCTCTTTGCTGGCTACGTCAACGATCCCGCGGCCTGTTATGCCGCAGCCGATCTGTTCGTCCTTTCCTCGACGAGCGAGGGCTTCGGCAATGTGTTGGTCGAGGCCATGGCTGCTGGCGTCCCCGTAGTCTCCACAGATGCGCCGCATGGCCCGCGCGAGATTCTCGGTGACGGTCGTTTCGGCGCCTTGGTGCCGGTCGGCGATGCCGGGGTCCTGGCAAAGGCGATGGCTGAGATGCTGGACCACCCCACTTCTGCCGCCGTCCTGAAAAGCAGGGCAGCGGATTTCGAAGTAGAAAAGATCGGGGATCTGTACGAAGCGCTGCTCTAGCCAGGAACTTCGCGCTGGCGTTGATTGATGCCAGCCGCTATCGCCATTCGCGCCGACACCGGAATCTGGTAGCAGCCGATGAAGAGAAGTAGCGAGCCGGTCACCGCGGCGGGAAGCGCGGTCGGGCAGCCGCACGGCGATTTTTTTTTACGGAGTGTTCGAATGAGACATGTGTGGCGTTGGTTCGGCCCGGTCGACAAGGTGACGATCGCGGATGCGCGTCAAGCCGGGGCGCAAGGCATCGTCTCGGCCCTTCACCACGTTCCTCACGGCGCCGTCTGGCTGCCCGCCGAAATCGAAAGACGTCAGCGCGAAGTCGCGTCTTTGCCGGATGGAAGCGCAAGCGATCTGAACTGGGAGATTGTCGAGAGCCTGCCGGTTTCCGAAGCGATCAAGACCCAGGTCGGCGGATGGCGCAGCCATATTGCCAATTACAAGACCTCGTTGGAAAACCTGGCGCGGGCCGGCATTTCGGTCATCTGCTACAATTTCATGCCCGTGCTCGATTGGACCCGCACCGATCTCGCCTGGCGCCTGCCGCATGGCGGCACCACCATGCGCTTCGATCTGATCGACTTCGCCGCGTTCGACATCCATATCCTGAAACGCCAAGGGGCGCTCGGCGATTACACACCGGAGATCGTCTCCGAGGCGGAGCGGCGATACGCGCAGATGGATGAGGATGCGCGGAAGATTCTGGCAAGAAGCGTCAATTCCGGCCTGCCCGGCTCGACCGAAGACACGTCTTTCGACGGTCTCGCGGCTCAACTCTCAAGTTACGACCGCATCGACGCAACAACCCTGCGCCAACATTTCGTCGATTTCCTGGCGGAGGTCGTGCCTACGACCGAACGCCTCGGCCTGCGTCTCTGCTGCCACCCCGATGATCCGCCGTTTCCGATGCTGGGCCTGCCGCGCGTGATGTCGACCGAGGCCGACTACAAGTATATTCTGGACGCAGTCGACAGCCCGGCCAACGGAGCGACACTGTGCACGGGATCGCTCGGCGCAAGACCGGATAATGATCTGCCCGCCATGATCGAGCGGATGGGACCAAAAATCCACTTCGCGCATCTGCGCAATGTGCGCAAGGAAGCGGCCGGCACCCCCTGCTCGTTCCACGAGGACGAGCACCTTGCCGGCGACACCGACATGGTGGCGGTGGTGGCGGCCCTGCTTCAAGAGGAAGCGCGGCGCAAGAAGGCAGGCCGCCCGGACGCCGTCATCCCGATGCGCCCCGACCATGGCCAGGATATCCTCGATGACCTGACGCGTGGGGCCCAGCCCGGCTATCCGGCCATCGGTCGGCTCAAGGGATTGGCCGAACTCCGCGGCGTGGAACATGCCATTCGCAACTCGACATCAGGCGAGCCGATCTCCACCTCTACCCCATAGTCTGGAGAAGGGCACAGGGCGGTTCGCAACCGGTATACGTTAAATATGCCATCAGATTCGACCATTGGGCGTTCCGCAGCCCGCCTCCGGCACGATGGCACCTTTCCACCTTATTGCGCGGACTTGTGTATAATAGCAGTTTGCGGTTTGAGACCGATTGCAATCCGTTAGCTTGCGCTAGTTATTGCTCTATCCACAGCCGGTGTTGAAAGGAATTCCAGGCAGCGGTTGGGAATTCATATCCTGGGAGGAAATCACGATGAGAAAATTCGCCGCCGCTCTGGCCGCCGCCGCAGCCGTCACGCTTTATTCGTTGGCCGCGGGCGCGCAAACCTATCCCGAACGCACCGTTACCGTCGTGGTGCCGTTTTCGGCCGGCGGCCCGACCGACACGGTCACGCGTCTCGTCGCGGAAGCCATGTCGAAGGATCTCGGCCAGCAGATCATCGTCGAGAATGTCGGCGGCGCCGGCGGCACACTGGGGGCCGGCCGCGTCGCGAACGCCGAGCCGGACGGCTATACGCTGCTCCTCCACCACATCGGCATGGCGACGAGCGCGACGCTGTACCGAAAGCTCGCATACGACACGCTGAACGGCTTCGAATATGTCGGCCTCGTCACCGAGGTGCCGATGACCATCGTCGGCCGCAAGGACCTCGAGCCGACCGATCTGAAGGGGCTGGTCGACTACGCCAAGGCCAACAAGGATACCGTCACCGTCGCCAATGCCGGCATAGGCGCGGCCTCGCATCTGTGCGGCATGCTGTTCATGAGTGCGATCGGCACGCCGCTGGTCACCGTGCCCTACAAGGGCACCGGACCGGCGATGACCGACCTTCTCGGCGGTCAGGTCGATATCATGTGCGATCAGACGACCAATACCACCAAGCAGATCCAGGGCGGCACGATCAAGGCCTACGCCGTCACCTCGCCGGAACGCCTCGATGTTCTGCCGGATGTCCCGACGACGACGGAAGCCGGTCTCCCTGAGGTGCAGGTCGGCATCTGGCACGGCCTCTACGCGCCCAAGGGCACGCCTGCCGAGGTCACCGAGCGCCTGTCGAAATCGCTTCAGGTCGCACTGAAGGACCCGAACGTCGCCGCCCGCTTCGCCGAGCTCGGCACCAAGCCGTCGTCCGACGCCGACGCGACGCCGGCCGCGCTGAAGACCAAGCTGGAAGGCGAGATCGCGCGCTGGAAGCCGATCATCGAAGCCGCCGGCCAGTACGCCGACTGAGGTTTTGAAACGGGGCGCCACCGGCGCCCCGTTTTCGCTTCGGCCCCGTTTTCGCACTGCACCGGCGCGCCCGCGGCGCGGGCCTGGAGGAGGACATGAAGCCTTTCACAATCGACACGACCAACGGCATATGCGCCGCGCTGTTCATCTTTCTCGGCGGATTTTTCGCGTTGCAGTCGGTCGGCCTCGAAATCGGCACCGCCTTCCGCATGGGACCGGGCTATTTTCCCCTGGTCCTGGCAATCGTGCTGATCCTGCTTGGCGCCATCATCCTCATCGAAGCGGTGCGCTTCGAGAGCGAGCCAATCGGCCATATAGCCTGGCGCGGCATGCTGTTCATCCTCCCTGCCCCGATCTTCTTCGGCCTGACCGTGCGCGGCCTCGGCTTCATCCCGTCGATCTTCCTGACGGCGCTGATCGCATCCTTTGCCAGCGGCCGCATGAGGCCGCTGACCGCGCTCGTGCTCTCCGCCGGCCTGACGTTGTTTGCGTTCCTCGTCTTCAGCTACGCGCTCGGCCTGCCGTTCCGGCGCTTCGGCCCGTGGCTGCCCTCATGGCTGGTATTGTGAGGGGCTGAACATGGAACTCCTCGACAACCTCGCGCTCGGATTTTCGACGGCTACGTCGCTGGCAAACCTCGGTTTCTGCCTGATCGGCGTCCTTCTCGGCACGCTGATCGGCGTCCTGCCCGGCATCGGCGCCACCGCGACCATCGCCATGCTGTTGCCGATCACCTTCCAGATCGGCGACCCGGTTTCCTCCCTGATCATGCTCGCCGGCATCTATTACGGCGCGCAATATGGCGGCTCGACCACCGCCATTCTCATCAACATGCCCGGCGAATCCTCGTCAGCAGTCACCGCAATCGACGGCTACCAAATGGCCAAGAACGGGCGCGCCGGGGCGGCACTCGCCATCGCGGCGATAGGCTCGTTCTTCGCCGGAACGGTGTCGACCTTCCTCGTCGCCATCTTTGCCCCGCCGCTGACGGCGATCGCGCTGCAATTCGGCGCGGCCGAGTATTTTTCGCTGATGATCGTCGGCCTTGTCTCGTCCGTCGCGCTCGCCCACGGCTCGATTGTCAAGGCGCTGACGATGGTCGTGCTCGGCCTGCTGCTCGGCCTTGTCGGCACCGACATCTACACCGGCACGCCGCGCTTCACGCTCGGCATCCGCGAATATGCCGACGGGCTGAATTTCGTCGCGGTGGCGGTTGGCGTCTTCGGCGTCGCCGAGATACTGCGCAACCTCGAAAACGAGCACGAGCGCTCCGTGATGATCCGAAGGGTCTCCGGCCTTATGCCGACCCGCGAGGATTTTCGCCGCATGGCGACGCCCATCGTGCGCGGAACGATCATCGGTTCGGCGCTCGGCATCCTGCCGGGAGGCGGTGCGATCCTTGCAGCCTTTGCCTCCTACACGGTCGAAAAGCGCGTATCGAAAAACCCGGGGGAATTCGGTAAGGGCGCCATCGAAGGCGTCGCCGGACCGGAATCGGCCAACAACGCCGGCGCGCAGACCTCCTTCATCCCGATGCTGACGCTCGGCATTCCGGCCAACCCCGTCATGGCGCTGATGATCGGCGCGATGATCATCCAGGGCATCGTGCCCGGCCCCAATGTCGCGATCGAACAGCCGGCGCTGTTTTGGGGCATCATCGCCTCTATGTGGATCGGCAATCTGATGCTGATCATCTTGAACCTGCCGCTGATCGGGCTTTGGGTAAAACTCCTGACGATCCCCTATTATGTGCTCTTCCCGATCATCATGGCCTTCTGCTCGATCGGCGTTTACAGCGTCAACACCAACATTTACGACCTCTACGCAGTCGCCTTCTTCGGCTTCCTCGGCTACCTCCTGACCAAGCTGCGCTGCGAACCCGCGCCGCTGCTGCTCGGCTTCGTGCTCGGCCCGTTGCTCGAGGAAAACCTGCGCCGCGCCATGATTCTCGCGCGCGGCGACCCGACCACCTTCGTGACGAGGCCGATCAGCGCCGGCCTGCTCTTCATCGCGCTCGCCGTGCTCGTCATCGTCTTCCTGCCGGCGGTCAAGAAGAAGCGCGAAGAGGTGTTTGTGGAGGAGAATTAGCGAAGTCGGCGCCGCGGCCGATGCGGGCGCCGGTTTCCGAATCGAACAGGAAGACAGCGGCGTCCTGGAAAGTGATGCCGATCGGCTCATCCATGTCGTAATGCGCCGATTTATCGGCCTTGACGGTTACGGTGGCCCCACCGAACTGGCAAGTGATCAGGGTATGATCGCCGATCAGTTCCACGGCATAGACCCGCGCCGCGATCTTGCCCTGCGATGGCCGCGTGACCCGGCAATCCTCGGGCCGGAGGCCGGCAGTGACCTTTTTCCGGTTTTCGGCAACGCTGGTCACAAATCGTCCTTCCGCGCAGGCGAAGGTACCCTCGACCAGCTCGCCTTGGAGAAAATTCATCGGCGGCGAGCCGATGAAGCCGGCGACGAACAGGTTCGCCGGATCGTCATAGATGTGTCGGGGCGTCGCGATCTGCTGCACGGCTGTGCCGCGATGGCCGCGACGGCGACCGGCCGCTTCTCGCGCGTCGAACAGGCGGCCGAGCGCTTCGTGAACTACGGCGCCGAAATCCTGCCGGACCCCAGATGGGCCGAGACCTATAGGCGCACCCAACCCGTTTTCGACCGGCTCTACCGCCACAGCCAGGCGCTCTACGACGACATCGACGCCCTGGCCGCCGCCACGCGGCCGACGCAACCGTGACGCCTCTCAGCCTTTGGAGCCGCGCCTGCAGCGACAGCCTTGGCAATCACGACGCATCCCGCCTGGGATGCATCGGACGATTGTCTCAGTTGTGGCGGATTTCCGTTCCTAGCACCTTCAGGCACTCGCGGATGAATGCGGCAAGTGCGGTCCAGCCCTTTGCCGAGACCATTGTTCCGTCCACGTAGGCCTCAGTCGGGGACAGGTCGATATAGGTTCCGCCGGCGAGGGTCACTTCCGGCTCGCAGGCAGCCAGCGCACCCACTTTCTTGCCACGCACGACGCCGTCGACCGCGATCAGGATCTGGACACCATGGCAGATCGTAAAGATCGGCTTTTTGTTTTCGTGGAAATGGCGGACTATCGCCTGCACGCGCTTATCCGTGCGGATGTACTCGGGGCCACGACCGCCCGCGCAATACACGGCATGATATTGGTCGAGCTGTTTTTCCGCCTCCGAAAAGGTCTTGTTCATCAAAGCATAGTGGCCGGGTTTTTCGGTGTAGGTCTGGTCACCTTCGAAATCGTGAAGCGACGTCTTGATCAGGTCTCCAGCGTTCTTGTCAGGACAGACAACGTGGACGATGTGGCCGACAGCCTCCATCGCCTGCTGATAGACGAAGATCTCGTATTCTTCGGTAAACTCACCGGTCAACATTAGTATTTTCTTGCCTGGCATGGTCGGTTTCCTCGTTTTGTGGATGGAAGTCCGGCGGGCATTGCACTCGCCCGGCGGCGCGGGTCTCAAAAAAGGGAATCCGGGATGTCCCGGGCGTTTACCTGCATGATCAACGATGCATCCAGCTTGACGGCGCCGCTCCCGATGTGAACGGTGACGAACATCGTGACAGTCTCAATCGAACGCCAGCAGCAAACGATCACGAGAATGCTCGATATGACGGCGCATTGCCTGTTCCGCCGCAGCGGGATCGGCGGCAGCGAAGGCGGCCAGGATGGCCTCATGCTCGTCGAGCGCTTCCTCGGTAACGCGTGAATGGAACATCAGGCGGAAGATGTGGAAGTGCGTGTGCTGGAATGCGAGAGTCTCGCGCACGAGATCATTGTTTGCAAATTCCATGATCCTGTCGTGGAAAATGGCGTCCTGCCGCGCGAAGTTTGAGTAACGCAGGCGTTCATCCTTGCCTTCGCGGCGCGCCATGCCCCCTGCGGACTCCTGAAGCACCGCAAGTTTCGCCTCATCCATCAATGCGGCTGCTTTGGCCGCCCCATGCGGCTCGAGCAGCAGGCGAAGCTCATAAAGTTCGTCAAACCGGCGCTTGGTTATCTGCGGCGCGGCGCGGTAGCCGATCAAATGTGTCTTCAGCACAAGGCCTTCGCCTTCGAGGCGGCCAAGCGCTTCACGGATTGGCGTGTGGGATACATCGAGTTCCTTGACCAGGCTGTCGACGGTGATCCGTGAGCCAGGCGCGATCTTCAGTGACATGAGTTGCGCGAAGATCGCTTCATACACGTCCTCCACCAGGCTGTTGGATCGCTGGATGCGTCCGCTAGCGGGGTCGGCTTCTCGGGCATTGCTTAAGTTCATGACCTGCATCTTTGCCTCTTGACAGGATCACTGGCTAGCACGATGCTTCGCCGAATACAATCCTATATCCTATACGATTTAATAGAGGATTTTTTATGGCGGAGCTCGACGAGCTTTCGCCACTCCCAATATCATCGAGGGACGCAGAACATGAGCCTTTTCGCCGCCGTAAGGCTGCCGCGTGAGATCCTCTTCGGGAAGGGCCAGCGCCATATCATTCCAACCGTTGCGGCCAGGCTGGGCCGTCGCGCTCTTGTCTGTACGGACGAGCGCTTTGCCGCAACTGTCTCCTTCGCAGAGATCATGGAGGCGCTCGAGTGCGCATCGATCGATGTGCTGGTGCACGATCGTGTGCTGCCCGATGTGCCACGAGACACGGTTGCCGTCTGCGTAGAGATGGCGAGAGAGTTTGCGCCGGACATGGTGATCGGGATCGGAGGCGGCAGTTGTCTCGACATGGCCAAATGCGCCGCGTTGCTCATCAGCCACGGCGGCCTGCTCCAGGACTACTACGGCGAGTTCAAGGTGCCCGGTCCGACGCTGCCGTTGATCGCGGTGCCAACGACAGCCGGCACCGGCTCGGAAGTGACCCCTGTCGCGGTGATCTCCGATCCGGATCGCACCATGAAAGTAGGCATATCCAGCCCGCATCTGATAGCGGCAGCCGCCATCTGCGACCCGGAGCTGACGATGACATGTCCCCCGGGACTGACGGCGATTGCGGGCGCAGACGCGCTGACACATGCGATCGAGGCTTTTACCGCCGTCAGGCGCGGCACTGACCCCAACCTGCCGCAACAGCATGTCTTCATCGGCAAGAGCGCGCTGACCGATCATTTTGCGCTGCTCGCGATCAAGCTGCTTGGCCGCAGTCTCGAGAAGGCATACCGCGACCCCGCCGACGAGGACGCTCGGGCCGAAGTGATGATGGGCGCGCTTGCAGCCGGCTGCGCGTTCGGTACGGCCGGAACTGCGGCGGCGCACGCGGTGCAATATCCGGTCGGAGCCGTTACCCACACCGCGCATGGGCTGGGTGTCGCCACCATGTTGCCGTATGTCATGAAGTACAACCGGGTCGCCGCGGCCGCCGAGATGACCGAGATCGGCCTTGCCCTTGGTCTCGACGGGAGGGACCGGAGTACCGGTGAGATGGCCGACGCGGCGATCGACGAGATCGGCCGGCTGTTTGGAGCGATCGGGATCACGCCTACGCTGGCCAAGCTCGGACTTCCCGCCGACAAGCTCGATTGGACGGCCGAACAGGCGCTCGGCATCGACCGTCTCATCAAGAACAATCCGCGTCCATTCGATCTGGCAGCCATGCGGGGCCTGATCCAGGCTGCCTATGATGGCGACCTCGCCACCTACGTCATGTGAGCAATCGAGGAGCAGGCCATGAACATATCTCATCAGGTGCTGGAGGACGAGCAGGACACTGCCGACTTCCATAGATTTTCCCACGGCTTGTATATCGGCGGCCAATGGAGGCAATCCGCCGACGGCAGGGAAATCCAGGTCGTGGACCCTTCCACCGAGGCGGTGATCGCCGCCGTTCCCGATGCGACGATCGAAGATGCCGCGGCCGCCGTGGAGGCTGCGGCCAAGGCCGCCGATTGCTGGCGCACGACGGCACCCCGCAAGCGTTCCGAAATCCTCAGACGTTGCTTCGAGCTGATGACGCAACATTCCGAGACGCTGGCAACCCTGATCTCGCTGGAAAACGGCAAGGCACTCCGGGACGCGCGTGGCGAGATCGCCTATGCTGCGGAATTCTTTCGCTGGAATGCCGAGGAAGCCGTTCGCATCACCGGTGAATTCGGAATGGCGCCTTCCGGCACGAACCGGATCGTGGTCGACTACGAGCCCATCGGCATCTGCATCCTTGTCACACCCTGGAACTTCCCTGCCGCCATGGCGACGCGCAAGATCGCGCCCGCCTTGGCTGCCGGATGCACGGTAATTTTGAAGCCAGCCAGCGAGACCCCGCTCACGGCCTACGCGCTTGCCGCGCTCTACCAGGAAGCAGGCGTTCCGCCAGGTGTGGTGAACGTTCTGACAACCTCCAATCCCGGCCCTGTGACGGCCGCGCTGCTGGCCGATCCGCGGGTGCGGAAACTCTCCTTTACCGGCTCGACGGGTGTAGGGCGCGTTCTGCTGGCCGAGGCCGCAAAGCACGTGGTTTCGTGTTCGATGGAGCTTGGCGGCAACGCGCCATTCCTTGTGTTCGATGACGCGGACCTTGACGCGGCGGTCGATGGGGCGATGGTGGCGAAGATGCGCAACGCCGGCGAAGCTTGCACGGCTGCAAACCGCATCTATGTCCAGTCTGGCGTTTACGATGCCTTTGGCGAATGCCTCGCCAGGCGGATGTCGGCACTCAAGATCGGCGCTGGTACGGAAGCAGCCACGGAGTGCGGGCCGATGATCACCAGGAAGGCCGTCGACAAGATCGACCGTCTGGTCAACGATGCTGTCGCCCGTGGCGCGCGGGTGCTGTGCGGGGGCAAGGCAGGCTCGGGAACGGGATACTATTATCCGCCGACCGTGCTCTGCGACGTCCCGGCCGAGGCGGAGATGGCGCACGAGGAAATTTTTGGACCGGTGGCGCCGATCTCGAGATTCGAAACGGAAGCCGACGTCATCGCGCGCGCCAACGACACCGAATACGGTCTTGCCGCCTACATCTACACGCGCGATCTTGCGCGCGGAATGCGGGTGGCATCCAAGATCGAAGCCGGGATGATCGCTCTCAACCGCGGCTTGATGTCCGATCCGGCTGCACCCTTCGGCGGAATGAAGCAGAGCGGCCTCGGCCGCGAGGGCGGCCAGCATCACGGCATTGCCGAGTTCATGGAGGCGAAATACCTCGCCATCAGCATCTGAGCGGAGGAAGAGTGCAAAGCGATCCGTTTCGCATCCGCGACCACGTCGCGGATTTTGACAAAATCGTGCAGGACATCGTTCACCGCAGCGAGGCCGTTCGCGCAACCATTCCAATGACTGCCGACGTTGCCTATGGGCCGGATCAGACCGAAACCATCGACCTGTTCTTTCCCTCGGGCAAAAGAAGCGGCCTGCCGGTGCACATGTTTATTCATGGCGGCTACTGGAGAATGTTCTCCAAGCGCGACTACTCATACGTGGCGACGACGATTACCCAGGCCGGTGCGATTGCTGCTATCGTCGACTATGCTCTGATGCCCAAGGTCAGAATGGCTACGATCGTCGACCAGGTGCGCCGCGCCAAGCAGTGGGTTCTGGCCCATATCGCCGACCACGGCGGAAACCCGGCAGAGCTGACTGTCAGCGGCCATTCGGCTGGAGCACATCTTTCTACGTTTCTGTTCAACAGAGAGAATACCCCATCGAATGTGCGGGCAGTCCTTCTGCTCGGCGGGCTCTACGATTTGAAACCGCTCCAGAACTCCTTTCTCGCCAACGAGATTGGAATCACCGATGAGGAAGTCGCCATGTTTACACCTCTTGCCTATCGGCATGATCCTCAAACCAGGGCGACGGTTCTGGTCGGAGCCAATGAGACGCCGCCTTTCCATCAGCAAGCAGATCGATTCAAAGAGAACCTGCTGCAGCAGGGTTCGCCGGCAACGTCGCTTGTTCTCACGAACCGCAACCACATGGACAGTGTCAGAGATCTCGGCGTGCCTGGGAGCCAGGCGGGTGATTGCCTGACGAAACTGATTGTCAACGACCGCCGCTAACCCTCCCAGCAGACAATGCCGGCCATCACCACGGCGGCTTAACCGCAATGCCGTCTGCTGAACGCCTCAGCGAGGGAAAAGAACCTCACCCATTCCAAGCACCGCGTTGTCACCGCCATATTTTTGCGGCGCATTGCCCAGAAGCGGCCGTTTCAAAATACCCTCGGCGATCAGATGACGATCGACGATGGCGGCGAAGACACTCTCTGGCGCGCCGCATTCGACGAAGCTCGGCGACAGGCTTTTCGGCGCGCGATCGAGAAGGATCGAACCGCGACGCATCAGATAGCCGGGCATCTCGCCGGTGCCGCCGGCCACCACCAGCGTGCCGGCGATCATGCGGCTGCCGGCATGGTCGCCTGAGCCTTTCAGCACCGCGATCAGGCCGCGCCGCATGCGGTCGGCGGAAAAAGCGCCGGCTTTGCCCCTGACGATCAGCACGCCGCCATTCATGCCAGCCAGTTCCCCGGCGAGCGGCGCCCCAAGGTGATCACCGGCGTTGCCTGTTATTTCAAGCCTGCCGCCGCGCATGCCGGAGCCGGCATGCGGACCGGCATTGCCTTCGACCGTGAGTTTGCCGCCGCGCATGGCACGCCCGGCCTGGGCGCCGGCATTACCGGCGACGCGAACCGAACCGCCCCGCATGCCTTCCGCCACGCGGTCGAGGCGCGCGCTTCCACCTTCGAACACGATGTCCAGCGGATCGTTGCCGGCGACGCGAAAGATATCGCCGACCTTCGATCCATGCTTCGACATGCCGATCTGGACTTTTTCGATATCGCGCCTTTCCATCCCGGCAAGCCGCTCCGGCGTCAGCGGTGACAGGTCAAGGCGCTCGGCCCGCTCGGCGACAAGGGTGAAGGTCAGCGCCTTCATGGCAGCATATCCTTCAGCGAATAGATGAACTTGCCGAGCTTGCCGCCGTAATTGCCGGCGCTTATGCGAACCGCGCCTCGCTTCGGCCCAAGCTCGATGACTGCCTTGATGCCGGCCTTCATCGCGGCGGCAACGGCATCGTTGGTCTCGCCGTCGATGACGATTTCCAGAACGGCGTTGATGTCGGGACCGAGCTCACTCCTGACAACACCGCGCAGTGTCGGCGCGTAGGCTTCGTTGGCCGAGGCGATCATGCCCTTGTATTTACCACCGATCTTGGAACCCGAACGGGCGATGCCGCCCGGAAACGGCACGATCGCGCCCCGCACCAGGCCTATCGCGGCAACCGCTGCCTCGGCAGCAATCAAGGCCTTGGCGCTGCTTTCAGCCATGACGAAGAAATTGCCGCCGCCGACGGCACCCTTCGTCAGCCCGGTCGTTGCTTCGCACAGGAATTCGCCGTCCATTACGGGAACGCGCCAAAAATGCCTGCCGCCGATTTTCTTGGAGATCTGCCAGCCGTCGCCGAAATAACGCAGCGCCGAACCGAGCTTCAAATCGGCGCTGCCCTCCAGTCCGGCGAAGCAGGCGGAACCCGGCGAGGTCAAAACACACTGGCCGACGCGATTGAGCAGCTGTTTCTGCAGCTCGTCTGTTCCCATCGCGAAAATCATCACGCGGCAGCCGGGCCGGCCATCCGGTGTGGCCGATGGCGGCAGTTCGACATCGATTGCCGCTTCGCAGCCGCACGCGATCACCGAGGTGGCAAAGCCGGTCATCGTGATCGCCGCCTGGCGCGCCCATTTCCGGTTCGGCGCGGTGATGATGATGGCGGTCGCGCGCATGCCGAAGGCCTCGGCAAAGGTATCGTCAACCGTTATGCCATTTACGCTCACATTCGGCATGCAACCTCGCCGAACGGCTGTTCGCGCGCTATCGCGGAATCCGGGAAATTGAACCAGTCCAGCGACAGGCCGTAGCGCTGCTGGTGATAGTCTTCAAGACGCCGCACCATCGCCTTGTCCGGCGACGGATTGAGCCTGAGCGCCTTGCCCCAACGGTAATGGGTGATCTCCCCATCCTGCACGACGAGATCGCCATCCTTGAAGACATACGCCGCCTGCCCCAGCATTTTCGCGATATTCCCGTCCCTGCGGTAGACAGCGACATCGGCTATGGCGCCGGCGCCGAGATGGCCCCGGTCTGTCAGCCCGAGCAGCTTGGCTGGGGCCGCGCGCGTCATGATGGCAATTTCCTCGAACGTGTACTCGCGGTCGATTGCAGCCAGGGTGGAGAGCGCCATGGCGGAAGGTGAAAGCCCGGCAATCATTTCGGTGCGCGCTTCCCGGCTCATCAGCAGCTCGAACAGAGCCGGGTAGACGGTAAACGGCGCGCCGTTCGGATGATCGGTGGTGAAGAAGACACGCCAGGAATCGTCGATCAGGAGAAAAAGCTCGAGCCCGATCGCCCACTGCATCGCGCCATAGAAATCCTTGCCATAGCTGTAGGGCACGATGCCGCCGCCATTGCCGTCGCCGTCATGAATGACGGATTTCTTCGGGCTCGCACTGCCACGCGCCGAAAACTGCCGCATCACGTCGGAGGAGACGGTGACCGTTTGGCCGAACATCACCTGGCCGATGTCAATGGTGACTTCCGGCGTCGCATTGACCAGTTCGGCAAGACGCGCCGCGGCCGAGGAAAACCTGCGCTTGCCTTCCGTGCCGTAGCCATAGAACTGGAGATGGGCGAGGTGCAGCGGCAATCCTTCCGCCGCCGCCATCGTCGCGGCCGCCGTATCCGCCGATCCAGGGCTGCCCAGATTGTTGCAATGGACATGCAGAGGGTGCGGGACGCCAAGACTGTCGACGGCCGCCTGCAGCGTCTTGACGATCTTGCGCGAGCTGACGCCATAGGAAGGCACCACATCGTCCAGCGAGAAGGTGCGGACGTTTTCCTTGAACGCGGCCGCCGCACCAGCGTTGATCACCTTGACCCCAAGCGCCCGCGTCGAGGCGACCGTCCAGGCGACATAGTCCTCGATCATCGTTGAGGGGGCATCGTCGCGGATCATCGACAGCAGGAAATCGTCGTTGCCGAGAATGGCGAGCGTCGCCTTGTCGATGATCGGGATGTCGGCCAGTTCGAGATGGGTGTGAAGTGCGGCTCCCGGCGACATCGCCGGCTCGACGACCGTGGTGAAGCCCATCTTGGCGTAGAGACAGCCGGTCTGGAAGGTCGACCAGCCGGCGTTGGAGAGCGGCGTCGTCGCCGGCCGCGCCTGATGCGCGGCATGCTGTTCCGGCAAGAGCAGCCGTGCCGTGTTCACGTTGCCGCCGCCGATGTGGGAATGGATATCGATGGCGCCCGCCATGACGATGCAGCCGGCAGCGTCGATGGTCCGGTCGGCTGCGCCCCCCGCCGGCGCCGCAACGATCTTGTCGTCCCTGATCCAGAGGTCGCCCTTGCCGAGACGGCCGTTGACCGGATCGATAATGTCGCCGCCCGCGATTTTCGTCAGCATGGCAACGCGGCCTCGGAGGAGACATGACTGGCGACCAGGCGGATGACAGTCGCAGCGGAGGGCAGTTCGGACGCCGCTCGCGCATCGATCGATCTCAGCGAACCGGTGCGGCTGGAATAGACCACCGCCTCGTGATCGACGCCCGCTTCGCCGATGGCGATGGTTACAGCAGCACCCGCTATCGGCTCCTGCGTTTTCGCCAGCACAATCAGCGCCATGCGGTTCTTTTTCTTCTGCGGCTGGACAATTGAGGAAGAGATCCGCAGGTGCAGGTCGGCTTCGCCGGCAGCGATCATGCGCGCGACATCGTAACGCCACGGATCGAATTCCGGGAAGCCGCGCGCAAAGCCGGTGCGCAGCGGAAAACCCGTCATCCAGGTCGAGGCGAGCGCGCTTCCCCACCCGTTTTCGCTCGCGGGCAGATGCAGGCCAGACGCGCGCGATTTGCGGTTGAGGTCGGCGATCAGTCCTTGCAGCATCTCCAGCGCCAGCCCTTCGGTCGCGTCGCCTGAAAACAGGAAGACGGGAAAATGCGCAGCCTCCAGGGCTTTGGCGAAATCGTCGAAATTCGACACTGGTTGCGATGTCTGACGCCCCCGGCTCTGCGCCCTAAGCGCCGCCAGCGTAGCGCCGAGGCTTGCCTCGCCGCAGGAGAGTAGCGTCGCCGTCCGCCCGTTGCTCAACGGCGGCGCAGACGCCCCTTTCGACCCGACCAGAAAGAATTCGCGTTGATTCTTGGCCGAGAGATCGGGAACCGTGGCCGAGAGTTCGCCGACAAATTCATGATGGATTTGCGGGAGTTCGCCCACAATCACCACGACATCGGCGCGCCGGTGCGTCTCGCCGGGCGCAACGGTCATCGCGCCTTTGTCGGTAAAAAGCGCGGTCTCCCGGGAAACTGCCGCGCCATCGGCATGATCATATGCCGCGCCAACTCGCTCAGCCAGCGCGATCGCCGCCCTGGTGCCGTGTATGTCCGTATCCAAGCTGAAAACCGGGCACCGGCTTGACCCCAACAGCGCGGCGGCATGTGCAGCCGCGCGCTCGACCAGCGCTTCCCGGTTGCCGATCCAAGCAACCGCCATTCACTACGCTACTTTCTGGTGCCGGCCTGATCCTAGACGAAACTGGATTGGCCGTGAACCCCGCCTGTCAGCAGATTAGCGAATGTTTTCTTACGCCATCAACAAATTCCGACCGCGCTTAATCATATTTGATGTAGGCGAAGCGCTGATCGGTCGGTGGAGTGCCTTCCAGCGCGCCGCCTTCCTTTGCCGGCTGCCACTGGACGACATCTTCGATCTTTTTGGCCAACTCGAAGTCTTTGTCGGTCATGCCCTTCGCTGCGTGGTTCGTCAGGCGCACCTCGACCCAGGCATAGGAGGCGGTGATGTCGGGATGGTGCCACGCCGCCTCGGCGAGATGGCCGACCGTGTTGATGACCATCAGCGTCGATTTCCAGCTGTGGGTCTTGTATTTGCGCCGGATCCAGCCGTTCTCGTAGCGCCATTTCGGCAGCTCCTTCTCGAGCCGATCGGCAATCTCGGCTTCCGAATAGACCTTTTCCTTAGCTGTCTCGCTCATCTCGACCTCCGCGAATTGCCCGGTCCGTTTTCGCGCCGGGCCAAAAGAAGATAAAACGAATGCACTCTCTCCGGCTTGCCCCTTCGACGAAAACAGCTATCATGGCGACGGGCACCTAAACTTCCATGATGCGTCTATGATGCACCCATCGGGGGGTAGATGTCGAATTCTGTTACCATACGAGTGCCCGCCCGCCTGCATCTTGGCTTCCTCGATCTCAATGGCGATACCGGACGTCGCTTTGGCAGCGTCGGGCTACCGTTGAGCGAACCCGAAACCGTCGTCACCCTGTCGCGGTCCAGCGAGACCATCGTCGAAGGCACCGAAAGCCGTCGCGCCGGCGAGCATTTGTCGACGCTCTGCAGCCATCTCGGCATTCGCGGCCAGCACGGTCTGGTGGTCGAACAGTCGATCCCGAGCCATGCCGGCCTGGGGTCCGGCACGCAGATCGCCCTTGCCGTCGCCTCGGCGCTGCGCACGCTCCACAACCTGCCTCTCGATATCGGCGGCGACGCGACCCTGCTCGAGCGGGGCGGTCGATCAGGCATCGGCATCGCCAGTTTCGAACGCGGTGGTGTCATTGTCGACGCCGGCAAGGACGACAGCGGCAGGCCGCCGCCGGTCGTGGCGCGCCTGCCGTTTCCGGAAGAGTGGCGCGTCATCATGATCCTCGACCACGGCGGGCATGGACTGCATGGCGATGCCGAGATCGCGGCGTTTCGTTCGCTGCCACCCTTCCCGGCGTCCGGCAGCGGCGAGATCTGCCGGCGGGTGCTGATGGGGATTATGCCGGCTTTGATCGAGCACGACCTTCCAGCCTTCGGCGCCGCCGTCGCCGCGATCCAAATGCTGATCGGCACCCATTTTGCCCCGGCGCAAGGCGGCGTGTTCACCTCCAAGCGGGTCGAGAGGGTGGCCCACGGTCTCAATGAAGCAGGCGCCGTCGGCATCGGCCAGAGTTCGTGGGGACCAACGGGGTTTGCCTTCGCCCCATCGCAAGACGCCGCAGTCAGCTACGTCAGCGCGGTTCAGCAGACAGTTGAAGACGGCATCGAGATCAGGATCGTCAAGGGCAGGAATTCCGGCGCGAAGATCAGTTCGACCAAACTTGATCTCGTCGGCAGCTGACGGCTCCGCAGCACGATAAGGTTCAAGAGGAAAGGCGAGAAATGGCCCGCAAACACATCCTGCACATGCTGACGCCGTTGAAGCATATGAGCCCTTTCGACGTGAACATGGGGCTCGATGCAGGTTTCGACGCCGTCGTCCCCTATGTCGATGTACGCCTTGGCGAGGTGACAGGCCTCGTGCAGGACGCGATCTTTTCGCGCCCGCCCGATGCGGGCGTCGATACCGGCATCTTCATCGCCGGCAAGGACGCCTCGCTGGCGCTAGACATGTTCGACGCAGCGCGAAGAGCGATGGTGCCGCCTTTCCAGGTTTCGGTATTCGCCGATCCGGCCGGCTCATTCACCACGGCCGCGGCGATGGTGGCCAAGGTCGAAAAAGCGCTGGAGAAAAAATTCGAGCGCGGACTGAAAGACACGAGGATCGCTGTTTTCGGCGCCACCGGCGTCGTCGGCTTCTGCACAGCCGTCATCGCCGCCAGGGAAGGCGCCAGGGTCACGCTTGTCGGTCATGACGGCATCGAAAGGGTCGAGCAGATCGCGGCCGAGATCAAAAGCCGATTCAACATCGCCGTAGATGCGGCTGACGGATCGACCGACGCCCGCAAAACGAAGCTGGTCGAGGCGAGCGAGGTGATCCTGGCGTGTGCCAAGGCTGGCGTCCAGGTGGTTTCGAAAGCCCAGTTGAAAGGCAATGGTCTGCTTATTGCCGCCGACGTCAATGCGGTTCCGCCGGCCGGCATCGAAGGCGTGGCCGTCAATGCCAATGGCGATCCGCTCGAAGCGGCAAAAGCTGTCGGCATTGGTCCGCTTGCCATCGGCAACGTGAAATACAAGGTCGAATTCGGCCTCTTCAAAACAATGATCGAATCCGAAAAAACCGTCACGCTGGATTTCCAGGAAGCATTTTCCCTTGCACGCGAAATCGCCAAATAACGCCGGATCTCTCCTGATCGCGGCGATTTCAGGCCGGGCGCTGGCTGCCGCTGCGCGCCGCGCCGGCTATCGTCCTCTGGTCGCCGATTTCTTTTGCGACACCGACACGGTCGCGCTCGCCGAACGCGCGACGATGCTGCCGGGCGACCTACAGGGCGGCATCGACGGCGAGCGCATCATTGAGACGCTTCGGCAACTGTCTGGAGACGACCAGCCGGTCGCCATTGTCCTGGGCTCGGGCTTCGAGCGGATGACGGAGACCGTAGACGAGGTCGCGCGCCATTTCCCGCTCGCCGGCAATAGCGGCGCCGCGATCCGCAGGATCAAGGACCCGCAATTGCTGGCCGCCGATTGCGCCGAGCTCGGCATCCCGCATCCGGAATTCCGATGGGACCGGCCGGCCGATCCGGAGAACTGGGTGGTCAAGACTGCAGGCGGCGCCGGTGGCGCGCATATCAGACGGGCCGCCGGAGAAACCCCGGCCACCGGCCGCTATTTCCAGCGTTTCGTTCCCGGCCGCAGCATCTCGGCCCTGTTCGTCGGCGACGGCCAAACTGCTGATATCGTCGGCTTCAGCCAACAATGGGCGTCGCCCGCCCCCTCAGCGCCCTACCGCTATGGCGGCGCTGTGCGGTTGAGACGCTTCGATCGCAGGCAGGCGGCGATGATGCGCGGCTGGCTTTCAGCTTTGGCGCGCCGCGCCGGCCTGGTTGGATTGTGCAGCGCCGATCTCATTCGCGGACCGGATGGCTACAAGCTCATCGAGATCAATCCGAGGCCAGGCGCCACGCTCGACATTTTCGACGATGCCGACGCGCCTCTGATCGAAGCGCATCTGCGCGCCGCGACAGGCAGGGCTTACCGCCTGCCGCGCTTCGTCGATTCGATGGCATCGATGGTGACCTACGCCGCGACGCCGATCGCCCGGTTTCCATCGGTTGCCTGGCCTGAATGGACTGCCGACCATCAGTCGCCCGGCACTGGTCTGATCGCTGGCGATCCTGTCTGCACCATCTTCGCGCGCGGTCCGAGCGCCGATTTGACCAGGCGGCTCATCAAGGCACAAGCCAGCCGATTGCAACACCAGTGGGAAGGAGACCGGACATGAAAGATGGTTCGGCATTCCTGAATGACAATGCACAGCGCATCATCGACGGCATGATCGGCAACGCCGAACGCCTGCGGATCGCCGTTTCCAGGGGGCCATTGGGCGAGTGCCTGATCGATGCCGGCGCCAAGGCCGCCGGCGGCGTTGAGGCCGGGCTGCGCATGGCGGAGGCCGCGATGGGCGGTCTCGGCAGCATTTCGGTCGGCATGGACCGCGCATCGCAGAAATGGCCATTCACCGTCGAAGTGCGGTCTTCGCAGCCGGTGCTTGCCTGCCTGGGCAGCCAGTATGCGGGCTGGAACCTGTCGAGCCAGGATTATTTCGCCATGGGATCCGGCCCGGCGCGGGCGCTCGCCCGCGTCGAACCGCTGTTCGAAGCCCTTTCCTATCGCGACACCGCCTCATCCGCCGTGCTTATCCTGGAGACGGCCGAACCGCCGCCCCGAGCGATTGTTGAGAAGGTCGGCAAGGCCACCGGGCTGGCAACCGAAAAGCTCACCTTCCTCTACGCGCCGACACAGAGCCTTGCGGGCGGCGTGCAGATCGTTGCGCGCGCGCTCGAGGTTGCCTTGCACAAGACCAACGATCTCAAATTTCCGCTGGAGAACGTCGTCGACGGCATCGGCACGGCGCCTGTCCCCGCCCCCCATCCGGATTTCCTGACCGCCATGGGCAGAACCAACGACGCCATCATCTATGGCGGCAGCGTTCAGCTCTTCGTAAAGGGCTCGGCGAAAGACGCCAGGGAGCTCGCCGAGCAACTGCCGAGCCGCGCCTCGCGGGACCACGGCCACCCCTTCGCCGAGGTGTTCAAGCGATTCAAGGGTGATTTCTATGCGATCGATCCGCTGCTGTTCAGCCCGGCCGAAGTGATCGTCACGGCGATCGAGACCGGCGATACGTTTCGCGCCGGCGAGCGTGATCTGCAGATGCTCGAACGGAGCCTCGGTTAGACCATGGCGCTGCAATGGATTCATCTATCCGCCTGGCGGGCCGCCCGCTCGCGCCTTCGGTATACCGGTATCCGAGGCGTGACATGATCCCCCGCATCCTGATCGTCAGCGACAATTCGGACGCTCGCGCCAAAGGCCTGGCGGCAAGGCTGGACCGGCGCGGCGCGGTGGTCGCAACCGTGCCGCTGGCGGCGATCGCGTTCGACACCGGCAGCCCGAGCGGACTGTCGATCCCCGGCTTCGACGGCGCGCTGCCCGACGCCGTACTGGTCCGTTCGATCGCCGCCGGGTCGTTCGAAGCGGTCACCCGCCGCCTCGGCGTGCTGCACGCATTCGGCAAGCTTTCCATTCCGGTGTGGAATTCCGCACAGGCGATAGAACGCTGCGTCGACAAGTCGATGACGACCTTCCTCCTGAAGGATGCCGGCCTGCCGACGCCGCCGACATTCGCGGTCGAGGGACGTGCCATGGCCGAAGCGATCGCCGGACGCGAACTGCCGTTTACGCCGCTTGTGCTGAAGCCGCTGTTCGGCGCACAGGGTCGCGGCATCAGGCTGATCGAAACATTGTCCGATCTCCCCGCGGAGGACGAAGTGAACGGCGTCTACTATCTCCAGCACTACGTGCCGCGTCCCGGCCCTCCTTTCCGCGATTTTCGCGTTTTCGTCTGCGCCGGCGAAGTCCTGGCGATGATGAGCCGCCGCGGCGACGACTGGATCACCAACGTCAATCGCGGGGCAGTGCCCGAGCAGGTTTCAGGGCACGGGGAAACCGAATTAGCGGCGCTGGCAAAAGCCGCCGCCACCGCTATCGGCGCGAATTTCGCCGGCGTCGATATCGTGCCGGCGGCCGACGGCAGGCTGTTCGTGCTGGAGGTCAACAGCATGCCAGCCTGGTCCGGGCTTCAATCGGTCGTCGCGGTGAACATCGCCGATGCGATTGCCGACGCCCTGCTGAAATCGATGACCGATCGCACCGAGGCGGCGGCAGCGCGACCCTATCGCCTCACCGCGCCGGCGAACTCGTGACGAGCCGCTAGCATGGCGCTTTCGCGAGAACGCCTCCGGGCTGCCTACAAGGATTCCTGCCGGATGGAAATCGAGGCGTTGAAACCGGGCAATGTCCATCTGTTCGCCGACGGGCACGGCATGTCCGCCGCCCAGTTCATGACGAGCGCAGAGGTCTCGTCCGCGCCGCTGACCGATCCTCGCCTGCCGGTCGGACAGCGCATGCTGGAAGCGGTCCGCGCGACACGTCTGGCGGTCGCGACCAATACCAATCTCGGTATCATCCTTCTGGCAGGGCCTCTGCTATGCGCCGCCCAAATGACCGGCGGCGCACTACATGACAATCTCGACGCGGTGCTGCGCGCGAT
Organism: Mesorhizobium sp. M5C.F.Ca.ET.164.01.1.1; assembly: GCF_004792125.1. Classification (NCBI taxonomy): domain Bacteria; kingdom Pseudomonadati; phylum Pseudomonadota; class Alphaproteobacteria; order Hyphomicrobiales; family Phyllobacteriaceae; genus Mesorhizobium; species Mesorhizobium sp. M5C.F.Ca.ET.164.01.1.1. The sequence goes on along the minus strand of NZ_SRTG01000001.1, from coordinate 2,739,597 downwards.
GAGCATGGACGATACCAGGGCGGTGTTCGAGGCGATCGTCGCGGCCGCGCCGGGCGGCCTTGGCGAGGCCGCGAACGATGTGCGGCAGGAGCCGAAGGTTCATCTGCTCGAAGCCATGCGGGAGGCGGGCGACCGTGACATGATCGCCCGCCAGTATGTTACCGGTTTCGGCGACGTGTTCGGCGTCGGGCTTGCTGCTCTGGAAGCGGCGTTGGCACGCGGGGAAGACGGCATGTGGCCCACGGTGTTCGCCTATATGGCTTTTCTCGCGGGCTTCCCCGACAGTCACGTGGTGCGCAACCATGGCGCTGAAACCGCAAATCAGGCGCGGCAGGAAGCCCTTGCCGTCCAAGCGGCGCTCCATGCCAGCGACGACGACGCGTCACGCATTCGTCTGCTGATGGGGCTCGACCGCCGGCTGAAGGCGGACAATGTCAACCCAGGCACCTCGGCCGACCTGACCGTGGCTACTCTTTTAGTCCACACCCTCGGCGTTCAGCTTGCATAATCGCAACGTTGGTGGTTGACTTTCAGGAGCGGAAGCTGGGCTTCCGCGGCTATCCAGCCAACCGGTCCGGATGTCCGGGCGCTGCCAACAAGGATAGCTGTCCATCGAGCGCTCGCTCGGTTTGCGGCGTCTTTGGACACCATAACTGTGTCTTGGAGGAAAATTGGCATGGCAAAGATCTCGAAAGTAATGGTCGGTGAATCGCTGGTAGGAGACGGCAACGAAGTGGCGCATGTCGACCTGCTCATCGGCCCGCGGGGGAGCGCGGTCGAAACGGCATTTTGCAACGCGCTTACCAACAATAAGGACGGTTTTACCTCCCTTTTGGCGGTGATCGCGCCCAATCTTCAGTGCAAGCCCAACACCGTGATGTTCAACAAGGTCACGATCAAGGGCGCTAAACAGGCCGTGCAGATGTTCGGCCCGGCCCAGCATGCGGTTGCAAAGGCCGTGCAGGACGCCGTCGCGGAGGACATCATTCCCGCCAGTGAAGCGGACGATCTGTTCATCTGCGTCGGCGTTTTCATCCATTGGGACGCGGCGGACGACGCCAAGATCCAGAAGTACAATTACGAAGCGACAAAGGAAGCGATCCAACGCGCGGTCTCGGGAACGCCGACGGCCGCCGAAGCCACGGCCCAGCGGGACCAGGTGAAGCATCCGTTCGCGGCTTAGACAAGAGACAGCCCCGCACAGGTAAAACCCTCCGCGGAGCCGGATGGTCTGTTGCGCCGCCTGAAAAAGTTTCTGGGCCTTTAGAGCATCGGACCCAAAACTGCCCTCGGGCCTGATCCGAGAGTTGAGAACCGGTTTTTTGGGAAATCCGATGCTCCAGCAAAGAGATAGAGCGGCGAGCCGATCGACTTGAGAGTCCGCCGCTCTACAAGGCCCGTTTCCGAGGCCGAAGTTCGAGGCTACACGAATGTCAGGTGCCAAGCGTCGCTTGGTGCCCCGGCGTGAGTGTGCCGTCATGCAGTGAGGTCGCAACCAGCGCCGCGGCGATACCGAGTGACGAAAGGGCGCGAATGTCAGCCTCGTTGCGCACCCCGCCGGCCGCGATCACAGAACGGCTTCCAGCATTCGCCTTGATTGCCTTGAGCCGCGTGAAATCGGGACCGGAGGCGGAACCGACCTTGGCCAATGTCATGACGATCACCTTTTGCGGCCAAAGCTCCGGCTCGTCGAGAAGCGATGCCGGACCGCGAAACCCATCGTCGAAGAAATCCAGCGACAGAATAAGGTCCGGATGATCGCAAAAACGCCGGAACAGCGCGTCGTCCTGCTGCGATTCGGATCCCAGGACTGGGCAAAGCCAGGGTTCGGCGAGTGCTGCCGAAAGTGTTTTCTCGTCGGCGAAGCCGGCATCGACCCAAAGCTCCGGCGGCTCTACCATCGCCTTCAGCCGGGCAAGCGCGCCGCTGTTAGGCGTTCCGCCTTCGATGGCATCCAGATCGGCGATATAGAAGGTCGGAAAAGGGTGAAGCCCGCGCAGGCCTTCGGCGACCGCGATGACATCGGAACTTTGGCTGAGCGGCGTGACGATCGGCCTGTAGCGATCGCGTTTTCCTTGCTGAGCGCGCACCACTTCGCCGCCTTTCAGGTCGAGAACCGGAATGATACGCAACGCTTTTCTCGCTGACCAACTGTCCCTGTCCGAATGTCTCCTATGATGAAAGCTTGAAGTGTGGAAAAAAGAAAGAGCATCGTTGCCGGCTTTGATATTGGCGGCGCGCATCTGAAGGTGACGCGTGCGGAAAACGGCCGCATCGTCGAGGCAGTAACAATCGCCACGCCGCTTTGGCTAGGGCTCGATACCCTCACCTTGGCATTCGAGGAAACGGCCGCGATTTATGCCGGCGCCGATCTCAACGCATTCACCATGACTGGCGAACTGGCGGACATCTTTCCGTCCCGCGATGCCGGCGTCGCGGCTCTGCTGGATGAGATTTCAACCCGTTTCCCAGGCGAAAAGTTGATCTATGCCGGGCCGTCCGGCTTCGTCGGGGTCGAGCAAGCAACGCGGCTGAGCGCCGATGTCGCCTCCGCCAACTGGCACGCGACAGCGTCGTTGGTGGCGAAACTCGCCGGCGATGCCCTGTTCGTCGATATGGGCTCCACCACCACCGACATTATCGCAGTCAGGAATGGCGCCGTCGCCAATGACGGCTACACCGATGCCGGACGGCTTCTGAGCGGCGAACTGGTCTATACCGGCTTCACCAGGACGTTCCTGTTCGGTGTCGCCTCGTCGGCCCCCGTCCGCGGCAGGCTGACACCACTGATGAACGAGTATTTCGCCTCGATCGCCGACGCGCACCGGATCCTGGGGGTCCTCGATGAGAAGGACGACAGGCACGCTTCCGCCGACGGCAAGGAAAAGACGATCGACGGTTCGGTAGCGCGGCTGGCGCGCATGATCGGGCGCGACGCTGCCGACCTGACGTTGCCGGAATGGCGTGAAGTCGCGCGCTGGTTCAGCGAGCAGCAGTTGCGCAAGATCCACGACGCAGCGTCCCTGATTGCCGGCCTCCTTGCCCAGGATGCGCCGATCGTCGGCGCCGGAACCGGCCGTTGGCAGATCAGACGACTGGCCGAACGCATGGAACGCCGCTTCGTCGATTTCGCTGAGATCATTCCCGCGGATGAGGCCGTTCGCGGCGAAGCGAGCAGCGTGGCACCTGCGTCAGCGGTGGCGCTGATGGCGGGATCTCAATTGTAGGCACTATAACTGGTTCAGCCGCGTACCTCATCACCGCTGGACTCCTTGACCGACAGGTGATCGCCGACACGCTGCATCAGCCAGTCCCAGGCTTCCTTTTCGCCCTCGCCGGCGGTCTTTTCGATGGCAATCGAAAGGTAGGCGATTTCCGCCTCGATCTTGTCGCGCGGCAGCATGCCGAGCCGGCTGACCAGGATGGCCAGCTCCAGCACCGCCGCCTTGGCGCGGTTGAAGCCGGTGAACGGCGCATGCGTTTCCTCCTGCACCACGCGGCAGAAATGGCGAGGTCGCATAGCATCGTCATCGACACTTTCGACTTCGAGAACCGAATGCGCGAGCGCTGCTTCGAGCCGTGGCACCGGAAACCCGTCGACCGCAACGGTTGGCCAATGCTTGCGCCCGGTCAGGCAGCCGGCAAAGATACGCGCGTCGTCGGTGTAATTGGCGATGGCGAACGGCACTTCAGCGAGATTGTCGAGCGTGATCGACGGCCGGAACGGCGCGATGATCCAGCCGTCCTTCTCGGCGATGATGCCGATCGGCGCGATGTGGACGTCGCCGCTCTTGCTGACAGTGGTGATAATCGATTCGCGAATGTAGGGCATGGTTTAGCGCTCTTTCTTCGCGCGAAGCGTGTGGCCCGCTTCCGCAAGACGGCTGCGGTCGGTTTCGGGAGCCGGCGCGGCAACGCCCCATGCGAGCGGCTCGTCCTGCACATAACGCTTGCCGAGGCGCCACGCGATCTCGGCCTTCATCAGTTCCGCGCCGAGATAGAACGCGTGCGCGCCATCTGCCTCAACGCCAAGCCCGGCAAAGAGTTCGAACGCATCCCTGGAAACTGCATGCCCCTTGCCGTTGAAAACATGAATGCCGTCCTCGGCGGTCATGATGCGGAAGTTGTTGTCGCGCACCTCCGCTGCGAGTGCTGCGATATCCTCGGTCGAGGCCGTAAACGGCTTGCGGTCGTGAACCTGCAGCAGCCCTGGATGGTAACTCCGCGGCAGCGCTCCGTCGTTCTTTGCCGCAAACAGGATGCGGCGGGCAACATCGTGCTCCTCGATCGTTCGCAGCGTGTGCGGGCTGACATGCACGGCAAGCACGTTTCGGATCTGAAGTTCCGAGCAGAGCCCGGCCAGAACCGCGGTAACGCCGGAACTGTCGGCGTCGGTCAATTCGGTGAGATTGCCGGTGCCCATCAGCAGTTCGATGTCGGGCCAGCGCCGCCGCGCCTCGATGAAGCGCGCAAGTGAGGCCGCAAAGCCGAAATGGATCGGGTCGAGCACGGGATCGGCGATGAAGGCGATGCCGGCCTTTTGCGCCGCTTCGATGGCCCGGCCGAGCGAATCCAAATCGCCGGGGGTGGACGGAATCAGCACTGGTACGGCCTTGCAATCGAAGGCCAACGGCAGCGTGTTCTCATCGAGGCTGAGAAGATAGTCCGCACCGGCGCGTGCGCCGATCGACAGTTCGTCCGTTCTGGCCGAATCGACACTGACCAGAAATCCCTGTGCCTTCAGCCCGATCACGGCCTCTTCCAGTAATGGAAACGGCGTTTCCGGCAGGCAGCCGAGATCGATGACGTTGGCACCGGCCGCAGCCAGCGTCCGTGCCCTCGCCACCAGCGCCTCGACCGACAGCATCGGCGCGTCGACGATTTCGGCGAAGATGCGCATGTCGTGACAAGAAAGGTCAGGCGGCTCGCCCGCCCGGCCGAGAAAGGCCTGCAGATCGGCGATCTCGTCGGGACCGCGTACAAAGGGCACGCCGAAATGGTTCGACAGATGCTCGAGGTCGCCGCGATAGCGGCCGGGCAGGATGACGCGGTCGCCGCCGCCTGTCAGGCTGAGCCGCCGCTTGATGATGTCTTCGCTCATCAGCGCGGCGACCTTGACGCCGATGTCGATGATCTCCCACGCAAATTCGGTTTCGCCCAGTCCGGCCAGCAGCCTTTCCAGCCGGACCTTGGCCAGGTGGCCGGTAAGAAAGACCAGCCGCTCAGCCATGGCTTGCGAGTTCGGCGTGGCGCCGTCTGACCGAAGCTTCGAGATCGGCAAGCGACTCGACCACTTGGGTCCGCTCGAAGCTCTTCAGCTGGTTGGTATTCTCCAGGTCGATCCTGCGCGGATAGACCTTGACAAGCCCATGCGGCGCCATGGTTTCGAGTTCCGGCGCGGTGTCGCACGCAAAGACGATGGCCGGCACCCGGCATTTTCCGGCCTGGGCAAAGACGTTGGTGGCGAGCGTGTCGGAAATGCCGTGCACGCATTTGGCAACCGTGTTGGAACTGGCCGGCGCCACCACCACCGTGTGATAGACACCGTGATAGAATTCGCCGACCGGGATCGCGCTCGCCGTCTTGTCGTGCAGCACGCGCGTCGTCTCGGGGAAATCGAGCTTGAGCTTGTACATGCGCAGCACTTCGTTGGCGGCTTTCGACACAAAGACATCGCAATGCTCTATCTGGTGAATGAGTGCGAAGCTCTCCGTAAAAAAATGACCGGAACCGGTCAAAACCCATGCCCAGCGCGGCGTATGCAGCGTCGCCATCGCCTACCCTGCTTTTCTTGCCGACCGGATCGGAGCCGCGATCCGGATCCCGGGCAGATTGCCCGACGCGAGCAGCGCCCCGGCTTCGGCTGCATCTTTCGGACCGGCGAGATGGAAATCGACACCGTCGGGCAGCATAGCGGTGAAGCCGGCATCGACGATGCCTCTGACTGCCAGGCCGTCGATCGTGTCGCTGCCGAAGAAGGCGCCGGTCTGCTTGATGAGCAGCAGCGTATTCGCGCCGAGCTTGCCGACAAGCCAGGCGGCAAGGGAATCGGAGGTAATGTCCCAGGACGCCGGAATGTCCGGCGCCGACAGGGCCAATGACGACGGCAGCCACACCGGTACCCTCCCTTCATCCAACGCTCGCACCATTTCTTCCAGCGACCGTGCCGGCGCCAGCCTTTCGTCACGGTCGAGTATGACCTGGCCGAACTGCTCCATGGCGAGGATCGCCATGGCGTGGGCAGCGGTATCGGAAAAATCCATGCGGAACTGCGTCTCACGCACCTGGTCGGCGAAGAGGCCGCCGCCGGGCACGATGACGACAGGCAGCTTGGAACCCGCCAGCGCCGCGATCCAGCTTTCCATTTCCGCCGCATGGACCGTGCTGCCGCCAAGCTTGACGACGGACGGCTTGACGGCGGCTCGCCTGATGGCCTCAGGCCTTTCTTGTCGCGCCTGGGAAGCAGCGATTTGACCTTTTCGGCCGGCAGGGCCGGAGGCGACGCCGCGGCCTGCCGCTTGGCGCTTGCGTTCGATCTCGACGCCGACGCCGCCTGGGCCGAGTTCGATTTTTTCCACCCTTACCGTGACGCGCACGACACGCGGGTTCTCCAGAATGTAGGTCGCCACCTGCTCGGCCAAGGCCTCGCTAAGCTGGACGTGGCCCCGCGCGACGATGGTGCGAATGCCGTCCATGATAATGTCGTAGGAGAACACATGGCGCATGTCTTCGGGATGGTCGGTGACTTGCAGCACGTCGGCGGTCACGTCGAAACGCACCTTCTGTGTATGGCCATGCTCGAAGCTGTAAGCGCCGATCTGAACCGGCAGGACAAAATCCCGCACGAAGATCTTGTCGGTGCCCAGCGTCGTGTCGGTGCCCGGCGAATAGCCCCTCGCCGCCAGCAGGCGGTAGTCGACGCTCGACGGGCCGCCGGCCCGGGATTCTTCCGGGACCAACTCGCGGATCTGCGCAACGGCCTCGGCACTGATCGAACCCACGCGGCCGGAGTGGCCGCACAGTGCCCCGCGAAAGCCGAGAAAATCGGGAGCGAAGGGCAGCAGGCGGGGGATATCAGGGGTTTCCAGCGATCCGCTCAGGCCAACAATCAGACCGAGCGATTTGGCTCGATCGATGAAACCCGGGATACGCTCGGGCGGCAGATGGTCGAGCAGCCGCCCGTTTGCCTTGATCGCAGTGTCGACCATGGCGCCATGGAAGCGATGTTTGGCAAGCATCGGCAGAAGCTCGAAATCCGGCGCCAGGTCGGCGAAAAGCACGGCGATCAGTTTCGTTCGCGCGGCGAGCGGCTCGAGCGCCGCCGCGCAGGCGGAGACATTTTCCGACGGGAAAAAGCCTATCTTGACATAATCGACGCCGGTCGCGACGATCTCTTCGGCCTTGCCGCGGATCGTCTCCGGTTCCATCGGCAGGTCGCCGCAGACCGCGCTGACCGGCGCCCGGCCGGCGATGAATGAAATCGCCCGGCGGATGGTTTGCGTGCATACCGCGCCAAGCGCCCCCGCCTTCGGATCCTTCAGGTCGACGATGTCGACGCCACCCGAAAGCGCGATCTCCGCCTCGTCGGCGCCGGTGACACTGGCCAGCATTCTGGTCATTGGAAGACTTTCTCCGGCATGAGGGACAGGACGCTCTCGGGTCCGGATACCGAAATCCGCTCAGTTGCGGTTCCGGCGAGCAGGCATGCCACTAAAGCAGACGCGGGAAGTCCACTTTCAGGGTTTGATAAAATTTGCGGGTCAGCTAAGCTCATCACGGGCACCTTGACTTCGCGCCGGTCCGACAACAATCGGACTTTAGCGCAAGAACGGGTAATTTTATCGATGACGAGCGCGGTGCCGGGCACTCTCGCGGCCTTTTTGTGCTTTTTTTCCCTGACCGTCAACGTTCCGGGCGCGCTGGCCCAGGAAGCGACGGGCAAGCAACCGGCCGCAACGGCCAAGCCGGAAAAAAAGCTGACCGAAATCAAGATAGGCTATTTACGCGCCTATGCGCCGCAGCTCACTTTGTCGGTGCTCGACGTCCCGCCCCGCGATGAAGGCGTTGCCGGCGGCAATGTCGCGATTGCCGACAACAACACGACCGGCAGCTTCCTCGGCCAGAAATTCAGCCTCGACGTGATCGAGGTAAATCCGGACGCGGATGTCGTTGCAGCCTTCCAGGAAATGATCGCCAAAGGCGACCGCTACGTGATCGCAGACCTCTCGGTCAAACAATTGCTGTCGATCGCCGATGTTGCCCGCGACAACGGCATTCTGATCTTCAATGCCGGCGCCACCGACGACAGTCTTCGCGAGGAGGAATGCCGCGCCAACATCTTCCACACCATCCCGACGCGCAGCATGCTGGCCGACGGGCTGGCGCAATATCTGATCTGGAAGCAATGGCGGCGCTGGGTGCTGATCTACGGCTCGCACCAGCGCGACCAGCTTTTTGCCGAGGCCCTGCGCCGGGCGGCGACGCGCTTCGGCGGCGAGATCGTCGGCGAAAAGCTGTTCGAGGATACCGGAACGGCACGGCGGACCGATTCCGGCGTCGTCCAAATCCAGCGGCAGATGCCTGTCTTCACCCAGGATCTGCCGGAGCACGATGTGTTGCTGGTCGCCGACGAAAGCGAGGTGTTCGGCACCTATGTTCCGTTCCGCACCTGGACTCCGCGGCCGGTCGCCGGCACCGCCGGCCTCACCCCGTCGGCCTGGCATCCGGCCAGCGAGCAATGGGGCGGCACCCAGATCCAGAACCGCTTCGCCAAGGCAAACGGCCGCCGCATGATGTCGAAGGATATGGCGGCATGGACCGCGGTGCGCATCCTCGGCGAGGCGGCGACCCGCACGCAGGGTGCCGACCCGCGCAAGATGGCCGACTTCATCCGCTCCGACGATTTTTCGATCGCCGCGTTCAAGGGGCAGAAACTGACCTTCCGTAAGTGGAACCAGCAGTTGCGGCAGCCGATCTTCCTCGGCGACGGCCGATCGGTCGTCTCGACATCGCCGCAGGAGGGTTTTTTGCACCAGATGTCCGAGCTCGATACGCTCGGGGTCGATGAACCCGAAACAAAATGCGTGCTTAAGTAGAACCAGTTGGGAGGAATTCAGTGCAGAGACGAGCTTGCGCACTTGCCATTCTCGCGACCGGCTTCATGACCGGCCCGGCGTCGGCCTACATGGCCTATGTTTCCAACGAGAAGGACAACACGATGTCCGTCGTCGACACCGGCACGATGCAGGTGGTGAAGACCGTCAATGTCGGGCAACGTCCGCGCGGCATCACCATTTCGCATGACGGCAAGCACATTTATCTCTGCGCCAGCGACGACGATTCGATCGAGGTGATCGACACGGCGTCCCTGGAGATCGTCGATACCTTGCCCTCCGGGCCCGACCCGGAGCTCTTCGTGCTCTCGCCTGACGGCAAGACGCTTTATGTCGCCAATGAGGACGACAATCTCGTCACCGTCATCGACATCGAGAATAAGAAGGTGCTGGCTGAAATTCCGGTCGGTGTCGAACCGGAAGGCATGGGCGTCAGCCCGGACGGAAAGATCATGATTAATACGTCGGAAACGACAAACATGGCGCATTTCATCGATACGTCGACCCACGAGATCACCGACAACGTGCTGGTGGATGCGCGTCCGCGCTTCGTCGAGTTCACCCCCGACGGCAAGCAGGCCTGGGTGAGTGCCGAGATCGGCGGCACTGTTTCGGTGATCGACAATCAAACGCGCGAAGTTGTCCAGAAGATCACCTTCGAGATTGCCGGCCTGAGGGCCGAATCGATCCAGCCGGTCGGTGTGCGCATCACCGCCGACGGCAAGAAAGCCTATGTGGCGCTCGGACCGGCCAACCGCGTCGCGGTGATCAACACGCAGACATACGAGGTCGAGAAATACGTGCTGGTCGGCCAACGCGTCTGGCAGCTCGCTTTCACTCCGGACCAGAAAACCATCATCTCGACCAACGGCGTGTCGAACGACATCACCTTCATCGACGTGGAGACCGACGAGCCGGTGCAGTCGGTGACCGTCGGCGCGCTGCCATGGGGCGTCGTCGTCTCGCCCAATTGAATCAAACAGACAGAAAAACAGCAGAAGGGCAGGAAATCATGCGGAAATTTCGGGCCGTCACGTTCGCTGCGCTGATGGGCATGGCACTCACGCAGGGCCAGGTCTGGGCGCAGGACAATGACGACGACGCAGCCGCCGGTGCGGCCACCAAAACCGACGCCAGCCCCGAAGCCGAGAAGGCAACCCGGGCCAGCAAGGACGTGCCGGAACTTATCCTCGGCAGCAAGGAAGACCAGTTCACCGCTAACCAGAAGGACTTCCAGCTGATCGCCGGCCAGGGCTATCGCTGGAAGATCACCGCGGCGGGCGGGCTGGAGTACAAATTCCATACCGACCTGTTCCGCAATGTGTGGAACAACCAGATCGTGATCAATGACCTCGAGGTGCACATGAACGGCGCACCCGCATGGCTCGAATTCGACGCCGATGGCACCATCCAGGTACAGTTCACCACCGTGAGGCCCGGCATCTACACATGGTCGGTGCCCGACCTCGCCGACAGGGGCATGAAGGGCACAATCACGATCAAGTAGGATCACCGGAAAGCGGGACCTTCGCGATCGGCACCGGTGCGCTAGACTCCTGGTGCGCTAGGTGCGCTAGACTATCGTCGACGACAAGGAGCCAGCCGCGTGCAGCATGTGAGGACAAGCGGACCAGGAGATGAGGTGGCGGCGCTCGACGTCGCCGGCGTCAGCCATTCCTATGGTCCGAAGCGGGCGCTCAACGACGTCTCATTCTCGATCGCGCCGGCGACCTTCACCGTCCTTCTCGGCCTCAACGGCGCCGGCAAGACAACTCTGTTCTCGCTGATCAGCCATCTTTACGACACGCGCCGCGGATCGATCCGCATCTTCGGTCATGACGTCAGCCGCGCTTCTGGCGAAGCACTCAGGCGTGTCGGCATCGTGTTCCAGGCCCGCACGCTCGACCTCGATCTCAGCGTCCACCAGAACCTCTCCTATCACGCCGCGCTGCATGGCATCGGCGGACGCGAGGCCCGGCAGCGCATTGCCGCGTTGCTCGATACGGTCGACATGCAGGGCCGTCAGCATGACAAGGCACGCAGTCTTTCCGGCGGCCAGATGCGGCGCATCGAGATCGCCAGGGCGCTGCTCCACCGCCCTTCCCTGCTGCTGCTCGACGAGGCGACCGTCGGTCTCGACATCCAGTCGCGTGCGGGCATTCTCGCCACCATCCGCAAGCTCGTCGAAACCGAGGGCATTGGCGTGCTGTGGGCGACGCATCTGATCGACGAGGTTAAAGACGGCGACCATGTCGTCGTGCTGCGGCAGGGCGAACTGGTCGCCAAGGGCAAGGTTGCCGATGTCGTCAGGACGAGCGGCGCCGGTTCGATCCGCGACGCCTTTTCGAGGCTCAGCCGCATCGAGGCAGCCGGCATCGCGGAGATATCGCCATGAGCGCTCCCGCAATGCCCGAGAAAGTCGCCGGCATCATCCCGGTGAAGTTCGAAAAATTCGGCCTGCGCCATTATCTCATTTGCCTCAAAGGCGTCGTCCTGCGGGAGTGCCTGCGCTTCCTGCACCAGCGCGAGCGCTTCATATCCTCGCTGGTTCGGCCGCTTATCTGGCTGTTCATTTTTGCCGCCGGATTCCGGCAGGTGCTCGGCGTATCAATCATCCCGCCCTACAAGACCTACGTGCTCTACGAGGTCTACATCACGCCGGGCTTGTGCGGCATGATCCTGCTGTTCTCAGGCATGCAGTCTTCGCTGTCGATGGTTTATGACCGCGAGATGGGCAACATGCGCACCCTTTTGGTCAGCCCCTTCCCGCGCTGGTTCCTGCTGGTGTCGAAGATGCTCGCCGGCGTCTCCGTATCGATTGCGCAGGTCTACGCGTTCCTGATCGTTGCCTGGTTTTGGGGCGTCAAGGCGCCGCCGATCGGCTATCTCATGGTGCTGCCGGCGTTGTTCTTGTCGGGCATGATGCTTTGCGCGCTCGGCATGCTTTTGTCGTCGATGATCAAGCAGCTCGAAAATTTCGCCGGCATCATGAACTTCGTCATCTTTCCCGGCTATTTCGCCTCTCCGGCGCTTTATCCATTGTGGCGCATCCAGGAGGCGAGCCCGCTGCTCTACAAAATCTGCCTCGCCAACCCGTTCACTTACGCGGTCGAGTTGATCCGCTTCGCCTTCTACGGGCAGGTTAACTGGCTGTCGCTGGGCGTCGTTGCCGGTTGCACTGTTCTGTTCCTTGCAGCCGCCATCATCGCCTACGACCCTTCGCGCGGCCTGATGACCCGCAAACAGGACACTGGAGGAAACACCTGATGGCGCGAATGAGTCTTGTTCGCAGCCTGGCTGTGGTTGCCATGCTCACGCCGAGCGTGAACGTCGAGGCGGCGAACACCGATCCGGATTGGCCCTGCATACAGCGCAAGGTGCCGCAACTCTCGCTCGGCCAGATCTGGAACGGGCCGGAACTTCCTCCAGCGGCGAAGGACTTGTCGAAGGACCCCGCCGTCTCCGCTCTGGTCGAGGAGGTGGCAGCCCGGCGGATACCGATTGCCGAAGCCCAAAAGAAGATCAAGGATTTCGCCGCCGCCTTGCCGACCGAGCAGCTTGCTCCGAAAATGGCGATGCTGGTGCAAGGCATGTTCGATCACATGGACGCCGAGCGTTCGCAAGTGATCTCGGGCATTTCCCGTTACGCCCACAAGCAGCTCGAAATGGCCGCCGCGTTGCGCAAGGAAGCGTCCGACGTCGATGCTTTGCAGGCAAAGCCCGATGCCGATCCCGACGAGGTCGAACGGCGAACCGAACAGCAGAAATTCGCGACGCGAATTTTCAATGAACGGGTACAGTCGCTGATTTACGTCTGTGAAGTGCCCACGATCATCGAGCAGCGGCTTTATCAATTGTCCAAGGCGGTCTCGGAAACGCTCGCCGCGAAGAAGTAGAACCTCATTCGATCTTCGCGGCGGATTTCACGATCCCCGGCCGGGCAGCACGCGCCAGCGCTGCACGAAATAACCGGGATGCGTCTCGATCCACTGGGCGACCAGCGGCTGCGCCTGCATGAAGGCGGTCCCGGGATTCATCGCCAGGCCGTCCACCATCTGTTCGCGTTGTTCACAGGTCTGCGGCAAATCCGTCAGGCAGACCATCATAACGAGCGTGTAAAGCATTGCCCCTTGTCCCCATCGAATTCCCGAACCCCATGCCCGGGAGGTTTCCGAGATACCGACCAGTCTGCAGGGGTCGCACATACAGATCGCTTACGGGTGTGAAAGGACGTGGCCCCCGCTCTTTCGCGCTGCAACATAACATATCGCTTATCTAACGCCAACGCTCGCCAGGGCGTTCTCCAGAGCAATTGCTTCAGGTTTGCGCTGCCTCGTGCCTCACCGATGTTTCCAGTGCCGATGATTCCGATCTTCACGGCATGTCGTCGATGTCGTCAGACCGGCAGCCCGTTCTGCTTACGCAGGCTCCTGTCGAATGCGAATGCGGGGGCGAAACGGCGCAGGAACCTGACCTGGCGCGAACAAGTTGTAGGCTAGCAGAAGCGCCTTGGGGCCGCGCGCTAGCTCGCGCGACCTCCAGTGTTCGGTTCTTCGTGCGGATAGAGCTTGCCGAACAGGGGCAGGTACATCGCGCCTTTGCGCATCAGGAAGTCGTGGAACGTCGCCATGGCAGGCGAGATCGCGTGATCGCTGCGCATCACCGAAAACCATTGCCGGCGGATCGGCATGCCGACAACGTCGAGGATGACCAGCCGGCCGGCTTCGGTTTCGGCGGCGATGGTGTGGGCAGAGATGAAGGCGATGCCGAGCCCGGCCATCACCGCCTGCTTGATCGTCTCGTTCGAGTCCATCTCGACGCCGAGATCGTCGATGCGGCCGGGCACGTCGCTCAGGAATATCTCCAGCGAGATGCGCGTGCCGGAGCCGGGCTCGCGGATGAGGAAATGCTCCTCGGCGATCCGCTCCTTGGATATCTCGCGTGCCGAGGCCAGCGGGTGGTCGGGCGGCGCGATGATGACCAGCGGGTGATCGCCGAAGACCGAGGCACGGACCGGGACTTCCTTCGCCGGGCGTCCCATCAGCGCGATGTCGATGTCGTGGTTCTTCAGACTGTCGATCGTTTCGGCGCGGTTGCCGATGGCAAGCCGCATGTCGATGTCGGGATGTTCCTTCATGAAACCGGCCATGAGCCGCGGCGCGAAATATTTGGCGGTGGAAACGACGCCCAGCCTCAAGCTGCCGATGCGCACCCCCTTGATCGCATCCATCCTGTCTTCGAGCAGGCGAAGCCGCTCTTCGATCGCCTGCGCCGTCTCGACGAAGGCCAGACCTGCGGCAGTGGGACGCATGCCGTCCGACGTCCTATCGAACAAGGCCAGTTGGAACTCCTCCTCGACCTGCCGCAACTGGATTGTCAGCGCTGGAGGAGACAGGCCTAACGCCTTGGCCGCGCTGACGATTTTTCCGTGGCTGATGATTGCCTGAACGGTCTTGAATTGCTTGAGCGTGAGGTTTCTCATGCGACATACTAAAATTTTTTTAGCACAAGAGTAAAGTTATTGAATTTTACTTATCCGGTGGCGTTTGTTCTCATTCTCCTGTTCGGCCGACCCGAGGAGAGGCGGCTGGATCGGGAGGTTACGATGCCAGCGGCAACGCTCGATGCTTTTCTGAATTCCTATCTCGGCCCGCCGGACGAGCTGCGCTCCGCGGTGGTGGCGACCGTCCGTCATCTGACGCAGGCCGCTACCAATATCCGCGACACCATCAATCAAGGGGTGCTCGGCACCGCCTTTGCCGGAACCCGCGGCGCCAATGCCGATGGCGACATCCAGAAGGATCTCGACATCTTCGCCGACGACATCTTCCTCGACGCCATGCGCCACGCTCCCGTCGCGCTCTACGCCTCCGAGGAACTGGAGCAGCCGGTCCTGCTCGACAGGCAAGCGCCTCTCGCCATCGCCATCGACCCGCTCGACGGCTCCTCCAATATCGACACCAACGTGTCGATCGGAACAATTTTCTCGCTCCTCCCTGCAACTGGCGCGCCGGACGAAAATCCGGCCGCCTCTTTTTTGCAGGCAGGCGTGAACCAGCTGGGTGCCGGTTTCTTCATCTACGGGCCGCAGCTGGCGCTGGTTCTGTCGCTCGGCAGCGGTACGCATGTCTTCGTCCTCTCGACCAGGCTCGGCACCTTCGTCCAGGCCTACGAGAGCCGGATCATCCCGCAGCGCACCCAGGAGTTCGCCATCAACGCCGCCAACTACCGGCATTGGGACGAGGCAGTGCGGCTCTACATTGACGACTGCCTCGAAGGCACCGAAGGCCCACGAGAGAAGGAGTTCAACATGCGCTGGATCGCCTCCCTGGTCGCCGACTGCTATCGCATATTGATGCGAGGCGGCGTATTCCTGTATCCAGGCGACAAGCGCAAGGGTTACCGCCAGGGACGGCTGCGCCTCGTCTATGAGGCCAACCCGATCGCCTATCTCATCGAACAGGCGGCCGGTGCCGCTACCGATACAATCACCCGCATCCTCGAAATCGAACCCGAGAGCCTGCACCAGCGCGTGCCCGTGGTGTTCGGATCGGCGCGGGAAGTCGCGCGCATCACCCGCTATCACACCGAGCCCAGCGCCATCGGCGAGCGTGCGCCGCTGTTCAGCCGCCGCGGCCTGTTCAGGGCCTGAGCACCATGTCGGCAAAGCACCCCATCATCACCATCACCGGGTCGTCGGGCGCAGGCACCACCTCGGTCAAGCGCATCTTCGATCTGATCTTCCGGCGCGAGAATATCGAGGCCGCCTTCATCGAGGGCGACGCTTTCCATCGCTACGACCGTGCCACGATGAAGGTGAAGGTGGCCGAGGAGGAGAAGGCGGGCAATCCGAACTTCACCCACTTCAATGCCGCGGCCAACGAACTCGGAATCCTCGAAGAGGTGTTTGAGGAATATGGCCGCCGGGGAACCGGAAAGACCCGCACCTACATCCATGACGAGGACGAGGAGAAGCAGTACGGCACGCCGCCGGGACAATTTACCGAATGGCGCGAATTCCCGCCGAGCGATCTGCTCTTCTACGAGGGCCTGCATGGCTGCGTCGTCACCGACAAGATCAACCTGGCCAGGCACGCTGACCTCAAGATCGGTGTGGTGCCGGTCATAAATCTCGAATGGATCCAGAAGATCCATCGCGACCGGGCAACGCGCGGCTATTCCACCGAGGCGGTGATGGACGTGATCCTGCGCCGCATGCCGGACTATGTTCGCTACATCGTCCCGCAGTTCTCGCAGACCGCCATCAACTTCCAGCGCGTGCCGATCGTCGACACGTCCAACCCATTCATCGCGCGCTGGATTCCGACGCCCGACGAATCAATGCTGGTCATCCGCTTCGCCAACCCCCGCGGCATCGATTTCCCCTACCTGCTTTCGATGATCCACGACTCGTTCATGTCGCGGCCGAATTCCATAGTGGTGCCAGGCAACAAGCTCGACCTTGCCATGCAGCTGATCCTGACGCCGCTCATCCTACAATTGATCGAACGCAAGAACCGTGTGTCGTGAGGAGGACGCCATGAACAGCCAAGCAGCAGCATTGAAGCCCGTCGCAGCCGCCTCGGAGCGCGACATGGCGAACGCCATTCGGGCACTGGCGATGGACAGCGTCCAAAAGGCCAATTCCGGTCATCCCGGCATGCCGATGGGCATGGCCGATGTCGCGACGGTACTGTTCAGCCGCTTCATCAATATCGATCCGTCGGCGCCCAACTGGCCCGATCGCGACCGCTTCGTGCTTTCGGCCGGGCACGGCTCGATGCTGCAATATGCGCTGCATTTCCTGCTCGGCTACGACGACATGCCGATCGAGGAATTGCAGCGGTTTCGCCAGCTGGGCAGCCGTACCGCCGGACATCCGGAATATGGCCATGCGCTTGGCATCGAGACGACCACCGGTCCGCTTGGACAAGGCATCTCGACCGCCGTCGGCATGGCGCTGGCCGAACGCATGCTTGCCGCCCGCCACGACGCCGATCTCGTCGACCATTTCACCTATGTGATCGCTGGCGACGGCTGCCTGCAGGAAGGCATCAGCCATGAGGCGATCGACCTTGCCGGTCACCTGAAGCTCTCCCGGCTGATCGTCTTCTGGGACGACAATTCGATTTCGATCGACGGACCGACTTCGCTGTCGACATCGATGGACCAGGCGGCCCGGTTCAAAGCCGCCGGATGGCATGTCCAATCGGTGGACGGCCACGACACGGAAGCTGTTGGAGCGGCAATCGAAGCGGCGCAGCAGTCGGATCGGCCGTCGCTGATCGCCTGCCGCACGGTGATCGGCAAGGGCGCACCCAATCTGGGCGGCTCGGAAAAGACGCATGGCGCGCCGCTGGGCAATGCAGAGATCACTGCCACGCGCGAAAACATCGGCTGGGCCTACGCGCCATTCGAGGTGCCGGAAGACATCCTTTTCGCCTGGCGCGAGATTGCCGAGCGCGGGCAAGCGGCACGGCGCACCTGGGAGCAGCGGCTTGCCGCCTCGCCGCGGCGCCAGGCTTTCGAGAGCGCGGTCGCCGGCAACCTGCCCGACGCGGTCTTCGAAGCGCTCGGCGCTTTCCGCAAGGAGCATGTCGAGAAGGCGACCAAGGTTGCAACGCGGAAAGCCTCCGAAATGGCGCTCGGCGCAATCAACGCCGCGACCGACCTGACAGTCGGCGGCTCCGCCGATCTGACGCATTCGAACCTGACGATCACCAAGGGCATGGATCGCATAGCCCCGGATGACTATGCTGGCCGTTACATTCACTACGGCATCCGTGAGCACGGCATGGCCGCGGCCATGAACGGAATCGCGCTGCATGGCGGCTTCGTGCCTTATGGCGGCACGTTCCTGTGTTTCGCCGACTATGCGCGCGGCGCGATGCGGCTTTCGGCGCTCATGGGCCAGCGAGTTATCTATGTGATGACGCATGATTCCATCGGGCTCGGCGAGGACGGCCCGACCCACCAGCCGGTCGAGCACCTGGCGATGCTGCGGGCGACGCCGAACCTCAACGTCTTCCGGCCGGCCGACATCATCGAAACGGCGGAGTGCTGGGAACTGGCGCTGAAGAGCAAGAACCGGCCGAGCGTGCTGGTGCTCTCGCGCCAGAACCTGCCGATGCTGCGCCAAGCACACAGTGACGAGCCACACAGCGACGAGAACCGGTCGAGCCACGGCGCCTACATCCTGCGCGAGCCAGCCGAGCACCGCGCGGTGACGCTGATCGCCACCGGCTCGGAGGTCGAGATTGCCGTTGCCGCCGCCGAACGGCTGGAAACCGAACACGGCATCGCCGCTGCGGTCGTCTCGATGCCATGCTGGGAGCTCTTCGAGGAACAGGATGCGAACTACCGCAAGGCCGTCCTCGGCTCGGCGCCGCGCATTGCCATCGAAGCCGCGGCGCGGCTCGGCTGGGATCGCTGGATCGGCGACACCGGCGCTTTCGTCGGCATGACCGGTTTCGGCGCCAGCGCCCCTGCCCCGGATCTCTACCGGCATTTCGACATCACGCCCGAAGCCGTCGCCGCAGCGGCGCTGAAGCTCATCATCTAGGAGGACCCGACAATGGCCCGCATCACCCTTCGCCAGCTTCTCGACCATGCCGCCGAGCATGGTTACGGCGTGCCGGCATTCAACATCAACAACATGGAACAGGGCCTTGCCATCATGGAGGCCGCCAAGGCCTGCGACGCACCGGTCATCATCCAGGCCTCGCGCGGCGCCCGCTCCTATGCCAACGACATCATGCTGGCCAAGATGATGGAGGCGCTGACCGAAATGCATCCGGCCATTCCGCTCTGCATCCATCAGGATCACGGCAACAACGAAGCCACCTGCCTTTCGGCGATCCGCCACGGCTTCACCTCGGTGATGATGGACGGCTCGCTGATGGCGGACGCCAAGACGCCGGCGAGCTACGATTACAACGTCGCCATCACCGAACGTGTCGCACGCATGGCGCATTGGGTCGGCGCTTCCGTCGAAGGCGAGCTCGGCGTGCTCGGCTCGCTGGAAACCGGCCAGGGCGAGGCCGAGGATGGCCATGGCGCCGAAGGTGCGCTTTCCCACGACCAGCTTTTGACCGATCCCGATCAGGCGGTCGACTTCGTCACCACCACCCAGGTCGACGCGCTGGCGATCGCCTGCGGCACCTCGCACGGCGCTTACAAGTTCAGCCGCAAGCCCGACGGCGGCATCCTCGCCATGCAGGTGATCGAGGCGATCCACGAAAAGCTGCCCAACACGCATCTGGTCATGCATGGCTCGTCCTCCGTGCCGCAGGATTTGCAGGACATCATCAACAAATATGGCGGCGAGATGCCCCAGACCTTTGGCGTCCCGGTCGAGGAGATCGAGCGCGGCATCCGCTACGGCGTGCGCAAGGTCAACATCGACACCGATTGCCGCATGGCCATGGCCGGGCAGTTCCGCCGCGTCGCGACGGAGGACCCGCGCGAATTCGATCCGCGCAAATTCCTGAAACCCGCCATGGACGCCTTGCGCGATCTTTGCCGCGATCGCTTCGAACGCTTCGGCACCGCGGGCAACGCCTCGAAGATCAGGGTTATCGCCATGGACGAGATGGCCAAACGTTACGCCGCGGGAAAGCTCGACCCGCAAATCGCAACCGCGAAAGCCGCCTGAGCGGCAAACAGGAGACCTGTTATGAACAAGATCGACATGCCGTCAGCAGGCACCCTCAAGGAAGACAAGGAACGCTACAAGTCGGGCGTCATACCCTACAAGAAGATGGGTTACTGGGAGCCGGAGTACCGGCCCAAGGAAACCGACCTGATCGCCATGTTTCGGATCACGCCGCAGCCCGGCGTCGACCACGAGGAGGCGGCCGCCGCCGTCGCCGGTGAATCCTCTACCGCGACATGGACTGTGGTGTGGACCGACAGGCTGACCGCCTGCGAGCTCTACCGCGCCAAAGCGTTCAGATCCGAGCCGGTGCCGAACACAGGTCCCGGCACCAAGACCGAGCAACAGTACTTCGCCTACATCGCCTACGATCTCGACCTGTTCGAGCCGGGCTCAATCGCCAACCTGACTGCATCGATCATCGGCAACGTGTTCGGCTTCAAGGCAGTCAAGGCCTTGCGGCTCGAGGACATGCGCATCCCGGTGGCTTACCTCAAAACCTTCCAAGGCCCGGCGACCGGCATCGTGGTGGAACGCGAGCGGCTCGACAAGTTCGGCCGGCCGCTGCTCGGCGCGACGACGAAGCCGAAGCTTGGCCTGTCAGGCCGCAACTACGGCCGCGTCGTCTACGAGGCGCTGAAGGGTGGCCTCGACTTCGTCAAGGACGACGAGAACATCAACTCGCAGCCCTTCATGCACTGGCGCGACCGCTTCCTCTACTGCATGGAGGCTGTGAACAAGGCGTCAGCCGCTACCGGCGAAGTCAAGGGCCATTATCTCAACGTCACCGCCGGCACGATGGAGGAGATGTACGAGCGCGCCGAATTCGCAAAACAGCTTGGCTCCTGCATCATCATGATCGACCTCGTCATTGGCTACACGGCGATCCAGTCGATGGCCAAATGGGCACGCCGCAACGACATGATCCTGCACCTGCACCGCGCCGGCAACTCGACCTATTCGCGCCAGAAGAACCACGGCATGAATTTTCGCGTCATCTGCAAATGGATGCGGATGGCCGGCGTCGATCACATCCATGCCGGCACCGTGGTCGGCAAGCTGGAAGGCGACCCGCTGATGATCAAGGGTTTTTATGACACGCTGCGCGAGGAGCGCACACCGCAGAACCTCGAAACCGGACTGTTCTTCGATCAGGAGTGGGCCTCGCTCAACAAGGTGATGCCCGTTGCCTCGGGCGGCATCCATGCCGGCCAGATGCACCAGCTGATCCATTATCTCGGCGAGGACGTCATCCTGCAGTTCGGCGGCGGCACGATCGGCCATCCGGACGGCATCCAGGCCGGCGCGACGGCCAATCGCGTCGCGTTGGAGGCGATGATCCTCGCCCGCAACGAGGGCCGCGACTATCTGCGCGAAGGGACCAAAATCCTCGAACAGGCGGCCAGATGGTGCACGCCGCTGAAGGCGGCTCTGGAGACCTGGAAGGACGTCACCTTCAACTACGAATCGACCGACACGGCCGACTTCGTGCCAACCGCAACGCCCAGCTTCTAGACGAAAGGAACCGTCGCCATGATGACCAATCCGGGAAACAAGGTCACGCAGGGACAGTTTTCGTTCCTGCCCGACCTGACCGATGAGCAGATTTCGGCGCAGATCAAATACGCGCTGAAAAACCACTGGGCGGTCAGCGTCGAGTACACGGACGATCCGCATCCTCGAAACACCTATTGGGAAATGTACGGCAACCCGATGTTCGACCTGAAGGACCCGGCGGGCATCCTGCTTGAAGTCAACAGCTGCCGGAAAGCCATGCCCAACATGTATGTCCGGGTCACCGCCTTCGATTCGACCAAGGGCTGGGAAGCGCCACGCATGTCGTTCATCGTCAACCGGCCGCCCAACGAACCCGGGTTCCGGCTGCTGCGCCAGGAGCGCGACGGCCGCAGCCAGGGTTATTCGATCGTGCCTTATGCGACCGACAGGCCCGAAGGCGAGCGGAGCTAGCCGAAACCATGCTGGACGCGATAGCAAAGGGCGCTGCCGCGCAGGACGAATCGGTTGATCTGCAGGCCGAGTTCGAGGCGTCTAACATCGACGAGGTGATGGACAAGCTCGACCGCGAGCTCGTTGGCCTGAGGCCCATCAAGACCCGCATCCGCGAAATCGCGGCGCTGCTCCTGGTCGACCGGCTTCGCCGCAAGTTCGGCCTGACCTCGGGCGCGCCGACGCTGCACATGAACTTTACCGGAAATCCCGGCACCGGAAAGACCACCGTGGCGCTCAGGATGGCCGAAATCCTGCATCGTCTCGGCTATGTCCGCGAAGGCCATATGGTCGCGGTGACGCGAGACGATCTCGTCGGCCAGTATGTCGGCCACACCGCGCCCAAAACCCGCGAAGTGATCAAGCGCGCCATGGGCGGGGTGCTTTTCATCGACGAGGCCTACTATCTCTACAAGCCCGAGAACGAACGCGACTACGGCCAGGAATCGATCGAAATCCTGCTGCAATGCATGGAAAACAACCGTGACGATCTGGTCGTGATTCTTGCCGGTTACAAGAACAAGATGGACCGCTTCTTCGACAGCAATCCCGGCATGCGCTCGCGCATCGCCCACCACCTCGATTTTCCCGACTACGGCGTCAGCGAACTCAAATCGATCGCCGAGATCATGCTGGCGGAACAGAATTATCGTCTCAGCGAGGCGGCGGCCAAGGCGCTCGAAGAGTATCTCCCGATCCGCATGCGGCTGCCGCATTTCTCCAACGCCCGCTCGGTCCGCAATGGGCTCGACCGGGCGCGGCTTCGCCAGGCCAACCGGCTTTTCGCGTCGCGCGAGCGGGCGTTGACGAAAACCGACCTTATCACCATTGAAGAATCCGATATTCGCGGCAGCCGCGTGTTCGCGGAAGGTAAGCTCGAAGGCGAACCGGAGACGAAGGCGCGCTGACAACATGACGCCGGTTGGTGTGCAGCGACCGGAAACGGTAGACAGAATGGGAGCCGACGACCATGGGTACTAAGACAATCATCGCGCCCTCGGTGCTTTCTGCGGATTTCTCGCGGCTCGGCGACGAGGTCGAAACGGTCGTCCGGGCGGGTGCCGACTGGATCCATCTCGACGTGATGGACGGCCATTTCGTGCCCAACATCACCTTCGGCCCGCCGGTGATCAAGGCGATCCGCGACCGAACGGACAAGATCTTCGACTGCCATCTGATGATCGCGCCGGCCGATGCCTATCTCGCCGCCTTCGCCGATGCCGGCTGCGACATCATCACGGTGCATGCCGAGGCCGGGCCGCATCTCGATCGTTCGCTGCAGGCGATCAGGAATCTCGGCAAGAAGGCCGGCGTATCGCTGAACCCGTCGACGCCGGAAAGTGTCATCGAATATGTGCTCGACCGGCTCGATCTGGTGCTTCTGATGACAGTCAATCCGGGTTTCGGCGGCCAGGCTTTCATTCCGGCGGTCGTCGACAAGGTCAGGCGGATCAAGGCACTGATCGGCAACCGCCCGATCGACATCGAGATCGACGGCGGCGTCACGCCCGAAACCGCGCCCCTGGTCACCGCGGCCGGCGCCAATGTGCTGGTTGCCGGCTCGGCCATTTTCAAGGGTGGCACCGAGGCTGCCTATCGCGCCAATATCGGCGCCATCAAACAGGCAGCCGACGGTGCGATCCGGAAAGCCGCGTAAACCATTTCATCGGAGGGCAACATGGGGGCGATCCCACCTGTCTGCGATTTCGGCTGGCAAGCCATCGATGCCGTTTTGCCCGGCATCGACGGCAAATCGCACTCGATCTTCAGCCACGCCGGCCCGAACGGGCTGGTCGTAGCCTTCATCTGCAACCACTGCCCTTATGTGAAGGCGGTGATTTCACGCATCGTCCGCGATGCCAACGATCTCAAGCCCGAAGGCATCGGCTTTGTCGCGATCAATTCCAACGATGCCGACGCCTATCCGGATGATTCCTTTGACAACATGAAGCTCTTCGCCAGGACGAACGGCTTAACTTTCCCCTACCTCCACGACGAGCGCCAGACCGTGGCGCGTGCCTATGGAGCCGTTTGCACTCCGGATTTCTTCGGGCTCAACAGCGAGTTGACGCTGCAATATCGCGGCCGGCTGGACGCGGCGCGACGCGACGCCGGACCGCCCGGGCTGAGACGCGACCTGTTCGAGGCGATGAAGCAAATTGCCCGAACCGGCGACGGGCCGCTCGACCAGATCGCTTCGATCGGCTGCTCGATCAAGTGGAAGGACGCCGCATGAACGTCGGCATGGGTAGGCGGTTTCGATCGTCGAAAGCGATCCTGTTCGACCTCGACGGCACGCTGGTCGATTCGGCGCCTGATATAACGGCCGCAGTCAACGAGTTGCTGGCCGGCCGCGATCTGCCGCCGCTGCGCCTGGAACAGGTTAAGGCCATGATCGGCGGCGGCGTCAGGAAGCTGGTCGAGCGAGCCTTCACCGCTTCCGGTACGCCGCTCCTCGGTAGCGCGCTTGACGTGGCCAACCGCGTCATGGCGCCGATCTACCGCAGACATCTCACCGGCCTGACGACGCTGATGCCTGGCGTCAGGGAGGTTCTCACCCACTTCCACTTGAGCGGAATAGCCATGGGTGTGGTGACCAACAAGCCGCAGTTGGCGGCTCGCGAAATCCTGCTGCATTTTGGGCTGACGGAACACCTTGGCGCGATCGTTGGCGGAGACGCGGTGACATACCTGAAACCGGCGCCCGACGCTCTGCTGCTGGCGCTCGACCAGCTTCAGGTCGAACCTCGTGACGCGCTGATGGTCGGAGACAGCGGCGCCGACGTGGCTGCCGCGCGCGCCGCCGGCATGCCCATCATTCTGCTGCGTGGCGGCTACACCCAAATTCCGGTTGAAGAGCTTGGCGCCGATCTCGTTTGCGACAACCTGTTCGACCTGCCTTCCGCGATGCGCAGGCTGCAAGACGCCGCCTGACCGGCGCCAACCACCAGGCGGGCGCCAGCCGACGCAGTTTCGAACGGCCGGCGAAGTCGCGTTATTTCCGGGGAAGAACAGGGTTACTTCATGCGGAAGAACCGGGTTATTTGGAGAATTGTTTCAGATAGGCGATGACGTTGGCGAGGTCTTCGTCCTTCTTGAGGCCGGGAAACGCCATCTTCGTACCTTTGATCATGGCCTTCGGGTCGCGAAGGTAGGCCGTCAGCGTGGCGTCATCCCATTTGACGCCGGATTTACCCGCCTCGGTCATGGGCTTGGAGTATTTGAACCCCGGATGCGTGCCGGCCGACCGGCCGATAACGCCGCTCAACGACGGACCGATCTTGTTCTTGTCCTCGTCGACGACGTGGCAGGCCTTGCATTTGGCGAAGACCTTCTCACCCGCGGCGGCATCCTGTGCCTGAGATTGGCTCGTGATAAACGTCGCAACGGAGGCGACGGCGAAAAACGCGATTGCACGCATGGCATTTCCTCATTGATCGTCAAGGTGCCCTGGACGATTTGCGCATGCCTTTGTTTGATCATCGGCATGCGTCGTTTATGGCAGAGCGAAAGCTTCTCCCCTGTGGAGTTGCGACGCCTGCATCTTGGAAGCTACCCGGCAGATGAGCGATGTCAACCATACAGAGGTCCAGTGAACCGCAGGCACGGCGAGAAGTGCCCGGCACGGGAGATGAAGGCAGCGCAAAACCGGAAGCGATTGCCTGGTCGCGAGCTCGCGATTGATTTGGCCATGGTGCTGATTTGCGCCAACGCCCGCCCGCCGAGGCGGGTTTTGTGTTTTCAGGTATCGCCGGCGTCCTTCCCGAATTCAGAGGAGCTCGGCTCCGGCGCCCTATCCATTCGACTTTGTTGACGGCCATCGGGCGAACGCGTAGCCTCAAACCATTCCGGTTTTCCATGGGCACCTCGGAACTCCGGCAGATGGCGAACTTGTCCAGGCTCGCAGATCGGGCCGGATCTCGCCGAAGCGGGCGTCTTTAAAGCGCGCAAGAGGTGCTGAATGGATATGGTCGACCTCATATTGACGGTTTGCCTGATTACCAATCCGGGCAATTGCCGAGACGAGCATCTCTATTTCGAGAGTCGTGGCTCTCTGTTCCAATGCATGATGCTGGCGCCCAGCGAAATCGCGAAATGGTCGCAGGAACACCCGACCCTCAAGATCAAGCGCTGGAAATGCGCTTTCCCGAACAAGGACCGTGCGATCTGATCGGCGCCCCGGCCTGTTACGGCCCCGGGAGGAGACATCATCATGATTTCGCGTCGAGGAACGCTCCGTCTGGCAGCTCTTGGAACGGCCGCAGCGCTTGTCTCAAAACCCTCCTTCGCCACGAGCAAGGTTCGCATCGGCGTGCTGAAGTTCGGCACCGTTAGCTGGGCGCTTGACACCATGAAGCAACACAAGTTCGACGCAGCCAACGGCATCGATCTGGAGATCATCGATTTCGCCGGCGAGGATGCAACCAACGTCGCCATGCTGGCCGGCGCGATCGACAGCATCGTCTCCGACTGGCTGTGGGTCTCGCGCCAACGCTCGGAAGGCGTCGACCTCACATTGGTCCCCTATTCGACCGCCGTCGGGGCAATCATGGTGAAGGAGGGGGCGCCGATCCGCACGATCATCGATCTCAAGGGAAAAAAGATCGGCGTCGCCGGCGGGCCTCTCGATAAAAGCTGGCTGCTGATCCAGGCGCTGGCCAGACGCGATCACGGCCTCGACCTGCCGGCAACCAGCGACATCGTCTTTGGCGCGCCGCCGCTGATTTCGGAAAAGGCGATGCAAGGCGAACTCGATGCGGTGCTCAATTTCTGGCATTTTTGCGCCCGCCTCGAGGCCAACGGCTTTCGTCGGCTGATCGGCGCCGATGATGCGGCGAAAGCGCTCGGGGCCTCGGGCGCCGTGTCGGCGCTCGGCTATGTCTTTCATGACAAATGGGCGAACGAAAATCCGGCCGCCGTCCGGGGCTTCGTCAAGGCTTCGGCGCAGTCCAAGGACTTGCTGGCCAGATCCGACGATGAGTGGCTGCGCCTTGCGCCGATTATCCGCGCACAGGGCAAGGAATTGGCCAACCTGCGTGACCGCTATCGCGAGGGCATTCCCAGACGCCCCGTCGCCGAGGATGCGGCCGACGCCGGCAAGCTCTACCGCGTGCTTGCCGAGATCGGCGGCGAAAAGCTGGTCGGCCGCGCGCCGGAGATGGCGCCAGGCACGTTCTGGCAGGAGCTCCCGCAATGAGCGAACCTGATACCGGCGATCGCTCGCCGGGCGCCGTGGCCGACATCTCCAGCCAATCCAGCCTTGCAACGGCGCTGACGCCTGTGCTGACGGTCGCGGTCTCTCTGCTCGGGCTTTGCCTGCTGTGGGGTCTTGCGGCAAATGCCTGGCCGAGCCGTGCCTTTCCAGGTCCGGGACAGGTCTGGCAGGTGCTGCTCGCAGAGGCGGCGAACGGCGACCTTTTCTACCATCTCGGCGCGACACTCGGCCGGGTTGCCGCGGCATATGTCGTCGCGATGGTTGTTGGCTCGGTCATCGGCGTTCTCCTCGGCAGCCACCGCAGCGCAGACCGGTTCTTCAGTCCCTGGGTGGTTCTGTTCCTCAACATTCCCGCGCTGGTGGTCATCGTGCTCGCCTACATCTGGTTCGGCCTCAACGAAGCGGCGGCGATTGGCGCGGTTGCCGTCAACAAGATCCCCAATGTCGTGGTGACGATGCGCGAAGGCGCCAGAGCGCTTGATCCGAGTTACGCCGAAATGGCCGCCGTCTACCGCTTCGGTCTTCTCGACCGTGTCCGCCACGTCCTGCTGCCGCAACTGCAGCCCTATCTTGCCGCCGCCTCACGATCCGGCATCGCTCTCATCTGGAAGATTGTCCTGGTGGTCGAACTGCTCGGCCGCTCCAACGGCGTCGGCTTCCAGATCTATCTTTACTTCCAGCTCTTCGACGTCGCCGCCATCCTTGCCTACACGCTGGCTTTCGTGGCGGTGATGCTTGTCATCGAACTCCTTCTGGTGCAGCCCGTTGAACGACATGCAACCCGTTGGCGCCGTCGTCCCGCTTAGAGTCGACATCGCCGAAAAGACCTTCAGGTCCGCGCAAGGCGTCTCGATCACGGCGCTCCAGGACCTTTCCTTCGAGGTCCGGCAAGGCGAATTCGCCTGCTTGCTGGGACCGTCGGGTTGCGGCAAGACCACGACGCTGCGCATCCTGCTTGGATTGGACAAGGACTTTTCCGGCTCATTCCAACTGCCTGAAGGCGGCTCCAACCGGATCGCCGCCGTATTCCAGGAGCCAATCTTGCTGCCGTGGCGAACGGTGGAGCAGAATGTCAGGCTGGCGCTGCCGAAAAGCCTGAGAACGAAAAATCTCGACGGGCTGTTCGACACGCTCGGCCTCGCCGGCATGCGATCGCTCTATCCGGCCGAGCTTTCGCTCGGGCTCGCGCGCAGGGCAGCACTTGCCAGGGCCTTCGCCACCGAACCGGCGGTGCTTTTCCTGGACGAACCCTTTGCCTCGCTCGACGAACGGACTGCCGAGCGGCTTCGGCACCTGCTTTTGACCGTCTGGTCAGCGCGGCCTACGACGGCCCTGATGGTAACCCACAATCTGCGCGAGGCGCTGATGCTGTCGGATCGCATAATCGTTCTCGCGCAGCGGCCGGCCCATGTGCTCGGCATGTTCGACGTAAAGCTGCCGCGGCAATATCGCAATTCACAGGTGATGAGCGACCTCTTGCGGTCGTTCCATCAAAAATTCCCAGGCGTGGCCTGATCGCCTTACGGCTCGAATTAATATCGGGGAAGCCATGCCGATCGATAGGACAAGACGCAAGCTTGTGAACGCCTTCGCCTGCACCGCCGTCAGCGCCGCGATGCTGCCCTGTTGCCTCGGGCGGGCCGCTCTCGCCGCGGCCGGCCTTGAATTCAAGCTCAGGAAAATCACCGACGGCGTCTTCGCTTTCCGGGGCGTCGATGAATTGATGAGCGCCGCCAACCAGGGCGCGATCTCAAACCTGGGCGTCGTCGTCGGCACCGACGCTGTTGCCGTTATCGACAGCGGCGGCAGCCTGATCGAGGCGAACGCCTTCATCGCCGCGATCGGCAAAATCACCGCCAGGCCGGTTCGCTACCTGATCAACACCCACATGCACCCCGACCACATCTTCGGCAATGCGGCATTCCGGGAGATCGGCGCGACCATCGTCGGCCATCGCAATCTGCCGCGCGCGCTCGAGGCACGCGGCGCGTTCTACCTGCAAAGCTTCCGCGAACAGATCGGCGACGCGCTCATGACAGGGATCGAGATCATACCGCCGACGATGCTGGTCGATGATCGCCTGCAGCTCGACCTCGGTGGACGCGTGCTCGAATTGCAGGCATGGAAAGCGGCTCACACCGACAACGACCTGACCGTCTTCGACAGCGCGACCCGCACGCTGTTTGCCGGCGATCTCGTTTTCATAGGTTCCTTGCCGACGCTCGACGGATCGCTGCTCGGTTGGCTTCGCCAGATGGATGCGCTCGCCGCGATCGGCGCCGTGCGCGCCGTTCCGGGTCATGGCCCGGTGCCGGCCGACTGGCCGGAGGCGCTGACGGCGGAGCAGCGCTATTTCGAAGTTCTGGCGCGCGATATTCGCAAGGCGATCGTCGACGGGACGCCGCTCAGCGAGGCAGTCAAGACCGCCGGCGCAAGCGAACGGGGCAATTGGCATATGTTCGACGACTACAACGAGCGCAATGCAACGGCCGCCTTTGCCGAACTCGAATGGGAATAGATCACACCGACAAGCGTTGGACGGGATGAAGTGGATCGATTTGCTAACGCATCGTCAAAGGCTTATCCTCGACATCGGCCTGGGCACCACCTCTCTGACATTGGTGGAGGCATCGAAATGCAGAACCACTCTTACCGGAGCCGGCAGCTCGCCTTGCCGCTCGCAGCCATCTTTGCCGCGATCATCCTCGGCACGCTCTTTGGCTCCTCCGGAGCCGCCCACGCGCAGCAAACAGCCGCGTCTTCGGACAGGATCTGGCAGGATTTGAAAGGCGACGTGTTCGGCGATCGGGCAGTTCTGATCGATACCGGCGTCGTCAGGGTCGAGGCGCCGAAGCGGGCGCAGGATGCCGCCATCGTGCCCGTCGACATCTATATCGACCCGGCCAAGACGCCCGACGGCATCAAATCCGTCACCTTGATCATCGACGTCAATCCGGCACCGGTGGCGGCGACGTTCCAGATCGGCAAGGACGCCGGCGTGACGCATCTGTCGACGCGCGTGCGCGTCAACGATTATTCCTATTTGCGTGCCATTGTAGAAACCCAGGGCGGCGAACTCCACATGGCTCAGACCTTCGTCAAGGCGTCAGGCGGATGCTCCGCCCCAGCGGTCAAGAACCAGGATGAGGCGATGGCGACGATGGGGCAGATGAAGCTACGCCAGTTCCCGCCGCAAGAGACGATGACAAAGGCGCAGGAATTGCAGCTGATGATCCGCCACCCGAACAATTCGGGCCTGCAGCGGAACCCGTTGACCCAGTACTTCATCCCCGCGCATTTCGTTCAGAAGTTGTCGATCTCGCAAGCAGACCGGCCGATCCTCTCGATGGAAGGCGGAATATCGATTTCGGAAGACCCCAATTTCCGGTTCGATTTCACGGCGCACGGCAGTGGCGACATTCAGGTCGAAGCGATCGATACAGACGGCAAGGTATTTCGCAATCAATGGCCATTGGAGGCTACGGGACTCTGAAGCCTCGAAACCGCATACAGCGGTTGTCTCCCGCCGTCGGCGCTCTTACCGGGGCAAGCTCTAAAAGCAGCGCACGTCGGCTTCCGCCTGCGCGCGCTTCAGTTCCGTGCCTGCGGCTTTCGCCGGCGCGCTTTCGCGAAACAGTCCCGAACGCTCCCCTGTCGTCAGGGACATGCTCTTGAAGGTCTCGGCCCTTTCATAATCCTCGAACGGAAGGATCGAGGCGATGACGTCGATCGAGCAGGAACAGCTCTCCAGCGCCTGGCGTGTCCGGCCATTCGACTGCATGCAGCCGAGCACATAGTCGACAACTGTCGTCGTTGGATAATCTCCGGCGGCACCGGCCGGATTGGCGAAGGCCAGAGCTGATGCAAGCAACAGCGGCAAGGTGGACAAGCCGACATATCTGTTCATGGGGAACCCTCCGATTGGCCCGGACGTGATAGATCGAGCCCGATGGGTCGAGCCCATGGATCGAGACAGGATCACCGCACCAGTTGGCCTCGTGCCATCACCCCCGTCAAGTTCTCATGCTGGCCATATAGTACCAAAGGAGCAAGGCCGTGCCGGCCGACAAAAGGCCTCCCAGGCAGCACGATCATCCGCTGTGAATCGTGGTGCTGACCTTCATTTCATGTCTCCCTCACTATCGGCACCCAGAGCGACGGGCGCATACTTAACGTCACACGAGCCAATGAATATTCATAAATAAAAATCAATACATTCCGCCAAAAAAATACGCAGAATTGGGGAACTTATATAAATCCAGCCTCGTCCACAGTCGATCAATAGCTTTCTGTATGGATTTTTTCATATCTATTTCTCTATATTGCAGTGCAACATAGCCGGAAGTGATTTTTCTTGCCTTCCGCCTGGGGATGACATAGCTTCATCCTGTTTCCGGCTTCAAGGGCGTCACCGTCATTAGGGAGCGGCGACAGTCTTTCGTAGGCCAAGTGGGATGGGCAGTAACGGTGCCCTCTGCTCATTCGGCTTAGGTCGTGACACGCTGCCGGAAATACTTCCCCCACATGAATCGCTTGGGCAAGCCCTCGTGGGCTCGACGGACGATTCGTCATTGTGAACCCTGGGAGGACTTTGATGCGTGTACTTGCGAAAACTGCCTACCTACTAACGACCGCGGCGCTCATGTCGTTCGGCGCGGTCCACATGACATCGGCCAATGAAGAACTGATAAAAATGGCCGAAAACCCCAAGGACTGGGTGATGCAGACGGGTGACTACGCCAACACCCGCTTTTCCAAACTTAACCAGATCACCAAGGACAATGTGAAGAACCTGCAGGTCAAGTGGAGCTTCTCCACTGGCGTGTTGCGCGGCCATGAAGGCGGGCCGTTGATCATCGGCGACGTGATGTATGTCCACGCGCCGTTCCCGAACACCGTCTATGCTCTCGATCTCAACAATGACGGAAAGATCCTCTGGAAATACGAGCCCAAGCAAGACCCCAATGTCATTGGGATCATGTGCTGCGACACCGTCAATCGTGGCGTCGCCTATGGCGACGGCAAGATCATTCTCAACCAGGCCGACACCACCGTAGTGGCGCTCGATGCCAAGACCGGCAAGGTTGTCTGGTCGGTCAAGAACGGCGAGCAGACCGACGGCGGAAAGGGCGAATCCGGTACGTCAGCGCCCGTGGTCGTCAAGGACAAGGTGCTCGTCGGCGTCTCCGGCGCTGAATTCGGCGTTCGCGGCTGGCTGGCCGCCTACAATTTGGCAGACGGCAAGCTCGCCTGGAAGGCCTATTCGGAAGGTCCGGACGCAGACACCCTGATCGATCCCGAAAAGACCACCCATCTCGGCAAACCTGTCGGAAAGGATTCCGGCACGAACACCTGGGAAGGCGAACAGTGGAAGACAGGCGGCGGCACGACATGGGGATGGTATTCCTATGATCCCAAGCTGAACCTGGTTTACTATGGTACCGGCAACCCCTCGACATGGAACCCGGTCCAGCGCCCAGGCGACAATCGCTGGTCGATGACGATCATGGCTCGCGATGCGGATACTGGTGTTGCCAAATGGCTCTACCAGATGACCCCGCATGACGAGTGGGACTTTGACGGCATCAACGAGATGATTCTCGTCGACGGCATGGAGGTCAACGGTGCCAAGCGCGACGTGCTGGTGCATTTCGACCGCAACGGCTTTGCCTACACCATGGATCGCGCCAATGGCGAACTTCTCGTCGCCAAGAAATACGATCCGGCAGTGAACTGGGCGACGGAAGTCAACATGGACCCCAGCAGCGACCAGTATGGCCGCCCGCAGGTCGTGGCCAAATATTCGACCCAGCAGAACGGCGAAGACACCAACACGACGGGCATCTGCCCGGCGGCGCTTGGAACCAAGGACCAGCAACCGGCGGCCTATTCGCCGAAGACCGGCCTGTTCTACGTGCCGACAAACCATGTCTGCATGGACTATGAGCCTTACAAGGTGAGCTACACTGCCGGCCAGCCTTACGTGGGCGCCACCGTGTCGATGTATCCTCCCCCTGGAGCCGACCACATGGGCAACTTCATTGCCTGGGATGCTGCCAAGGGCGAGATCGTCTGGTCGAAGCCCGAGAAGTTCTCGGTATGGTCGGGCGCGCTGGCAACCAACGGCGATGTCGTCTTCTACGGCACGCTCGAGGGCTACATCAAGGCGGTCGATCATGACGGTAATGAACTCTACAAGTTCAAGACCCCGTCCGGCATCATCGGCAACGTCACGGCCTACGAGCATGGCGGCAAGCAGTACATCGCCGTTCTGTCCGGCGTCGGCGGATGGGCCGGTATCGGTCTGGCAGGTGGACTGCTTTCCCCCGATAACGCCGCTGCCTGGCACGGCGCCGTCGATCAGGGCCGTGAGCAAGGCGACGAGACCGCGGTCGTTGGAACTGCTGGTCTGGGAGCGGTCGGTGGCTACGCAGCACTTGCCGACTACACGACGCTGGGCGGCCAGCTCACCGTCTTCGGTCTCCCGGACTGATACACGGGAACCTTAGGCACGCCGCGGGTCTTGTGAAAAAGACCAAGGCTTGAAAAGCGAGAGCCCGGATCACCGGGAAGCCAGGACCGGGCTCTCAATTTTGCCGCGCACCCAAAACATCGATCAATGCCGCTTCACGACAGCAAGACCGTGTGCAGGCGAAATGAAGGAAGAGTCTGAATGTCCGTTCGCATTGTCATTTCCGCTCTCGCTCTGGCTCTGCTGCCGCTGGCAAGTTCAAGTCTCGCGCAGGCCTCGGACAGCGCGGAAAAAGCCAAGGCGGTGACGGAAGAGGACGGCAAGTATTTGGATGCGGAGGGTAATCCGACCTACAAGATCGAAAACGGAACCGTCGATTGGTATACGTTCAGCGGTTACCGCCGGTATCACTCCGATTGCCATGTTTGTCACGGACCGGACGGCACAGGTTCGAGCTATGCCCCGGCCCTGGTCAACAGCCTGAAAACCATGGATTACGCAACGTTCCTCTCGATCGTCGCCGAAGGCCGCAAGAATGTCGGCGGCGGCAAGGAGAACGTCATGCCCGCTTTTGGCGACAACAAGAACGTCTATTGCTACATGGATGATCTCTACGTCTATCTGCGTGCCCGCGCCGACGGTGCGGCGCCCCGCGGCAGGCCGCCGAAGAAATCAGACAAGCCACAGGCAGCGAAGGATGCCGAAGCATCCTGTATGGGTGGATGATATGATTGGCCGTGATGCGTTGAAGCTGCGTTTTGTCCTGCCGATGCTCGGCGCACTCGCCTTGCTGCCTTCGAACGTTCAGGCGCAGGACGCCGGCCTTGGTGCCGCGGGAGAACTGGTCGACCCCGACATTCTGCGCGTCTGCGCCGATCCTTCAAACATGCCTTTCACCGACGAGAGCGGCGAAGGCTTCGAAAACAGGCTGGCCGAACTGGTTGCCGCGAAAACCGGCCGCAAGTCCGTCGCCTATACATGGTTTCCTGTTGTCGCCGGCTTCGTGCGCAACACGCTGGCGGCCAACCGATGCGACATCATCATGGGTTACGCTCAGGGCGATGAACTGGTGCAGAACACCAACGCCTACTATCGCTCCTCCTATGTGCTGGTGCACCCGAAGGGCAACGGCATGGAAGGCGTCGAGACGATCGAGGATCCGAAACTCACCGGCAAGAAGATCGGTGTCGTCGAAAGCACGCCGCCGACTGCCAACATGGCCGCCAACAAGCTCTTGCGAACGGCAAAGATCTATCCGCTGGCGGTGGATACGCGCCTCACCGCTTCCATGGGAGAGGTCATGATCAAGGACATGCTCGCCGGCAAGATCGATGCGGCTGTCATGTGGGGACCGATGGCAGGCTACTTTGCCAAGGAACTCGGCGCCGATCTCACGATCGTTCCGCTGGTGAAGGAAAAAACCGGCTCGCGCATGTCCTACCGCATCACCATGGGCGTGCGTCCATCCGACCAGGAATGGAAGCGGACGCTCAACCGGGTGATCAGGGAAAACCAGGCGGAGATCAACAGGATCCTGCTGGACTACAATGTGCCGCTGATCGACGAACACGATAATCCGATTACGCAATGACGAAACCGGTATGAAGGGAAAGGAGACGATTTTGCTGGTCGCTGCGGGCCTTCTGGGTCTGACCCCACCGATGTGGGCTGGCGATGTCGCCGAGCCCGGCGGCTACCGGATGAACGATTATCGGGCGCCGGTGCCGCAGACGCTGCGGGGCGCAAGCGTGGTGACGACGGCAGAGGCGGAGGCGCTGTGGCGGGAGAAGAAGGCGGTGTTCTTCGACGTCATGCCGAACACGCCGAAGCCGGCTAATTTGCCGGCAGGAACGATTTGGAGAGACACGATCAGAAACGACATCCCGGGCAGCACCTGGCTGGCCAATGTCGGTTACGGCGCTATCTCGGAGGAAACCGCCAACTATTTTCGCCAAGGCCTCGCGGCCGAAGCCGGTGCCGACAAGTCGCGCGCTATTCTGTTCTACTGCATGACGAATTGCTGGATGTCCTGGAATGCCGCGAAACGGGCCGTCGAATGGGACTACAGTTCGGTAATCTGGTATCCGCCCGGCGCCGATGGATGGGAACGTGCAAACCTTCCGCTTGAGGAGAAGAAGCCTTACGTGATCAGCAATTGAAGCATAGGCATTGTTATTTTCGATCGTCTTGTTTTTCGAGTTTTCAGAACCTACCGTTTCATTTGTCCATTTTGAGAGCTGATGGACGAGCCATTGCAATGGTGCCCAGCAATGGTTGACTGAGAAAAGAATCGGCCCTTTCGGGCTGGTAGAAGAGGAGAAATGCCATGAAGAAGAGCTGGACGAAACCGACCATGTGCCAGGTTGCTGCGGGCTTCGAAATTTCGCGGTATCTGCCTGCTGAAATTCCTCCCAAGAAGTAGGCCGCAGAGGTGCGTGTCCCTGGCAACGGGGGCACGCACTGCCTTGCCGCGCGAGGTCTTCGTGAAAGGCTTTGACGCGTTCAATACGGGCGCGAAGCCATTCGCGGTCGAAAACTTGCTGCTGGTTGAATGAGCCGCAGAGCGGGCATTGCAATGCGCTTGAAAATCATCGGCTCGGCGGCAGGCGGCGGCTTTCCGCAATGGAATTGCAACTATCGCCTGAGCCGCGCGGCTCGCACCGGGATGGCCGGCGTGCATTCTCGAACCCAATCAAGCATCGCCGCGTCAGTGGATGGAGCCGGCTGGGTGCTCTTCAACGCCTCGCCCGATATTCGC
This sequence comes from Mesorhizobium sp. M5C.F.Ca.ET.164.01.1.1, assembly GCF_004792125.1. Classification (NCBI taxonomy): domain Bacteria; kingdom Pseudomonadati; phylum Pseudomonadota; class Alphaproteobacteria; order Hyphomicrobiales; family Phyllobacteriaceae; genus Mesorhizobium; species Mesorhizobium sp. M5C.F.Ca.ET.164.01.1.1. Next base: position 2,703,378 of record NZ_SRTG01000001.1, on the reverse strand, counting down.
CAGCAGATTGCGCAAACGCCTGAATTGCAGCCCGCGCACGATGCGCCGCTGCGTTCGACACCAATTCGTGCGGTGGTGCTGACCAATGCCGATGTCGACCATGTCGCCGGCCTGCTCAGCCTGCGTGAGCGGCAGCCTTTCGCCATCTATTCAACGACACAGGTTCTGGCGACGCTGGAGGCGAATTCGATTTTCAATGTTCTCGATCCGGCGCTCGTGCCGCGACGCATCTTGCCGCCGGCGGAAGAACTGGCGATCTGCGATGCAGACGGCAACGACACCGGCGTGATTGTCGAGAGCTTTCCCGTGCCCGGAAAGATAGCGCTCTATCTCGAGGAAAGAAGCCAGCCGGATGCCAATTTCAGCTCCGAGTCCGGCGACACGATCGGCGTCCGTATCGCGGGCGCCGGCAGTCGCGTCTCCGTCTTCTATATACCGGGCTGCGCGCGCATCGATGCGACCCTGCGCACACGTCTAGCCGATGCCGCCTGCCTCCTGTTCGACGGCACGGTCTACACGGACGACGAGATGATCGCTGCCGGCGTCGGCCAAAAAACCGGGGCGCGCATGGGGCATCTGGCAATGTCGGGAGACGCGGGTTCGATCGCCGGCTTGGCCGATGTAAGGATCGGCCGCCGTGTCTTCGTCCACATCAACAACACCAACCCCGTTCTGGACGAGAATTCCACCGAACACGCAGCGGTCGAAGCGGCCGGCTGGGAAGTCGCCCGCGACGGGATGGAGATGGAATTTTGAGTGATTTCCACGCCGCGGCCAGGAACGGCCTGTCCTCCAGCGAGCTCGAAGCCGTGCTGCGGCAGGTCGGTGCCGAGCGCTATCATAACCGCCATCCTTTCCATCACAGGATGACCAGCGGTGCGCTGTCGCGGACCGAGATGCAGGCCTGGGCGCTGAACCGCTATTGCTACCAGGCTGTCATCCCGCGCAAGGATGCCATGATCCTGGCGCATGCCGAAGATCCGGCATTTCGCGCCGCCTGGCGCAAACGCATCGAGGACCATGACGGCGAGGACGGCTGGAGCGGCGGTATCGCGCGCTGGCTGCATCTGGCGACCTCGCTCGGCCTCGACGCCGATGCGGTGAAGAGCGAAAGGCTGGCGCTGCCGGCGACACGTTTCGCGGTTGGCGCTTACCTCTCCTTTTGCACGAACCGGACGCTGTTCGAGGCGGTCGCGTCGTCGCTGACCGAGATGTTCTCGCCGCTCATCATCGGCGAGCGGGTGCCGGCGATGCTGGCCAAATACGATTACATCACCGAGGATACGCTGGCCTATTTCAGCCGACGGCCCGAACAGGCCTCGCGCGACGCCGACTTCGCCCTCGCCTACGTGCTCGGCCATGCCGACACGGCGGAGCGCCAGCAGCAGGCGATCGATGCGCTGGTGTTCAAATGCGATATACTGTGGGCCATGCTCGACGCGCTTCAACACGCTTATGCCGAGCCGGGAAACATACCGCCCGGCGCCTTCCGTCCGCCCGGCGGCTTCCGTCCGGAGGCAGCCCGATGATGGCGCTGCGCGAAAGAGCCATGGTGTCGCCGCAGTCGGTGCCGTCGCTGCCGAAGCACGTGCGCATACAGTACGACCCCGTGCGCCAGGCGTTCGCCGTGCTTTCGCCCGAAAAAGTATTCTGGCCGAACGACATCAGCCTCGATATATTGCGCCGCTGCGATGGACGGTCCACGATCGGCCACATCATTGCCGGCCTTGCCGCAGATTATGACGCCGAACAGGAGGCCGTGGCGACCGACGTCGTCGCTTTCCTGCAGGAATGGTCGGACAAGCTGCTGGTGAAGCTATGAGCGAGCCCCTTCTCCCGCCGATCGGCATGCTGGCGGAACTGACGCATCGCTGCCCGCTGCAATGCCCCTATTGCTCCAATCCGCTCGAATTGCTGAAGGCCAATCGCGAACTCGATACACAGACGTGGCTCGACCTGTTCTCGCAGGCCGCCGATCTCGGCGTTCTGCAAGTCCATCTGTCCGGCGGCGAACCGACGCTGCGCCGCGACCTCGAGCAATTGATCGCCGGGCTTTCGGCGCGCGGCGTCTACACCAACCTGATCACTGCCGGCGTCGGCATTGCCGAGGGCCGCATGGAAGCGTTTGCCGAAGCCGGGCTCGACCATCTGCAGCTGAGCTTTCAAGGCGCACGGCCGGCGACCACCGACCGCATCGGCAACCACAAAGGCGGCCACGAAAAGAAGCTGGAGACGGCACGCCGCGCGCGCGCAGCCGGCCTGCCGCTTACCATCAACGCGCCGATCCATCGCCACAACATCGAGGAGGTGCCGGAATTCATCGATCTGGCCCTCTCGCTGGGCGCGGAGCGGCTCGAGATCGCCAACGTGCAGTATGCCGGCTGGGCGCTGACCAATCGCGATCAACTGATGCCAGAGCGTGCTGCGGTCGACCGTCAGGCGGAGATCGTCGCGGCGGCGCGCGAACGGCTCACCGGCATTATGAACATCGATTTCGTCACGCCGGATTATTTCGCCATCTATCCCAAGCCGTGCATGGGCGGCTGGGCGCGCGACGCCTTCATGGTGGCGCCGGACGGCACCGTGCTGCCATGCCATGCCGCACAGACCATCCCGTCGCTCAGTTTTGAGCGTTTCGGACCGCGCAGCTTGGCCGAGATCTGGACCGATTCGCCGGCATTCAACGCCTTTCGCGGCACCGACTGGATGCAGCAGCCCTGCCGCAGCTGCGAGCGGCGTGAGATCGACTGGGGCGGCTGCCGCTGCCAGGCGATGGCGATCGCCGGCGACGCCGCCGCAACGGACCCGGCTTGCGCGAAATCGCCGATCCATGCGCGCATGGCAATGCTGATCGACGAAGCCCAGCGTGCTGCGGCAGTTCCTTCGAACGACGAACAATTCGTCTACCGGCGGATCGGCGTCGTCACCGAGCCCGCCTGACGCGCTCTTCTATGCCACCGTCTCGCGCTCGCGCATCGCGTCGGCGAAAGCCAGTGCATCGCGATTGACCGCGACATTGTGCACGCGAAAGATCGAAGCGCCCTTCAGCCGCAGGATGACGCTGGTCGCCGCTGTGCCGATGTCTCGCCCCTCGTCGCTTCCGCCGACCAGGTGACGGGCAAGACGCTTGCGTGACGTGCCGACCAGCAATGGAAAACCGAGAGCGTGCAATTCACCGAAGCGAGCCATAAGCTCAAGGTTTTCCTCTCCGTCCTTGGCGAAGGCGAAACCCGGGTCCAGCACGATCCGGTCGTCCGGGATCCCGGCGTCGCGCGCGATCTCCAGCGATCTGTTCAGAAACAGGAACTGGTCGGCGATCACATCCGCCAGTTTTTCGCGGCCGCGCCCGGTGTGCATTATGACGAGGCCGGCGCCGGTTTCCGCCGCGACATGCGCGATGTCGGGCTCGCGCTGCAGCCCAAGCACGTCGTTGACGATATGTGCGCCCGCCGCTACCGCCAGACGCGCCGTCTCGGCCCGATAGGTGTCGACCGAAACGAGGGTGCCGCCGTCGGACGACAGCGCCTCGATGACCGGGAGGATGCGCGATTGTTCCTCGCGCGCCGAAACGGCGCCGGCTCCGGGCCGGGTGGACTCGCCGCCGACATCGATGATCGCCGCGCCCTCGCCGATCATGCGCCGCGCCTGCTGGAGCGCCGGCTCCGGCCGATCGAATTCCCCCCCGTCGGAAAAACTGTCCGGCGTAATGTTCAAAATCCCCATCAGCAACGATTCCGCGCCAATGTCGAGATGCCGTCCATGAGCAAGGTGCCAGCGCGTCATGCATCAACCTTCCGGCATATTAGAAGCCATTCGCGACACGATTGTCACTCACACGAGTCCGGTTTCCCCATCTACCTATGCTCGCGAAACAAAAAGGAGCCTGGCAATGACCAAGGAAACGATCAGCTTTACTTACACGACCTATATTGTCTCGACACCGGAAAAGGTGTTCGGGGCAATAACGAAACCGGACATCGCACGGCACTACTGGGGCCACGAGAACGTCTCTGACTGGAAGCCGGGTTCAAGATGGGAACATATCCGCGCCAATGATGAACGGACTGTCGAACTCGTCGGCACGGTCGTCGAGGTTTCCCCGCCGACCCGTCTCGTCATCACCTGGGCAAACGCTTCGCAGGCGTCTGATCCGGCGAGCTACAGCCGGGTGACCTTCGAGCTCGTGGAATACGAGGCCATGGTCCGGCTGACCGTCACCCATGACGACCTCGAAGCCGGCAGCGGGATGGCGAACGGCATCAAGCGCGGTTGGCCGATCGTCCTCTCCAGCCTGAAATCCTTCCTCGAAACGGGTCAGGCGATCGATGTCTTCGCCAAGCCGCGCGCGTCCGAACGGGCGGCCTGATCCCGGGAACTAGGAGCCGAGCAGATGAGCACTCTCTACACCGGCGGATGCGCGTGCGGCGCGGTCCGCTACGAGGCAAAGGCAGCCCCGATCTTCGAAAACCACTGCCAATGCCGCGATTGCCAGAAAAGAAGCGGCACCGGTCACCAATCCTATCTGACGTTTCCGTCGCGGGCAGATGTGAAGATCACCGGCACGGCGACGGACTGGCGCATTGCGGGTGACAGCGGCAACGATAACATCCATTCGTTCTGCCCGGTCTGCGGAACGCCGGTCTACCTGACATTCGCCGCCATGCCGGAGCCGATCGCGGTTTATGCCGGAAGTCTCGACGATCCGAGCCGGTTCAATCCGACCGTTGTGACCTACGGTAGCCGCGCCCTCCCCTGGGACAAGATTGATCCCGCGCTGAAGACGTTCGAAAAGATGCCGCCAGGCTAACCGGCCCGGCGTCATAGCCGACGCGCTCCTACCTTCGGGATGCGGATCATCTACGCCCACCGCGGGCGGCTGACGTCGGTTCGCCTGCGCTTTTTGTCGTGCTTGGCTGTGGCACAGCCAAGCACGACAAGATATGTGGAAAATCGGGAAGGCACGGCAGGCAGAAACGAAAATAGTGCACTGTCACCGCAATTCTTTTTGCTATGTTTGCTCGGCTGCCGCTGTGTGTAGATTGAACGCGTGGCTCGACTTGCATGCCGCGCCGTCGATGTCGGTGTCTGGGCAGCCGGTGGGCAGCGAAGCACTTCCGGACCGGATTGCCGGAGCAAACCAGAAAGCCGTGAAATCGGGAAAACGCGGCAAGCGGGAAAACAGAAATGGTGCACTGTCACCGTAATTCCGTCACTTGGAGGGCAGCGTGAAATCGCCGACTGTGAGAGTTATGGCCGCGGCCGATGAAGATCCGGCGGTCGGAACGATCGTGCTGGCGTTTGCAGAGGATCCCATGGCGCGATGGACCTGGCCGCATGCACACCAGTACCTTGCGGCCATGCCGCGACTGGTCCGCGCGTTCGGGGTCAGGGCATTCTCAAACGGAAGCGCCTTTTGCACCGATGGCTACGCCGGGACGGCGCTGTGGCTGCCGCCCGGGGTGGATCCAGACGAGGAAGAGCTTGGCGCCGTGCTCGAGAGCACGGTTGCGCCCTCTCTTGCCCCTGAAGTCGCCGCTATATTCGAGCAGATGGCCAAGTACCATCCGACCGAACCGCATTGGTACTTGCCCGTGATCGGCGTCGACCCGGCGCATCAGGGCTTAGGTCACGGCGACGCCTTAATGGCGTACGCGCTCGCGCAGTGCGATCGCGATCACGCGCCCGCCTATCTGGAATCCTCGAACCCGCGCAACATTCCGTTCTACCGGCGCTATGGCTTCGAACCGCTCGGCGCGATCCAGGTAGGTTCATCGCCGACGCTCGTCCCGATGCTGCGGCGACCGCGTTGAGCCTGTCATTACCGTGACAGTGCACTTTTGCTATGTTTGCTCGGCTGTCGCTGTGTGCGGCCGGTGGGCAGCGAAGCACTCCGGACCGGATTGCCGAGCAAACCGGAAAACCGGTGAATCGGGAAAACGCGGCCAGGCGGGGAAAAAGAAATGGTGCACTGTCACCGTAATGCGGTGGAGGCGCGGATGGCGCCGTGCCTCGACCTCTGCGATGTCCGCTGGATCCGTAGTTACTGTCATCTGACCGGCTGCGCATGATCTGCGAATACGAAGCCGCTGATATCGCCAGCGTTCGGAACGTCCAGCACGAGGCTGAAGCCAGCTTTGAGCGGGCCTGGGCTGCCGATGTGCTGGGCGAGCCGTGAGATCCAGTCGTCAGGCTAGTGCGGGTGAAAGTTGTGTCGGAACCTAGCCAGCAGGCAACCGCTCATCTCTAGATCGAAGTGCGCCTCGCCGAATGCAGCGTCCAGGCGTGCCACCGTGGAGGCGATGGGCCAACCTTCCATGACCGTGATGGACGCATGTGAGGGAGGAAGCGGCCCGGTCCTGTTCGCGCTATAGATGCTGCGGTTGGCGATTGAGCAGCATGGAATCGCCGAATTCATGCGTGCGGTATCGGTACGCGGTGAAGGCTGCGGAGGCCTTGGCGAGCAGAGCATCGTCGGCAAAGGCACGCAGGAGCTCGAAATGGCTTTCGCCGGGCTGGTGGACGCCTGTGAGAATCGCGTCAACCACGTGAAGCCGCGTGCCCCGCGCGATGCGCCCTGTCGCAATGCCAATTCCGGCACGCACATTGCCGTCGGGATTGGCGGCTGCCTCAAGCGCGCGCACCACGCTCGTGCCGATCGCGATGATGCGGTTGCCGCCGAGCTTCGCCCGCGCGACCTGCGTCGCGGTGTGCTCTGAGATGCGGTACGGCTCGTCGAAAGGGAGGCGCAGGTCGAGCGCGGGATCGCCGGTGGAAGAAACGCCCGCGGCATGCGTGAGTGTTGCGAAGCCGACGTCGCGCCGACGCCAGGCTTGGAGCGCGAGCCAGTCGAGCGCAAAGCCTGCCGATGGCACCTCGAACGCGACCGGCCCGGCGGCAATCTTCGTCCAGACATCCCACAGGGCCAGCGGTTCGGGAACATGCGCGTATTGGATCGGCCGGCCGTGCCGCGCCAGGCCTGCAAGCACCGCTGCGCGGTTGCCTGGGAAGCGCAGCTCGACAAGGCGAGGATGGTCGAGAAGGCGCTCTACGACGGCTTCAAGCGGGCCGAGCTGGAGGCGATCGCTTGGTGACAGCGGAGGCGGCGGCAGCCGGTCTTCCGTGCGCGTGCGACGATCGCCCGTGCCGAAGGCAATCGCCACGAAGCGGATTGGATCGGGAAGTGACAGCCAGCCTGCCAGGCGGATCTCGATCGCTTCGTCGCTGGGGACATGCATGCCGTGCAAGCTGGCAGGCAAGGTCGCGGCGTCATTGGCGACGACCAGATCGCCGGGATCGAATAGCGTCGCGAGCACAGCGCGCGGCAGGTCGCGCATCGTGCCATCGGCCTCGACGACGAACAGTCTTGCGAAGCGCCGATCGGGACGGTCGGCGGCAATCATGTATGTGCCCCGGCGAGAAGCGTAGAGCGGACCGGCAACGCGTCGAGCATCTTTCCGATGATCTCGGCAGCAGCCAGCTCGGGGCGCTTCAATGTCGACGGATCGGCGTCAGGAAGCGCCAGCGCGTGCAGCGGGGTGTCCATATCGCCAGGGTCGAGCGCGAGGAGCCGGATGCCGTCGGCTTTCGCCTCCTCGTCCCAAATCGCCGTGAGATGGGCAAGAGCAGCCTTGCTCGCGCCATATGCGCCCCAGCCGGGATAGGCGTTCACCGCTGCGTCGCTGGAGATGTTGATCACCAGCGCGCCACGGCCCTCGCGTGCGGACGCGGCAAGCGCACCGAACAGGGCTTTCGTTAGCCGGAACGCGCCGACGAGATTGACCGCGAGCGCTTTTTCCAACTCCTCGCACTCGGTATCGGCAAGAAGCGCCAGAGGAACAGGTCCGAGGCTCGACGCATTGTTGATCAGGACGTCGAGCCCGCCGAGGCTGGCGGTGACTTGCAACGCGATCGGGTAGATGTCCTCCTTGTTGCCGATGTCGCCGACAATCCCGTGCGCGCCGGTCTCGTCGGCGATGCGTTCGACGTCCGCGGTGGTGCGGGCGACGAAGGCGACGGACGCACCTTGCTCGGCAAGCTGCCGCACAAGCGCCAGTCCGAGGCCGGACGTGCCGCCCGTGACCGCCACGCGAAGTCCCTGAAGATCGATATTCGTCTGCATTGCCGGTGCTCCTTCGATCTGTACTGCCCGTTGCTACAAGTTCAAGTTAACTTGAAGTCAAGCGGGAATTGTGCTTTCGTTCTTGCATGGAATCCATGCTGACCATCACCGACTTGTCGCGGCGCAGCGGCGTCGCCTCATCGGCGTTGCGTTTCTACGAGGAGCGCGGGCTGATCGCGTCCGAGCGGGCCGGCTCGGGACACAGACGCTATCCGCGCTCCGTGCTGCGCCGGATCGCCTTCATCGTCTTTGCGCAGCGAATTGGGCTGACGCTTGAGGAGATCGGCGCCGAGCTCGCCAAGTTGCCAGCCGATCGCGTGCCGTCGCGTCGGGATTGGTCGCGGTTGTCGGGTCAGTGGACCAAGCGCATCGACCAGCGCATCGCCGAGTTGCAGCGCCTGAGGTCTGGGCTTACCGAGTGCATCGGTTGCGGCTGCCTGTCGATCGACCGGTGTAGCCTTGCGAACCCTGCCGATATGGCAGGTCGCAAGGGGCCGGGGCCGAGGTATTGGCTGGGGTGAGTTGCCATTACGGCATTACGGTGCATTAGCATTACGGTGACAGTGCACTTTTTGCCATGCTTGCTCGGCTGTCGCTGTGTGTAGATTGAACGCATGGCTCGACTTGCGTTGCCGCGCAGCCGATGTCGCCATCTGGGCGGCCGGTGGGCAGCGAAGCACTTCTGGACCGGATTGCCGAGCAAACCGGAAAAGCCGTGAAATCGGGAAACGCGGCAGGTGGGGAAAAGAAAATGGTGCACTGTCACCGTAAAAAAGCGGCGAGAAGTTGCAGCCAGGAATTACGATCCTAACGCCACACCAAGCGTTTGGCGCGCCTCGTTGACGGTGGCCACTCGCCGGCCAAGCCTCTCGACTGAGGCCGCCGCGAGTTCGACGAGCTCCGCGTTGCTGCGCGCCAGGCGTTCCCTAGTGATCCTGATATTATCCTCAAGTCCGGTACGCACTGCGTCTGCTCCGCGCGCCAACGCCCATTGCATTACGATCGTCTGGTTGCGGCCAATTCCGGCCGCTGTCCAGGTGGATTGCGGAAACAGGAGTTTCGCTTCCCTGAGGAGCACGTCGAGCAATCTCTCCTCCGCAGGCAGTGCGTTTTGCACGCCCATGACAAACTGGATGTGCGGGCGTTCACCTATAAGTCCGCCGTCGGCCAGCCGCCTGGCAGTGTGAAGGTGCGACAGGTCGAAGATCTCGATCTCCGGCAGCACGCCATTTGCCTTCATCGCGGTTGCGAGATCACCGATCAGGGCGGGATGGTTCTCGTAGACTATGGATGGGAAGTTGACCGAACCGGTCGAAAGCGAGGCCATGTCCGGCTTCAGATATAGCGCCGAGCCACGCGCGGTAGGATCGCGACCGCGCCCGCCGGTCGAGAACTGGACGATCATGCCGGGGCAGTGCCTACGCACCCCCTCCTGAACGGCAGCGAAGCGCGTTGGTTCAGACGATGAACTCTGATCGTCATTGCGCACGTGGATGTGCACCAGCGACGCACCTGCTTCAAAGGCTTCCTGGGTCGACTCGATCTGTTCGGCCACGCTGATTGGCACCGCAGGATTGTCTTCCTTGCGCGGCAGTGAGCCGGTGATCGCAACAGCGATGATACAGGGTTCAGGCATGGCGATACACTATCGGTCGACCTGGTCCATGAGCCAGCGGATCGCGAGCGGATACCCCTCGGCGCCGAGCCCCGCGATCACGCCGGTGGCGACCTTCGATATCAGCGACCGATGATAGATCTCCTCGCGGCGATGGATGTTCGAGATATGCAGTTCGACGATCGGGCCCGGAAACATTTTGAGCGCATCAAGCACTGGGATCGAAATGAAGCTCAAACCCGCGGGATTGATCAGAATGCCCGCGCCTTCGTCGATCGCCTCATGGATCCAGTTGACGATTTCGCCCTCAATGTTCGACTGGTGAAAACGGATCGGATGGTCGCCGGCGGCGTCACGGCACATCCCCTCGATTTCTGCGAGTGTCGTCCTCCCATAGATCTCCGGCTCGCGCATGCCGAGCCGGTTGAGATTTGGGCCGTTGAGAACGAAGATTGGCTTGGTCATGGTCCTATCCTTGATAGCCCAGCAGGCGCGGCAGCCACAACACCAGCGATGGGAAGAAGGTGATCAGCATCAGGGCAGCGATCATGGCGTAGAGAAACGGCATTACGTCGTGCACCAGGTCGCGCAGCGGCACTTCTGCGATGCGGGTCATGATGAACAGCAGCAACCCGTAGGGCGGGGTGACGAGCCCGAGCATGATGTTGACGACGACCATCACGCCGAAATGCACCATGTCGACGCCGAGCGCCTTCGCCGTCGGAATCAGCACCGGCACGATTACCAGCAGGATAGTCGTGCCCTCCAGCACGCAGCCCAGGATCAGCAGCAGGATGTTGACCAGGATCAGGAAACCCATCGGCGAAAGATCCCAGGACTGCAAGATCACCGACAGGGACTGCGGAATGTTCTCAACCGTAACAACGTAGTTGAACACCAGGGCGCCGGCGATGAGCATGCCGATTGAGGCCGTGGTGCGGGCGCTGTTGAGAAGCGCATGGTAGAGCTGACCCGGCGTCACGCTGCGATAGATCGCGACCGAGATGAGCAGCGCGTAGCCGGCGGCGACCGCCGCGGCCTCGGTCGGGGTCATCACGCCGCCCCTTATGCCGACCAGCAGAACGACCGGCAGCATCAGCGCCGGAAATGCGCGCAAGGTGATCCCCGGAAATTCCCTGAGCGGCACCGGCTTCTCGACCGGAAAGTTCATCCGGCGCGCGTGGATGGCGACGATGATCATCTGCGACAGGGCGAGAAGAAGGCCCGGCACGATACCCGCAATGAAGAGGTAGCCGATGGATGCATCCGAGATTAGAGCATAGATAACCAGCGGAATTGACGGAGGAATGATCGGGCCGATGACGGAGGTGACGGCTGTCAGCGCCGCGGCATAGCTCGCCGGGTACTTGCCATCCTTAGTCATCAGTTTCTGCATCATCTTGCCGGTGCCCGCGGCGTCGGCGATGGCCGAGCCGGACATGCCGGCGAAGATGATCGACTGCAGCACGTTGACTTGCGCCAGGCCGCCGCGGAAACGGCCGACGACGGCGTTGCAGAATTGCAGCAGCCGGTCGGTCATTGTCCCGGCGTTCATTAACTCCGCGGCGAGAATGAACATCGGTACGGCAAGCAGAATGTAGCTTGTGTAGAGCCCGTTGAGGAGCTGCTCGGCGGAGGTGCCCATGTCGAGCCCTGCAAGCCAGAGATAGAGGATCGACCCGGCGATCATCGAGTGACCGATCGGCAGGCCAAGCAAGGCCAGCGCTGTGATCGCAACGACTGACAGCGAAAAGGGACTCGCGAGATTCATACGCCGGAGCTCGCTTTCGTGGGGTCAAATTCCGCCGGTGCTTCGCCGCGGAGAGCACGCCACGCGAGCCATAGGTAGCGGGCGATCACGGCGACCACGAAGACGAGATAGATCGAGAACAACCAGTCGAAGCGTATCTTGAGGTAGGCGGTGCTCTCGACCTTCATGAAGGTCACGTAGTCGAAGACGGCTGGAAAGGACCAGACATAGAGCGCCACGAGAGCGATTGCGAAGACAAGCGTCATTACCCGCCTAATGTCCGGACCGACTGTGGCGTAGAGGAGATCAAAACGGATTTCCTCTTCTTCACGAACGACGAACGCTGCGCCGAACAGCACAACCCAGATCCAGAGTACGACGGTGAGCTCGTTACTCCAGCCGGTCGGCCAGTTGAGAAGGTAGCGAAAAGCAACCTGGAGCAGAAACGCGGCGAACATGGCGCCGATTGCGATGGCGATGGCGTTCTCGGCGCGCCGGTAGAGCCAGCCGCCGACCTTTCTCAATCCCGGGTTCATGATGCCTCCCTGACGGGCGTCTGGCCAAACGGGCCAGCCGGTCGCAAGCGGACCGGCCGGCGAGTTCGTCGCGTCAAAGCGCGTTGATCTTGTCGACCATCCCGGCAGGCCATTCCTTGGCCAGGTCGGAGGCAAGATATTGCTCCTGCACATGCTTGCGGAATGCTGCGACATCGGGCTCGTAGATCTTCAGGCCCTTGCCCTTGAATGTTTCAACGAGTTCCTTCTCGCGCGTCAGGTGTTTCTCTGTCGAGAAGTCGATCGCCTTGTCCGCCGCGGCCTGGACCTTTGCCTGCTTCTCGGCCCCCATCTCGTCCCACACCTTTTTCGAGATGCTGAGAAGGTCGAAACCGACAAGGTGCGAGGTAAGTACGATCTGCGACATGACCTCGTAGAACTTCATGTTTTCGACGTTGGGCAACGGGTTGTCCTGCCCGTCGATTGCGCCTGTCTGCAGGCCGGTATAGACCTCGGCATATGCCATTGGCGTAGGGTTCGCGCCGAGCGCCTGGCCGAGGAATTGCCAGGCGTCGCCGCCCGGCATACGCAGCTTGATGCCGGCCATGTCGGCGGGTGTCTTGATTTCCTTGTCCGGCTTCAGACCGACCTGGCGTAGGCCGAAATAGGTGGGGCCGAGCACCCTCACACCGAGCTGGTCCTCGGTCATCCTCTTCAGCTCCGCCCCGGCATCGCTGGCAAAGAACGCCTTCAGGTGCGCGGCGTCACGGAACAGGTAGCCGGCGGTGACGATAGACCACGCCGGAATCTGCTTGGAGATGTCCTGCGGGGCAACGTTGCCCATCTCAAGATTGCCGCGCTGGATGGCGACAAGTTCGGTGCCCTGCTTGAACAGGTTGCCGCCGTAATAACCCTCGAAGGCAAAGTCGTCCTTGATGGCGTCGGCGAACATTTTCATCATCTCGGCCCGGATGTCCTGTTCCGAGAACACGGCCGAGAAACGCAGCTTCGGTTTGTCCTGCGCGAAGGCGGGAACGGCGGTCCCGGCGGCGAGTGCGCCGGCGGCGACCATAAACAGGCGTCGGTTCATTTCAGCTTTCATGTCGATTTCCTCCCTATGGTCTTCATATGGTTATAAGCGTCATTGCCTTCATGCGGCGGCCTCGAAATGATCTGCCATGGCGCGGCGGTCGGCCTTGCGCCCGGTGAAGAGTTCGAACGCGCGGACGGCCTGATAGATCGCCATGCCGATGCCCGGCAGCGTTCTGCAGCCGATCGTACGGGCCGCGACCAACAACCCTGTTTCGGTCGGAAAGTAGATTATGTCGGCGACCCATTTTTCGGCTGTCAGAAGAGCCGTGTCGAACGGTGTTCCGGGGTATTTCGCCATGCCCACCGGGGTCGTGTTGACGATGCCGTTTGCCATGCGCACGGCTGCGGCCGGGTCCGGCCACGTCTCGACGCGACCGCCGAACAAGGCGCCCATGCGCGACGCAAGATCCGAGGCGCGGCTGGGTTGGCTGTCGAGGACGAACAGCCGGCCAACGCCCATTTCCATCAGCGCGTTTGCGACTGCGGCGCCCGCTCCGCCGGCGCCGAACATTGCGACGCAGCCCATCGATGCGCCTGTCATCGCCTCGCGAAAACTCTCCGCGAAACCCCAGCTGTCGGTGTTGTGGCCTTCCTTGCCTCCGCCAGCGAAGACGACCGTATTCACCGCGCCTATCGCGCGCGCTGCCGGCGACAGCGCATCCAGGACGGGCATAACAGCCTGTTTAAACGGATGAGTGACGTTGAGGCCGTGAAAGCCTGCAATTTCCGCCGCCGCGATCAAGTCGCCGATCGCCGCGTCCGGAAATCCGAGCCGGTCGAAATCGAGCAAAAGGTACGAATAGCCGATGCCGAGGCGCCGGGCTTCACGCTCGTGCATGCCGGGAGTGCGCGAGGACTGAATGCCGCGTCCGACGAGGCCAATCACGACCTTTTCGCTGTCGCCGCTGGCGGCGCCCTTATGCTCGTCCGCAAGACGGCAAAGGAGGTCGACAAGGCTGTCGCCCATCTCCCGAAATTCCTCCCTGTGGCGGGCCGCCTCCCAGCCCAAATGCGGCAATTCCTGGATCGCCCTTGTGTTCACGCCAAACGCGCCGGTAAATGAGTCCGTCGCGATTTGCGAATGATGTACTAACTGGTTAGTTTAGTCAATTGCCGGCTGCGCCGGGGCGGGAACTCAAACTGCATGGCCGTTATCAAGAAAGAACGAAAGCCAAAGCCGGACGCGAGCACGACGCGTATCCAGGACCCTGAGGGCACGCGCCGCAACATCCTGGAGATCGCCTCCAAGGAGTTTGCCCTGAACGGCTTGTCGGGCGCGCGCATAGACGAGATTGCAGCGCGCACGCGCTTCAGCAAACGCATGATCTACTACTACTTCGGCGATAAGGAAGGTCTCTACCTGCGCGCGCTCGAGAACGCGTATCGCCAGGTACGCGAGGGCGAGGCTCAACTTAATATCGAAGGTCTGCCCCCCGTGGCGGCACTGGCACGCCTAGTGGAGTTCACGTTCGACCACCATCACCGACACGAGGAATTCATCCGCATGGTGATGATCGAGAACATCCATCATGGCCAGTACCTCGAACAATCGGATGCGATCCGCGAACTGAACGTGACTGCGATCGACCATATCTCTCGCATCTATTCGCGCGGTGTCGAAGAGGGGGTCTTCCGGCCGGGACTCGACGCGGTCGAACTCCATTGGCAGGTAAGCGCGCTGTGCTTCTTCAACGTTTCCAATCGCACCACCTTTTCGATGATCTTTGGACGCGACTTCGGCGCGCCGGCACAACTCGAGCGGCTCAAACGCAACAGCGTGGAGATGCTGTTGCGTTTTGTCGCCAAGGACGAAGCTCCCGCAGAACGCTGAGAACGCCGAAACTTGCGGTGCTGCCAGCGTTGCCTTAGTTATGTACGAACTGGTTCGTTCACCACAAACCAGGGAGGAGGCGCGTTTGAAGACTTCGATCGCGACGGTGTCGATCGCCGGTGACCTGGCGGAGAAATTCGCGGCAATTTCCGCCGCGGGCTTCGACGGTGTTGAAATCTTCGAGAATGATTTCCTCGCCTTTGACGGCTCACCGCGCGACGTCGGCCGAATGGCTGGTGACGCAGGTCTGACCATAACGCTTTTCCAGCCGTTCAGGGACTTCGAGGGTTTGCCGGAGCCCCAGCGCAACCGCGCCTTTGAACGTGCCGAGCGCAAGTTCGACGTCATGCAGGAACTCGGCACCGACCTGATGCTGGTATGCTCGTCGGTGTCGCCGGCCTCTCTTGGCGGGATCGACCGGGCGGCCATGGATTTTCACGAGCTTGGCGAGCGCGCCGCCAAGCGCGGTCTGCGCGTCGGCTACGAGGCATTGGCCTGGGGGCGTCACGTCAACGATCATCGCGATGCGTGGGAAATCGTGCGCAGGACTGACCATCCGAACGTCGGGCTGGTTCTCGATTCCTTCCACACGCTGGCCCGCAGGATTGAACTCGGCTCCATCCGTTCGATACCCGCGGACAAGATCTTCATTGTCCAACTCGCCGACGCGCCTCTGATCGAAATGGACTTGCTCTATTGGAGCCGGCACTTCCGCAACATGCCAGGCGAAGGCGATCTGCCGGTGCGACAGTTCATGCAGGCGGTCGCGGCAACCGGGTATGACGGCTATCTGTCGCTCGAGATTTTCAACGACCAGTTCCGTGGCGGGTCGGCAAAGGCGATCTCCGTCGACGGGCGGCGTTCGCTCGTTTGGTTGTTGGATCAGGTGCGGCGTGAAGAACCGGCACTTGACATGGCGATCCCGCCCATGCCCGACCGCATTGCGGTTGGAGGGGTCGAGTTCATCGAGTTCGCGGCCGATCGCGAGGACGCTGGACAGCTTGGATCGCTGTTGCGCATGCTCGGCTTTGTCGAGGCCGGTCGGCACGTCTCGAAGGACGTCACGCTCTACCGCCAGGGCGAGATCAATATTGTCATCAATACCGAGCGGCAGGGCTTTGCCCATTCTTCCTTTGTTGTCCATGGCACGTCGGCATATGCGATGGGCCTGAAGGTCGAGGACGCCGCCGCCACGGTCGCGCGCGCCGAGGCACTGGGCGCGGAGATCTTTCACCAGCGGGTCGGGCCCGGCGAGTTGTCGATCCCGGCGATCCGCGGCGTCGGCGGCGGACTGATCTACTTCCTCGATGCCAAGACCGACCTGGCGAAGGTCTGGGACATAGAGTTCACGCCGGTCATGCCGGCAAGTTCCGGCAATGGCGTCGGCCTCACCCGTATCGATCATGTCGGGCAGACCATGGCACAGGAGGAGATGCCGAGCTGGCTGCTGTTCTATGTCTCGATCTTCAGGACGACCAAGACCCCCATGGTCGACATCGTCGATCCGGCCGGCCTCGTACGTAGCCAGGTCATCGAAGGTCTGGACAAGCGCTTCCGCCTCACGCTGAACGGCGCCGAGAGTCACCGCACGCTGGCTGGCCATTTCATCGCAGAAACCTTTGGTTCCGGCGTCCAGCATCTGGCACTCGCGACGGATGACATCTTTGCGACGGCGGCGAAGCTGCAGGCCAACGGCTTCGAACCACTTCAGATATCGATGAACTACTACGACGACGTAGAAGCGCGCTTCGGTTTGGATCCGGAGGTCGCCGATCGGTTGCGCTCAGCCAATATCCTTTATGACCGCGACGACAACGGCGAATTTTTCCAGCTCTATGCACCGACATTCGGAGAGGGGTTCATTATCGAGTTCGTTGAACGGCGCGGCGCGTATGCAGGATATGGTGCGCCGAACGCACCATTCCGCATTGCCGCGCAAAAACGGCTGATGCGGCCCAAAGGAATGCCAAAGGTATGACGGGTATGAACTTTGCTCGCATTAATGGCGCGACGATCCATTACCGGCATCGTCCCGCAGCTGGCAGGCCGACGGTCGTCTTCGCGAACTCGCTCGGCACCGATATGCGCATCTGGAACGAGGTCGAGCGAAGGCTCGCCGACGACTGCACGTTCGTTGCGTTTGACAAGCGCGGACACGGCCTGAGCGAACTCGGTGGCGCGCCGCAAACAATCGAGACCCATGCGACGGACCTTGCAGGGCTGCTCGACCATCTTGGCGTAAAGCGCGCGGTGATCTGCGGGCTTTCGATCGGCGGCGTCATTGCGCAATGCCTTTACAAGACGCGATCGGATTTGATCGAGGGGTTGATCCTTTGCGATACGGCAGCGAAAATCGGTACGCCCGAGATGTGGAACGGGCGCATCAACGCGGCCCTGTCGGAGGGCATCGCCAGCTTTGCCGACGACGTGATGCAAAAATGGTTCACGCCGGATTTCCATAAGAATCGCGGCGAGGAACTGGCGGGTTACAAAACGATGCTGACGCGCCAGGATCCGGCCGGCTACGCTGCTGCCTGCGCGGCTATCCGCGACGCCGATTTCACCGCGACGACCGCCGCGATCAAAGTGCCGACACTCTGCATTGTCGGCGATCAAGACGGATCGACGCCGCCTGAACTGGTGGAATCGCTGGCCCGCTCAATCCCCGCCGCACGGTTCGAGGTCATCGCCGGTGCGGGCCACATCCCATGCGTCGAGCAGCCGGAAAGGCTCGCCGGGTTGATCCGTGGCTTCCTGAACGACCTGCGAAGAGAGCGCAAATGAGCAAGCCACAACACGGCGACCGATACCTCGAAGGGATGGCGACGCGCCGTTCGGTGCTGGGTGACGCCCATGTCGACCGCGCAGAGGTGGCCAAGACCGAATTCGACATTCCTTTCCAGGAACTGATCACGGAGGCTGCATGGAGCCACGTCTGGTCGCGGCCGAACATCACCAAGCGCGAGCGTTCCATGATCACCATCGCGTTGCTCGCCGCGCTGAAGCAGGACGAAGAGGTTGCGATGCATATCCGCGCCAGCGTCAATACCGGGGCGACGCGCGACGACATACGCGAGGCGCTGCTGCATGTGGCAATCTATGCCGGGGTACCGACGGCAAATCATGCGATGAAGATCGCCAGGAAGACGTTCGACGAAATCGACGCTCAAGCCGGCTAATCATGACCAACGCGCGCCTTCCCGCCAACCGCACGCCGGAAATCGGCGCCTTCTTTCAGCGCGACCGCAACTGGCATCCGCCGGCCTTCACGCCAGCCTACAAGACTTCCGTGCTGCGCTCGCCGCATCGGCCGCTTCTTTCCCTCGACAACACCCTGTCGGAGCTTACGGGGCCGGTCTTCGGCCACAATATTCTCGGTGAACTGGACAATGACCTCATACACAATTTTGCCGGGCCGGGCGAAAGCGCGATCGGGCCGCGCATCCTCGTCTATGGCCGCCTGCTCGACGAGCGCGGCATCGGCGTCGCCGGTGCGTTGCTGGAGGTATGGCAGGCTAACGCCGGCGGACGCTATCGACACAAGAAGGAGACTTATCTCGCGCCACTCGATCCGAACTTCGGCGGCTGCGGCCGCACCATCACCGGCGAGGATGGCTCCTATTGTTTCCGCACGATCCAGCCGGGGCCGTATCCCTGGCCCAACGGACCCAACGACTGGCGTCCAGCTCACATCCATTTCTCGATTTTCGGGCACGGCTTCGCGCAGCGCTTGATCACCCAGATGTATTTCGAGGGCGACCCGATGATCTGGAGGTGCCCGATCGTGCGGACCATCAACGACCGCCGTGCTATTGAAGGCCTCACCGCCGCGCTCGACATGGAGGCAACGATACCGATGGATGCGCGGGCATACAAATTCGACATTGTACTGCGCGGCCGCCGCTCGACGCTGTTCGAAAACCGCATCGAGGGCAACTGATGGTCCAGGCTCTCGGTCGGCTGAAGGAAAGCGCCTCGCAGACCGCGGGACCCTACGTCCATATAGGGCTGACGCCCAACTTTGCCGGTATCTCGGGCGTCTATAAACGCGACCTTGGCACCGCGATGGTCAACGACAAGACCAGGGGTGAACGCATCAGGGTCAACATCCGGGTGATCGACGGCGCCGGCTCGCCGCTGAAGGACGCGCTTGTGGAGATCTGGCAGGCGGACGCCGCCGGCATCTACAATTCGCCCTCGGATCTGCGCGGCTCCGCCGACCCGAATTTTACCGGCTGGGGCCGGCTGCCCACCGACATGACGACGGGCGAATGCATGTTCGAGACCATCAAACCCGGTCGCGTGCCCTTTTTCGACGGCCGCAAGATGGCGCCGCATTTGACGGTCTGGATCGTCGCGCGTGGAATCAACATTGGCCTTCACACCCGCATGTATTTCAGCGACGAGGAAACGGCCAACGCCGAGGATCCCGTCCTGATGCGCATTGAGCAAAGAGAGCGCGTGTCAACGCTGGTCGCGCCGCGCGATGGCGACATCTATAAGTTCGACATTCATCTCCAGGGCATCAACGAGACGGTCTTCTTCGACATATGATCGCAGCATTCGACAATCCCCTCCTGTCCGGGCTTCTCGGCGATGAGAAGATGGCGACGCTGCTCGGCGTCGAGGCCGAACTTGCGACGATGCTGCAATTCGAGAAAGCGCTCGCCGACGCAGAAGCTGCACTCGGCATCGTCCCGGCGGCTGCAGCAAGCGCAATCGGGCGCGTCCTCGACAATTTCCGGCCGGAAATCCAGGCCCTGAGGGACGGAACGAAGCGCGACGGTGTCATGGTGCCGGAGTTCGTGCGGCAGATCAGGCATGCTGTGGGAGAGCCGCATTCGGAGCATGTGCATTTCGGTGCGACTAGCCAGGACGTGATCGACACGGCCATGATCCTGAGAATTCGCGCCTGTATCGACCTGTTGGAAGAACGGCTTTCGGCCCTGGTGATCGCCTTCGCCGATCTCGGCCACCGGTTTGGCGATCGCCCGCTGATGGCCCGAACCCGAATGCAGGCAGCGATTCCGATTTCCGTAGCCGACCGCGTCACAAGCTGGCGCGAACCGCTGGTGCGCCACCACGAGCGGCTTCAATCGGTGCGAGGATCGGTTCTCGTCATCCAGTTCGGCGGCGCCGTCGGGACACTCGAGAAGTTCGCAGACAAGGGCGCCGCCATCCGTGCCGCGCTGGCCCGGCGGCTAAGCCTCGGCGACGCGCCGCAATGGCACAGCCAGCGCGACCGCATCGCTGAGCTGGCCAACTGGCTGTCGCTTGTGACGGGCGGCCTCGGCAAGTTCGGGCAGGATATCGCGCTGATGGCGCAGGCAGGCGGCGAGCTGCAACGGGCGGGCGGCGGTTCATCGTCCGCCATGGCGCACAAGCGCAATCCGATCGACGCCGAGATGCTGGTGACGCTTGCCCGCTACAACGCAGTCCAGTTGTCGGGAATGCATCATGCCCTGATCCATGAGCAAGAGCGCTCTGGTGCAGCCTGGACGCTGGAATGGTTGATCCTGCCGCAGATGCTCATGGCGGCTGGAGCATCGACCTGTGTCGCGGACAGGCTGGTCAGAACCATAGCGGCAATCGGAGGCAAGGTTGACTGATCCCACTAATGCATGTCGCGCAAAAGTGTGCAGCGGTTTTGCGACAACGACATGCATAAAAACAACAACCTAAAGCGCGTCGCATGAGGCCGATCAAACGCGACGCGCTTTAGGCGGCTCACGCCGTGGATCCTGCGATTTAGCCGTCTCCGCTACCACTTGGTCAGAAGATCAAGTGGTCACGTGAGCTACCATCAGCCACACTGAGCGCTCTCGCAGGCATCGAGCGGGTTGGAAATGGCAGTGCCCTGGCTTGCCGACACTTGTGCGGCCATACCCATGGCGACAGCTTTCCAGCCATCATCCAACGTCACCTCAACCGGCCCTTCGTCTCGTAGGGCGGCGCAGAACCGCTGATGCTGATAGAAAGTCGAGCCGTTGTGATCGCCGGCCGTCAACAATTGTGGGTCGACCGGGATCTCGACGGTGTACGGTCCCCGCGGAAAGCGCGGGCTGACGATCAACTGCGGCGTCGGCGCCGCGCCGAGATGAGCTGGCCAGAAGCGGCCGGGACCCGGCACCAGGCATTCGACTTTACCTCGCGCACCGACGGCGCTGATCTCCTCCTGATAGCGGCTGCCCTCTGCATACATGCATAGTTCCAGCATGGCGCGCGCGCCGCTGGCGAAATCGACCAGCACGTAGCCGCAATCCCAGATATCGGGTGTTTCGCCATCATAACGTTGGTTGAGATGGTTCACTTCCTGTCCGGCCGACGCCATGATCCTTACCGGTTCCGATTTCAGAATCAGCCGCATGAGATCGAAGAAATGGCAGCATTTTTCGACGAACGTGCCTCCCGATCGACGGTTGAAGCGGTTCCAGTGGGCCACCTTGTCCAGGAACGGGTAGCGATGTTCGCGGATTGTCAGCATCCGGATGCCGCCGGTGGCGTTCTGCGCCTGCTCGATGAA
This sequence comes from Mesorhizobium sp. M5C.F.Ca.ET.164.01.1.1, assembly GCF_004792125.1. Taxonomy (NCBI): domain Bacteria; kingdom Pseudomonadati; phylum Pseudomonadota; class Alphaproteobacteria; order Hyphomicrobiales; family Phyllobacteriaceae; genus Mesorhizobium; species Mesorhizobium sp. M5C.F.Ca.ET.164.01.1.1. The sequence goes on along the minus strand of NZ_SRTG01000001.1, from coordinate 2,681,954 downwards.
TCGAGCGACCGGCGGCATATAGCGGTATTCCATCGCGACCCAGACTGGTGCGGTGTAGGTCGCGGCGAACGCCTTCACCGCGGCTGCGTCGACCGGATCGGTGAAAAGCGGCTTCTCGACCAGGATGGGCAGCGCACGGATAGCAGCGATTTCCTTGAGCTGCGCGAAATGCACATAGTTCGGACTGGCGATCAGCAAGCAGTCGACGCGCGGATCGGCCGCCACCTCCGCGACCGAGCCGGCGATCGACGCTTGCGGGGCAAAGCCGGCCGCGCGTGCGCGCATCATCGCGTCCGGCTCGAAGATCGCCGCGACGCCGACATCGGGCAGCAGCGCGATATTGCGAAGATGCTCCTGCCCCATCATGCCGCAGCCGATGATGCCGTAGGAAATGTGCTTCGCCATCTCAGTTCCTATCGCAGCCGCGCGACATAGCGCGCGACGCCATGATCAAACCAGGTCCTGGAAAATTCCGCGCTGGCGCCGTCCTGCATCCAGCCGGTACGCTCGATGAAGCCGGCGGCGGCGCCCGGTGCGAGGCCGAATTCGGGCAGCGCCCATCCCGGCACCTGGCCGACCCCGACGCGGTCCTCTGCACGCAAGATCCAGATGCCGAGTGCCTTGCGGTAGTAGAGATAGAGCGAATCCGACAGTTCTTCGATAGCTACCGTCTCCGCACGGGAACCGTCGAGCCAGATCTCCTCCAGCGCCGCCGGCTTGCCGCCGAGGCTCCGCAGCCGCCTTATTCTATGGGCCTCGCTGCTCGACCCGAACACCGGAAGGTCCATCGGTTTCGCCAGCCGATCGACTGACAGAACGCGCGCCGTCGGCAGCCCGCCTCCCTCCAGGAGTTCCAGCCGGAACATGGAATAGACACTGGCCACGTCGGGTTGCGAACGTACGTAGTTGCCGGAACCCTGGATGCGACTGAGCAAGCCCTTGCGCTCGAGATCGCCGAGCGCCTTGCGCAACGTACCGACCGCTATGCCGAGGCCCGCAGCCATGTCGCGCTCCGGCGGAAGCTTCTCGCCCTCGATCATCCGGCCAGCCGCGATCTCGCGGATGAGCATTTCGCTGACCTGCTGATGCATCGGAAGCGCGTAGGCGTTTCTGGACGTGGTCAAATTGTCTCCAACGCGAAAATTGATACACTATTGATCTACACAAAAACAAATGATATTCAACAGGGAAAGATAGTCGCGGCAGCAATTGACGAAGGGGGTGCGGACATTGACGGTCGTTCCGGTGACGTCCGCTGATCTCGACGCTGCTGAAGTGTCGTGGTTTTCTGCTTTGTGCTCCGATGATTTCCGCTATCTCGGCGTACCGGATGGCGCGCTGCGGTCGAGTTGGGAGCACTGCTCCGATATCGTCAAGACAGCCGAAGGACTGGGCTTTCGCAATATCCTGTGTCCCTCGTCCTATCAGGTCGGCCAGGATACTCTGTCCTTCGTGGCGGGCTGCGCTCCGATAACCTCGACGATCAACCTTCTCGCGGCGGTGCGTTGCGGCGAAATGCAACCGGTCATGCTGGCGCGCACGCTCGCAACGCTCGACCACATGCTAAAGGGCAGGTTGACGGTCAACGTCATCTCTTCCGACTTTCCCGGCGAACTCGCCGATAGCCGCTTCCGCTATCAGCGTTCGCGCGAGGTCATCGAGATCTTGCGTCAGGCCTGGACGCGCGACGAAATCGACCATCAGGGCGAAGTCTATCAATTCGGGAAAGTAACTGCCGACCCCGCAAAGCCCTACCAGCAGAATGGCGGGCCGCTACTCTATTTCGGCGGCTATTCGCCCGACGCGCTCGAACTCTGCGGCGCACAGTGTGACGTATATCTGATGTGGCCGGAGACGAAGGACGTATTGGCGCACCGCATGCGTGATGTTCACGCGCGTGCAGCCGCCCATGGCCGCACATTGGATTACGGCCTGCGCGTCCACGTGATTGTGCGCGACACCGAAGCCGAAGCCCGCGAATATGCCGAGGAGTTGGTTTCGAAACTCGACGACGAGCAGGGCAGAGTTATCCGCGCCCGCGCACTGGACGCGACATCCCTGGGCGTCGCGCACCAGGCAAAGAACCGCGCCGGCGCCGACGCACAAGGCTATGTCGAGCGGCATCTGTGGACCGGCGTTGGCCGCGCCCGCTCCGGTTGCGGCGCCGCGATCGTCGGCTCGACCGACCAAGTGATGTGCGAGATCGAGGAATACCGGAAAATGGGCATCCGCGCCTTCATCTTCTCAGGCTATCCGCATCTCGACGAGGCCTTGTCCTTCGGCAAGCGCGTGCTGCCGAACATCAACACCTGCTCGCTGCCGCATGCCTATGGCCGGGTACCGGAAATCACCCCGGCTACTCCGCTCGGAACCGGGGAACGGCGATGATGATGCTGCGAATGCGCCTCAACGAGATTGAAGCCTCCACCGCAGCCCTTGGCCAGGAGGGCGCGTGATGTACCACTTCCTCAACCCCGAGCGGCAACCGATGAAAAGCTTCGTGCCCGGCCCCGACCGCAAGCGCGAGTTCCGCGACGCCCTCGGCCGGTTTGCGACCGGTATCACCGTCGTCACCACGATGACACCCGATGGTCCCGTCGGCATCACAGCGAACAGCTTCGCATCGGTGTCCCTCGACCCGCCGATCGTGCTCTGGTCGATCGGCCGGCATTCGAGGCGCTTTGCCGCCTTCGCAGGTTGCGAACATTTCGCGGTTCATGTTTTGGGCGCGGAGCAGATTGAGCTGAGCAAGCGCTTCGCTCGCGTCGGTCAAGCCTTCGACGGTCTCCCGCATGACCTGAACGATGCCGGCGTGCCGCTGCTGGGTGGCTGCCTGTCGCGGTTCGAATGCACGCGGATCTCCGGGCATGCGGGCGGCGACCATTTGATCGTCGTTGCCCGCGTAACCGCCGCGATCTTGCGAGACGGCGAACCTCTGCTTTTCTTCGGCGGAGGTTATGGACGCTTCGAAGACGGTTCCAACGTGCCCCCATCGATGTAGTGATGGCCTGGCCCGGACAACGGTGTCAACCATACGTCTCAGGCGCGAACCGGGCCGGTCGACTGGCGTTGCACGATATGGCAGGCGAATTCGATACGGCGCGGCGGCAGGTCCCCGCCGAGATCGGCGAGCAGGAGGTCGAGCGACGCCGCGCCGATCTCGCGCATCGGGATATGCATCGTCGTGAGGGGCGGATTTTGGAAAGCCGCCTGCGGAAGGTCATCCATGCCCATGACCGACACGTCGGCAGGCACCTCGTAACCCGACTTCCGGATCGCCATCATCGCGCCGATAGCGAGGCTGTCGCCCGCGGCGAGCACGGCTGTGAAGTCGAGGCCACGCGCCTCAATGCGCCGCGCGATCGCTTCCGCCGCAAGGTCCGGCAGCCAATCCGCCACCTCCACAGCCAAGTCGCCGGCCGCCAGGCCGCGCTCTCGCAGTGCATCCTGCCAGCCCTCGAAGCGACGCTCGATCGTGCGCCGCCCGCGCCGCATCAGGAACAGGATGCGCCGGTGGCCGAGGTCGAGCAGGTGCTGCGTCGCGAGATGTGCCGCGGAGCGGTTGCATGGCGTCAAGCTCGAATGGTGCATCGCCGGGTCGTCGCCGTTTATGAGCACGATCGGCTTGCCGAAACCGCCGGTCAGCGTCAGCACCGCCTCGTCGTCAAGCGTCAGAAACAGGCAGCCGACGACGCTCTTGTCTTGCCTGGCCTCATCGAGCAGCGCGATCTGCTCACCGGCGTCGGCTATGGAGCGCGACACCAGCTCGACGCCGAGAGTTCGTGCGCGCTCGTTCAGTCCGTCGAGCACATAGAAGGTGAACTGGTTGCGGACATAGTCGATCCTCGCAGCGTTGCTTGCGGCGAGGATCACCTTGCGGCCGGCGATCGAGGTGGGGATCGTGTAGTTCAGCTTCTTGGCGGTTTCGATGATCATCGACCGAAGATCGCCGCGCACGCCCTTGCCGCCGGCAAGCGCCCGCGACGCCGTGCTGACGGAAACGCCACAGCGCGCGGCGACATCTTCGAGCCGCACGCGCCGGCTGAGCGTGCCGCGCTTCCCGCTTTCGACCTTCACGACCATCGGCTGTTTCCTCACCAGACCTTCATGCTGCAAAAAAATTTCAGATTGCGCAACAAAAATGCCTGTGGCACCCATTTGCCCGGCATCGCGCAAACTTGGGAGGAGTAGTGGCGTCGTCAACGAGAGATATGCGCTCAAAGCTCGACCTGCTCGTGCGCGGCATGACGGGCCTGCGCCATGATGGCCGTTTCGACGAGCCCAACCTCGACGGCACGGCCGGCGACTACATTAGCTTCGACTCCTGGGAATGGCCGCAGGGTGTGGGGCTCTACGGCCTCGTTTGCCTCTGGCGGCACAATCGCGACCCGAAGCTTTTGAAGACAATCGAAGGCTGGTACGAGCGCCATTTAAGGGCCGGCCTGCCGCCGATGAACATCAACACCACCGCTCCGATGATGGCGCTGGCACTGCTCTGGGGCGAGACACGCGATCCGCGCTGGGAAACCCCTCTCGGCCAATGGGCCGAAAGGCTGCTTCGCGACATGCCTCGCACGCCCGAGGGCGGGTTCCAACACAATGTCTCAGACAAGATCAACGACGACGAATTGTGGGACGACACGTTGTTCATGGCAGGCCTGTTCCTCGCTTTCCACGGACGCGCGGCCGGCCGGCAATCTTGCATCGACGAGGCCGTTCGTCAGTTCCTCGTCCATGCTCGCTATCTCGCCGACCCGAAAACGGGCCTGTGGTTCCACGGCTGGACATTTGCCGGACGACATAATTTTGCCCGCGCGCTCTGGGCCCGCGGCAACGCCTGGATCACCGTCGGCATTCTCGACCTGATCGAAAATGGCGGTATCGGGAAGCCAGTCGAAGCCTATCTGCTCGGGGTGCTGGAAGCGCAGATCGAAGCGCTGCTGCGCCTGCAGGCGCCATCGGGAGCATGGCACACTTTGCTCGATGACCCGACATCCTATGAAGAGATGTCGGCCACGGCCGGCATTGGCTATGGTCTCATGAAAGCTGCGCGCATAGGCATCGGGCCTAAGGGGTGCGGTCAGGCGGGCCTGCGCGCACTCGAGGCGGTTCTGGCCAGCATCGACGAGAACGGCGTGCTCGGAAATGTTTCCTACGGCACCCGCATGGGCCATGATCTCCAGTTCTACCGCGACATCCCGATTCAGCCTACCGGCTACGGCCAGGCCCTGGCGATCCTCTGCGTCACAGAGGGGATGATCCATGCCGAAGCTGCCGAGGCGGCGGCATGACGATGCGCGTTCTCTTCGGCGCCGGTCCGGGCGACATCGATGGCTACGGGACGGAGCGGCTACGCGCCGAGTTTCTGGTGGAGCGGCTGTTCGAGCCTGGCCGCATCGCCTTCGCTTACACCCATGTCGACCGCATGATCGTCGGCGGCGCGTGCCCAACCGGAGAGCCGCTGAGTTTCGGCGATGGCGCGGACGTCGGCACGCCGCATCTCTTCACTGCGCGGGAGATGGGCATCGCCAATCTCGGCGGCGCAGGAACGGTGAGCGTCGACCAGCAGCGCTTCACGCTCGCCAACCGCGATGTGCTCTATGTCGGGCGCGGCGCTAAACAAGTGACGCTCGAAAGCGACAGCGCCGCGCACCCCGCCTGGTTCTATATGAACTCGGTTCCGGCCGGCGCAGACATCAAGCATCGGCTGATCGCGAAATCCGAGGCGAAGCCGCTTGAACTCGGCGAGGAGCGACGCGCCAACAAGCGCACACTGCGCATGTACATTCATCCGGAAGTCGCGCCTTCCTGTCTGCTGCTGATGGGCATCACGGATCTCGCTCCGGGCAGCGTCTGGAACACCATGCCCCCTCACCTGCATGAGCGGCGCATGGAAGCCTACCTCTATTTCGATGTCGCGGCGGAAGACCGGGTCGTCCATCTGATGGGACGGCCGGACAACACCCGCCATCTGATCGTGGCCAATGGCGACTGTGTCATCTCGCCGGCCTGGTCGATCCATATGGGCAGCGGGACCGGCCCCTACGCCTTCGTCTGGGGCATGACGGGCGAGAACCAGGCCTATAACGACGTGTCGCCCGTGCCTGTTGAGACGCTGCGATGAACACCGTGGAACCGATCAAGCACGATCTTACGCTGCGCCGGCCGCTCGCATTCGGCGGTCCTGTCGTTTACTGGCTCGTCGGCGCGACGTCTGAGCAGCGCTACGATGTTGCAGATCAGCCGATGCAAGGGGAGATGGACCCCTTCTTCTTCCTGACCAAGCACAAGAATTTCATCCCACACGAATATCCCTGCCGAACCGAGTTTGCCGCCGAACGCTGCGGGAAACGGCCTGAGCCGCAGGGAGTGTTCCAGCCGGACCGTGTCTGGCTTCCGTTCGGTTCGCCACGCGTCGACCTGTCGGGCTTCTGGTTCCGCCCGACCGTGATCGCCACCTGGGCAAGTACCGTGCTCGATGCAGGCTCGGACGGCCGGGCGCGGCTGCGGCTGCGCACCTGCGGCGGCGCCGTTTTGTTCGTCAACGGGATAGAAGCCGGGTGGATGGCGGCCTACGGGCGCAATCTCGAGGCTTCTCAGGATTTCGAGGTCGATCTCGTCGCCGGCGCCAACGAGATCAGCATCTGGTTCGATGATCTCGCCGAGCGTGACGCACGCTACTTCTTCCAACTCGACTATCTGTCGGGCCCAACTGCCGAACAGGTCTTGCCCACGACCGTCAAAGGCGACGTCGCGGCGGCCATGGAAGCCGCTCTCGACGCGATGCATTTCGAGCGTCCATTTTATTCCGGCGGCGAAGTGGCTCTGGTGACGGATGTCCCGCTGCCGGTTGCGGTGGATGTAGCGATCGTGATCGAGGGCGACTTCATGTCGATCGAAGCGCCCGTGATCTTCCGCCGCCGCATCGAAGCGGGGGCAAGACGCATCACTATTGCCGCCACGGAAGACCTTCCCGCCGACTTCCGGCATTTTGCCGTATCGCTCTCATCTTCAGGCTTTGTTGCCCAGCGGGTCTTCGGCGTGGAGATCTGTCATGCGGCGCGCCAGGGCCGCGCCCCTGCTATCCTTGCCGACAGGATCGGCGAAGCCCTGGAACAGGTCTCCAATTTCGCAGAGGCCGATACCGTGCGTGGGCTGGCGCGGCTGGCGACGGGCCGCGGCGGAGCCGAAACCGACACCATCATTGCTGCTGCACTGCCGGCGATCGAAGATTGCCACGACTGCGCCGATTTCATCCTGGTTCCACTGCTGTGGTGCCGTCGTGCCTATGGCGACTCGATCGCGGTCGATCTCCGTCACCGCATTGACGAGGCGATCCTCAATTACCGCTATTGGATGGATGAGCCGGGTAACGACGTGCAGTGGTACTTCTCCGAAAACCATGCACTTCTGTTTCACACCGCGGCTTATCTCGGCGGCCATCTCTTGCCCGATGCCCGCTTTGTCCGCTCGGGGCGCACCGGCGCGGAGCAGTCGACCGTGGGCCTTGCGCGCGTGCGCGCTTGGCTCGATCATTTCGAGGAATGGGAAATGGCGGAATTCAACTCCGCCCCTTATTTCCCGATCGATCTCAAGGGGTTGACGATCCTATACGCGCTTGGGCCAGATGCCGACGTTCGCCGGCGCGCTGGGGCTGCGATCAACCGCCTGCTCGAGATCGTCGCTCGCTCCGCTCAGCAGGGCATGCTTACCGGCGCGCAAGGACGCTCCTACGAACACACGCTACGCGCCGCCCGTTCGCTGGAACTTTCCGGCATTGCACGCATGCTGTGGGGCAAAGGCTTTTATGGCATGCGCTTCCACGCCCTGCCGCAGCTCGCGCTCTGCCTGCGCGACCATGGGCTCCACGTCCCGCAAGAGCTGACCGGCATCGCTTGCATGGAGGGCGATGACGCGCAGGAATGGTGCTTCGCGCAGGGCCAGAACCGGATCGCCAAGCTCTACCACTACAAGACCCGCGATTTCGCCATGGGAAGCGCAGCAGCCTATCGCTGGAACGAATGGGGTTATCAGGAAACGGTGCTGCACCTGCGCCTCGGCGGCAATCCCGACGCGCAGATATGGATCAACCATCCGGGCGAGACGATTCATTCGGGCTATGGCCGTCCGTCCTACTGGGGCGGCTCCGGATCTCTGCCGCGCGTGCATCAATACCGCGACCTGGCGGTTGTGCTGTTCAGCTGCGCTGCCGAGCAGCCCGACTTTACCCATGCCTGGTTCCCACAGAGCGCGTTCGATGAAGCGTGGGTCAAGAAAAATATCGCTTCGGCGCGCGGCGGCGATGGGTTCGCGATGCTGAAGGCCGATAGCGCCTTCGAGCTGATCGGCCGGGGGCCGACCGCTGGAAACGAGTTGCGCGTGCCGGGCCATCAAGCCGCATGGATCATCCGCTTGGGCCGGCGCCGGCAATACGGGTCGCTGGAGCAATTCGAGGCGCAGTTTTCTCAGCTCGCGCTCGGCCACGGAAAAAACGACGTTCTGCATGTCAATGACCCGGAATATGGCGACGTGCTGTTCCATCCGGATGGCCGCATAGAGGCTGAGGACCGTGTGATCGATCCGGCCGACTGGCAGGTCACGGGCGAAGCCACGTTCTTCATAGCCGACGCCATCGCAACCAGGTGAGGATCGGATCAAAAGGAGCAGGACAAGCAGCTCGGACAGCGACAATCAAGCGGGGTGAAAACCGCAAAAAGTGGAGGAGTGAACCATGAGAATGAATTCGATAATCCTGGGCCTTTCGGTGGGCCTTCTGTCGTCGACGGCGTTCGCAGGCGACGTTCGCGTGATGTGGTATTCGGATGGCGTCGAGGGCGAGGTCATACAGGATCTGCTCAACCGCTTCATGAAAGACAATCCGGGCATCAACGTCATTCTCGACAATGTCGCCTACAAGGTTATCCAGGAGCAGCTTCCGGTCGAACTCGAGGCAGGACGTGGTCCTGATATCGCCCGCGTCACCAATATCAAGGAACTCGCCGATCATTGGCTCGACCTGACGCCTGTGGTGGCCGATCCAGCATACTGGCAGACGAATTTCGGCGACCAGTTCGACTGGATGCGCCCTGACGGTTCCAAGATCATTCCGGGCTTCATGACCCAGATCACGCTGACCGGCGGCTTCGTCAACAAGACGCTTTTTGAACAGGCCGACGTGCCGATCCCGGCCGGCACCGCAACCTGGGACGAATGGATCGATGCCGCCGGCAAGGTGCAGCAGAGTCAGCAGCTCAACGCTGCCTTTGCCATCGACCGCAGCGGCCATCGTATCTCGGCGCCGAACATCTCTTATGGCGCCAATTATATCGGCAGTGATGGACTGCCGGCGCCGATCGATGCCGGCACGAAAGCTTTCGCCGAAAAGCTGGTCAATTGGGTTGCCGACGGCCGCATGAACAAGGAAATTTGGGTATCAGCGTCAGGCACCACCTATCGCGCCGGGGCCGACGACTTCATCAATGGGCAAATTGCCTACTACTATTCGGGCAGTTGGCAGGTTGCCAACCTTGCCGGCAAGATCGGCAAGAACTTCGACTGGGTGGCGACGGGTTCGCCGTGCGGCCCCGCCGCCTGCACCGGTATGCCGGGCGGCGCCGCGCTCGTCGCCATCAAATACACGAAGAACGCATCTGAAGTCGGCAAGGTGATGGACTTCCTGGGCCGCGAGGACATCGTGCGCGAGTTCACCGAGCGCACCCTGTTCCTGCCCGCACACAAGGGCGTTCTCGCTGGCAAGATCCATTTCAAGACCGATGACGAGAACGTCAAGGCGTCGCTCGAAGCGTTTTTAAAGGCATCGGGCAAGATCGCGCCGAATGCCGCCGCCCTGCCGGCGTGGAAATGGGGAACTCCGGTTTATGGCGCGCTGGTGACCCGCATCAGTCAGGTCATGGCGGGCGAGCTGAAGCTCGACGAGGCTTTCGTCCGCATCGACGAGGACATCAAGGCAAAGGTGGCCGAGGCATCGAAGTAGCGTCGCGGCAGTGTCATGGGAGACGTCCGAAACGGCATAGCAACCCGCGCCGGCGCCATGATCCTGGCGCCGGTCGGCTGGCTTGCGAATGTTTTCGATGCGCCACTGCGCATGTTGCAACGGCGCACGGGCAGCAATGGCATGGCCGTTTTCTTCCTGGCGCCGAACATGCTGGTGTTCGGCATTTTCGTGCTGTTTCCGCTGGTCATCAACATCCTGTATTCGATGACCGGTGGCGGGGCGCTGTTCCTCGGCGACCGCACCTTCGTCGGCGCCGATCAGTATGGGCGGCTGTTCAGTTGCGGCAGCTATCTCGATCCGAAGAGCTGCACCGAGGACCTCTTCTGGATCGCGGTTTGGAACACCCTGACCTTCGTTGTGTTGCAAGTGGCGATGATGGTGACTGTAGCGCTTGTCACCGCACTCGTACTCAACCGTGAGTTGCGTGCGCGCAGTTTCTGGCGCGCTGTGTTCTTCTTCCCTGTCCTTTTGTCGCCGGTCGTGGTCGGTCTCATCTGGCGCTGGATCCTGCAGCGGCAGGGACTGCTCAACCTGATGGTGTTCGAGGCGGGCGGAACCCCGGTCAACTGGCTGGTGGAGCGCAACTGGGCCTTCGTGGCCACGATCATGGTGTCGGTCTGGGCCCATGTCGGCTTCTATGCGCTGATCCTTCTCGCCGGCCTTCAAGCCATTCCGAAAGACCTCTACGAGGCCGCCGAGATGGACGGCACCCGGCCCTTGCGCGTCTTCTGGCGGATAACGCTGCCCTTGCTGGCGCCCAACCTCCTGGTCGTGCTGGTGCTGACGCTCATCCGCGCCGTGCAGATATTCGACGAAGTCTATGTGCTGACCGGCGGTGGTCCCGGGACGAGCACGCTGTTCCTCACGCAGTACATCTACGAGGTCGGCTTCGCCTCGCTGCTGCGCAATCCGGGGCTCGCCTCCGCTGCCTCGATTCTCATGGGAGCGGTGTTGGTCGTGCTGACCTTGATCCAGCTTGGCATCGCAAGGCGCAACGAACAGCGGGGCAAAACGCGATGAGCAGGGTTGCGGAATTCCTGTTCCGCCGTCGCGGCGGCGCCGGCTGGCACTGGACGGACGTTTTCACCTGGTTCTGGCTGATAGGTGGGCTGATTGTCATGTTCGGCCCGGCGCTCTGGCTGGTCAACTCGTCGTTCAAGACGCCTGCCGCGCTGGCGGAGTTTCCGCCGACAATTTTGCCCTATGTCACCGCCGAAGCTATCGTAGAAGGGTACGAGGAGCCGCTGAAGCTCTTCGAAGTGCGCAATGACGACGGCAGCGTGCGCGTGCTCGCCGAAGTGCGCCGCCTCGGCACCATCGCGCAGATGGTCGATCCCGCCAACCCGGGCGCGATCATACGCGTCAACAACCGTACGCCCAAGCGCAGCATCGCCTTCGCGCTCGACAATTATGTCCAGCCTTTCCTCGCCTTTGACTTCTTCCTCTATCTGCGCAACTCGGTCTTCGTCACCGTGGTCGCGACCCTGATTACCCTCCTGACCAATTCGATGGCTGCGTTCGCACTGTCGAAGTACAATTTTCGGGGACGTTCGGCTGTGATGATGCTCATCGTCGCGACGCTGATGGTGCCGCTCTCCGTCATTCTGGTGCCGCTCTATTCGGTCATCTCGGCGATGGGACTGTTCAACTCGTTATGGGGCGTGATCCTGCCCACAGTGGCGACGCCCACGGGCGTCTTCATGCTACGCCAGTACATGCTGACGATCCCCGACGAGCTGATCGATGCAGCGCGCATGGACAAAGCGTCCGAATGGCAGATCTACTGGCGCATCATCCTGCCGCTGACCGCCCCCGCGCTGGCGGTACTCGCGATCTTTTCCGTCGTCTGGCGCTGGAACGACTTCCTGTGGCCGCTGATCGTTTTGTCGCGCAAGGAGGTCTATACGCTGCAGGTTGGTCTCAACACCTATGCCGGCGAACTCAACGTGCAATGGCATTACATCCTGGCCATGACTGTCGTCACCATGATCCCGGTCGTGCTGGTGTTCGTTTTCCTTCAGCGCTTCATCACCACCGGCATTGCCGGCTCCGGTCTGAAATAGAGGCTACCATGAGCCAGATCACACTCACCGACGTATCGAGGGCATTCGGCAAGATCGGCGTGCTGCACGACATAAATCTCGATATTCTTGACGGTGAGCTGATCGTCTTCGTCGGCCCCTCCGGCTGCGGCAAGTCCACGCTGCTGCGGCTCATCGCCGGGCTTGATCGGCCGACAGGCGGCGCCATCGCGATCGACGGCAAGGACGTGACCACCGTCCCGGCCGCCGACAGGGGATTGGCGATGGTGTTCCAATCCTACGCACTTTACCCGCACATGAGCGTGCGCCAGAACCTGGCCTTCGGACTGGAGAACGCCCGTATGGCGCGCGCCGAAATCGATGCGCGCATCGCCGAAGCCGCGCGGATGCTGGAAATCGCGCCGTATCTCGACCGGCGCCCCGGCCAGCTCTCCGGCGGCCAGCGCCAGCGCGTCGCGATCGGCCGCGCCATCGTGCGCAATCCAACCGCTTTCCTGCTTGACGAGCCGCTGTCCAATCTCGACGCCGAACTGCGCATCTCGACACGCGCCGAACTGGCCGCCCTGCACGAGCGGCTTTCGGCGACGATGGTATATGTCACGCACGACCAGATCGAGGCGATGACGCTTGCCGACCGCATCGTTGTGCTGCGCGCCGGCCGCATCGAGCAGATTGGCACGCCGCTCGACCTCTACAATCATCCGGCCAATCTGTTCGTCGCCGGTTTCATCGGTGCACCGCGTATGAACCTCCTACCGGTAAAGCTGGCACCCGGGGGCACTGGCCGGTCAAGCCTCACGCTGGACGGTTCAGCTGGATTCGAGATCGACGGGAACGTCAGCGCGGCGAATGGCGACGTGACGCTCGGGCTACGGCCGCATCACGTCGGCCTCGCCGACGCCGGCAAGGGAGACATTGCGGCGTCCGTCGCGCTGGTGGAGGCGCTCGGCTCCGAGACAATCGTCCACGCCAAGATAAGCAGCGGCCGGACCATGCTTGCGGTTGTCGCCGGACAATGTTCGGTGGCTTCAGGCGACACGGTGGATCTGAAGTTCGATACCAGCCATCTGCATCTTTTCGATAACACCGGCTTGCGCATCGCTGTGAGTTAGAACTCGGTGAACCCTGCCCGGGTGGCGTTGGAGAATGACTGGGCGGGCCCACATTCTGAACGAACCTGGCGACGGCTCGACTCGGGAGGCTGACGGGTGAAGCATGAATACCGCATTCCTATTGATGATGGACCAGTATAATGGGGAGCCATAATCCCGATCGACGACGTCTGCCGAGACTACTTCTTCCATCTCACGCCGACCAAGTTGATCCGAAAGATCTCTGCTAGACTAGGCGAGGCATTTCCTGTCGTTGCGCTGAAGGCGGGAGCCGGCGGCGCGTGGCTCAAAATGTTTGGGACACTGCTGCAAAGAGGATCGAAGAAGGTTCCGGATGTGGACACCACCGGCGCCGGAGACGCCTTTAACACTGGCTTCATCCATGCTTGGCTCTCAGGCGAGAACGCGCAAACCTGCCTCGCCGCGGGCGTTACGTTCGGCAGCCTCGCCGTTCAGGCGGCCGGTGGAACGGCCATCCTGCGCGACCCGGAGCAAGGGCTGATTACCTGAAGCCAACCAGGTTCGGGCACATCAATCTGGTCGAGATGCGCTCCCTATCTCGAATCGCGCGACACCTTGATGGCGAGCTCGCTGACCAATTCCTCGACTGTCGCTCAAGAAGGAGAGCTGATTCAAATGGGATGCGTACTTTCGAAATGGCCGTCAGCATGTCTCTCAACTAGATCTTGTGTATCGCGAGGCTCGGCCGTCATATATTGATCGCTTGCCCAGGCGTGGCCAGACACAGTGTTGGTTAACAACCCGTTATTCATAGCCCAAACTGCAGCTTGAGTCCGGTTGCGGACCCGAATCTTTCGAAGAATCGTCTTCACGTGCACCTTCACCGTTGCGTCGGCGATATGGAACTTACGCGCGATGATTTTATTAGACTTACCTTCAGTTAAGCAACCGAGAACACATATTTCGCGAGGCGACAGCATCGAGAGGACGCGCTCCTCATGCTCCGGGATAACGCCAGGATTGCTTGGATTTTGTTTATGTTCAGGTTCCAGATTTTGCTTCACAGACGGTAAAAATGGCAACGCCTCCGCAGGCAACATGGATTGTCCAAGCAACACTAATTCAAGAGATTTGATGAACGTGTCGTAAGCGGTGAATTTTGTCAAATAAGCATTTGCACCGGAACGAAAAGCTGAGACGACATCGTCCAATTGATAGTGATCAGCCAAAACAACTACATGGCTATCAGGATAATTTTCCTTGAAATCTGCAATTTGTTCAAATCCAGAACTGGCATCGGAGCAATCGACATCAATTATAAGCAAGATAGGCCGGCATTGCGGCAACGGTTTGAGAAGGAGGTCGTGAACAGAATCTGCTGAGAAAGCAATACGAAACTTCGATTTATCTAGGATCCGAATTAGGCTCTCTCGGAGTAATCCACTCGGTCCGACAAGTAACGTCAAAAAAGATTGTCGTCCCATCGGTAGCCTCCCCTGGTACACTAGTTAACAACCTATGACACTTATGAGGTACTCTTGTTTGGTTCTCCATGCGGCTGCAAAAATGGTATTTAACCGTATTACCTTACGCCGCGAACGCCGAATTTCAAAATACCTCATTAGGAGTAGATGGCCGGCCCAAGGTTCTCACTGCGCCCGCCCGGACGCACGTCACGCATTAGAAGGAGGCGTAGTTTAGTTTAGTTTAGTTTAATTTAGTTTAGTTTAGTTTAGTTGAGGGAACAAAGGATCGCAAACCGGCGCGCTTTCAACCAAGAAACCGGTCCGATAGTGCTGCCTCAGGTTTTCCGACGTGACCGCAATTGATAGTCCATAGATCGCGCCTCTATGGTCAGGGCGATTTCTTGCATGAGCGCCAGCGCGTCAAAGCCGGGCCATTCGGACCGCTGGCCGACAATCTGGTGACCGGCGACTATATCCGCAGAACGGCGGCCATGCCACTGCCGCCGCAGATCGACGGCTTGCCGATCGACGCCACCCAGGTGGCGACGCCAGCTGCTGCGCCGAAATGCGCCGCGACCTGGCGGCATTCTCGGGTCTTCGTGCCCGGCCATACGCTGGGCAATGGGATATTCCCAGGGCGCCCATGGCAGCTATTCCAACGTCGCTTGCTGAACCCAAAGAGCGCCGTGATGTGGTCGCACACGATCCGCACCGACGCGGCAACTGCCGGCGAGGCCGTGAACGCGCATGCAAGCCTTCCTCGCCACGCACGTTCTGCCTTTCCGCGCCTGCTGCGCCTGCTATAATGTCAGCGATGCGGCGCTCGACAAGGCGATGGCGGCGGCCGGCGGCTGGGTGCCGCTCGACCCACGACTGCTCTGGCCATACAGCTCAGGAGGTCGCGATGCTGGCCGAGGCCGCCCACATGGCCTTCCCCGAATGGTGATATCGACTATCGATTAGATGCAACCGTCCAAGGCCTATGAGTTTACGAACTCGACCGGCGCGATGGAGCTCAACGAATACGCCCGCGGCAACGATCCTTTCAACGCCGGCTCATCCACGCTCGCCGGAAAGAGACAGGCTTCAAGGTGCAGTTTATCCACCTGTCTCTGTTGGTGACCGCGGCCCTCGCGCGATAGTCGCTTCTCGCTAGCTCCTTCAGGTCACAAAGAATGCACCTGCCGTAAGCGACAGACCTGGAGAAAGAGTGGCGAACTGTGTCTGAGCTGCGCCGCCTGTGCCGTCGCTGTCGTAGGAGAGCGCTCCAGTCGAACTGTTGTAGATGATATGGTCGGAACTGTCATGCGCGGCCCTACCGGCAAAGAAAGCGTCCGATGAAAGCCCCCCCAACTTAAGCCCGGCAAAAACGGCGTCGTCGAGGTGGATCTTGTCCTTGTTGAAGTCGGTAATCCTGTCGACATTGCCGTTACCAAGGGCGCTATTGAAGACGAAAGTGTCGTTGCCGCCGAAGCCGCTCAACTTATCGGCACCGCCGCCGCCGTTGATGACGTTGGCGCCGGCATTG
Source organism: Mesorhizobium sp. M5C.F.Ca.ET.164.01.1.1 (assembly GCF_004792125.1). Lineage (NCBI taxonomy): Bacteria > Pseudomonadati > Pseudomonadota > Alphaproteobacteria > Hyphomicrobiales > Phyllobacteriaceae > Mesorhizobium > Mesorhizobium sp. M5C.F.Ca.ET.164.01.1.1. The sequence goes on along the minus strand of NZ_SRTG01000001.1, from coordinate 2,665,830 downwards.
CCCTGGATGGTTTGGGCCAACCCGTTGCCGGTCAGGTTGATTGCCGTGGTGCCGGCGTCCTTTGTGGTGCCAAGTACTTCAATCGACAAGCCGGCTGAGAGCGCATAGCTCACAGAGGTCCACACCCTGTCTTGACCTTGGCCAGAGGCCTCGACCACCTTGTCGCCGGCATTGTCGACATAGTATTCGTCGCTGCCGCCATAGCCGATCATGGTGTTGGCACCGGTTTCCCGAAGTACATCGGCGCCGCTGGTGCCGTACAAGGTGCCATCGCTGGTGCCGCCGGAAGGAAGGACAGTCCCGGTCCCAGACCCAGTCTCGGTCCCGATCGCGCCAGTGGTCGGGGGAGTGACGTTGGCACCCGTGACAGTGTCGCCGCTGCCTGCCTTCTGATACAGCTGGATCTCATCGACTTGCATCTGCATCGACGAGGGAGTCGAACTATCCAGAGTCGTGTGCCATCCGGCCGTGTTCGAATTGGCGACCCCATTGTTCATGATCAATTCCATCGGCTCATTCGGGATCGTTGCCTGTGCGCTGGTGACCTGCGCCATCTGCTTCCCGTCGAGATACCAGGTGATCGATTTACCGGGATCCCAGTTGATGCCGTAGGTGTGGAAGCCGGCCGTGAGGTCGACCCCGCTGTCGATGCTCGCGCCGACCCATCCAGATGGGCCGTGAAGGTGCCAAGTGAAGTTATTGTCAACCGGGCCGGAGCTTTCGGTAAACCCGCCCTCCTGTATATCGATCTCGAAATTGTCACCGCTGCTGCCGGCACCTTGGCCGGGCAACATCCAGAGGGCTGGCCATGCGCCGTCGCCGCTCGGCGCCTTCATGCTGATCTGAAGGTAGCCGCCATTGAATTCGAAGTTGCCGTAGCTGCTGACGGCGCCGGACGTGACCGGGTATGTCTGTGTCGTCCCATCTCTTATGCCGCTGATGGGCTGCTTGATCGCCGTGAGATCTAACTTCCCGTTGCTCACGGACACTTGGCTCGGCACATCGTAGTCGGCATAATACTGCGAGCCTGCGTTGCTTCCTCCTGATCCATTGCTATTCCATGGCCAGCCGTTGGCGGCATTGCTGGTGATGTAGGTATTCCAGTCGCTGTCGAGCGCCGTACCGGAGAAGCTCTCCTCGAAGACGAGATCGCTAGAGGCAAAGCCTGCGGGTGCGGAAAGAGTCATTCCGTGATCCTTCTTTGGCGTTGAAAACAGGGGATTCTACTGCCGCGCATCGCCAAGGCGCGCGACATATCGCACGCTCGCAGTTGGGCACCGCGAGCGGATTTCAAAGTAGCGGAGATTTGGAAATCCTCGCCCAGACATTATTATTGTCGAGACGTTGAACTCGCCATCGAAGGCGAGTTTTGTCGGTGGGAATGCTCATCGGGTCCTCCCTTGGAAGGGGGTCGCTGCCGCGCGCGCAAGGTGTTCAGAGGTTCGAGCCACAGCCAAATTGAAGTCGAGCGCAGCTCGTTCGGCGGATGCATCGCCAAGCTTTCCGGTTAGTAAAAGCACAGTAGATACCTTAGTAATTGCGTCTTCTTGTTTTAATTTCAACGGCGCCCTAAGTAAAACGTAGGCATGTCCGCTTGCGGACTCATCCGCACACCATTCTATACTATACGTGAAGCGATCATTAAGGACGATGTACGCAGCCTTACTGCTGTTTGCGGCGAGAATGAGGCTGGGCGAAAAACTTATTAACACCTTCTAATATAGCTGCTGCGTCGAACAGCCGCACCGAAACAGGCTTCCGGACGCGTCCTACGAAAACCGTGTCCGTCGACTTTTGGGGCCGTGGTGCGAGCGGGTCGTTCGCCACGCAACTCGGAGACATCCCTGCCATCCTTCCCGACGACCTCATTTGCAGGGCGAACCGTCGAATCGATGGCTGGAGCTGCCGGTCCCGATGTTTGACCGTGCCGTTTGCGCGGCCAGTGCGCCGGCCAAGGTCCGCCGTTGAGGCGTTGACTACGCTCCAGTCTCTACACGTGTTGCTGAGCGATGTCGCGCGGCACACCAGCGACGTCCCGGATCATCCGCCTTCCTATGATCGAAGGTGGGACTCGCACCGTTATCGAGCTCAGCCCCTACAGTACCGGACAGGCCGTTCAACTGCAACGCAAACGTGCCTGCATCGAACAGCGCCAAAAGCTGCACCCGCATCCAAGGGAAGTACGATCGCTTAAGCGGCTTGTGGAAATGGCTAATACATGACCCCTAGGGCGCGAGGGCGCTTTCTCGCTGGGACGGCCCGAATTTGAACCGCGCAACAAGCCGCCAAAGCTCCACCTGTGGCCAAGTGCTAACCGGTTAGCGTGCTCTTTCGCTGCATCGTCGTCTATGCAGGCTAGGTTGACCGCGCCCATGAATTGGCCGTGTTCGTTCAGAACACAGAGCCGATGATGCGGCATCGCTTGTCCCTGATCGGCGACAATATTCTATCATCAGCGTCGCTGTGGAACGCGGAGAGTTTGGTTCTCACGAGCTACCCCAGATGGGCCGCGTGCTTTTAAGGTTCCTCCCCGGAAGCTTCGCAGGAGGTGCCTTGACGGCGTCGAGAGTGTCGTTACATTTGTAATGATTAGGTTTTGTTTTTATCCGGTTGCGCCCACTTTCTGAGGTGCGCGGTTCGCACCTAGCGTGCAGCCCGGGCAAGGGAGGAACTCTCGAACTCTGGTGCGACCTCAAGGCGGACCGGTGCCGTCGTAAGATCCGTTCATTTCCCGAAACGTGAAGTTCGATCAACAAGGGGCGACTTAGGCTTTCCCTTCTGGATCTGGCCTTGGGGCCATGCAGAGATTTCGATCGCTGGTCGTTTTCGGTCAAAGCCACAAGCAATTATTAGCTCGAAGCATTCCAAGAGGCAACTTAATCTGGCTCAAACACATTAAGATGGGTAGAGATGATGTCAAGTAATGACCTCTATACCGGAAAAGATTACGCCGCTGCCAATCCGACGTGGCATGATGAAGACGGCGGTGTTAAGGCCGCGAACATCGCCAAGATCGTGCGCGCGAACAACATCAGTTGCCAGAAAATCGTCGACACAGGTTGCGGGACGGGAGGCGTTCTGAATGCCCTTCTTCAGCATGATATCTTCCGAGGCTCAGAGGCAATCGGCTACGATATCGCTCCCTATGCTATAAATTTGGCCAAACAGCGAGAAAGAAACAATCTAAGATTTCACTGCAGCGACTTCCTGCAAACCAACGAAAATTACGATCTTCTTCTGTGCATCGATGTGTTCGAGCACATCGATGACTATATGGGATTTCTTCGGAAGCTCAGAGGACATTCGAAATACTATGCGTTTCATATTCCTCTCGATATTAGTATCGTCGGCCTTCTGCGCGGACAGCACCTTAAGCAGCGCAAGGAGGTCGGTCACCTGCATTACTTTGATCAGGCCACAGCTCTAGCGACTCTGCGCGACACGGGCTTTAAGATTATTGACGCACAGTACACTAGGACGGAAGATATCCTGCAGGTCCATCCCGAATGGCGAACCACGACAGCCATCCTCGGTAACGCGGCACGGCGCATTGTCCGGACTATCGCCGGAGAGGACCTGTCGGTGCGCTTACTCGGCGGTGCCTCGCTGATGGTCCTCACTAGCTGAGGTGGCGTTAGGCACGCGTCAGAACAACCGACTGGGAGTGGCGGCAAGGGAAATGCCAAGGGGCGAGACGCTGCGGTATCGAATTTTGCTCGACGCTGGCGCCTTTCCTCTCCACCAATCTCGGGTTCCCCCACGCACCCCAGAGTAGCCATACACCGGCGAATCCGGGGTCGTTAGATTTGAGGACTCAAAAAACGGGCAACGCGGCCCCTGATTGATGTGCCACCGCAAGTCGGCGCCAGAGATTCAATTGATCCTGCCGTTGATCCTCGCGCTCTTGGCAACACCTCGCCAGGGTGCTTGCGCAGCTGCCCATACAACGCGCTGGGCGAGTTTGAGGGCCCAAACCACACGGGCTGGGACTGCAATCGCCACGTCGTCTTCATATCGAAGTATCAGCGGCTCACGAAGGCGAAAGTTGTAGTGGCCTCCCGGAAACGTCAAACTGCTACTGTCCACCGCCGCAAGGCCGGGCCGCTCTCCCATACTTTCAAGGTCGATCGCCCTCCAGCGAGAAGCTCCGAAACTCGATTCCGAGCTGCTTGAGCCTCTCTACTCCGGGAACCTCTGCCGCCGGGTGCACGAGCCCAAGGATGGAGTCGGATCGGAAGGGTAGGGGGACATGCAAGGCCTCAGTTGCCTTGAGGACGCCACTGACAAGCTGCCAGGGCACGGGGACGGCGCGCAGTGTTCTGCCTTGTGACGCGGCGATCTCTTTCATTAGCCGTCGGAACGGCACCGGTTCGGGGTTGGCCAGCCCTACCGGTTCCGGCAGGGGCATGTCCGACTCGGCAATACGCACCATGGCGGCTGCCAGGTCCGTCTCATGCACTGTGAACTGGTGGGAGCGCACCCCGATGAGAGGTGTGACCGGCAGGGTGGTGAGCTTTCGGAGCGCACCTGCCATCCCGCCCCAACCGGGGCCGTACACCAATCCGAGGCGGGTGGAGACACCTCCCAGACTGCTGGCGGTGCGCTCGCAGGCCAGCTTCGCCTGGCCGTATAACTGTCGGGTTCCCTTGTAAGCGGACATCGAGGAGATAAAAATGACCCGGCGAACCCCTGCGTCGGCGGCATTTCGCAGGAGGTGCTGCGAGCCGGACACATTGACATCCCACACATCGCCCGCGTTGACGAGAGTCAGGTCCCATGCACCGTGGATGAGCACATCTAGGTCGCTGAATGCGGCCCCCGACGGCGGGCGCTTGATCTCGTATGGGCGCCGCTCGGCGACGCCGACCATTGCGGCGGCAGATTCGGAGGTCACCCGGTTCGAACGGGCGAACGCGATGACCTCATGCCCTTCTTCGGCGAAGGCGGCACGCAGGATGGTCCCGACATATCCGTTGGCCCCGGTGATACCGACCCGCATTGAACTCAACCCGTCAGCTGCATCGCTTCGCAGGCGATGCGATGAGAATTGGCCATCACAGTCAGGGTAAAGGTAGTAGCTGGAACATTTGGGAAAACCGACCCGTCGATGAGATGGATCCGGTCCCAGCGCGCCAGCCGCCCGAGCCGGTCTGTCGTCGCACTCCCAGAATCCGGCTCACTGGCGTGGGGAAAGCTGCCGCCAAAGTGGTAGCTCTTGGCCCCGCCCGACCACAGCATCTGCGGCGTGACTGGCCACAAGTCAAGGTAAGGTGCCGCCCTGCGGATCCGCTTTAGTACGTCAGGGAGCATCGGAGGCACGTCTTTGCCCCTGACCTTGGCCTCGCTGAAGCCCTCCGAAGTGAGAGTGATCTGGGGTAGCTCATCAGGAGCTGCGGACACCTGGGTGGTGACCCGAACCTTGGGTGATGCCCAGGATGGCAAGTAGCCCAAACCTACCGTCAACCGGCTCAGGAGCCGATCCGTCGCGAAGGCGGCGGCGCGGTGTTGGAGGAAGCCGGGCAGCGCATCGTAGTATGCCTGGTTGAACGGATAGAAGTGAATCTGTGAAACATCGAAGCCCTCCTCGTCTCGGCCGATGACCATGTTGAACTGGTTGAGTGTGAACTCGCGCCTTGTACGTGGATCGGGGGTCGGCTTCATGGACATCATTGGAAGAACGAACTGAGCCGATTCCGAAAGATGTACCGGCTGGTCCGATCCGAGCGAGCCCAGGATCAGCCGGGTGGTCCCGATTGCTCCGCAGCCCACGAAGACCCGGTCGGCTGTGAATCGCTGGATCCGGCCGCTGGACAGCTCCCGGGCCTGCACGACAGCCGTGTCGCCCTCCTGGTCGACTCGCACCGCGAGCAGCCCGCTGCGGTAGTCGATCCTCCCGCTGCGCCTGAAGCCATCGAAGCTGTGCGAGGCCGAAAAGATCAGCGACCGCGGGCACCCAGTCATGCATAGGCCGCAGGGCTGGCATTCGGGCGCTGAGAAGGCGAGCCGGGCGCGGCCTATCGTTATTCCCGTGGAGCGCACACGATCGCGGTGCCGGTCGTAGTTGGCCAGGACCATCTGCGTCCGCGGCGCTAGTGGCGGAAGCGGGTCCGGGGATCCGATGAGCGGGAACCACTCCTCGAGATCGTCGGACTCTCCAGCGAAAGGAATGTGACCTAGGATGGTCCGGTAGTGCTCTTCCATATCCGAGAAGTCGAACGGCCATCCCTTGAACGTGGCGGCGCTGAAGGGCATGATCTGAGCCCCCCAGACATTGCTGAACCCCCCGTAGGCGCTTGATATGACAGCTGAGTTGACTCTACCCTCGGAGTGGACGCCGTCGAGTTGGCCCCTGTTGACAAAGGGGAAATCGGATCCGTAGCTTCTCTTTTCAGGTAGCGAATCGGACCGGACCTGCTTGGGCTGCAGGCTGACCCGGCGGACGTCCTCCGCATCCCAGTCGTCGACACGCAGCTTCGACAGCCTGGAGATTATCTCCTGCGTCTCCGCATCGATCACGGTGCCTGGATCGAACACGGTTATCTTCTCGTTTGGCTTCTCGGACAGCGCCAACACGGCGGCGGCTGCAGCCGGACCCGAACCAATGATTATCGCAGACGGCATTTACTTCCCGCGCCTACCGCCTTGCGCGGCTGTGTCCAGGATCTGCCTGGTTGCCTGTTGGCGCCGCCGGCGCAAGCGCCGCACCAGGTCGATCCGGCCGGCGACGTGGCCTGCCGCGGCTAGCCCCACGCCAACGACTATCGCCGCGGACCGGGCCAGCGCGTGGGCGTCACCCTTGGCCGCTTGCAAAATCTCCCGCGGTACGCCCTTGGTCAGCGCGTACCAGACGAAGCGGGCCTCTGAGCTCAGAGTAGCGGCGTCGCCCATCTGGGAAAACGCCTCGACCTTCCCTTTGTTGACGAAGAAGCAGCGGCGCCAGAAGTACTTCCAAGTCGGCCGTGAGGCCGGTACAAAGTGGCGGACGGCCGCCGCGGGTTCATAGATGACCGCCTCACTGCCCCTGAGGTGCGTCACGCGGTGACACATGTCCATGTCGTCGTGATGGTCGGAGTGGAACCCTCCCACCTGCTCGAGGAGGGTCCGCCGCACCGACATGTTGGCTCCTATGAGATGAGCCAAAGGACCTCGGATAGTCGGAAGGCCGTCATAAGCGCATCCGAACACCCAGTCGAACTGCACAGGGAACCAGGCCGGGCGGCCAGCCTTGAAAACCGGTATGGGACGCCCGCCGACGGCCCCGATGCGCTCATCCTGGTACGGGTCGGTGAGAATCCCGAGCCAGTCCTTGTCGGCCGCTGCATCGTCATCCAAGAACGCCAGAATGTCTCCGGCAGCTGTCTCGGCTGCCGTGTTTCGGGCCGACCCCAGGTGCCCGTCGTACTTGTTCTGGATCACCCGTATCGGAGGGGTGGATGCGGCGAAGTCAGCCCAGTACGCGGCACAACGGTGGAACAGGGTCTCATTATGGTCGATGCAAACGATGATCTCACAGGGTTGCAAGGTCTGCTCCTGAACCGAGGCCACCGACTGAAGCATCAGCTCCCATCTGTCCTCGGTGTAGGCACAGATAATCACTGAGATCGTCGGGCGGGCCTGCTGGCGTTCGCTGGTGACGCCATCCTCCGTCTGCCCGGTTTTCGATCCAGGCTGACCGGTTGTGGCAACGGCAACGTCATTACCGCGGCGGGCGAGTCCGATACTTAGGTTCCGGACGTGGCCCCGCTGGCCAACGCCAATCGGCGTACAGGATTGCGCAAGCATCAGAATACGCATCTAGGAATTCTCCCGACTTGAGCTGCCAATGTCTGCCCCAAGCTCTTCAATAGACGGTGCGATGGTCTTGGTTTTTGAAAAGCCAGACTTCCACGCGCTGGATTCGGCTTACCCGGAAGCCGGTTCTCAGCATAAAGAAACCACGAGGGCCGAGGTTTGCGCCACAGAGGCTCGAGGCGGCCGCCGACGCCAAGCACGCGCGGGTCGGTGTAGGGCATCAGCAACTCGCCCAGCCAGCGCTCATCGGCGATCGCATCGTCATCGAGAAACGCCACGACCGGCGCGGACGCCAATCCGGCTCCCGTCGTGCGACCGCCGCACAGTCCACGCACGTTGGTATTAGGTGTGACGACGACACCCTCGATCTCGCGCCGGGCGCGCTCCAAGAGCGCCTCATCGTTGTCGACGACGAGGATGATCTCGCGGGCCGGGCAGGTCTGGCGGCGCACCGACGCGATGGCCGCGTTCAAATCGTCCCAGCGATCGAGTGTGTCGGCGCAGATCACGACGGAGGCTTCGGTCATGGCAACTGCCGGCTGGTTTCGGAGGCCGGGCTGGTTTCGCGTGTCTGCCTCGCCCGAGCCGTGGCGGCTTTGAGGATGTTCCAGAGCGGACCTCCGTCGTTGTGAATATCGAACTTGTCATATTCGTCGACGGGATAGCGTCCGCTGTCCTGCCGCGACACCAGCCGCCACACCATCCAGCCGGCGCAGTTGCGCTCGCGCGTCAGCGTGTCGAGCCACATCGCGTAAGCCTGGGCAAAGTTCTGATTGGAGCGGGCATAGCCGAACTCCTCCAGAAGCACCGGCTTTCCGGCGCGAACTGCCAACCGGCAGAACTCGGTGATCAAGCTGTCGAACTGCTGGACGGTGAGCTGGTAGTAGAGCGGGTAGCCGTGCCAGGTCCCGAAATCGAGAGTCGGGATCGTCAGATCCGCTAGCTTCGACTCGACGTTAGCGTGCCCTGAGGTGACGAGATGGTTGGGATCGAGCGACTTCACGTAGGCCGTCATTTCGGTGGTCCAAGCCAATCGTAAGGCCTCCGGCTGCGCATTGCCTTCGTTCATTAGCTCCCAGGCCATGATGGTCGGATCATCCCGGTAGGCGAGCCCGGTGAGCGGGTTGACTCGCTGCACGACGTGGCTGACCCAGGTCCTGTAGTCGCGCTTCGTGCGCGGATCCTGGAAGAAAAACTCCGACTTCTCTTTGCTGAGGTCGGTGTTGTACTGGCTCTGCACGCCTGGGGCGTCCCGGCTCCCATACCAGGCCCGCATCTGCTGGGCGCCGCCTGTGAAGGCCCAGAAATCCAGGACGGCGATGATCAGCCTCAGGCGTCGCTTGCCGGCCTCGGCGATGAGGAAATCAACCTTCTGCATGCCGTTGGCGCCGTCATTGACCGCCATCCTGTTTTGGCTCGGGTCCCAGTAGAGCAGGTACGTGCCCTTGACCGCGAGATTGCTGGCTTCGCCTTCAAGCCGCCAATCCCAGATCGTAGGCTTGCTTCCGTCGAGCGACCCGATCACCGGCTGGAGGAAGGTGCGGACCACATTGGCGCCCATCGCCACCGCGTCATCGAGAACGCGGGTGACCTCATCCGGCGACCCGTAGGTCAGATAGTGGTTGTTTACGCCGGTCACGAAGAACGGCCTGCCGTCCAAGGTGAAGTTCGTTCCGGAAGTCTTGATGAAGGACCTTGCCGACGGATCATCCGCGGCGCTCACGACTGCCGGAACGGACAGCAACGCGCACACCAGCACCCGCAGTCCGGCGTTGCGCAGCCTATTTTTCAATCGTTGCCAGCCGACAATCACCCGGGCATGTGGCTCTCGCCGGGCGCCGAGTGCAACAGCCCCGAAGGATTACCTCCTCTGACCTCGCACAGCCCGGGCGTCGTTCGGGCATAGTGGTGCTTGGCCGATTCCGGTCGCTCGAGTATGGACCCGTGCTGGCAGACATCGCTCCCAACCAAGAATTCGGCTCCTCGTATTGGCGAGTCCCCGCGGTAGTAATATGTGGGAAGTATTCTCGCGCTGTGGCACGCGCCATCGCTGTCCATCTACCTCCCTGGCCCGCGGGCCTGCGGCGGAGTCTTGGTAAGGCGGATCGCCGCAGGCGGTTCTCTTCAAGCTGTGAGCCGGCGTCCTTTTGAAATCCGCGGTCGGAACAACAATGCGCATTTGCCTGAGTCTCGATCCATCGCGGCTACTTCGGTGGCACCTCTGGCTGGCAGAAGCGCTTGCTGAAGTGCCCGGCAACGAGGTCTCCTGCGCTTTGGCGGCCGGTCGCCGCCCGCTGCCGTTGACCTGCCGTCTGCTGCTCGAACTGGAACGACTGGTCTATGGCTTTCGCGGGAACGGCGCCACTAACTCCGTCGAGGCGGCACTGCGGTCCCTGCCGCCGCCTCCGACCGACCAAGTGGATGTGGTGATTGATCTGAGCGGGGCGGAATCGCTGCCGGCGGCGCGGCGCGTGCTCACCCCGGTCTTCAACGGCGCACCCGGCGAGATCGGAATCGTGGCGGCCTGGTTGAATCATCAGGATATTCTCGTCGACCTGCATGACACGGCGCGCCCGTTGCGGCCGTGGACGGCGCGTCCTGCCAGTAGAGACCGTGAAGTGTTGGCAGCGAGGCTCGACAGCGCCCTTTCCTGCGCTGTGCCGCTGATCCTCAAAGCCCTGTGTGAGGAAACCGGTTCAGCTGCGTCCGGTATCCCCGGCCCACGGACGGCAGTGCCTTCGTTTGGCGCGCTTTCGGCGCTTGCAAGAGCGACCGGCACGGTTGCATCGAAGGCGATCGGGCTTTTGGACATCCTGGCGAGGGGCGGCAGGATGTGGGGGATTGGCTGGCGCTTCGATGAATCGGCGAGCCTGCTCGACAAAGGCGAAGCAGCCTTCCGGGTGCTCACCGGAAATGCCGACAGCTACCTTGCCGACCCATTCCCGTTCCGGCACCAGGGGCAGGATTTCATTTTTGTCGAACAGTACCTCTACTCGAAGAACCGGGGATGCATTGCGGTCGTGACAGTGAACCGGGACGGGACAGCCGGCGCATCCCGGATCGTCGTGGAGGAACCGCATCACCTCTCATACCCGTTCGTGTTCGAGCGGGATGGGCAGATCTGGATGATCCCCGAATCGGGGGCGGCCAGGAATGTCAGCCTCTACCGGGCAGTGGAATTCCCTTACCGGTGGACGCGGGAGGCCTGCCTCATGGAAGGCATTGAGGGCTACGATACCACGCCGCTCTGGCATGCTGGCGGCTTTTGGTTTTTCGTCAGCCCAAGGCTGTGGAGGTCCACGTCCTGGGATGTCCTCAGCCTCTACCGTGCCGAGAGCCTGACCGGATCTTGGACGCCCCATGCCGCCAACCCCGTCCTGATCGATGCCAGGCTCAGCCGCCCCGCAGGCGCCGTCATCCGACACGGCGGACGCACGCTACGCCCGGTCCAAGACTGCGCGCGCGGCTATGGCGGCGCGGTGACGTTCTGCCAGATAGATGCGCTCGGGGTGTCGGAGTTTGCTCAGACCCCGGTCGGTCGCATTTGGTCCGGAGCGTTGGGGTGTCACACCTACAACCGCCGGTCTGGCTTGGAGGTGATCGACCTGTTCGGGCATATCCGGGGTTTGCGAGAGGTCACGACCTCCTATCGTTTGCTGGTACCCGACGCGCCGGTCTCGGGACCGCGTGGGGTCTCGGGACCGTGTGGGCAGTCCCTCTCTTGGCCGGTCTCGTCCGGGTCAGCCACCCGTAGCCAGGTGGTCGAGCGCAAGATACCCCGCCTGAGACGGGCCGGGCGGGCCCGACCTTTCCCCGGCACAGAATAAGCTCGGAAATCACGGCCGAGTGAAGGAGCGAGCCCACGTTCATTTCTTCGCGCCGACGACCTTCGGTGCCTTCTGCACGGCTCGCTCAGTAGAAATTCTCGCTTGTGAGCTAGCGCCGACCGCGGGTCGATGGATGTCCTCGCTGGCGTTGAAGGTGGCCCCAGAGGTCTAAACGGGTTTGGCAATGCTGCCAGCACAGCTGCTGAAGGTGATCGATGCCGCTGCCGTACTATCCGCGCTGGTGGTATGGGCTGGAAATAACCTGAAGTGATACCCCAAAAGAGCTAATCATCTATTGTCTTTTCTAACCATCCATCGTCCTTCCATTTCAGATATGCATCAGTAATGCTTTGCATAACAAACTCAGATTAGGGGGCTGCAAGCGTACCGATCTTCTTTCATTTCATCTTCATTTCATTATGGCCGGGAGTCCGCATATGGTTGGATCAAGCACATTCGTGGATGTGGCGGTCATTGGAGCTGGCCGCTGCGGCTTGTCGCTGGCCGCGCATTTGTGTGCGCGCGATGTGGAGCACCGGACGTATCACGCGGCCCATCATCTCGCCCGATACTTATCGGCAGTCCTGGCGCGCTTTCAGCCCGCCCCCTGGGTCCCATCGTACGATCTCAAAGCGCTGCCATGAACGCCGGTCTCTCCAGCATTCTCGCCCCCGTCGGTGCCACATCGTCGCCTGAATCGTCGCCTGACCCGATCAATTTCGCGCTGCGGCGATCACTGATTCTGCCCCGAGTCAGCTTCGTCGTCCCGACGCTCAATGAAGCCGAGAACCTCCCTTGGCTTCTGCCGCGCATCCCCAACTGGGCGCATGAGATCATTATTGTGGATGGTCGTTCGACTGACGATACGGTCGCGGTCGCACGTCGCCTGCGCGAGGACGTGAAGGTTGTCATGGAGCCCCGTCGGGGCAAGGGCGCTGCACTGCAAGCGGGATTCCGGGCTGCCACAGGCGACATCATCGTCATGCTGGACGCTGACGGCTCCATGGTCCCGGAGGAGGCGATCGTCTTTGTCAGTGCGCTGATGGCCGGCGCGGATCTCGTCAAGGGTTCACGCTTTATCCAGGGCGCCGGTACCGACGACATGTCGCTGCTCCGGATGTTCGGCAACAAGGGGCTGACCCTGTTCGTGCGGCTGCTCTATGGCGGTTGGTTCTCCGATCTATGCTACGGATACATAGCCTTCTGGACCAAGCACGTCGCCACGCTGGACTGCGATTGCGATGGGTTCGAGATCGAGACCCTCATCAACGTGCGGGCCTTGAAGAACCACCTCAATATCGTCGAGGTGGCGAGTTTCGAGGTTCCGCGCATCAGCGGTGTGAGCCATCTTCGCGCCATCCCGGACGGCTGGCGCATCCTCAAGACCATCCTGCGCGAGAGGGTGCACCTACAGCACAGGCGGAGCGCGATAGCCTGTGATGTCGGTGGACAAACCTGATGCGAATCCTGATGGTTGCCGCCCGCTGCTATCCCCTCATAGGCGGCATCGAAACTCACATCCAGGAAGTCGGTCCCCGCTTGGTGGCGCGTAGCCACGCGGTCGACGTGCTCACCACTGATCCCTCGGGGGAGTTGCCGGTTGAGGAGGACGTGCGCGGCATGCGCGTGCGGCGCGTGCGGGCCTGGCCGAGGGAACTGGACCTCTATGCTGCGCCCGGCATTTATACCGCGATCCGGCGCGGGGTTTGGGATCTGATCCATTTCCAAGGTTACAACAGCTTCGTGGCGCCGATCGGGCTGCTGGCGGCCGTCCGCGGGGACCTGCCGTTCATCCTGACCTTCCACAGCGGCGGGCATTCCTCCCGGCTGCGCAACGCCGTGCGCGGCACACAGCACGCGCTGCTCCGGCCGCTGGTGGCCCGGGCCGCGCGGCTGATCGGCGTCTCCGAATTCGAAGCCGACTTCTTCAGCGTGAGGATGGGCGTGCCGCGGGAACGGTTTGTCGTCATCCCGAACGGCGCCGCGATGCCAGTTGCGAGTCCCGGCGTCCAGGTCGATCCGCACCTGATCGTCTCGGGCGGCAGGCTGGAGCGCTACAAGGGCCATCACCGGGCGATCGCGGCCTTGCCCGAACTGATCCGCCGGGTACCGGACGTGCGACTGCACATCGTCGGAACAGGCCCGTACGAGGGAGAATTGCGGCGCCTCGTCGCGACGCTCGGCCTCGAGAAGCGGGTCACCATTGCGGGTATCCCCGGATCCGAGCGGCAGAAAATGGCAGACCTGCTGGCGAGCGCCGCGCTATTCGTGCTGTTCAGCGAATACGAAGCCCATCCGGTCGCCGTGATGGAAGCCCTGTCGCTGCGCCGTCCGGTCCTCGTCAGCGACACGTCCGGTCTGCGGGAGCTGGCCGCCAATGGCCTGTGCCGGGCGATTCCGTGCAACGCCGGTCCGGGAGAGCTGGCCGCCGCCATGGCCGAGGAACTGGAGGCCCATCGGGAGGTCCCGGATTTGGCGCTGCCGGACTGGGATGCCTGCGCGCAATCGCTGAACGACGTTTATTATGATGTCCTGGGCCGCCGATCCACGGTCCGCTTGCCCCCCGGCGGCGTGATGTCGTGGCCTCCTGTGACGAGGGCATGACGCTGATGATGCGGGCTCATTTCACCGCGGGAACCAGGATCAACCCACTCCAGGGCGGGATACAATTCGTTTCGGCCGTTATCGGTCCCGACCTTCGCGGCGGCAGCGCCGATGCCCCGCCGCAACGGTTCAACTCCGGATGGATCGCGGTTCTGTGCCTGACGGTCGCCACGGCTCTGCTCCTGGTCGTGGCCGGGCACGCGGCCGGGCGCCGGGGCTATGACGTGGCGCCGCTGCTCTTCTGGTCCGGTGTCGTCCTCCTGGTCGTTCCGACCAGCCTTCGCATCACCTGGCCGATGGTAGCCCGGGGTGAGCGCTTGTTCCTCCTGTTTCTGCTTGCCGAAGCCCTGTTCTACTACAAGGCGGTCTATTCCCCGACGAGCTTCATCAATTACGACGAGTTCTTGCACTGGATCGCAGCCGACGATCTTATGACGGCTCGCCGGCTATTTCTGTCCAACCCGCTTTTCCCAATCGGGCCAACGTATCCCGCCCTGGAAATCCTGGCGACGGCGATCGTCGATCTGACGGGCTTGCCATTGTTTGCGGCGGGGACTCTATTGTTGGCTGTCCTCAGGGGCACGTTCATCGGTGCCTTGTTTCTGTTCTTCGAAAGCATCACCGGATCGCCGCGCATCTCGGCCATCGCCTGCCTGGCCTATATGGGCTGCTCAACCTTCGTCCTGTTCGAGTCGATGTTCTCCTACGAGAGCCTCGGCATCGTGCTGTGCGTGCTGGCCTTCGCGGTCGAAGCAGCGTCCAAGGATCTCGTCGGCCGACCGAGACTGAAGGCGCTCGGGCTGATTGCCTTGCTGTTGGCGAGCCTCGCGGTCACGCACCACCTCTCGGCCACTTTCACCGCCACCTACTTCGGAGCGCTGGCGGCCCTCGAGGCTTTGCGCCGGCAGGGGCCCTTGCGGATTGAGGCCAGGACCGCCGCGGGCTTCACGGCGCTTCTGGCTATAGCCCTGCCGTCCCTTTGGGTGCAGGCCCGTGGGATTCCTCTCACGGGCTATCTCGGCCCGGTGGTCGAATCCGGCTTCGACACATTGCTCGGGAAGATCCTGGGCGCGCCCACTCCACGGTCGGAGCACCCCGGACCGCCGGACAAGGCCCTCTACATGCGGCTGACCACCTTGCTGGCGATCCTGCTGTTGGCACTCGGCCTGGCAACGGGATTCTTTCGGTCGCTGGCCATGGCAGCGCCGAGTGGTGCGCGGTCGGGTTGGCGTCCGATCCAGGACATTCTCAAACGCCGCTGGCGCGACAGCCGCCTCGTGCTGCTCGCCTTGCTGGCCTTCGGGCTCCCAGTCTCGGTGGCCTTCCGACTGACCATCGCCGGATGGGAAATCGGCAACCGCATGGGAACGTTCGTGTTCATCGCCGTCGGGCTGGTCGTCGCGGTGAGCATCGTCCACTTCTGGCAGGGCCGCACGCCACGCGGGTGGCGCCGCATCGCACCGGCCGTCGCTCTGGCGGTCATCGTCCTGGGCGGCGTCGCGAGCTCTACGATTAATCCGATCCATGGGCGCTACAGGGTGGCGGCAGATCAGGCATCAATCGAGCCCATGGGGATCGAAACGGCACGCTGGGCCAAGGAATGGCTCGGCGCCGGCAACCGCTTCACCTCCGACCGCATCAACCGCCTTCTGCTTGCGAGCTACGGCCGGCAGGACGTGAGGGTCAGGATCATCGAAGGCGTCTATTCCGCGCGCATATTCGAGGCCGAGACATTGAGGCCCGACGAGTTTTGGGCCTTGGCGCGAAGCGACATCGATTTCCTGCTGATTGACCTACGCCTGACGACGGCTCCCCCGGTGCTCGGCTTCTACTTCGAGCCGTGGCAACGGCAGGGAACGCCGCTCTCGGGCGCAGAGCTGCTCAAGTTCAATGACATCAAGGGCGTCACCCGCATCTACGACAACGGCTGGATCGTCATCTATGACGTGAGAGGATTGCATGAGAATTTGTAGCAAGCTGGACCTTCTGGCCGCGTGCCTGTGGGCGGGGGCCGCGGTGGCCGCCGTTGCGGTCAGCGACAGCTTGCTCATCCGTACTGCCCTGGGCGCGCCCATGGTGTTCCTCGTCTCGGGCCACACAGTGCTGCGGGCCATTGGCGTCAGGACCACCTCCGCGTTGCAACACCTCGTCTACGCGGTCGGAGCAAACCTAGCCGCCGGCATCGCCGGGGGCTTTGCCCTGAACGCCGCAGGCTTCCTTACGCCGCTCGGCTGGGCGGTGTGGTTCTGGGCCGTGACGGTCGCCGCGGCACTGGTTGCCGCCGGCCGCGACACTCCCGATCTGCCAGCCTGGCCGGCTCCGGCGCGGGTCCGGCTCTGGCAGGGGGCCGCGTTCATGCTAGCGCTGCTTGTGGCGACCGGAGCCTACGCGCTGGCCGTCCGGGACGAAGCGGCCTACCGGGAATTCAAATACACCGCGTTCTGGTTGTTGCCGTCGGCAAGTGGCGAGTCCGGCCGGATCACCGTCGGCATCAGGAGCGCCGAGACTCAACCTCAGCTGTTCGACCTGGAAATCACCCTCGACGGGCAACCGTTCGCCATCTTCCGATCGCTCACCATCGCGCCGGGCGAGACCTGGGCGCGGGAGATCCCGGTGCCCGTCTTGGCCACCCCGCAGAAGGCAGATGCCCGGCTCTATCGGCCGGAAGACAACCGACTCTATCGCAGCGTTTCGACGCTGGTGCCGCACATCTGAAACGGAGCCCGACCATGCGCATCCTGCTACTGTCGCAGTTCTATCCTCCGGTGATCGGGGGAGAGGAGCGGCACGTCCGCAACCTCGGCGCGGCGTTGGCGCAGCGGGGCCATCACGTGAGCGTCGGCACCTTTATGCATCCCGGATCGCCCGAAACCGAGCTGGACGGCGCGGTCCGCGTGCACCGCCTGCGCGGCACGCTCCAGCGCCTGTCAGACCTCCACAGCGATCCCGAGCGCCGCCACGCACCACCCTTCCCGGATCCCGAACTGGTGCTAGCCCTGAAGCGGCTGGTCGCCCAGGAGAGGCCGGACATCGTCCACGCCCATAACTGGATCTACGCGTCCTTCCTGCCGCTCAAAGTTCTGAGTGGGGCACGCCTCGTGGTTACGCTCCACGATTACGGCCTTGTCTGCGCCAAGAAGAACTTCATGCACATGGGCACCCATCTCTGCGGTGGCCCAGCACTGGCGAAGTGCCTGCCCTGCGCTGCCAGGCATTACGGGGCCGTGAAGGCAGCCGTGACCACGTTTGGCAACTGGGGGTCGAGCTTCGCCGCCCGGCGTGTGGTGGACCGTTTCATCGCGGTGAGCCACACGGTGGCGCGTCACAACGGCCTGACCCAAGGCCGCGCCCCCTACGAGGTCATCACCAATTTCGTGCCCGACGATGTCGAGGTGCTTGGCCCGGAAGATCCGTGCCTGCGGGAGTTACCCGGGGATGGATTCATCCTGTTCGTCGGCGATATGATGCGCCTCAAGGGCATTGACGCTCTCCTGCAAGCCTATGCCGACCTCGAGCGCGCGCCTCCGCTGGTCCTGATCGGGCGCCAGCTCGCCGATACACCGACTGAGTTTCCGCCGAACGTCCATGTGTTCACCATGTGGCCTCATTCCGCCGTCATGCACGCATGGCGGCGCTCACTGTTCGGCGTGGCGCCATCGGTCGGGCTGGAACCCTGTGCGACCGTCATCATGGAAGCGATGGCGTCCGGCAAGGCCGTCGTCGCAACCGACGTCGGAGGCATGCCCGATATGATCGATCACGGCGAAACGGGGCTTCTCGTGCCGCCGGGCGATGCGTCAGCCTTGGCCCACGCGATGCAGACACTTCTGGAGGACCGCGCCTTGCTTGCCCGCCTGGAGGCGACAAGCCTCGCCAGGGTTGGGCGCCTCAAGGCCGGAGCGGTCGTGACCCGGATCGAGCAGGTTTACCGGGACGTCCTGCGCCCAACCGCCAGCAGGTCCGCGGTGCCGGCGCACCAAGGTTCGGGAGAGCCATCATGCCGGTAGGCCTCGTCGGGACGGCCACTATTCGCGCCCGACGAGAGCTTCGAAAGAGCGCCGCGCTCGTTCTGAATTCCGGCGCTCTGGCGATCGGAACGATTGCAGCGGCCGGTCTTGGGTTTGTCTATTGGTGGCTCGCGGCCCGGCTGTTTCCGCCGGAGGTGATCGGCAAGGCCTCAGCCCTCCTGTCCGTGATGGCGCTCGTCGGCCTGCTGGGGGAGGCCGGGCTCGGGACCCTGCTGATGGGTGAAATCGTACGGCATCCCGGCAAGGGGCGCGGCCTCGTGGCCGCTGCAGCGTCCGTCGGGGTGGCGCTGGCGGTCGGCCTGGCCTTGTTGTTTGTCTTTGGGGAGGCGCACCTCAACAGCTCGACCGGGCCGATCGGCGGCTGGTTCGTGGGCGCTGCGTTCGTCCTCGGCTGCGGCCTGACTGGTCTCAGCATGGTGGGCGATCAGGCGCTCGTCGGCCACTTGCGGAGCAGCGGCAAGATGATCCGGCAGGTGCTGTTCTCCGTGGTCAAGCTGATGCTGATCGCCGCCCTCGCGGCTGCCGGCTACGCCTCCAATTCCGCGATTCTTCTGTCGTGGGTGGCCGCGCTGCCGGCGTCCTGGATCGGCTTTGATCTCCTGACCCGGGGCGGTGCGCGTCGCCTCGTTGGGCGCCCCGATTTCCGGCTGCTCCATACGCTTCGGCGCAAGGTATTCGGTCACTACGCGCTCGATGTGGCCGCACAGGCCCCGGGCGTCATCATGCCCTACCTTGTGCTGGTTCTCCTGTCGCCGACCACCAATGCCGCCTTCGTGCCGTTGTGGATGCTGGTCTCCATGGCCTCATTGATTCCCGCAGCCATGGCCACGGTGCTGTTCCCCGTGGTCAGAGCAAGCCCGAAACAATCCAGGCACGATATCCTTTTGTCGCTGACGGCGTCATTGCTCTTCTCACTGGCCTGTGCCGTCTTCATCTTCACCTTTTCTCAGGAGATCCTTGCGGCCTTCAATCCGGCCTATCCGGAGATCGCCGGTTCGAGCCTGCGCTTCCTCGGCTTCAGCCTGTTGGGATCAACGCTCAAATTTCATGCCTGTACGCTGGCGCGGCTGGGCGACAGGATGCGCAAGGCATCTCGCTGGTTCGCGCTTGGCGGATTGCTGGAGCTGTGCTTCGTGGTCGCGGGGGCGAAGCTTGATGGACTTCAAGGCCTGGTCCTAGGCTGGACGCTCGCCGTCAGCATCGAGGGTGCATGTGCCGCCCTGATTTTGGCCTTCGCGATGAAACTGGATTCTGCCGCCGGCCCCGCGCACGAACGACCGACCGCGTCGCCGCTCCAGACTTGAGGACACCGATCATGGCGCTGGGTTTGGGATTTCAAGCAGAACATTCTCTAACAGCAGGACTGGCTAAAACCATTGCTGCATAGGACACCCAATGACGACGGCGAATATTGCTCTGCAAATTTTCACCGATATGGACGCGGTGGAAGCTCAGTGGAGAACATTAGAGCAGCATGCGGATTGTACCGTATTCCAATTGTTTGATTGGCAGATGGAATGGTATCGCCATATCGGCTCCAAAGAGAAACTGATTCCGGTGATCGTGCTGGGTCTCGACGATACCGGCGTGGCGGTTTTTATTCTGCCATTGGCGATCGAACGCCATGGTCTGATCCGCCGGCTGGTCTGGTTTGGATCGGAATTATGCGATTATAATTCGCCCATCCTGGCGATAAATTTTAGCGATCACGTGAAACCTGGGCAATTCGGCCGCCTGTGGAAAGACATAATACGGACGATTCAAGACTATCCTCAACTTCGTTTCGACGCTGTTGAATTTTACAATATGCCCAGTGTTGTCGGCTCTCAACCTAATCCCTTTCTCGACTTGCCAGTCTTACTGGCTAATTGCGGCGGACATGTCGCAACCCTCCCGGAAGCGAACTGGGATCGGTTTTATGCGTCAAAGTTTTCGAATTCGACGCTGCATACCCACCGGCGCAAGGCCAAAAACCTCGCCAAGCAAGGTGGCGGGTCGGTTCGCTTTGTAGACGTGCAAGATCAGGCCGAGATCGAGTGCACCATTGCAAAGCTGATCGAACAAAAACGGAGCAGCTATGCCCGAATGGGTGTTCATGATATGTTCGCACGTCCGGGTTTTCGCGAATTTTATTTGGCGATTGTCGCCAATCCTCGGTTGTGCGAGGTCATCCATGTCACGCGGCTGGATGTGGATGGGATTCCGGTGGCGACGGGTCTGGGTCTCCGGTTCAACTCCAGTTATTCACTGGTGATGTCCAGTTATCAGGACGAGTTCGCCAAATACAGTCCCGGGCGTCAGCATATTCAGGAAATGATGCAATATGCCATTGGCCAGAAGATGCAGAAGTTCGATTTTACGATCGGCGACGAGCCCTATAAGCTTGCTTGGTCCGATATCAATTTGCCATTGTTTTTCCATTTTGCTAGCAGAAATTTCCGCGGTCGTATTGTCATTGCGATGCGAATGGCGATCCATTATGTGGATACATGGTATAATCAAACGCCATTATTAAAGCCACCGCTGCGGCAGGTTCTTCGTAAAACAAGACGATCCTTGCATCGCATGTTTGTCTGACCGACAGATCACGAGTTTTTGATCTTGGCGCGGGATACAACGATCGAGCTTCGAGAAAGAGTATAGTATAATGCGATTACTTTGCGTTAGACGATGATGTAGGAGCGGGAGTTGAATAATATTGATGTAGCGGTCCTCGGGGGTGGTACCGCCGGCTCGTTAGCCGCTGCGATGCTTGGCCGGATGGGGATTTCGACTATCCTTGTTGATATCCATCAAGTCTATCCGGTGGAGTTTCGCTGCGAAAAACTCGATGGCGATCAAGTCGACTTGCTCAAAAAAACCGGGCTGGTGGATGCCGTATTGGCGGCTGCGACACCGATGACTGAGATATTGGTGGCCCGTCACGGTTATGTCATCGGCAAAAAGCATGGGAAACACGGCGAGCCCTGCGAATATGGGGTGGCTTACGAGGATTTAGTAAATGTTATTCGCCGCCAGATTCCAGATAGTGTCCAATTCATCTGCGCTAAAGTGACCAAAATAACGACGAGTTCCGACCGGCAGAAAATTACCCTGTCAAATGGTGACACATGGTCGACCCGATTGATTGTGGTGGCGACCGGCTTAAACAATGTCGTCCGGGGTGCGATCACGCGATCCGAGATCAGCAAATGCCACTCGATCAGTGTTGGTTTTGATCTCACCTCTAAAGCTGGTTTCAAATTTCAAGCTTTAACATATTTTGCGGAAAAGCCAGGGCCTATGGGTTATGTGAGCATGTTTCCGATTGGTTCAAGAATGCGCGCCAATGTGTTCGTCTACCATGGTGATATACGCCATCCGTGGTGTCAGGAAGTGCGCACATCGCCGTTATCTGCATTGTATGCGGTAATGCCCCGATTGAAGCGTCTCCTCGGTGATGCTGTCTTGTCAAGCGATATTCAGATTCGACCCGTTGATCTTTACGCCGCGCAGAATCACGAACAGCAACCCGGTCTGATATTGGCTGGTGACAGTTTTGCTACCAGCGATCCGGCGGCGGGTACCGGTCTCAATAAAGTGCTAACCGATGTTGATCGGGTATGCCATCATATCCCGACATGGTTAGCCACGCCCGGAATGGGGGTCGAGAAAATTCAGACATACTACAGGGATCCCGTCAAAGTTGCCTGTGATGAATGGTCGCTTGATGCAGCATTTTACAACCGATCACTGGCGTCCGATACAACGCTTTTGTGGCGTATTCGTCGGATGGGCTGGATTGGTCTCGATATGATGGGAATCTCGATCCCACAACTTCGCTTGATGGTGGCAAGCGCAGTTCGTTGAGGAGCAGGCTGAGCTTGCCCCGTCTCCCGCCTGCGCGGCCGAAGCCGCTTCGTCGCGGTGAAGGCCTGTCAGGCTGGCGCCGACCAGGACCGCATCGCAACTGACAGGAGCCCATTCTGGCAGGAGACAAGCAGCCACATCAATTCGGACCGATCCTCTCCTCCCTCACCACGCGGGCAGGGTCGACATCGCTTGGGTTGCACGCGGCCGGCAAGCCCTCGCAGGTCGGCGACAAGATCGGGTCCGACGAATCGGCCGGCTCTCTTGGCTCGCTTTCGCCCACGATGATGTTGACGAGGTCGCCTGGCTTCAACAGGGTCATCCCAACGGTCTCGATGCTGACCGGCCCGGCTGCCGATTGCCGCACGATTTGATAGGTTGCGCTGTTTGCGTCCTTCGCAAACTGGGCGCGGGTCACCGGCAACGTGTAAAGGACGCCTTCGCTGGCGTTCAACTCGCGGACATTGGCCGCGATCTGGCTCTCCGTGGTCTCGATCTCGACCTCCAGATCGTTCCTGAGGTCGGCCCGGGTCCGCAACACCTCAGATTCTAGCCAAGCGAGGCGCTGCTTGGCGCTCGCGTACTGGTTGAGGGCGTCCTGCCGACGCTGTTCCGCGTCGGACAACTCACTCTGGATCTGAGCCATCACCGTCATGCTGAGAACTTTGCGGTCGACGAGCGTGCGCATGCTGTTGACGCGCTCCTGGCGCAGCTTGACGAGTTCGTCGAGCGACTCCATGCGCCCATAAGCGACAACATCCTGCTTGGCCGCCTCCAGCGCACGCATCGTCGCGCGCTCGCGATCCTTGCGGGCCGTGGCGACGGCCTTGCGCCGGTCGACCTGCTCGTTGACGAGGTTGGCAGCTTCGGTCGCGCCGGCCAGCTCCAGCAACTGGCGCGGGATAGTGGGTGCCGTACCGTCGCGCTCGGCTTTCAGCACCGCCGCGCGCGCGAGCAACTTCAACATGGCATCGATCGCCCCGCCCCGGTTCTGGGTCGCACGCACGGCTTCGATCTTCTGCCACGGCTCGCTCTCGGCCCGGTCGAGTCCGCCGGCCAGCGCGATCGCGTGCAGGATCGTCATGCCGGCCGCGTACTTGAACGAGCCAGGATTCTTGACCGGTCCCAGCACGTAAATGGGCGGGCGCTCCAGCGCCAGGATGTTGACCAGTCCCTCGCGGCCCAGCAGTTGATTGAAGGTCTCCACCAGGTCGGCCTGTACCTGCTGCGTCGACCGGTTGGCGACCGGAATGGAGCCAAGCAAGGGCACTGAAATCGTGCCGTCCTCTTGGACAATATATTCGCCGCTCAGTTCCGGACGCTGGAGGATGCCGTGCAAGGCCGAGGACGCGCGCCCCCACTTGTCTTCCTCGACGTCGACGCGCTCGTAGAACGCGACCTTGAGGCGGTCGCCGACGCCGAACAGGGCTCCGATCGGCACGCCTGGCGCATTGCTGAGGGTTTTGGGGCGCTCGGCACTTGAATCGGCAGCAGCAGCAGCGCGGGCGCTAGGGACGGCGCTAGTAGCTGTGGGGGTAGAGACGATGCCCCTTTCGACTAACATCGCGGCCGACGCATCGGGCCCGGGCGGGGCTGCAGGGGATGGTTCGGTCGTGGCTTGAGCCGGTTGATCTTGCCAGCTATCGATAGCGGCAAACACCTTCTGCACCACGGCTGCGGAGACAGTCTCGGTCCTCTGCGCCACGGCTGCGGAGACCGCCTCGGCTTTCTGCGCCACTGCTGCGGAGACGGCCTCGGTCCTCTGCACCACGGCTGTGGAGACAGCCTCCGCTTTCTGCGCCACGGCCGCGGAGATGGCCTCGGCGGCATCCAAGTTTCTGACCGCTGCACCGACCAAGGCGGCGAGCCCGCAGAGCCCAAAGACAATAAGGATGGCGTTCGCTACCTGCCCCTTACTGCGAGACGCCTGTGGAGCGACAGGTTCGGAATTGCGTTTTGCGTCGATGACCATGGCGTGTGGCTTTCACTATGGTGGCCACCCGGTCCCGGACTGATAGGGCAGCGAGCAAGACGTCACCTTGAGCCTTGGCCGCTAATGGCACAATGATCCTTTGTGGGCACTCCTTTTGGATTATCGTCCTTCATGGGCGCAAGCTCGTTCAATGAGCGGATGCGACGCATATGACACACACGCCGAAGGCGATCGGGGTCGGCCGAGTCCTGCGCTCGCCCATCACCAGGCGTCCGCAAGATCATACTCCGTCGCCTTGGACATCCGCTAACGCAACGGCTGCGCGGTACGGGGTTGGAGGAGCGGCTCCAAATACTCAACGGCACCATCCTACCCGGCCACCGCACCGAAGCGACCGCCTATCGACTAACTCGGCCGGAATAAAGGAATGACAAAAAAGCGTCGCGACAGCGTCCATCGCAACGGTCCCAGGATGAGGGGCTACAACACCAAATGCTTTGCCGAAAAGACTGCCGCGGGAACGGGGAAAGCCCGCCATGACAATGGTGGCGGGTCAGGGCCGTTGTGTTGGCCCACCTTCATCACAATGAAGGGCGACATATGCCGGCGCCTGTGGAACCCTGCCCCTAAAGCGAGGAGGACTGCGGCACGCTTCATTGAAGACGTTCACGAGATCTGGCTGATGTGTTGGCACTATGAACGACCGATCGGAGATCGCAGCGGCTGAGCGCGCGGACCGGCCGCTAAAACGGCTAGGTTGAAGTCGCTTCGCATTGCTAATTTTCTTAAAGCTGACCGGCAAGCTTTGTACGCTGACGAACTTGATTGCTCCCTCCTTGTCGAAGTGTTGTCTCGCCCAGACGCAAAATGATGTCGCGTAAGGGAACCGGAGGAGAGCTCGGCTTTACATGCAGACGCTAATACAGTTCATACGTTCGCATCCCGTTCGGGCGTGGTCGGAAAGGGATTGGGGAAACGGTTTTTTTGGCGTTGTCACAAAAAGCTACAAACCTCATTCGATCATATGCCACCAGGGCGACGAAGACGACAGGATCTTCATCGTAAAATCGGGTTGGGCCCTACTTTATCGCGATCTGCTTAATGGTGGACGGCAGATCGTTGACACTCCTCTTCGGGGGGACATTATCGATTTCCGTTTCGTAGAAGGTCCCCGCTACGCTTCACTATCGTCCATAACTGAGTTAGCTGTTTTTGACGTTTCCAGGAAGGAACTGACTGAGGCCATCTTTGCGGGAGGCTCGCTGGCGAAAGAGGTTACCTGTTCCTTAGCTCGCCTGAACGCTATCTTGGCAGAGCATCTAGTGAATATCGGGCGGCGCAATGCGATAACCCGCACAGCCCACTTCTTGCTTGAACTGGAGGAGAGACTCTCCATTGCTGGCATATCCGCCCAGGGACGGTACGATTGTCCCCTCACCCAGCACGATCTGGCTGACATTCTCGGGATGACCGCTGTTCATGTTAACCGCACGCTGCGGGAACTCCGCAACGCCGACCTCCTCTCTTTCAAGGCTGGCCATGTACAACTGATCAATCGCAAGAAACTGGTCAAAATGGCTGGGTTCGACAATGAGTATCTCAGGTATGGTTTGTAGCTCGGGCTTAACTTATTGATTTCGTTCGCGCAGGATCTTCAGCCGATGGCGAGCAACTGGGTCTTCCCTGGCGGGAACAGGGTGTTTCGAAAAGAACCTGCCTCGCGGTCATGAAAACGTCCATTTGGAAATTCGGACGCATTCGGTTTAGCCACCGTCCGGGAAGCCCGGGGCGCATAGCGGCCTTGGCTACCGCAGGGCATTAGCTTACCTTGAGGTAAAAATTGTGCCAAATTGATCCATGTTAGCGCTCGCTTATATACAGGTCGTAAGCTGTGCGGGCTGTTCTCGTAAGGCCAGGTGAAGAAACAGCTCGAAAACCTAAAACGTTGGAGCAATCGACCTGAATCTTTTGCGAGGAAAATATCAACTGTCAAATCGGAACGAGGGAGCCGTATTGGGCCGCCGTAAAGGCGGACTGCGTGGGAAAGGTTGGGGATAGATCATGACCTCTACGATAGGACTGCATAGTAACACTTCTGCTAATCGGTCAGTCGCTATATCCCGGGAAACGGGAGCGCTTCACGAAAAAGAAGAAAGGGGATATCTCCTTATCCTGGACGAAAGGGCAATAGACCGCGAGTGCCTGGCATCAGCCCTCCTGGACCACGAAATCGGAATGGCGATAGTCGCCATGCGTTCGATCGAAGAATGGCGCTTCAAGAAGCGATCAGCTTCTCCCCTCGTGGCCATTCTCTTCAACCTTGGCGGCCAGAAGGTCACCGATAATCGTGTCGCAGACAAGATCAAGCGTATTTCGTCCGAATTCAAGTCGGTCCCTGTCGTAATCCTGGCCGACACCGAAGATCTTGCGCAGATATTGGCGGCTCTCGAATGCGGCGCGCGCGGCTATATTCCGACCTCGGTTGGGATCGATGTCTGTGTCGAGGCTGTCAACCTTGCGGCGGCGGGAGGCATCTTCGTCCCGGCGAGCAGCGTTCTGTCAATTCGGCATCTGATAAATCCAGGCAGCCGCGACGCGCAACCTTTGACAGACATGTTCACCCTCAGGCAGGCCGAGGTCGCCGAGGCGCTCCGGCGTGGCAAAGCAAACAAGATCATAGCTTACGAACTCAACCTGCGCGAAAGCACGGTAAAGGTACACATCCGAAACATCATGAGAAAGCTGAAGGCGACTAATCGCACCGAAGTCGCATACAAGGTCAACGATCTTTTCACAGAAGGAAATCTGGCTGAAGAGCGAAACCAACAAGAAGAAGGCTCCCGTCGCACATAACCATCCGGCATCTTCACAACAGCCAAGACGGCAATCCATGAAAGTGAGCACAGAGGCAATCAGCAACTTCACTTCGGCTTGAGTGTATTGTGGGATCCCGACCAAACTACCTTCCGGCCGCAAATATGGCCGATCGATCTACAGTGCGATCATAGAACATGTGCTCGGCCACCCAACGCACGGCTTCCTCGACCGTGTCGAAACTCCTGCGCTGCCCGATCAGCAGCCAGAAACCTGTCTCGAGAAACCACTTTCCTTTCGTGGAGTAAACTTCCTCATCGAGCTGCGTAAGAACTGCGACCAACTGGCGGGATGCGTTGCTCCCACTCCGCGAGCGAGCAGTAACTGGGGCTTCCGCGGACATCACGAAACGAACCGCTCATTGGCGCTCGTCCGTCAGAGGGCCGGATCATTCGGGCGCTAACGCTTACGGAGCATCCCCCTTTTTGTTGAATTAGCAACTATAGGAAAAGGACTAAGCTGCCGTTTCAGCTGGCGGCCCCCAACACGCCGGTCAGGCCCAGCGGCCGACCGGTCACGCCCGCGCCTGCTGGGCCGCCCCTAAACGATTAGCGGGTAGATTGGCGATGCGCACGGTGCAAGGCGAACATAGGGGGCAGTCAAAGCTAATTTAGTTCCGGAACATTTTGGCTTTTGAACCTTGAACCCGTTAGTATGATGAAGGCTATCCGATCTCGGCCGATTTGAGCCTCATCTCAACGGCAAGACTGCCGCTGAAGAAAGTGAGTATTTCTACCGCTGCCCCAAGTGCGGACAGATGGTGGACGAACGCGACGCGCGGCAAGTGATCTGGCATTCTTTCTCGGAGCACGAGCGACTGATTATCGATGGCGGAGCATCTCACCTGCCATAGTGTAGCCCAGGCTCGCTGCACACGCTCCGGAATGAGCGCAACGATGCAAGCGCCCCCTCGCAGTTCGCAGCAGAAGCTTCGACCAGGCAGCTCATGGATGTGCTAGATCACGACGACATCGATCACGCGGAACTCTATTCACGCGAGGCATCTCAAGTTCGTCTGGCGGTGCAAGGTATGGATCGAGTCGTGGGGCTGGTGACCCGCAAGCCGCTGCTTGGCGAACCTATCCGTAAACTATTGATAAATGACGATAATGGTAGGCCCGTAGGGCGATCACAAGACATTGATTTCGTTAGGTTTTTTGTGGGCACGTATCGAGGAACCTTCCCGTATGATTCCTTTGGTTCCGCAGCAGGCGTGAGCTACATCTTATCCATGTGGCCGGCCTGCTGAATCAAAATGATGGCTCTGTCAGCGGTGTAAGAGATGTCGATCCAGCTCGTCCGCGTCCCGCGCCCGGGCCGCAGTGGCCTGGGTAATGACGCACGCTCGCCGCAAGTGCAGCAGAGGAAATGCCCGCCCTCAACGTTGCCTCCAAGACGGATGTTCCAGCTGTCGGCTTCTCGCTGTGACCGGAACTCTTCGACCCCCTGAGACGATAGAATATTGAGGAACGATTATCATTGGCATCCAGGCCGGTCGCATATGGATCTGGCACTGCAGGGAAAGCGTCTCATGCGAGAGCCTTCCGAATGCGCAGCGCCGACGGATCGGCCCATGACGCCCGACGCAAACTCATGCTCTAAGATAATCCGACCGGGGTGAGGTCGCTGGAAAGTTCAGACGCCGCGGCGATATTTCGCTAGTTTCTTAAGCGTCGTCAGTTCGCGGAACCATTCTCGCAGCGGCTTGGCGGGCATTCCGCCCCAGCGCTCGCCTGCCGGTACGTCTCTCATGAGCCGCGATGCTGCCGCAACTTGAGCGCCGTGGCCGATGTGGAGGTGACCCGCGATGGCGCTATGGCCGCCCACCGCAACGCAATCCTCCAGCACAGTCGAGCCCGCGATCCCGACCTGGGCAGTGATGATGCAATGTCGCCCAATCCGAACATTATGCGCAATCTGAACGAGGTTATCGATCTTAGTCCCGTCCCCGATGACGGTGTTGCCGCCGCTGCCACGATCAACAGTGCTGTTGGCGCCAACCTCGACGTCGTTTCCAATAGTGACACGGCCGATTTGCGGTACCTTCACAGGTCCTGAAGCGCTCATCGCGAAGCCGAAGCCATCCTGGCCTATGCGGGCTCCGGCATGAACGATCGATCGATCGCCCATATTGCAATGCGCGATTGTGACACTGGGGCCGATAGAGCAGTCCCAGCCGATCACCACGTCTGGACCCAGCACCGAATGCGCACCGATAGTGGTGCCGGCCCCGATAAATACCCGCTCTCCGACAACAACCCCCGGATCGAACAAGACGCCGGCTCCGACCTGAGCCGATGGATGAACAAAACATCTCTCAGTGATATTGGTACTGCCGATGAGCGGCGCAGCGCGCAACGCCTCGGGGTGCAGGCGCGCAAGGATTCTGGCAAAAACCAATCGGGGTTCCCGCACAGTTATGGGAACCGTACCCGACGGGACTATCTCGGCGAAGCGCTCTGTGACAAGGCAGGCTCCGGCCTTGGTGATCCGCAGGGCGTCAGTATAACGGGCATGATCAATGTAGGCGATATGCCACGACTGTGCCGCCTCAAGGCTGGCCCCACTTTGCAAAACCATGTCTGGATCGGCGGATGCCGGCAAAGGCACTCCGGCCTCTTGTGCGAGTTCGGCTAATGCTAGTCCAGCTGGCTGAGGAATCGGTGACACGGTCAGGCTCGGTTCATGGGAGGATTGGGCATAGGGTTTGCCATCGTGCGTCGGTCGGCCTGCCCGGGGCGGGGGGAGCAGGCCGACCGACTTACCGCGGGTCCGCATGCGGACGACGCAGTCCATAAAGCCGGATACCCGGCTACGAGTGTTGCGCGATACAATTCTGCTCTACTGGCTTTGCGGCCGTACCGGCTTGTCGGTCCACGAAGGCGGCAAACCCACTGGGATGGGTGGTGCGCGTGTCCCGGGGACCGTGACGCGGCACCCGGCCACGCTGTCCGAGCGAATGGCTGGCGGCCTTCCGTGCAAACGCGAGGCAATCGGCCACAGTCGCGCCGCGCGACCCGCGTAATGCTGATGCTTCTGCGGTCGTCCTGTCGAGCGGATCAGGACCATGAACTGGTCCCGATGGCCGAGACGCCACTCCACGCCTCGCTTGGTACGCCTTTTTTCGATTTTGGCCAGGGGAAGTACGCGGCATTGTCACCCGCACGCGATCTCTGGCATGCTCAAGTCAGCGCCCGGTTGGTTTGAGGCGATATCGATGCGTCCCCTACCCTCGGATCGACGATGGCTTGGGTTCTCCCGCACGAACCCGCGACACCTGGTATTTTCTTCTCCGTGCGGGCGACCTCGGCCTTGACGCCAGACCGCGAACGGCTGAGCCATCACGCTCCTCCGGTCGCGTCTGGACGCCGGGCGATCCGGTAAACCTGGGCAGGCGGGGCATTGGTGAAAACCCACTCGGTGAAAGCCGCCTCGAGGCCGACCCGGTCAAGGACGCAGTCAGGCACCGGGCAACGCCAGCCATAGGTGAATTGAAAGAAGGCGCCTTCCGGGCGAAGAATGCGGAAAGCGCCGTACAGAATGGCGAACACACGCCAAGCCGGCATCGTGAGAAGCGGAAGGCTGCTGATCACCGTTCCTATCTTCTCGCCATTGAAGGGATCGCATCGGCGTAGCTCCGTCGCATCAACGTTCAGCAAGGCGGCAGCCGGAAACTGGCGACGCAGCATGGGGGCAAAGGAGACGGCGTTTTCTATCAGCGCTATACGCTCCTGCGGCACGCCGCGCAGGATCAGCTGCCTGGTGAAGACACCGGTCCCGGGGCCGAGCTCGACAACCGGAGACTGCGAGGAACTGATCTCGCGCGTCATTGCCACCGCCAGGGCTCGCCTGGAAGGCACGGGCAAGGCGGTCCGAAAAGGATGCGACATCCACGTTCGCAAGAGAGTAGTTGGGTTCGACATTGCAAAGCTCCGCATTGACGACAGAGAACATTGATTCACCCGCAAGCCCTGCCGGGAGACGCCAGCCGCGGATTCTGAAGGGATGAGGTGTTGCTGACCGCAAAGCGTCGGCGCCCCGACGGTTGCCAATGGCTTGTTGTGCCGCCAGTTTGCCGACGGGGCCGGCGAACGGCACGGAACTCCTAGAATCTATAGCCCACCATGAGCATCCCGGAAGGCTGCGCGGCTTTCCGGACGATGGGGCTGTCCTTCGCGTCGCCTGTGAGGAAGCCCACCCCTGCCTGGCCGCGGACAAACCAGTTCTGCGATGCCATATAGGTCACCGAAGCTTCGATATCGAAGCGCTTAAGCCCTGCACCCGCATCATACTGCTGCAACCCCGATCTTGCAGACTGCAGAGCAGTCACTCCAAAATAGCTTTGCATGTGGTTTTTGTCAGCGAAGGTCGCCGACGCGCCCGCAGAGAGAATAAACGCATTGTAGTGATGGGAAACGTTTGCACCGATTTGACCAATCAGGCCGTCGCTGCCGCCGAACGTCTTGTCGACAGACGCATAAAATTCCATCGGCCCCACTTCGTATGAGAACTGCGCTCCGACGACACCGCCGCCGTCAATATCACCGAGGCCTTTCAGGTGCTTGGAGTCCTTTTCCTTTCGCCCTCCGCCAATGTCATAGCCGCCCTTCACCAAGACCTTGAAACCGTTGGTTTCCAGCACATCGATGCTCAGGCCGCCTGGATCAATGGTAAGACGACCAATGGTTGCGGAGATCATCGGTAGCGGGACGAGTTCGAACTCGTCGGATCCTTCGTATTTTGGCGCGTACATAGCTCCGGCGGCAAGCATCACGTTCCAGTCGGCAAGCTTCTGGCGTATAGGGCCGTACCGTCTCTCGTCGACAGCATCCGCAGAGGGCGCTGTTGCAGCCGCCTCATTCTCGAACGGTTCAGCTGCGCCTGCTTGGAACGGGAAAAAAGCGACTGCTGAGAGGCTCGTGGCGACAACAGCATGCCGTGAACGGGTTGAGAGAGACATTTTGGCTGACATGCGAATCGGCTCCTAGGGATGGTGGAGGAATTCAAAGACGGCAAAAGGGAAGCCCGACGCAGTCGTACCCCCAGCGTGCGCACTATCTCGGACTACGAGGTTGCTTTGGGTTTTGTGATGTTAAGAAATGTTGCGGCGCAACACGCCTGGCGGGTATGGCGGGGCAACAAACGCGCGGCCTTCGCTCAGATCATGCATATCAGAAGCGAGGCCAAAACTGTGCGTTAGACCAGTTGACTCAGCAACTGCGCTACTCCGGCAATCAGCCCCAACACCAATAGCAACAGCGAGGTATTCACCGACCACTTGATAACTAGGTACAAGGGTCGGTTCGTCGACTTCAGCGCCTTGGTGCCTGTCAGCAACGGCGCGAGCCCCGCAAAGATCCTGTTGGCCAAGCCGCGACGATCTTCCGGCGTGTTGGGCACCACGGTGGCACGCGTCAGGCCTTCGTAAAAGAAATTGAACACCTCCCCGAGCGGGTTCAAAGGCCTTTTGACATCACACATGAGGATGAGGCGGTCGCTTTCGGTATCGTTGCGCACGAAGTGTAGATAGGTCTCATCGAACATGATGACCTCGCCGTCGCGCCAGCTCAGGTTGCGGCCATCCACATTGATGAAGCAGGCGTCGGAGTTCGGAGTGGCGAGACCGAGATGGTAGCGCAACGACACAGCGATCGGATCGGCATGCCGGGTCAGTTGGGCTCCTTTGGGAAGATAGGCAAACATCGCACCATGCACGCTCGGGACGCTCCGCAGTATCTTGACGGTCGTGGGGCACAGGCGTCTCGCGGAATGATGCTCATACCCGTACCACTTGATATAGAAGCGGCTCCAACCGTACTTGAAGAACGTCCGGAAGCCTACGTCGTAGGTCCCTGCGGTGCCCGGCCGTTTGGTGGAGTCGAAGTAGTTTTGGCGCAGCAGTTCGAGGCCTTCGTGGCGAATGGTGTGCCAGTTCTGCCGCAGCACCGCGAGATCCGGGAAATCGGCCGGGTCGAGAACAGCCTTCGATCCGCGCTGCTGCGTCGTCATGTACAACGCACAATTCAGCGGCGAGAAAATTGGCCATCCTTTGCGGATGTACTCCGACAGGCTTTCGTAACGGGCTCTACCCCGGAAACGATAGACATACACGATGCTCGCGGCCACAAGCGCGACCATGACGACAAGAATTAGCATGCGATTTGACCTGAATACGCCGGTTGCCGCGATGTTGATCGATGATCCCGTTGCGCTGACCCAAGTCAGCCACTTCAAGATGTTTTCATCCGAAGCGCGCGCTCACACGCTCCGGATGGCGGCATTAGTTCAGATTTGTTATTGCCTTGGATTTTGTATTATTAAGAGTTGTTATCCTAACGGCGCCCTCGCCTTCGGTGCCCCACATCTCTTGACAGTTGGTCGTGATGAATGCCGGCAAGCACCCGGCTGGAGCAGCCAAGCCCAGGCTCTCCCTTGACGGGATTAAGTCCTCGATGAGTGCGGGCGTGGTTGCCTTGCCCCGTTTGACCAACCACTGTCGCCTGAGGTGTCGCACTCCCCGCGCCACAGGTGCCCGCTCCGCTCGGTGGGCGGCTAGCCGGCAACGAGTTCGCCCGGGATTCCCGGGCTTCAAACGCGCCGTCGGCCAGCGCGTTAGCTAGAACGAACGTCTCGCAGCAATTGCGACTTCGTCGACAAGGCCTCGTCCCAGCAAGTCGATGGGAACACTGCCCTCAAGATACGGTGAAGGGTGAACGAGCCATGACCAGGCGGACCTTGGCTCCTTTGCCAGCGCCAACACCTCAGGGATTCCGCCTTACCCGATTACTGATAGCGCGCCGATACGCAATACGGCCTAATGCAACAAGCAATTCGCGGCGATCGATTTGGAAGAAGGCGGCCGGACCGCTAGGGTCAGAATGCGCGAACCCTATCGATCTCATGATCATCTCGGCTGAGGACGGCTTGCCGCTCAGGGCAGTGGCGGCCACGATGACCGGCAACAAAACTTCACCAACTGCCTTGGTTTCGTCCTGCTTTTGACATCGCAACGGTCAGGGCCGCGACTCCGTCGAGACAAGACAAGCGCGGACGCCCTCATGGCCAAGGATGATGATTTAAAGCTGGCAGACATCCTGAAAGACCCGCTCATCAGACAGATGATGCGTGCGGACCGGGTGTCCGTCAGAGCGATGAAGAAACTGCTTCAGGATGTGGCGCGGTCCCACCCGCTTGCTGGGAAGGATCAGCCATCCAGGTCCAGGAGACGCTCTCCACCGTGATACAGTTTTGAACGCCGCTCCCGCCATCCGCGCCCCAGGGTCTCGCTCTGTCGCCGACTATCTGCCTTTGACGAGCGCCTGCCTCGCGGAAGCCTGCTTCTGCACATCCTCGGCCTTGCTGCTGCTGAGCGCAACAACGCGCGTCAGCGGCAATGATATCGTCGCGCGCAGCCCATGCGGCGATATGTTCTCGAGGGACAAAGAACCACCGTGGCTCTTTGCGATCTCGTCTGCGATCGAAAGGCCCAGTCCGAAACCGCTGTTGGTATTCGAGGATCGAGCCTGGTCTGCCTTGAAAAATGGCTCCAGAGCCTTCTCGTGGAGGCCCTCTGCAAGGCCGGGGCCATCGTCCTGCACAACAATGGACACCCTGTCTGACGGGAAATTGGAGAGCTGGACATGCACGATCTTGCCGAATCTGACGGCATTTTCCACGATGTTGGTAACAGCGCGCGACAACCCTTTCTGCTTGCATGAATAGACGAATCGCTCAGGGCCGACATACATCACCGTATGTCCAAGGTCGGAGAATCCGGCAACGATCGTCTTCATCAGAGCTGCGATATCAACCTTTCGAAGAGGCTCGTCGCGGGCCGTACTGCTGAGGTACTGAAGGCTCTCCTCGATCATCGCCGTCAATGTGGCAATGTCACCCAGCATCGCTTGTTTGGACGGCATTTCCTTTGATCGCTCCACGCGCATTCTCAGCCGCGTCAGCGGCGTTCTCAAGTCGTGGCTCACGGCGGTCAGCATCCGCGTGCGGTCGTCGACCATCTTGCGAATTCGACCTCGCATATCGTTGAGCGCCATTGCCAGGGTGCGAAGTTCCTTGGCGCCTGCGACCGCGAACAATTGCTCCTCGTTACCGTCGAGCCGCAGGCTCTTTGCCGCTTCGGCAAAGCGCACGAGCGGCGATGTGATCACGCCGCCTATGTAGAGGACCAGCAGAAGCATCGGCAGGATCAGAATCAGTATCTTTGCAACGAGTTCGACAATTGTGCCGAAGAACGTTGGATAGGTGTCGGCGTCCGCGAAACGGATCAAGAGCCCACGCTGCGCGTCGACGCGCACTGCCAGGGCGTTGTGTTCCGCGTCCTGGGGAAGAACCGTGGCCGAAAAATCAGCAGGCAGCGCGACGCGAAGCTTGTCGGCGATGACTTGCATATCGTCTTCATCGCTGCGGGCGACGATGACATCGCGCCACGGCAGAATCCTCATTTCCAACCCGACGGGAGCGGTCGCCGGCAGCAGTTTCTCGGCGCCCGCATCATCCGTGTTCCTAAGCTGCTCCACGATCAATTCGATCTGTGCGCGTCTGACGGTAACTGCCTGCTGGGCTGGGCCATTCTGGAAGATGTAGGGCTCCGGCATCAGCGCGATGACGCTAAGCAGCACTGCCGGAATGGGAATCGCGGCGAGCACGACGAATTGAAGGCGAATGGGCGCCCGTCTGAACCGGCCGATCATGAGGCCACCGCGACCTCTGGCGTGAAGATATAACCGCCCAGTCGCACCGTCTTGATGAAAATTGGTTCCTTATAGTTGGGTTCTATCTTTTGCCGGATACGACTGACATGCACATCGATGCTGCGCTCGACAGGTCCGGCGGCGCCAGCGTGGGTGCGGGCGAGTATGTCTTGCCGGTTCATGACCTGTCGAGGATTCTCGCAGAACACAAGCAGTACATCGAATTCCGCTGTCGTGAGCGGCACATGGACACCGTCCATGTCAGTCAGTTCGCGCGTGACAGGGTCGATGCGCCAGCCCGCGAACGTCATAGGGTCCTGGCCTGGCTTGACCTGGCTTGAATAGGACGATCGACGCAACAGCGCCTTTATTCTCGCCAGAAGTTCCCTGGAACTGAACGGCTTTGTGACATAGTCGTCAGCACCCATTTCCAGTCCAACGACCCTGTCCACCTCTTTCGTGAGCGCGGTTAGCATGAGGATAGGTGTGGTGTCGGATGCCCTGATCCTTCTGCAAATGCTGAAACCATCCTCTCCCGGCAGCATGCCGTCCAGGACGATCAGGTTGAACTCCCTCTTTTTCAGGACGCGGTCCATCTCGACGGCCGATCCGACCGTCTCGGCGGCATAACCTGCATCCTTCATCAACTCGATCAGCATCGTCGCTATGTCCCGATCATCCTCGACGACTAGGATACGGGTTGAAGGTGGACTGGGGACGCTGCACCCGACGTTATCCATAGGCCTGGCCATCTTCTTGCCCTTTCGCTTTCCGAATAACCGCCCAACATCATGGCTGTCAGCAACAATTGTGTTTAATTTTGTTGCTGCGCCGCTCCCGCGAGACCCACCGCATCTGCTTCCACGAAAGCAAACCTTTGCAACGCGGCGCCGATGACCCTGGGGGCCGCGGCTTAGCAACTCTTAACAATACATAATCCACGGCAATGACAAATCGGGGTTAGTGCCGCCAGACGCGATCATCAAGCGATCGCGAAGTATGCCGACGCGCGTGGAGACCTTGATGGTTCCTGCCTGCAACGGCCCAGACAAGGCGGTAGACATGCATCGACTGGTGGCTATCGTCACGATGGCCTTTCTTGCTGGCGGGTTCACGCCGCACCGCACCACTCACCGATTGCACGCGGTGACAAAGCCAGCCCGTCGCGGGACTGTCGGCACGGGCGGCATCGCGGCATGCCTGATCGTCTCAGGCTGCACGACCGTCGCCAGCGTACAGGAGCCCGATGTCAAAATAGCAAAGGCGTGGCATGCGACCTTGCCGCATGGCGGCCGGACCGGCGATCTCATGTCCTGGTGGGCGACATTTGCCGATCGATCCCTGACGGCCCTCATTGCGTCGGCGCAGGCGCAAAGTCCCACTCTCGAGTCCGCTGCAGCGGAGATCGAAAGGGCTCGCGCCATGCTGGCGTCAACGCAGGCCGGCCTTTTTCCCGCGATAGGCGGCTCGGGTTCGCTGACGCGCGCGGGGACGGGCGGCAACAAAGCCAACCAGATTGCTGCCGAAACGACGACCAGTGGCGTCCTCGACGCCTCCTGGGAGATCGATCTGTTCGGCAAGACGCGCCAGAGAGGCGAAGCCGCGCGGCTGCGGATGCACGAGCGGGCCGCCGATTGGCACGAAGCGCGCGTCTCGCTCGCGGCGGAGGTGGCGGACTACTATGTGCAGTACCGCGCCTGCCGGCAGCTGGAGCAGATCTATGCCACGGAACTCGCTTCGCAGCGCGAGACGATCCGGGCGATGGAAACGGCCGCAACCTCCGGCCTCATGTCGAGCGCCGACCTTGCTCTGGGTCGGGCGAGCGCTGCAGCCTCGGCCTCGGCACGGACCGCCCAACGTGCGGAATGTGAGGTTCTCGTCAAATCCCTCGCCCGCCTGACCGGCGGTGACGAACCCCGCGTCCGAGAAATTCTGGCAAGGGGCAAGCAAGCCTTACCCGCGCCGGCGAACCTCAAACTGTCCGCAGTGCCTGCCGAAGCCCTGCGCCAGCGCCCCGACATCGACGCCCTCGAACTCGAGGTTGCGGCATCGCTCGCCGAGATCGGCGCGGCGGAAGCCGATCTCTATCCGAGCCTCAGCCTCGGCGGCTCGGTGACGATCAGCAGCTCGTCGCTGACGGGAACGTCTCTTCCCTGGTCCTTCGGCCCGGCCATCTCGATCCCGCTCTTCGACGGCGGCTCGCGCCGGGCGGCAGTGGGCAGCGCGGCGGCCGCATACAAAATCGCGGTGGCCACCTACAAAGCAGGCGTGCTGGACGCGGTCGCCGACGTCGAGACCGCGCTGGTGCGGATCGACAGTTCGCGGCGGCGCATTGGCGACGCAAGAATCGCGGCGCGCAACTACCGCGCCTATTTCAAAGCCGTGGATTCAAACTGGCGGGCCGGTGGCGCAAGCCTCCTCGACCGTGAGGATGCCCGGCGCTCGGCGCAGTCGGCGGAGGTCTCGCTCATCGAGATCCGTCGCGATTCCGTGCGCTACTGGATCGCCCTCTACAAGGCACTCGGTGGCGGCTGGGATGCGAGCGCCCCCTTTCCCAAAGACCTGCCGCGAAAGACGAAGGAAAACCTTCTCTGATGCGATGCTCCCAGCTTCTTTGCGCGGCTATTATCGGCGGGAAGCTTGTTCTCGACACGCAAGCCGCTCCGGCGCAGCAGAACGAGGCGGTCGCGCTGACCGTTGTCGCGGCAAAGCCCGTGGAACGCCAATGGCCCGAAACTGTACCGGCCAGCGGCTGGCTCAGACCATGGCATGAGGCGGTGATCGCCGCGGAAATCGGCGGCCTGCGTGTAACAGACGTCCTTGTCGACGTCGGATCTGTTGTCTCGAAGGGCCAGCCCCTAGCCCGGCTTGCCGATGAGACGGTCCGCGCCGAGTTGCGCAAGGAAGAGGCTCTTCTGGCAAGTGCCAAGGCAGACCTTGCGAAGGCCAGGGCAAACGCCGACCGGGCACGCAAGGTTCAGGGGAGCGGCGCGCTTTCCGACGAGAAAATAACCGAATATCTCATCGCCGAGCAGACGGCGGTCGCGGCGGTCGATTCCGCCCAGGCCTCGCTGGAAAGCCAGAGGATCAAGCTCGCTCAGGCGACCATTCGGGCCCCGGACGACGGACTGATCACCTCCCGCTCGGCACAGCTTGGCGCTGTCGTCTCTTCCGGCACGGAGCTGTTTCGTCTCGTGCGCCAGCAGCGCGTCGAGTGGCAAGCCGAAATTTCCGCACGCTATCTGCCCCTCATCAAGGCAGGCCTGATCGCCACGATCGTCGGCCCCGGCGAGCGGCGCATGCAAGGGACCGTTCGGCTTGTAGCACCAACGGTCAGCACCGATACCGGCCGGGCGCTCGCCTATGTGGCGCTGCCTGCGCAGGCGCACCCGCCCATCGGCCTCTACGTCACCGGCGAGATCGAGCTCGCGGCCACGGCGGCGCTGACCGTGCCAGAAACGGCGCTCATCATGCGGGACGGCATCGCCTACGTCTTCACCGTGGGTTCGGACAAACGCGCATTACGCGTGCGTGTGGAAACCGGACGCCGCAATGGCAGCGAAGTCGAAATCCTCTCAGGCCTTGATCCGTGGGCCGACGTGGTGGCGGCGGGCGGCACTTTCCTTTCGGATAGGGCGCTTGTCCGGGTGGAGGAGGACGCACGATGAACTTTTCCGCCTGGTCGATCCGCAATCCGGTCCCCGCCATCCTCCTGTTCATCCTGCTCACCGTCGGCGGTCTGCTCGCCTTCGATCGCCTGGGAGTGCAGAACTTTCCCGACATGGTTCTGCCGACGGTCCAGATCAACGCGGCGCTTGAAGGTGCCGCGCCGGCTCAGCTCGAAACCGAAGTCGCGCGCAAGATCGAGGACAAGCTCGCTTCGCTGAGCCTCTTGGACCACGTCACGACCACGATCATCGACGGCGCGGTCAGCATCAACGTGTCATTCAAGCTGGAGAAGGACGGCGAGGCAGCGCTCAACGAAGTGCGCAATGCCGTCGACAGTATGAGCGGCGACCTGCCTGCCCAGATGCAGACGCCAAGCGTGACGAAATCGACGGTGCAAGGTTCGCCCCTCATTACTTATGCCGTGCGCTCCATCCGTCTCAACGAGACGGAACTTTCGTGGTTCGTCGACAACCACATGACGAAAGCTCTGCTTGCCCTGTCCGGCGTCGGCGAGGTCAGCCGGATCGGCGGCATCGATCGCGAAATTCATATCGATCTTGATCCTCGTCTGATGAGCTCGCTTGGCCTTAGCGCGGCAACCGTTTCCGCGCGGCTCAAATCGGTGCAGTCGGATTCTTCGGGCGGCCGAGCCGAAATCGGCGGCAGCAAGCAAGCTATCCGCACACTCGGCGCGGTTTCTTCGGTAGAGGCGTTGAGGGCGCTCGCGATCCCGCTTCCCAGCGGCGCGCTGATGCGCCTCGACGAGATCGCCACGGTTACGGACAGCTTCGCTGACCGCTCATCCATCGCCTATCTCGACCGGACGCCGGTCATCGCCGTGCAGGTCAAGCGCTCGAACGGCTTTTCAGATACCGGTGTCGCGGCAGCGATCCAGAAAGCCATGCAGACTTTCGCTGCTGCCAATCCCGACGTCGAGATTATCCCGGCCTACAGCACGACCGGGCCGATCATCGAGAACTATGACGGCTCCATGCACATGCTCTACGAGGGCGCGATCCTCGCGATTGTGGTGGTCTGGCTTTTCCTGCGTGACTGGAGGGCGACTTTCCTCTCGGCGGTGGCGCTTCCCCTATCGGTTATCCCGACCTTCCTTGTGATGTACCTGGCGGATTTCAGCCTTAACACCGTGACGCTGCTTGCGATCTCGCTCGTGGTCGGCATCCTCATCGACGATGCGATCGTCGAGATCGAGAATATCGCGCGCCACTTGCAGATGGGCAAACCGCCGAAGCAGGCCGCGCTTGAGGCCGCTGACGAGATCGGCCTTGCGGTCATCGCCACGACGCTGACGCTCGTCGCGGTCTTCCTGCCGACAGCCTTCATGAGCGGCATACCGGGCCTGATCTTCCGTCAGTTCGGCGTGACGGCGGCGGTCGCAGTTCTCGCCTCATTGGTTGTCGCGCGCCTGCTGACGCCGATGATGGCGGCCTACCTGATGAAAGCCCATCCGGTCGAAACAAGGGATGGCCGCATTATGCGCGCCTACATGGCCGTCGTCGAAGCGTGCCTACATCATCGCAAAGTGACGGTCGCCTGCGTCTGCCTGTTCCTTGGTCTCTCGCTTTCGACGATCCCGTTCCTCAGTTCCGGCTTCCTGCCCGCATCGGACGATGCGCAGACAGGGGTCACTCTGACGCTGCAACCCGGCAGCACGACCGAGCAGACGGACGCGATTACCAAACGGGCCATTGATATTGTTTCCCGACTGCCAGACGTGACGCGGGTGTTCTCCGCCGTCGGAAGCGCCTCTTCGGACGATCTGACCGAGTCCACCACGACCGCCGACACCGCGATCGCCTCACTCGTTGTGGACCTGAAGAAGATCGGTGAACGCACCCGCACGCAGACGGAGATCGAAAGCGATATCCGGCAAGCCTTGGCCGTTTTGCCAGGTGTCAGGCTCGCCGTGGGCACCGGCGGCAGCGGCAATACATTGCAAATCACACTCGCCAGCGACGATTCCGGTGCGCTCGATCAGGCGGCCGCCGCGCTCGAGGAACAACTGCGCACCCTCAAGGGCACGGGCGCGGTGACCTCCAGTGCCTCCCTGGAGGCGCCGGAAATCCAGATCGTCCCGAACCTCGACCCTGCGGCCGCCCTTGGTGTTACAGCGGAAGCGATTTCCGAAGCGGTCCGCGTAGCGACGAACGGCGACTATTCCTCCTCACTTGCAAAGCTGAACCTGCCGCAACGCCAGCTTTCCATCCGCGTCCGGTTTGATCCCAGCAACCGGACGGCCTTCGACAACATCGCCAATCTTCGCGTCGCCGGCGCCAGGGGCAGCGTCGATCTCGGCTCGGTCGCCGAGATCGGCATCGGCGGCAGCCCGTCGGAGATCAGCCGCATCGACCGTTCAAGAAACGTCACGCTGTCAGTCGAACTCAACGGGCGCATCCTCGGCGATGTCTATAGCGAGGCAAAGGCTTTGCCCGCCCTTCGGGCCCTTCCGGAAGGCGTCAAACTTGTCGAGCAGGGCGAATTGGAGCGCAGTTCCGAACTCTTC
This sequence comes from Mesorhizobium sp. M5C.F.Ca.ET.164.01.1.1, assembly GCF_004792125.1. Lineage (NCBI taxonomy): Bacteria > Pseudomonadati > Pseudomonadota > Alphaproteobacteria > Hyphomicrobiales > Phyllobacteriaceae > Mesorhizobium > Mesorhizobium sp. M5C.F.Ca.ET.164.01.1.1. The sequence goes on along the minus strand of NZ_SRTG01000001.1, from coordinate 2,624,023 downwards.
GACAACTTTGCCATTGCCATGGCTATCGGGGTCTTCTGCATCTATGCCGTGCTGGTTCTTCTCTTCCATGACTTCCTTCAGCCGCTGACGATCCTGATGGCGCTGCCGCTGTCCCTCGGCGGCGCGCTCCTGCCGTTGGTGCTGACCGGTACGAGCTTTTCCATGCCGGTGGTGATCGGGCTGCTCATGCTCATGGGCGTGGTGACGAAGAATTCGATCCTGCTGGTTGAATACGCGATCATCTCACGCCGCGCAGGCCTCTCTAGGTTCGACGCCCTCGTCGACGCCTGCCATAAGCGCGCCCGCCCGATCGTCATGACAACGATCGCGATGGGCTGCGGCATGCTGCCCGTGGCCCTCAGCCTCAGCGGCGGCGACCCCAGTTTCCGTCAACCGATGGCAATTGTCGTCATCGGTGGCCTGATGACCTCTACCGTGCTTAGCCTCGTCGCCATTCCCGTCATCTTCACCTTTGTCGATGATTTTCTCGAGCTTCTCAAACGACTTTTCGGCGAGAGACAGCCGAAACCTTCACCAGCTTCCGCATCTGAAGACAGGGGACGATTCGAGGCGCAGCTTCAGGCGGAACCACCCCGGGAGGCCCCTCCCCCAGGCTCCGGCCTCCGTGAACCAGTTGCGGCATCGAGCTGGACTGTCTCGCCGACCGACGGACGTTCTCTTCCCGCGGTCAAACAGCAAGCACGTGGGGATTGAAACCGATGATCCACCGCACTCCAGCCGGGGTGGCGAACCGTCGCGCTTTCAGCCTGTTCGGAAACGGCAGGCGCGCATCGGGATCGGCGCTTTCCGCGAAGGGCCGGCCGGCCCCCAGATCCATTCTCGTCATTCAGACAAAGTACATTGGCGATATGGTCCTGACATCGGTGCTGGTGCGCAATCTGCGTCTCGCCTACCCAGATGCCAAAATAGCGATGCTCTGCACGCCCAACCTTCGGGATTTCGTCATCAGCCAGAACATCGCCGATGAGGCAATCGCGTTCGATCGCCGCGACAAAGGAAAGAGCCTCTTCCAGCGGCTGGCGGAGTACCTCAGCGTGGTTTTGGATCTCCGCCAACGGTTTGACCTTACTATCGATCTGAGTGACTCCAAAACATCCCGGATAGTGCACCGATCGGTCGGCGCGCCGATGCGGGTTGGCTTCGACCCAACCGATAGACCGATGAAATTCTGGGAGAGCCAGCCGGCAAATGTCTTTGCCGCACACTATGGCCAGGGCGGCTCCCACTACGTCTACCGACACCTTTCTCCCATGCAGGCGCTCGGCCTTGACGCCGCCGATGTCACACCGAGGCTTGCGCCGACACCAGACGCTCAATGGGAAAGCACAACAATTCTGGCGGGAAGAGGTCTGAGCAGAAATGCCTATTCGCGGTGCATGCAAGCGCGCGCGATAATGGAGGCGATGGGGCATTCCTCGATGACGGTGACGGATGATTACGTACGCGAGGCTAACAAGAAACGAATTGCCGTCGACATCGCAAGAGCGATCAACTAGCGGGAGGAAAAGCGGGACCGGATGAGCGGCGGGGGGCGCGTCGTGCGATGACCAAGGCAATCTTGGCTCGAGTTTCCAGGGCGTGGACAAAGCGTGGGCAGGTGTGGGCAAAGCCGTATTTTTCTCAATAAAATCAAAGGTTATGCTGGGCCCGGAGGATGTTTGGAAAAGAAAGTAAATCAAATGGTTAGGGATCAGTGGGATCGCGAAGCATTCAAATCTGTTCCAATGTTTTTCGATGTTTTTGTCCCACCCACGCGCTGCATTTCACCCAATGAACGCCTCGCTCATAAACGCGCGGTGACAAGAAGGATCGTGACGGTGTTTCAGTCTCACATTGGAAGGTCGCGGTAGCGCCATTGACGACGCGCTGCGACGAGCAAGGAGCGTCTCGATTAGGCCGACAGCGGACTGGCAGCTTCGGGCCTCGGATCCTTAATAGCGGACCTTTAGGTCGGTGCAAGTTTCGTCCTGACGTGACCCGCTCCGGAACGTCGTATCGATTCGTCGGAGGGGCTGCAATAAGTGGGATAGCGGACTTGCAGGCAGGTAACCGCGAGGTCCTTGGTACCCGTGAAGGATGCGTAATGCGGTCAGGCTGCTTGCCGTCCCATTTGCGGTCGCCGCCTGAGGCGGAAGACGCCTTTTGACGCACCACCAACCTCCAACGGGGTTGATCCGGACCCGGTGCCGCGACATGTTTGGTGTGAGATCGGAGCAGCGTTTGCACCGTTAGCCGCGTTACGGCCAGGGCATGGCTGGGGCGACCGCGGGGATCGCATCTCGCGAAGCGTTTCGATAGATTATTTCCCTCGGCATCGCCAGTTCATCATCCCGCCCCGTCCGAGTTCGGCCATCAAGTTCAGGACACCCTTCACCAATTCCGGATCGAGGGCACTGGTGACTTCGTCGAACAGCATAACCTCGGGTTCGAGGGCTAGGGCGCGCGCGATGGCCACCCGCTGCTGCTGTCCGCCCGAAAGATTTGCCGGCCGATGGTCTTTGCGCTCCAAGAGTCCGACTTCATGCAGCCTCGCTAAGGCCGCGCGCTCAGCCAGCTGGCGCGACATGCCTTTTACCTTGCGCAGCGCCAGGGTGATGTTGGCGAGCGCACTGCGGTCGGGGAACAAGTTGAACTGCTGGAAAAACATGCCGAGCCGCCGCCGGAGCTGGTCAGGGGTCTGCTTGTAGATGCTTTCGCCATCGAGCCGGATGTCTCCGGCTCGACACTCGACGAGGCGGTTGAGGCAACGCAGCAAGGTCGACTTGCCCGAGAAGGCGAAAGTTCGATCCTCGCGCCGCTTGCCAAAATCGCCGCACGCGACGCTGAACGGCACCTGCAAGCCGCCTGAAGTTTCAGGGACGCTTGCGACGGCGCTCTCGGCTGATCGATGAGCATCGGCGCCGGCAAGGCGACCCCTGTAGCAGGCGGCGGTTTGTGTGAGCCAATCATGAAGGCCTACCGCCAGGAAGCGCTGGTGCCTGAGCGCGCAAGTCGGACTTGAAATATGAAGGCGCGCGGCGCACGATGGGGCAGACATGCACCGAGAGGGAGACAGGGGGGAGGGCTGGAGCGTAGCAGCGCTTGGAGGAAGCCATGAACGTCAAAGCGATTCTCGAGGACAAGGGTCGAGCCGTCGAGACGATCGGCCCGAACGAGACGCTCGCCGTGGCGATCAACAGGCTCGCCGAGCACAGGATCGGCGCACTGGTCGTTACCAATGGCGATCGCAAGGTGGTCGGCATCGTGTCCGAACGCGATATCGTCTGCGCCATGGATAAGCATGGGGCTGCGGCCCTGCAGCAGAGTGTCCGTCACGCAATGACCGCCAAGGTCAACCTCTGCACCGAGAACCACACGATCAACCAGGTCATGGAGATCATGACCACAGGCCGCTTCCGCCACCTGCCCGTGGTGAAGAACGGCCAACTCGACGGCATCGTCTCGATCGGCGACGTGGTGAAGAAGCGAATCGAGGAGGTCGAGCGCGAGGCCGAAGAGATTATTCACTACATCTGGGCGGGGTAAGCTCGCCGAAGGCCCACCGCCCCGGGCGCGACGTCCTTTTTCAGGGTTTCTGATCCCGTGCCGAACCTCCTTCGGCAGCCTGAATCACGGATAAGCAGGCTGCGGGAATCGCACACAGAATCAGATGCTGAGACTTGGGCCTAACGTAGGGCCAAACCATACAATCTTGAGAAAAATCCGATACTAGGGCACAATTTGTGGACGCATCTGAAGTGCGCAGCGCAGCTATCTTCAAATCCGGCCGTCTTGCGCCGAGTGACAGATCGCGGCGGAGGGTCGGCGTCGATGGATCAGGCCTTCTTTCTTTTGTTCGCTGCGGCGTCCGTGATCACGGCACTGACCGTGGTCCTGGCGCGGAATCCGGTTCACAGCGCATTGGCGCTGATGGCGTGTTTCCTGCAGATCTCGGCGATCTTCGTCTTGCTCGAGGCGCCGTTGCTCGCGGTCATCCAGATCTTCGTCTATGTCGGCGCGATCATGGTCCTATTCCTTTTCGTGATCATGATGATCGATGTGCGCGAAGCGGTGTTGCAGCGGTTCTTGCCGGGCGGCAACCTGCCGGCTCTGGTGCTGCTCGTCGTGCTTGGGTTCGAGATGCTTGCGCTGGTGCTCTGGAGCGACCGCTTTTCGGTCACGGAGCCCGTCGCTATGCGCACCGGTGGCGAGATCAGGCAGCTCAGCACGACGCTTTTCGCCGACTATCTCCTGCCATTTGAAACCGCCTCCGTCATCCTGCTGGCGGCCCTGGTCGGCGCCATCATGCTGGCGCGGAAAGAGCCGAGGTGATGGTGCCGCTCTGGTGGTATATCGTGCTAGGAGTGGTCCTGTTCGTGATCGGAGCGGCGGGCGTACTGCTCAGGCGCAACATCCTGGTCGTGCTGATGTCGCTGGAGCTGCTGCTCAACTCGGTCAACATCAATTTCATCGCTTTCGGGCACTACTACGACGACTTCCGCGGGCAGATCTTCGCGATCTTCGTCATCGCAATCACCGCGGCGGAGGTTGCCGTCGCTCTCGGCATCTTGGTCGCCCTCGTGAGGAACAAGCCCACCCTCAAGGTCGACGACGTGACCATGATGAAGGGATAGCGGCTTGGACCCGGTGATATCGATCCGGCCGCTGCTTGCCGTCGCCGTCGCAGGTCTGGCGGCACTTGCAGTTCTCCTTCTGAACAACCGCGAAAAACTCCGCGATGTCGTTTCGCCGTTGGCCGCGATCGCCATGTTTGCAATTGTCGCCTCAATGGCGCCCACGGTGCTGGCGGGCGGCACGGTGGATTTTCGCCTGTTCGAGATTCTGCCGGGGATCGACTTCGCTTTCCGGGTCGATGCGCTCGGCATGGTGTTTGCCACCGTCTCGTCGCTGCTGTGGATTGTGGCGGCGATCTATTCCATAGGCTACATGCGGCACTTGAACGAGCACGCGCAGACCCGGTTCTTCGCCTGCTTTGCCACCAGCCTCGCGGCGGCCGTCGGGGGCGCCTTCGCAGCCAATCTATTCACGCTGGTGATCTTCTACGAGGTGCTCAGCCTCGTTACCTATCCGCTCGTCTACCACCACGAGGACGAAGAGGGATGGGCGGGCAGCCGCAAGTACCTCGTCTATTTGATGGGCGCGTCGAAAAGCCTGCTTCTTGCCGCGCTGGCCCTGACCTACCACATTGCCGGGTCGCTCGACTTTGTGGCGGGGGGGCTGCTGGCGGGGGTCGATGCCTCAGCGTCTCTGCTGACGGTCATCTATTTCTGCTATCTCTTCGGCTTCGCCAAGGCCGCGGTGATGCCAATGCACGCCTGGCTGCCTGCCGCGATGGTGGCGCCGACACCGGTCAGCGCGCTATTGCATGCGGTTGCAGTGGTCAAGATGGGTGTGTTCTGCGTGCTGCGGGTGGTGTTCCATGTCTTCGGCGCAGGGCTTCTTGACGGGCTGGGGCTCGGCCTCGCCACGGCCTATCTGGTCTCGTTCACGATCCTGATGGCGTCCATCTACGCCCTGACGCGGGACGACCTGAAGGCGCGGCTCGCCTATTCGACGGTCAGCCAGCTGTCCTACATCGTGCTTGGAGCTGTCCTACTGTCGCCGGTCGCGATGGTCGGCGGGATCATCCACATTGCGGCGCATGCGTTCGCCAAGATCACGCTCTTTTTCTGCGCCGGTTCGATCTATTGCGCCTCTGGTAAGCGGAACATCAGCGACATGGCCGGCATCGGCCGCAGGCTGCCCTGGACGATGGGGGCGTTCTTCGTCGGCTCGCTCAGCATGATCGGGGTACCACCGACTGCGGGCTTCGTCAGCAAGTGGTATCTGGCGCTGGGCTCGGTGGAGGCGGGGGAGATCGCGTTCCTGATCGTTCTCTTGGTGAGTTCGGTCCTGAACGCCGCCTATTTCCTGCCGGTCAGCTATGTCGCCTTTTTCGGGACGGATGCGCAGGAGTGGCCGGCAACGGTCCATGAAATTCCGATGGTGACGATCCCACTGGTCGCGACCGCCATTTTGTCGGTGTCGATGGGCATCTTCCCCGGCTATTTCCTCGCCCTGGCGGAAGGAGTGGTCAGATGATCAACCGCGTCGTCGATTTCTTTGGTGACGGGCGATATGCGAAGCAGCGCCGCTGGCTGTTCTTTCTCGTGCTCGTTCTGATCGTCATCGCAGACTTTCTGGTCTTTCGCGAACACGCCGAATACCTGTGGGACCGCCTGCCCGGCTGGTCGGCCGTCTACGGCTTCGGCTCCTGCGTGCTGCTGATCCTATTTTCCAAGTTCCTCGGCCATCAGGGTGGGCTGATGCGGCGCGAGGACTATTATGACTGACTTCGTCCATCCCGCCGTCCTATTCATTCTCGGCGCCCTGCCGATCCCCTTCCTGAAAGGGTCAATCCGCAAGGCTTATCTGCTGCTGATCCCGGCGCTGGCGATCCTCGCCGTTTTCACGATGCAGCCTGGCAGCTACGGTGAGGCGCAGTTCATCGGGCAGGAACTCCTGATTGCGAAGGTCGACAAGTTGAGCATCGTCTTCGCCACTGTTTTCACTATCATGGCGCTGATCGGCATGGTCTACGCGCTGCACCTGACGCGCGCCGGAGAGCATGTGGCGGCGTTCGTCTACGTCGGCAGCGCGCTCGGCGTGGTGTTTGCCGGCGACTACCTGACCCTGTTCCTGTTCTGGGAAGGTATGGCGTTTGCCTCTGCCTATCTGGTCTTTGCCCAGCGCGGCGGGCCGGCGGTCCGTGCCGGGTTTCGGTATCTCATGGTCCATATCACCGGCGGCGTCGCCCTGCTCGGCGGCGTCATTCTCCACGGGCTCGCCACCGGCTCGCTGCTCTTCGGCCCGATCGAGGGGGGGATGGGCGTCGCCGCCTACCTGATCCTTGCCGGGTTCATGCTCAACGCCGCGGTGCCGCCGCTCAACGCCTGGCTGACCGACGCCTACCCGGAGGCGACCGTCACCGGAGCGGTGTTCATGAGCGCCTTCACCACCAAGACCGCCGTCTACGTGCTGGCGCGGACGTTTCCGGGGACCGAGCTTCTGGTCTGGCTCGGCACGGTGATGGCGCTTTACGGCGTCATTTACGCGGTGTTGGAGAACGACTGCCGGAGGCTCTTGGCCTATCACATCGTCAGCCAGGTGGGCTACATGGTGGCGGGCGTCGGCATCGGCACCGAGATGGCGGTAAACGGTGCCACTAGCCATGCCTTCGCGCATATCCTCTACAAGGCGCTCCTGTTCATGGGCGCGGGGGCGGTGATCCATGTCACTGGGCTGCGCAAGCTCACCGAGCTCGGCGGGCTCTACAGGACCATGCCGCTGACCGTGGCGCTCTACATGGTCGGCGCCTTCGCGATCTCGGCATTTCCGTTCTTCTCGGGCTTCGTCACCAAGTCGATGGTGGTCGCCGCCGCCGGGCAGGACCACCGCGCGCTGGTGGTGTTAGCGCTCACCATGGCGTCGTCGGGAACCTTCCTGCACACTGGGCTGAAGCTGCCCTACTACATGTTCTTCGGCACCGACCGAGGGCTTCAGGCGCGCGAGCCGCCCCGCAACATGCTCGTTGCGATGGGCATGGCGGCGGTGCTCTGCATTGCGATCGGGGTTTTCCCCCAGCCGCTTTACGCGCTTCTGCCCTATCGGGTCGACTTCGAACCCTACACCGGCGTCCATGTCACCGAGAGCCTCGGTGTGCTGATGTTCACCGCACTGGGATTCGTGCTGTTCCTCAGGGCGCTCGACCCCGAGAACACGATCAGCCTCGACACCGACTGGTTCTACCGCAAAGGCGCGCGGCATTTCATGTGGCTCGCCGAAAAACCGTTGGCGCGCTACGAGCAGGCGGTGAGCGACGTGTCCGAGACCGCGGTGCTGCCCTTCCTGCACGGGACCGCACGGGCCGGACTGCGGACCGATCTCAACGGTGTGGACGCCGTCGTGAGCGGCGTCGCCCGCTCGATCCTGCGCGGTGGCGGCGCGCTGCGCAAGCTGCAGACCGGCGTCGTGACCCATTACGCGCTGGCGATGATCGTGGGTGTGATCGCAGCCATCGCCGTCTTTGCCGTGGCGTGGCAGTAGGGCGATGGCGTTCCCGCTGCTTAGCCTCATCGTGTTCATGCCCGCCGCCGGGGCAGCGGTTGTGATGTTTCTCCGCAACGACGATGCGGTGCGGTGGACGGCGCTGGGCGTCACCGTCCTCGACTTTGCTTTCTGCATCGTGATGCTGGCCGGCTTTGACACCACTACCCACGAGATGCAGTTCACCGAGACGCGCCCGTGGGTGCCCGCACTCGGAATCACTTACGCGCTTGGCATCGACGGAATCAGCGCGCTCTTTGTATTCCTGACTGCGCTATTGGGCTGGATCTGCGTGCTCGCCTCGTGGGTCGCGATCGACCGCAAGGTGAAGGAGTTCATGGTCAGCCTGCTGGCCATGCAGGCGCTGATGCTGGGGGTGTTCTGCGCGCTCGACCTGTTCCTGTTCTACGTCTTCTGGGAGGCGATGCTGATCCCGATGTACGTGATCATCGGCGTCTGGGGCGGCGACGGCCGGGTCTATGCGGCGTTCAAATTCTTCCTCTACACGCTGGCGGGCAGCCTTCTGTTCCTGATCGGGGTCATCGTGCTCTATCTCCACGGCGGCGAGACCTTCGACATCCTCGCCCTGACGGCGCAGGATTTGCCGTTCCGGGTTCAGTCCTGGCTCTTCTTTGCTTTCCTGATCGCTTTCGCAGTCAAGGTGCCGATGGTCCCGGTCCATACATGGCTGCCGGACGCCCATGTGCAAGCGCCGACGGCGGGCAGCATCATCCTCGCCGGAGTGCTCCTGAAGATGGGCGCCTACGGGTTCCTGCGGTTCTCGCTGCCGATGCTGCCGGAGGCGTCGGTGCATTATTCGACGCTGATGCTGGCCCTTTCGGCGCTTGCGATCGTCTATGGCGGGTTGCTTGCCTTGGCGCAGGATGACCTCAAGAAGCTGGTGGCCTATTCCAGCATCAGCCACATGGGCTTCGTGACGCTGGGGATTTTCACGTTGAACCTCCGCGGGCTCGAGGGCGGCATCCTGCAAATGTTCAATCATGGCGTAACGACGGGCGCGTTGTTCCTGTTCGTCGGCCTGATCTACGAGCGGACCCATACCCGCAGCATCGCGGATTATGGCGGGCTGATGAAGGCTGCGCCGGTCTATACCGCGTTTCTTGCGCTGTTCACCCTGTCGTCGATGGCGCTGCCGGGAACGAATTCGTTCGTGGGCGAGTTGCTGGTGCTGTCAGGCGCGTTTGCGGCCAATCTGGCTGTCGGCGCCGCCGCCGTTCTGGGGGCTCTGCTGGGCGCGGCCTACCTGCTTGGCATGTATAGGAACGTCGCGCTCGGTCCGGCCAGCGTCGGCGCGCGGTTCAAGATACGCGACGTGAACGCTCGCGAACTGGTGGCGATCCTGCCACTGGCCGTCTTCGTGCTGTGGGTCGGGCTTTATCCGAAACCCTTTCTCGACATCATCGACGCTTCGATGAGGCATCTGCTGGCACAGGTGCACGGTGACGGGGGCGGTCAATGACCGCCGCCGCGCTTTTCCAGTCGATCCTCGCGAGCCTGCCCGAGATCGTGGTGGTCGCTGGGGCCTGCATATTGCTGATCCTAGGACAGCTTGTGCGGAAGGGGCAGGGACATTTCCTTGTCTGGGCTTCCGTCGCGGTCGTGTTGATTGCCGGCTTGGCGACACTCATGCTGGCGGGAGAGGTGCGGCCGGCCTACACGGGCATGTTCATCGCCGACCCCTTCGCGGTCTTCTTCAAGGGCCTGTTCTACTTAGCCACCGTTCTGACATTCCTCCTTTCGCGAAAATATACAGAGATCGAAAAGATCGGGAGCAGCGAATACTATGTCCTGCTGCTCTTCGCGCTTTCGGGAATGATGATCTTGGCCTCGGCGACCGACCTCCTGTCGATCTATGTGGGCCTCGAACTGATGGCGCTCTCCACCTATGTGCTGACCGGCTTCCTGCGGCAGCAGCGGCGGTCGAACGAAGCGTCGCTGAAATACGTGATCCTTGGCGGGGTCTCGACCGGGATTTTCCTTTACGGCGTTTCTCTGGTCTACGGGCTCACCGGCACGACGCAGTTGGACGGGATGGCTGCGGCGGTGACCGGCGATCCGCTCGATCCCGGATTGCTGCTGGCGGTGGTCTTCATCGTCGCGGGACTGGTCTTCAAGGTCGGCGCGGTGCCGTTCCATATGTGGGTGCCGGACGTCTATGAAGGCGCCCCGACGACGATCACCGCCTTCATGTCAGTAGGCCCCAAGGCGGCGGCGTTCGCGGTGATCCTGCGGGTGTTCCTCAACCCGCTTGTCGCAGCCTCGGACGCCTGGATCATCGTCGCGGTCATTGCTGTGGTGACGATGGCGCTCGGCAGTTTCGTGGCGCTGGTCCAAGACAATTTCAAGCGCCTCTTGGCCTATTCCAGCATTGCCCATGCCGGGTTCGCCATGTTCGGCGTGGTGGCCGGCGGTGCGGACGGGATTGCCAGCGTAATGCTGTACCTGCTGATCTATGCGTTCATGAACCTCGGCATCTTCGGCACCGTCATCATGATGCGGAACGGCGATTTCTCAGGCGAGGTCATCGAGGAGTACGCGGGTTTCGCCAAGTTGCATCCCGGGCTGGCGCTTCTGATGCTGCTCTATCTGTTCTCGCTGGCCGGCATTCCGCCGACGGCCGGGTTCTTCGCGAAGTTCTACGTGCTGGTTGCGCTCATCGAGCGGGGTTTCGTCTTACTGGCGGTGATTGCAGTGCTGTTGAGCGCCGTCGCCGCCTATTTCTATATCCGCATCGTTATGGTGATCTACATGCGCGAGCCGGAGCGCACGTTCGACCCGGCGCTGTCGCCCTCGCTCCGCGCCACACTCGCCATCACCGCCGCCGGCACCGTCGGCATCGGCCTATTTCCGGCTTGGTTTCTGAGGCTTGCCCAACATTCCGCGTTTGGCGGCTGATCGATTGGATTTGCAATGATGCGGCCGACCTTATACTCTGGTAGAGCAAGAAAGGAACGCCAAGTCGCTTCCCGGGGGTCCGCATCACCGGCCCGAAGGTGGCCGGTCGCGGCCTGAGCAAAGCCCTCGGTAGGTGACCGGGGTAGCGCGACATGACTGGAATGGATTTCCTGCCGGTTCTTTTCATGGTCGCCGGAATTGTTCTGGTGGCAATGGCGACGCTCTTTGTCTCCTCGCTACTGCGCCCATCCAATCCCTATCCGGCGAAGAACATGCCCTATGAATGCGGCATGGACCCGGCGGGCGAGGCCGCCGGGGGCCGCTTCAGGGTGCAGTTCTTCATCCTCGCGATCCTGCTGGTCGTCTTCGATGTCGAGGCGATGTTCCTCTTTCCCTGGGCTGTCGTCCTGAAAGAGATCGGACTGGTCGGCTATGTCGAGATGTTTGTCTTCATGTTGCTGCTTCTTGTGGGCTTCGCCTACGCCTGGCTGAAGGGGGCGTTAGAATGGGAGGAGTAAACAACGCGATCCGCGACAGCGTGCTGTTCACCACGGCCGACAGCGTGATCAGCTGGAGCCGAAGGTCGGCGCTTTGGCCCGAGACCTTCGGCATCGCCTGCTGCGCCATCGAGATGATCTCGGCGGGTTGTGCGCGCTACGATCTCGACCGGTTCGGCGTGGTGTTCCGGCCTTCGCCGCGCCAGTCCGACGTGATGATCATCGCCGGCACCGTGACGCGGAAATTCGCGCCAGTCGTGCGTCGGCTCTATGACCAGATGCCGGAGCCGCGCTGGGTCATCGCGATGGGGACCTGCGCGATCTCGGGCGGGGTCTACAACACCTACGCCGTGGTGCAGGGGGCGGAGACTTTCGTGCCAGTGGACGTGCATGTGCCCGGCTGCCCGCCGCGGCCCGAGGCGCTGATGCATGGCATCCTTCTGCTTCAGGAGAAGATCAAAAAATCCCGGGCGCTGGCCGGGACGCCTCTGGACCGGGTCGCGGCGCCATGAGCGCGAAGACGCCCCTCAACCGCGCCCCGATAGCGGAGCGTTTCGGGGCGGCAATCGAAGATCTTGGCTTCGCGCATGGCGTGCACGCCTTTGCCGCTCCGCCTGAATTGATCGTCGAGCTTTGCCGGTTTCTGAAGGAACACCCGGCGCTGCGGTTCAACTTCCTGTCCGACATTTGCGGGGTCGATCATCACCCCGAGGCGCCGCGCTACGAGGCGGTGTACCACCTCTATTCGCTGCCGAACAAATGGCGCGTTCGGATCAAGTGCCGTCTCGGCGATCCGCCGCGGGTTCCGTCAGTGACGGGGGTCTGGCGTACTGCCAACTGGCATGAGCGTGAAGCCTGGGACATGTACGGGATCAGGTTCGAGGGCCATCCGGACCTGCGCCGGATCTACATGTGGGAAGAATTCGAGGGCTTCCCGCAGCGCAAGGACTTTCCGCTACGCGGTTACAAGGACAAGCTGAACCCGTTTGGTGCCGAAGGCCCTCCGCCGACGAAGCCTGACCTTGCCACCAGGAACATACCGTAAAGGAGATCATTCCACGACAGGAAGCTGAGATGACCGAAGTCACGCAACTGAGCAGGCTGGAAGGCGAAGCGCCCGACACCAGGGAAGTACTTCTCAACCTCGGACCGCAGCATCCCAGCACGCATGGGGTGCTGCGGCTCGTCCTTGAGTTGGAGGGCGAATATGTCGCGCGCTTGGACCCGCATATCGGCTACCTCCACCGCGGCACCGAAAAACTGGCCGAGAGCTTCACTTACACCCAGATTTTTCCGCTGACCGACCGGCTCGACTACCTCTGCCCGCCCTCGAACAACCTCGCTTTCGCGCTGGCCGTGGAGAAGCTCCTGGGCATCGAAGCGCCGATCCGGGCGCAATATATCCGCGTGCTGATGGCCGAACTGGCGCGGGTCTCTGGTCATCTCCTGATCACCGGCGCGCTGCCGATGGACCTGGGCGCCATGACCGCGTTGGTTTACGCTATGCGCGAGCGTGAAATGATCATGGACCTGTTGGAGATGATCAGCGGGGCGCGGATGCACACCTCCTTCTGCCGGGTCGGCGGTGTGCGCGAGGACCTGCCCGACGGGTTCTTCCCCAAGATCAGGGAGTTCTGCGACATCTTCCCGAATCGGATCCGCGACTATGAACGGCTGGTCGAGAACAACCGAGTGTTCCTGAAGCGCACGCAGGGGATCGGCGTGATCTCGGGCGAGGACGGTGTCGATCTCGGCCTGAGCGGCCCGAACCTGCGCGCTTCAGGCGTCGACTGGGACATCCGCCGCGACGAGCCTTACGAGATTTACGACCGGCTCGACTTCAACGTCATCACCCGCGACGAGGGCGATTGCTACGCGCGCTGGCGATGCCGGGTCGAGGAGATGCGCGAGAGCGTCCGGATCATCGAACAATGCCTCGACCAGATGCCCGAGGGGCCGTTCCAGATCGATATGCCGACAATCGCTTTCCCGGTGAACAAGGACAAAGTGCACTGCTCGATGGAGGCGCTGATCCAGCATTTCGACCTATCGGCCTATGGCTTCAAGGTGCCGAAGGGCGAGGTCTATTCGGCGATCGAGGCGCCAAAGGGCGAGCTCGGGTTTTATATCATCAGCGATGGGTCGGAAAAGCCGTTCCGTATGAAGGTGCGGGCACCGTCGTTCGTCAACCTTCAGGGACTGTTCGGGGTCAGCAATGCGCGCTACCTGGCGGACATGATCGCCGTGCTCGGCAGCCTCGACCCAGTGATGGCCGAGGTGGACAAGTAGCAGGGGATTTTGGACGCGATGAACATGCGCGAACAGATCGAGGCGGCGGCGGCGCGGTATCCCGACCAGCGCTCGGCGATCATGCCCGCGCTTCTGATCGCGCAAAAGGAACATGGCCATCTGCCCGGCCCGGTGTTGGAAGAGGTCGCCGACATCCTCGGTGTCGAGCGGGTCTGGGTCTACGAATTGGCGACCTTCTACACCCTCTTCCATACCGAGCCGGTAGGTCTGTTCCACCTGCAACTCTGCGACAACCTCTCCTGCATGCTGCGCCGATCCGACGACCTGCTGAGGCATCTGGAGACGGTGCTGGGGATCGAAAAGGGCGGCACGACCCCGGACGGGCTGTTCACGCTTTCGACCGTCGAATGCCTCGGCGCTTGCGAGATGGCCCCGGTGATGCAGGTCGGCGACGACTATCACGGCGACCTCGACATCGCGCGGATCGACGCGCTCGTGGACAGGCTGCGCGCGGCGGCGGGGCAAGCGACCGGCGCCGAACTCGCCGCCGCAGAACCGCCGGGAGAGTAGCCGCCATGTTTGAACCGGTCCTTCTCAGAAACATGGACGTGCCGGATGGCCATCTGCTTTCGAGCTATGAGGCCGGCGGCGGCTACCAGGCGCTGGCGAAGGCGCTGCGCCAGTACACGCCCGACGAGATCATTGACCTCGTCAAGCAATCGAACCTGCGCGGTCGCGGCGGAGCCGGATTCCCGACCGGGTTGAAATGGAGCTTCGTGCCGAAACGGGCCGACAAGCCGAAATACCTGTGCTGCAACGCCGATGAGGGCGAGCCGGGCACCTTCAAGGACCGGATCATCATGGAGCGTGATCCGCACCAGCTGATCGAGGGCATGGCGATCAGCGCTTACGCGATCGGGGCGGACACCGCCTATCTCTACATCCGCGGGGAGTACGTGCTGGCGATCCGGCGGCTGGAACAGGCGATCGGCGAGGCCCATGCGAAGGGCTATCTGGGAAAGCGGATTCTGGGCTCGGATTTTAATTTCATCATGCACATCCATTGCGGCGCCGGCGCCTATATCTGCGGCGAGGAGACCGCGATGCTCGACTCGCTCGAAGGCAAGCGGGCGCAGCCCCGTCTGAAACCGCCATTTCCGGCGGTCGCGGGGCTCTACGCCAGCCCGACCGTGATCAACAATGTCGAGACGCTGGTCTGCGTGCCGCATATCGTGGCGCGGGGGCCGGACTGGTTTCGTGGCATCGGCCCCGACAAGAGCCCCGGTCCGAAGCTTTATTGCCTTAGCGGGCAGGTGCGGCAACCGGGCCTTTTCGAACTGCCGATGGGCATATCGCTGCGTGAACTGGTCGAGGACCGCGCCGGCGGGCCGCCACCGGGGCGCAGGATCAAGGCGGTGATCCCCGGTGGGGTCTCGGCGCCGCTGATCCCGGAGCGCGGGCTGGATGTCGGGATGGACTTCGACTCGCTGGCTGCGGCCGGCTCGATGCTTGGCTCGGCCGGGGTGATCGTGATCGACGACTCGACCTGCATGGTCAAGGTCGCCACCCGGATCATCGAGTTCTTCCATCACGAGTCCTGCGGCAAATGCACGCCTTGCCGCGAAGGGCTGAACTGGGTGGTGAAAGTGCTGCGCCGGGTCGAGGCGGGACAGGGCGCGCCGGACGATTTGGAACAGCTGGAGGCGCTCTGCAAGGGCATTTTCGGCAACACGTTCTGCGCTCTTGGCGACGGCGCGGCTATGGGGCTGCGGGCGGCACTGGCGCATTTCGAGCATGAATTCGTCGCCCATATCGAGGAGCGGAGGTGCTCGTTTCACTAAGGAGCGCGCAGGGAGAAGGCCGCAAGAAGTCATGGTTAGCGTCACGATCGATGAACAAACGCTGGAAGTGGAGGCAGGCTCTACGGTGCTGCAGGCCGCCGAGCGTTTGGGCATCGAAATCCCGACCTTCTGCTATCTCAAGCGGCTGCCGGCGCTGGCCTCCTGCCGCATGTGCCTGGTAGAGATCGAAGGGCAGCGGCGGCTGCAGCCTTCCTGCGCCGCCGCGGTCACCGACGGCATGGTAGTGCGGACGAACACGCCGCTGATCGACGAAACGCGCTCTTCCATGCTCGACATGCTGCTCGCCAACCACCCCCTCGACTGCCCGATCTGCGACAAGGGCGGCGAGTGCGAGCTTCAGGACATGGTGATGGCATACGGGCCCCGGGAAAGCCGGTTCCGCGATGCCAAACGTGTGTTCCACTCCGAGGACATCCGTCTCAGCCCGGTCATCATCATGAACGTCAACCGCTGCATCCAGTGCCAGCGCTGCGTCCGGATGTGCGAGGACGTGGTCGGCGCGGTCGCCTTGGGCACCATCGAAAAAGGCATGGACACCGCCGTCACCGGCTTCGAGGGCAGTCTCGCGAGTTGCGACCAGTGCGGCAATTGCGTCGAGGTCTGCCCGGTCGGCGCACTGATGAGCTTCCCCTATCGCTACAAGGCACGGCCCTGGGATCTGGTCGAGACCGACACGGTCTGCCCGCACTGCGGCACCGGCTGCCAGCTCACCGTCGGCGCGCGCAAGGGCGAGTTCATGCGGGTCCGTTCGAAGTGGGAGCATGGCGTCAACCGCGAAACGCTCTGCGTTCGGGGGCGCTTCGGCCTCGACTTCGTCGGGAGCCGGGACCGGATCAAGCGGCCGATGATCCGTCGTGACGGCGCACTGGTTCCGGTTTCCTGGGACGAAGCCGGGGACTACCTGCGCCGGCGCCTGTCGGCCGTCGAGAGCAAGGCTGCGGGCGGGCTGGCCTCGCCGCGCCTGCCCAACGAGGTGCTGTACCAGTTCCAGAAGTTGATGCGGACGGTATTCCGGACCAACAACATCGACTGCTCGTCGCGCTGGTCCACGCCGTTCGAGACGCTCGGCCCGTTGGTGGCGGGCTTCTACACCCGCGCGCCGCTGGAGGAGGTGATCGGCAACGACTGCGTGCTTGTCGTCGGTGGCAACGTGACTGACGAGAACCCAGTCACTGAATACCTGCTGCGAGACAGCGCCCGGCGGCGGCAGACCGGGTTGCTCATGCTCTCGGCGCGGCCATCCCGTCTGGACGCCGATGCCCGGGTGGTCGTTCGCGTTCGGCCGGGCGGTGAGGCAGCGAGCCTTGCCGCGGTAGTGGCCGGGCTGGTGGCGGCGGCTGGTCAGGCCTTGCCGCGTGACGTTTTTGCCGACAGGGGCGCGACAAGCGGTGGGCCGGAAGGGACCGCAGAGAGTAACGGGCCGGACCGTCTGGTCGCCGCGCTGCTGGAAGGCCGCGGCGTCACCGTTCTTGTCAGCGCCGATCTCCTGAGATCACCCGAAGCGCGCGCGACGCTGCAGCAACTCAGAAACCTGTTGCAGCTTCTCCGCATACTCGGCAAGGACCTGGCGATGCAGTTCCTCTTCGACCGTGCCAACCAGTTGGGCGCCTGGGACATGGGGGTTCTGTCGGCGGCGCTGCCGGGGCTGCGCCCGGTCAATGATGATGCGGCGCGCACAGTTCTCATACGGGCGTGGGGCGCCGAAATTCCACCTGAGCCGGGCGCGGATCTCGACGCCATGCTGGCGCTTTGTAACGAGGGACGGGTAGGCGCGCTTTATATCGCCGGAAGCGACCCCCTGATGGCCTATCCCGACCGGGGATTCGTGAAGCGGGCGCTTGATGCCACCGATCTCCTGATCGTGCAGGACACCTTCCTCACCGATACCGTGGGTCTGGCCGATGTCGTCCTGCCTGCGGCGGGTTATGGAGAGGAATCCGGCACCTTCACCAACAACGAGGGCCGGATCCAGGCGGTCCGCAAGTTCCGCGAACCCGCCTTCGAGGCGCGGGGCAATCTGGCGATCTTGCACTTCGTAGCAGCGCTCCGCAACCAGGCAATGCAACCGTCGATGCAAGGCGAAATCTTCCGCGAGATTGCCCGGCTGGTTCCGGCCTACCAAGGGCTGACGCAGGACGGGCTTGGCGCCGACGGAGCATTCACCACGGCGGACCCGACGCCGCCGGCTGGCGAGTTCTTCGCCCCTCCTCCTAACCCGAATGCGGCCGACCGGCTCATGTTGGTCACCGGCAACTGCCTGTTCCACAATGGATATCTTTCCGAACGCTCGGAGATCCTAGTTACGGTGGCGGATGACCCATATGTTGAGATGAGCGCGTGGGACGCCGCGCAGCTTGGCCTTTCGGATCGCGATCAGGTGATCGTACGATCCACCCAGGGCGAACTGAGGGCGCAGCTCAAGGTCAATAGGCATTTTCCCGGGGGGCTCGTGTTCGTGCCGGAAAACTATAGAGACCTGCGTCTCAACAGCCTTATGCGGCGGGGCGAATACCCTTGTCCGGTGGAGGTTCAAAAGGCGCACGCTGCCTTCGCCACCGGAGTCGAGGCGCGCCCTGAAAGTCGCGGCCGAGGCATTGCCGAGCTTCCGGGCAGTTCACCCTAATCGGCTCCCCCGGGCTTGTATCCTCAGTGATAAGGGGTCCCGGCAATGTAATCGCTCAATGCTTGCTCGGTACGGAGCAATTCGTCGAGCCGGTGCTTGACCACGTCGCCGATGCTCACCACGCCGACAGAAGCGTCGCCGTCCATGACCAACACATGGCGCGTGCGTCGGTCGGTCATGAGCGACATCACAAAGGGCAGCAAATCCTGTGTCGAACAGGTCACCACACTGCGGTTCATGATGTCGGCGACCCGCATTGTGGGCGCCTCGATTCCGTATTCAGCCACCGCATAGCAGCAGTCCCGCTCCGACAGCGTGCCCAGGCATTCCCCGGGCGAACGGCTGACGACCACGAATCCGATGTTGTTGTCCCGAAACAGCCGCAGGACTTCTACGACCGTCTGATCTGGTGTGACCGAGATGAGCTCGGGAGATTTGGTCTTCAAGATTTGGCAGACAAGCATCTGAGCCTCCTGTGCTCCGGCTTGACGGCTACCGCGCGTTCACGTTCGGCGGATATTCCGCCACCAGTTGTATCCCTGCGGCTCACTCGTCTCGACCAGGACGTCCTGTTCGGTGTTCAGGCGCGCCGCGACCACACCGCCGCCGGTCGTCGCCTTGCCCGGTCTGCCGAGCAGATCGTCACGTCCGACCACCAGGTCACGCGAGGAAAAACTCGAGAATTCGTACTCTTGGCCAAGCGCGATCGCGTCGGCCGGGCAGGCGTCCTCGCACAGCCCGCAGAACAGGCAGCGGGCCATGTCGATCTCGAATTTTGCTGGATGCCGGTTGCCCTTCTCGTCCTCGTAGGGAATGACTTCGATACAGTCGCAGGGACAAATCCGCGCGCAGAGCTCGCAGGCCACGCACTTGATCTCGCCCTCTTCGTCGCGCGTCAGGAAGTGATGCCCGCGGTAACGCGAATAGGGCAACCATTTTTCCTTGTCAGGATACTGCATGGTCACGGATCTGGAGAACATGTAGCCGAAGGTCAGCGCCAAGGCGCCCGCTAGATCGGCGAAGAATGCCCAGCCGATCCATGTTCCACTTATGTGCAGTGCGCGCGACATCGCCGCCTCGCTTGGAGTGGCCCTCAAAGGAAAGCAACACCTGTTACTATTATGTTCGCCAGTGACAGTGGAAGCAAGACTTTCCACCCGATCGCCATCAGTTGGTCGTATCGATAGCGCGGGAAGGTGAAGCGGAACCACATAAACACATAGAGAAAGAACGCGACCTTGAGCGCGAACCAGAGGAGCGGCGGCAACGGAATCAGCACGCCGTTCCAGCCGCCGAAGAACAGGATGACCGACAGGACCGACACCAGCAGCATGACGGCGTATTCGCTGACCATGAAGAACGCAAAGCGGATGCCGCTGTATTCGGTATGGAACCCGGCCCCCAGATCGCCTTCCGCCTCCGCCAGGTCGAATGGAATGCGCTGCGCTTCGGCCAGCCCGGCGACGAAGAATACGAAAAACCCGACCGGTTGGTAGACGATGTTCCAGACATCGGCCTGCGCCCGCACGATCTCGAGCAGGCTCATGGATTGCGCCAGCATTACCACGCCGATGACCGCGAACCCCATCGGGATCTCGTAGCTGATCATCTGCGCGCAAGTCCTGAGGCTGCCCAGGACCGCGTATTTGCTGTTCGCGGCCCAGCCGCCGAAGATGACGCCATAGACCTCGATCCCGATCACCGCGAAGACGAAAAGGAGCGCCACGTTCAAGTTGGAGACGTAGAGCGTGATCTCGGCGCCGAGGACCGAGACGCTTTCGCCGAAGGGGATCGCGACGAACACCACGAAAGGCGGGGCGAGCGCCAGGATCGGCGCCAGTTTGAACAGGAAGCGGTCGGCTTCGGCCGGGATGTGGTCCTCTTTGGTCAAGAGCTTGATGCCGTCCGCCACCGGCTGCAGCAGCCCGTGCCACCCCACGCGCATCGGCCCCATCCGCTGCTGGATGTGCCCGGCGATCTTGCGTTCGAGCCACGTCAGCGGCAAGGGCAGCAGCAGCAGGATCGCAATCAGCAACGCGACCTTGAAGGCGATCAGGCCAAGGGCGAAGACAAGTTCCATAATCCGCAGCTACTTGTTCAACGGGTTGAGACTTACGACACTGAGCACTTGCGCTTGTCCGGCTTCGCGGGAACGGCAGTCTGCCGGCGGCGACGCAACTTGTGCAATGGTATCACAGTCTTACCGTTGCTGGCCACGGTGTGTGTCGCTTGGGACCCAAACGGGCTCTGTCGCAAAGCTTTCTTTGCCCCTCTATCGCGTCGCGAGAAGTGGTTAGCTGACGGCGTGGGTCACCACGCTCTCCGGCGAAGCCGAAATGATCCGCGCGCCACGGCTGGCAGGGGGATGAAGAAATTCGCTCCAAGAGCGATGGTGTCGGCGATGCGGTGTGCTGGCGCACCGAGTGGAAGTGCTACCGCCCGCCGGTTTTGCCGGCGCACGGAGAATGTTGGATTGCAGTTCCCTCCCCTCCACCAGCGCCACCGCGCAAAACGTTCTCCGACCTCAGCGCAGCCGCAAGAATGCCCACGTTCCGCGGGGTTTCCGCGCAAAGCTGTGAACTTACCGCCTTGGCCACAATGGCCTCGCCGCTCTCTTTGGGCGGTTATTCACCGAACCTGTCAACTGACCGGATTTAGTTCACAGCTTTCGCACTCAACAATTTCAGTAGTTTAGTGTGCCACGAGCTGTGTACCATTTCGCAGTCACGCCCCGGCGACCGACCGGTCCTGGAATCAAACCTTGGTGAAGCGCGAATGTCTCGGTCTGACCCGCTCCGGACCTTCTTGTCGTTTCGTCGGAGGGGCTGCAATAAAATGGATAGTGGACTTGCAGCAGGTAACCGCGAGGTCCTTGGTACCCGTGAAGGATGCGTAATGCGGTCAGGCTGCTTGCCGTCCCATTTGCGGTCGCCGCCTGAGGCGGAAGACGCCTTCTGACGCACCACCAACCTCCAACGGGGTTGATCCGGACCTGGTGCCGCGACATGTTTGGTGTGAGATCGGAGCGGCGTTTGCTTCAAAAGGCCGCCGCCTTTGTTCTCGACGTCGTGGGCCAGGAGAGGTTCATGAGTGCTCTAGCCCAGTGCCGAGCGTTGCTGGCCGCGTTTCTCGCGAGTGTCGCCGCCTTCGTTTCGACATCGGCGCCCGCCCAGGACCGCGCAGCCGAGCGTGCGGCCATGATCGAGACGATAAAGGGACACGCCCGCTCCGGGGCACACGGTATCGATCCGGCGGTGCTCAAGACGATGGGCACGGTGCCGCGCGACCGTTTCGTACCCGAGGCGCAGCGCGGCGCGGCCTATCATGACCGGCCCCTGCCGATCGGGCACGGTCAGACGATCTCGCAGCCCTTTATCGTCGCGCTTATGACCGACCTGATCAATGTCCGGCCTGGCGACACCGTCCTCGAGATCGGCACCGGCTCGGGCTATCAGGCAGCCGTCCTGTCGCCGCTCGCCGCCAAGGTTTACTCGATCGAAATTATCCCGGAACTGGGCAAGAGGGCAGCGGCACGACTTGCGGTGCCCCGCTTCGACAACGTCGAGGTGAAGGTGGACGACGGCTACTACGGCTGGCCTGAGCACGCGCCCTTCGACGGCATCGTCGTGACCGCGGCTGCCAGCCATATCCCGCCGCCGCTTGTCGAGCAGCTCGCTGAAGGAGGTCGGATGGTCATCCCCGTGGGAGGCCCCTTTGCAACCCAGTTTCTCATGCTCGTCGAGAAGCGACGAGACGGAGGCATCACGACCCGGCAGCTGCTGCCGGTGAGCTTCGTTCCGCTGCGGGGAGGTCCCTCCCGGTGAGAGCGGGCCGCATGCTACCAGTCGGTCTCGTTTCGGCAGCGGTTCTCGGTTACGAATTGCTGCTGATGCGATTGTTTTCGATCGTTCAATGGCACCATTTTGCCTACATGATCATCAGCATCGCGCTCTTGGGCTTCGGCGCGAGCGGTACGTTCATTGCGCTTGCCCAGCGCTGGCTAGTGGAGCGGTACCCGGCTGCTTTCGCGGCGTCGGCAACGCTGTTCGGCATGACCGCGGTCGCCAGCTTCGCCATCGCCGAACGTCTGCCGTTCAACGCGCTCGAGATCATCTGGGATCCGCGACAGCTCGGTTGGCTCGCGGCCAGCTATGCGCTTCTGATCCTGCCGTTCTTCTTTGGCGCGACCTGCGTCGGCCTTGCTTTCTGCCGCCATCCCGGACAGATCGGACGCGTCTACGCCTTCGACTTGGCCGGCGCAGGGATCGGTGCGCTGGGTATCGTCGGGCTCCTGTTCCTGGTCTTTCCATCTACGGCGCTGCGTTTCGTTGCAGCACTGGCATTCGCGGCGGCTGGCTTTGCCGCGTTCGGCATGGTCCGCCATCGGTGGCTCGCAGCGGGCGGCCTTGGGCTGGCAGCGGCGTTCGTTGCAATATCGCTACCGCCGTCCTGGGTGGCCCCCGAGCCGCATATGTCGCAGTATAAGGGCCTCCGCATAGCCCTGGAGGTTCCGAACGCACGGGTGATCGAGGAGCGGTCGAGCCCGCTCGGGTTGCTGACGGTTGTCGAGAGTCCGACCGTCCCCTTCCGTTACGCGCCTGGCCTCAGCCTTGCCAATACCCAAGAGCCGCCTGCGCAACTCGCCGTCTTCACCGATGGCGACAGTATTGCGGCGATCACCGCCTATGGAGGCGATCCGGCGAAGGTCGCCTATCTCGATCGGACAACGGCGGCGCTGCCGTACCGCATCCTCGAGCGGCCGCGGGTGCTAATCCTCGGCGCCGGGGGCGGCGAGCAGGTGCTGCTGGCGCTGCGCGCCGGGGCCGATACCGTGAATGCGGTAGAGGTCAACCCGCAAATGATCGACTTGGCTCGGAATCGCTTCGCCGACTTCGCTGGCGGTATCTTCAGCCGACCGAACCTGCGCTTGCATTTGGCCGAGGCGCGCGCCTTCGCTGCGACTGCTGGCGAGCGCTACGACCTGATCCAGATGCCGCTCCTCGATTCCTTCAGCGCGGCCGCGGCCGGCGTGCAGAGCTTGCATGAAAATTACACCTATACCGTGGAGGCAATGCGGGATTACCTCGCGATTCTCGGACCAGATGGTGTCGTCGCTATCACACGATGGCTGCGAGTGCCGCCGCGTGATAGCCTTAAGCTGTTCGCCACCGCCATAGCAGCGCTCGAGGCGGAAGGCGTGGCCGAGCCGGACCGGCACCTGGCGCTGATCCGGAGCTGGAATACTGCAACTTTGCTCGTCGCCAAGTCGCCGTTCAAAGGCGAGGACATTGCGGCCATTCGCAGCTTCGCGGCCGAGAACTTCTTCGACATCTCTTGGGTGCCAGGCATCTCCGCGAGCGACGTGAACCACTTCAACCAGCTCGATCAGGAATATCTCTACGAGGGAGCCCTCGCGCTCCTCGGCCCTGAGCGCGCCGACTTCATCGAGCGCTACAAGTTCGCCATCGCACCGGCCACTGACAATCGGCCCTATTTCTTCGACTTCTTCCGCTGGCGCGCCCTGCCCGAACTCCTAGCCCTTCGCACCCAGGGCGGGGCAGCGATGCTCGACTGGAGCTACCTGATCCTCGTGACGACTCTGGTCCAGGCTGCCATCCTCAGCGCCGTCCTGATCCTCCTGCCGCTATGGGTTCGCAGAGACGCGCTCGGGAAAGCTTTGCACCGGCTGCGCTTCGGGCTCTACTTCCTTGCCTTGGGGCTAGCCTTCCTCTTCATCGAAATCGCCTTCATCCAGCGCTTTGTGCTGTTCCTCGGTCATCCGTTCTACGCTGTCGCAGTCGTGCTTGCGGGCTTCCTCGCATTCGCCGGTCTCGGTAGCGCCGTTGCCGCACGCTGGGCCGCGGCGGTTGGGCGCGGGTCGGCGGTGCGCGGCATTGCCCTCGCTGTCGGGGTTATCGCGGTCCTGGCTGCCACCTACCTTCTCGCGCTGCCCTCAGTATTCGAAACGCTGCTGGCGTTCCCGGACGCCGCGAAGATCGCGATCGCGCTCCTTCTCATAGCGCCTCTCGCTCTTTTTATGGGCATGCCGTTTCCCCTCGGCCTCGGGTATGTCGGCGCGCGTTCGGAGACATTCATTCCCTGGGCGTGGGGAATCAACGGCTGTGCGTCCGTGCTGAGCGCGATTCTCGCCACGCTGCTTGCAATGCATGTAGGGTTCTCTGGCGTCGTGATGATCGCTGTGGTCCTTTATCTTGTCGCCCCAGCCTTGCTTGCAAATCGGCTCACGATCCGAACCATGATCCCTTTCCGGTCGTGAAGTTCATCACTGCTAGCCGGGGCGCCATTGACCAGATCACCTTGACCCTGAATTGGTTGCCGAGGTGCTCGCCCTCGTCCCGGGAACTTGCCGCCGACGGCATAACGCTGGTCACCCAATGCAATGCGTTTCGCGAGCCGCGCCGTCTTCATACATGAAGGCCGCATCCACGAGATCGGCCCGCCCGGCAAGGTCTTCGCCAGCTCTAATACGCTCGAGCGCCGCCCATTTCCTTGGCGTCAATTAATCCGGTGACCGGACTAGATGCGTGTCGTCTATTTGGCCCGCTCGACGTTGCAATGGTGAGCCTGGCGCTAGCTTCCCGGCAGGCTTAAAACAAGGATGAGGCCTATTCGGAGCTCGCCACGGGTGCGACCAGTGGCGTAATGCGGCGGATCGCGACGCGCCGGTTCTCGCGTTCGGGCTCCTGGGTTTCAACCTTCAAATACTGCTCGCCATAGCCCTGCGTCTCCATATTCTCGGGCGCGATGTCGAAGACGTTGGTCAGCGCGGTCGCCACCGCTTCGGCCCGCTGGTCCGACAGCGCCAGGTTCGCCACCTCCGCCCCGACCGCATCGGTGTGGCCCTCGATCAGGAAGGTCTCGCCCGGGTTCTCCTTGAGCAGGCGCTGCATGGCCTCGGCGACGCCTTCGAGCTTGCCGATCTCGCTCTCCGGGATCTGGGCCGAGCCGAACTCGAAATTGATGATGTCGAGATCGATGCGCCTGACCTTGTCGCGGATGCGCGCCGAACGCCGGACCTCGTCAAGCGAGTAGGTGCGCTCCACTTGCTCGACCGGCGGCTGGTCGAGGAACGTATAGTAGTCCTCGGGGTCCTCAACCCATTCCGCGTCCAGTATGTAGTCGCGAACCGGAATGTCGAGGTCGAGCGGCGGTAGGTCGAGGCCGGGATCGCGCCATTCCAGCACCTCGTCGTAATAGTCGTCTTCGACATAGACGAGGACGATCTCGCGATCGTCGGGCAGGATCTTCACGCGGCGGACGACGTCTCCCCAGCGGTTGCGGATCGTGACGATCCGCGTCCCGTCGGGACGGACCACAACCTCGCGCTGCCGGCTGCGCGGCAGTTCCTCGTAGTAGACCTCGCGCGCGTCGATGATGAAGCGCTCCTCGCGGGGCCGCTCGATGAAATAGGTATTGTTGGTCCGGAAAATGAAGCGGTTGTTGACCTCGCGCACAAGTTCCGCGCCCTCCGGAACCTCGGGACGCTCCCTGCGCGGGCGTTCGATGCGGCGGCCTTCCTCGGAGATGACGGAGCCGATTTGCACTGGATCTGTCGAGGCTCGCGCCTGCGCCGCGGCGTCGCTTTCGGGCAGCCGCTCGGCCCTGGCCCGAGCAGCGGGCTGGTCCGGCCCGGCGCCGCCCGGCTTGCGCCTCACCGGCTTTTCCTTGGCGCTGTCGAAGAGCCTAGCGGCGTTTTCGGGACGACGCATCGCCGCTTCGCGCTCCTTGCGCCGCTTCAGGCGTTCCTCGGTGATCGCGGGCTCGGGTTCGGCGGCACGCTGTCTGGCGGCCTCGCGCTCCTTGCGCCGCTTCACGCGCTCCTCGGTGATCGCGGGCTCGGGTTCGGCGGCACGCCGTTTGACGGCTTCGCGCTCCTTGCGCTTCTTCTGACGTTCCTCTGTGATCGCGGGCTCGGGTTCGGCGGCGCGCTGTCTGGCGGCCTCGCGGTCCTTGCGCCTCTTCTGGCGTTCCTCGGCGATCGCGGGCGCGTCGGGTTCGGCGGCACGCCGTTTGACGGCCTCGCGGTCCTTGCGCCTCTTCTGGCGTTCCTCGGCGATCGTGGGCGCGTCGGGTCCGGCGGCACGCCGTTTGACGGCCTCGCGGTCCTTGCGCCTCTTCTGGCGTTCCTCGGTGATCGCGGGCTCGGGTTCGGCGGCACGCCGTTTGACGGCTTCGCGCTCCCGCGCCGCAGGCCGCTCGGCCCGCTCGCGCTGCGCCGGCCTTTCTGCCCGCGGAGTCCGCTGCTCGTCGCGTTTGGCCCCCTTTCTCTTCTTCCTGCGTAGCAGCTCTTCCTCTTCGGGCAACTGGGCTTGGGCCAGAATGAGGGGTGCGGCGAGCGGCTGGGCGCCGCGCGAAAGTGCGGGAAGCGGAGCAGGTGTCAATGTGAGGCCGACCGCGGCACCCACAACAATCCGAAAATGGCGTTTCATCTGGACAATGATCCCGTAGAGCAGTCCCTTGCGCATCCCCAACCTTGAAACAGGTAAGATTGTTCCCAATCGGTCGGTTCCCGGCGCTTCGAGGCGTTTTTCCGTCGAGAATATGTCCAGGGCGCGGCGCTTCACCGGCCGCAGCCGGGAATGGCGACGCTTTTGATGAGTTTCACCGGACCGCTGTCGATGATCAGATCGATCTTCAAGAACGAAAAATAATGTTGGACCTGTGCGGACGGCATCGCGAGCGACACTGGAAAATGCCAATTTCGCACCCACGTCCAAGCGACCTTTGCCTTTCAGGAAAGCTCGATGACGTCAGATCTTTTGATAATGATCTTGCGACCCCGTTCTACTATGTTCGCCCGCAGCGACGTCGAACCACTAACCCCTGTGCGGTCCTACTCTGCTCGACGAGCTTAGGTAGAGAAAACTTAGCAACTTGACGAAGTTTTCTCTTGCGCCGCCGATAGATCGCGCGATAGTTAGCATCATGGCTAAGCATGATCCCGATCTCTCGCTGCTTTCCCGTCAACTAGATTGTCGAAATGGGAGGGCCTGGGGAAGCTGCGCGCTCCGGACGATAGGCAGGCAAGAGGCGCGTAGCCGCCATCACCTCGAGTCTGTGAATGACCGCTTCTGGAACTGGCACGGCCAACCCGGAATGGCTTACTTGAGGTCGACGACGGAACGGCCGCTTCTCAACAACATCATCCCGTAAGCTGCCCGTCCGTTCTCGGCCGATTGCGGTCATTTCATAAATCGCACTCGATTGTCCGCTTCTGGCGCAAACCTGCTGTAGACGGTGGTTGTGGGAACTTCCGCACCCACCCGATGCAGACCATTCCCATCCGCAGGACGAAGGTCGATGATAGGCGGTGAGCAGCATGCGCGGAGAGGCAGCATGGCTCGCTAGCTCGAGCTCGAAAATCTGGCTACCATCGAGTCATGTGCCTAGAAATACGCGCGGGCTGGCCGCCCAGTAAGCGCGGCCCTCTTGAAAGAGAGCCATCATATGGATGACTCCATCTGCGATCCCATCCAGCAGCCTGAGCGGGGTTTCGATCGTCCGTGACGACGACTAATCTTCCACCTCGCACAGGAACCCCGACACCACTGCCATACAGAGATCCTTCTCCTCGACATGCGGCATGTGGCTCGAGTTCTCGAATACCACCGCGCGACATCCCTGCACGCGCTCGGCGTAGGGACGAACGACCTCCGGCGTCGCCTCGTCGTGGCGGCCGGAGATCAGCAGGGTCGGCGCCGCGATCAGCGGCAGCCGGTCCTCGATGGTCCAGTCCTTGAGTGTGCCAATGACGTGGAACTCGGTCGGGCCGTTCATGTTGCGGTAGACCGTGTTATCCTCATCCATCAGCGCAAAGGTCCGCGCCACCTCCGGCGGCCACGGCACCACGCTGCAGACATGCCGGTCGTAGAAGACTCGCGAGGCGGCGATGTAGTCCGGATCGGTGATCGTGCCGGCCCCCTCGTGCCGCTGCAGCGTGTCCTGCACATCCTGCGGCAGGCTTCGGCGCAGCCGGTTCGCCTCCGCTACCCACGTCCTCATGCTGGCCGGCGAGTTGGCGATCACCAGAGCCTTGAGACCAGGCGGCCTGCGCACCGCATGCTCGGCGCCGAGCATGCCGCCCCAGGACTGGCCGAGCAGCGCGTAGCGCTCACGAATGCCGAGATGGTCAAGCAGATTGTCGAGTTCTTCGAGGAACAGCGACACCGTCCAGAACTCCGGGCCGTTGTCCGGCAGCCGGGTGGAATTGCCGTTGCCGACCTGGTCGTAGTGGATGACGGCACGGCCGTCGAGCGCAGCGATCTCCTTGAAGGAATCGACATAGTCATGGGTGCAGCCAGGCCCGCCATGCGCCACCACGAGCGGCAGCCGGGGCGAGTCCAGCGAACCGGTGATACGGTACCAGGTGCGAAAGGCGCCGAACGGCGCATAGGCCTCTGTCGATATTGTCGCCGTCACCCTGCGCCTCCGTCCTGCGCCTCCGTCGCTTGCCGGCCCGACTCTAGCGCGACGGCAGGGCCGCCGGCAGCTATCAGAACTTATAGGGTCGCGGGGCGGGTTCAGTGTTCCAGCAGCCGGTAGTGTGCCGCCCGCACCACTGCCTGAGTGCGGTTCCTGGCATTTAGCTTCCTTGCGGCGCTGTTGAGGTGCAGCACCACGGTCGGCACCGCGCGGTCGATGATGCGCGAGATTTCCTTGGCCGACAGCCCCTGCGCCGAATAGCGCAGGCATTCGCGTTCACGCTCAGTCAGCCGCGCTGCGCCGGCCGAGCGCACGCCATCGTCGAACAACGCGAATGCGGCCTCGTGGAAGACGTGGGCCAGCAGGCTGAAATCGGCAATATGCCGCAGCGTGTCGTTCTCCTCCTTGGCGCGGCCGCCGAAGCGCACGGCGGTCACCGTGGCATAGTCGCCGCGCGGCATGTGGATCGGCACTGTAACGCCGCTCGAAACCTCCCGCTCGCGTAGGTACCGGGCGACGGGCGCGGTCTCCTCAGTCAGAAAGCCCCTGATGCGAGTTTCCGCTGCGGCATCGTAGCTCCAGAAGAACGGCGTGGTGGTTCGCGTCGCCAAGATCTGAACTGGATCAATACGGAAGTAGCCGCGCGCACACCAGTAGTCGTGCATGTCGTCGGCCATGTTGCGCAGCTTCAGTAGCGATGGGATCATGATGCTGCCGTCGAGATCGAAAGGCACCGGCGTGTAATCGTAAATCAGGCCGTCGAAGCCGAACGCCCGAACCCCCGCATAGATCTCATCGATGCGGCCGTCCAAGGTTTCCTGCCTTGTGAAGCGCCGACGCAAAGGCAGAATTTCGTCCAGCATGTCCACCCCAGCGATCGGAACGCCATCGAACCTATCACTTCTTATAGCTTTCGGGGACCCGGTATTGCGCTAAAATTGAGCCGTGCTCGAATGTTAGGCAGAGCTGGGGTGGCAGGTATGTGGCGCGAGATGACGCCGGACGACCGCATCGAGATGACCGTCGACGGCTACCGGGTCGTCGCCTACAGCTTCGGCAGCGGCAGCGAGACCGTGTTCTGCCTGAACGGCGGGCCAGGCCTGCCCTGCGACTATCTGCGCGAAGCGCATTCCTGCCTGGTCGACCAGGGCTATCGTGTGGTGGCCTTCGACCAGCTCGGCACCGGTGCGTCCGACCGGCCCGATGATCCCGCGCTGTGGACCATCGGCCGCTATGTCGAGGAGACGGAGACGGTGCGAAAGGCGCTGGGGCTCGGCAAGGTGCACCTGCTCGGCCATTCCTGGGGCGGCTGGCTCGCCATCGACTATGCGCTAGCCTATCAGGAGAACCTGCATACGCTGATCCTTGAGGACACCGTCGCCGACATGCCGCATCTGATCGTCGAGCTGGAGCGGCTGCGCGCGGCGCTCGGGCCGGAGACGGTGGCGATGATGCAGAAGCACGAGGCACAGGGTACCTTTGACCACCCCGAATATGCGGCGGCCGTGACCATCCTCAACTACCGCCATGTCTGCCGGCTTTCCGAATGGCCGGCACCAGTGCGCCGGTCGCTCGACGACTGGAACACGGGTCCCTACATGACGATGCAAGGGCCCAACGAATTCCTTTATGTCGGCAACCTCAAGGACTGGAACCGGGTACCGGACTTGCCGAAGATCACCGTCCCGGTGCTGATCACGCATGGCGAGCATGACGAGCTGACGCCGGCGTGCGGGCTGCGCATCAAGCTCGCCCTTCGCGATGCCGAACTCCGGATAATCTCGAACGCCAGCCATATGCCTTTCTACGAGAACCCGGCGGTGTATTATCCGATCCTAATCGACTTCCTGTCGAGGCACGGGGCCGGTTGATGCAGCCGAAACCGCTGCTCGACTGGCCGACAAGAGGCACGAGCAGCCATGCATCGCTATAGATTCGTCCTCTACCGCCCCCTGCAGTTCCTGCCGGTGCTGTTCGGCATCAGTGCCATCACCTTCGTGCTTGTCCGCCTGATTCCTGGGGATCCCGCCCGCGTTCTCCTCGGCACGCGCGCGACGCCCACCGCGATTGCCAACATCCGCGCGCAATACGGACTCGATGAGCCGCTCTGGGTGCAGTATTTCTATTTCATCGGCAATCTCGGCCAGGGCGAGATGGGAAAGTCGATCCTCTACAAGATCGACGTGCTCAAGCTGATCGCGACGCGGCTGGAGCCGACCCTGGCGCTGGTCCTGTCAAGCGTGGTGCTGTCGATCTTGATCGCGATGCCGCTGTCGGCCATTGCCGCGCGCAATCGGGCCCGAACGCCCGACCACGCGGTGCGCATCGTTTCCACGCTCGGCATCGGCTTTCCCCCGTTCTGGCTGGGTCTGATGCTGATCATCCTGTTCAGCGTGCGGTTAGGCATCTTTCCCGTGTCGGGGTACGGCGACAGCCTGGGCGACAAGCTCTATCATCTCGCCCTGCCCAGCCTCACGGTCGCCCTGTCGCTCTCGGCGGTCCTGACCCGCAGCCTGCGGGCGGCGATGGTGCAGGCCTTGGAATCCGACGTGGCCACGGCGGCGAGGGCGCGCGGCATGCCGGAGAGCATCGTGTTCTGGCGGCATGTGCTGCCCAATTCGGTGGTGCCGACGGTCAATCTGCTGGCCGTCAACATCGGCTGGCTCATCGGCGGTACCGTCGTGGTGGAGAGCGTGTTCGCGCTCCCGGGCATGGGGCAGTTGCTGGTACGGGCGATCTTTTCGCGGGACTACATGGTCGTGCAGGGCGTGGCGATGGTGTTTGCCTGCGCCACGGTCCTGGTGAACTTCGCCGCCGACATCGTCACCGTAACGGTCGATCCGAGGGTGACGCTGTGATGAGGTTGCCGACGCTGTCGCGTCCTTTCTCCCTTCGCAGGCTGATCGGCGGCCGCGCGACCCTCTCGGCGGGTGCGGCCGTGCTCGGCCTGTTCGTCCTGCTGGCGGTGTTCGCGCCGATGATCGCGCCCTCCGACCCAATCTTCCAGGATGCCGCGGTGCGCCTGCAGGCTCCGTCGCTGCTCCACCCGTTCGGCACCGACAATTTCGGCCGCGATGTTCTCTCCCGGGTCATCTGGGGCGCACGCATCGACCTGCAGATCGCCGTGATCGGCGTCGTCTTTCCCTTCATCATCGGTACGACGCTCGGCACCATCGCTGGCTTCTTCGGCGGCATCATCGACGTGCTGTTCATGCGTGTCGTCGACGTTGTCCTTGCTTTTCCCTTCCTCGTCCTGATGCTGTCGATCATTGCCATCCTGGGACCCGGCCTCGGCAGCTTCTACATAGCCATGGCGCTGGTCGGCTGGGTCTCTTATGCGCGGCTGATCCGGGCGCAGATCCTGGTGATCAAGAACAGCGACTATGCCGCCGCTGCCGCCAGCCTCGGCTTTGGACGCATGCGCATCATGTTCCGGCATCTGCTCCCGAACGCCGTTGCCGGCTCGTTCGTCTTCGTTATGTCCGACGCCGTGCTCGTGCTGCTCAACGGCGCGGCGATCAGCTATCTCGGACTCGGCGTGCAACCGCCGCTTGCCGAATGGGGCATCATGGTCGCCGAGGGCCAGTCCTTCATCACCACCGCCTGGTGGATCACTTTGTTTCCCGGCCTGTCCATCGTGCTGCTCGCCTTCGGCTTCAGCCTCATGGGCGACGCACTGGCCGATCTCATGAGCGTGAATGGATGAGCGCGCCGCTGCTCAGCGCCCGGGATCTGAGCGTCGCCGCCGATGACGGCGCCGGCGGCCGGACACTTCTCGACCGTGTCTCGCTCGACCTTGCCGCCGGCGAGATCCTCGGCCTAGTCGGCGAGAGCGGCTCGGGCAAAAGTCTGTTCTGCCGCGCGCTGGTGCGCCTGCTGCCGTCGCCAAAGCTCAGCATCAGCGGCGGCGCCGTCTTCCTCGAGGGCCGCGACCTGGTTACCGCCGACGAACCAACCATGCTGAAGGTGCGCGGCGGCGCCATCGGCATGATCTTCCAGAATCCGACCAGCCATCTCGATCCGGTCATGCGTGTCGGCGAGCAGATCGCCGAAGGCATCCGCTACCACCAGGGTCTTGGCCCGCGCGAGGTTCGCGCGGCGGCGGTGGACATCCTAGAGCAGGTCGGCTTCCCCGACCCCCGCCGCCAGTACGACGGCTATCCGCACGAATTCTCCGGCGGCATGCGCCAGCGGGCGATGATCGGCGTGGCACTGTCGAGCAATCCGAAGATCCTCGTCGCCGACGAGCCGACCACCGCGCTCGACGTAACCATCCAGGCGCAGATTCTGCGGCTTCTGCTCGACATCCGCGACCGCCGCGGCCTCTCCATCATCCTGATCAGCCACGACCTCGGCGTCGTCGCGCAGACCTGCGACCGCATCGCAGTGATGCGCGAGGGCAGGCTGGTCGAGCAGGGCGAGAAGCGCGCGCTGCTTTCGGCGCCGCGGCATCCCTATACGCGGGCGCTGATTCGCAGCCACCCGTCGATGCCGGACGAGCACGCCGCCGCAGGCGCCGCGCCGCGAGCCCCGACGCCTGAAGGTGGTGGGTCAAGGCCGCTGCTGGAGATCAACAACCTCCACGTCCGCTTCGCCAGCGGCGGCGGCCTGTTCGCGCGCCGTCGCACGGTTTCGGCGATCAACGGCGTGAGCCTGACGATCATGCCCGGCGAGACCGTCGGAATCGTCGGCGAATCCGGCAGCGGCAAGAGCACGCTCGCCCGCGCCATCCTTGGCCTGACGTCGTCGTCTTCCGGGCACATCACCTTCGACGGCGTCGATCTTGCGCAGAGCCGGGCCGCCGCCCTGCGCAAGCTGCGCAGCGAGGCGGCGATGGTGTTCCAAGATCCCTACAACGCGCTGAATCCGCGGCTCACTATCGGCGAAATGCTCGCCGAGGTGCTGCGGGTGCATGGAAGATCGGCAAACAGCGCCGCGCGCGTCGGCGTGCTGCTCGATCTTGTCGGGCTCGGGCGCGATTTCGTTGACCGCAAGCCGCGTAGCATGAGCGGCGGCCAGTGCCAGCGCGCGGGCATCGCCCGCGCTCTCGCCGTCGAACCACGTTTGATCATCGCCGACGAATGCGTCGCCGCGCTCGACGTTACCATCCAGGCTCAAATCATCGACCTGTTCCGAGCGCTTACCCGCAAAATGTCACTGACGCTGCTCTTTATCGCCCACGATCTCGCTCTCGTGCGCAATCTGTGCGAGCGCGTGGTGGTGATGTATCGCGGCGAGATCGTCGAGGAAGGTCCCTGCGCCGCCGTCTTCGCGCAGCCGCGGCATGCCTACACCGCCGCATTGATCCGCGCCATTCCGGACATCGACCCGGACAAGCCGCTGCGCGCCGAGCCGTCTGCGTCGCGGCTTTCGGTGCCCGAACGCGCCTCGGCACAACCGTCAACAGCATTCAACTGGTAAACAAGAAAGGGAACACTCATGTTGAAGAAATGGATGAAGATCGGTCTGGTCACCGTCATGGCCAGTGCGTCGCTCGGCGCCGGCCTCGCCGAGGCGGCCGGCGTGCTCACCATCGGCCGGCGCGAGGACTCCACCACGTTCGATCCGATCAAGACCGCACAGAACATCGATTTCTGGGTCTTTTCGAACGTCTACGACGTGCTCATCCGCGTCGACAAGGGTGGCGCCAAACTGGAGCCGGGGCTCGCCGAAAGCTGGACGGTGTCGGAGGACGGGCTGACCTATACGCTGAAGATCCGCGACGCCAAATTCTCGGACGGATCGCCGCTGACGGCGCAGGACGCGGCCTTCAGTCTGCTGCGCATCCGCGACGATCCCGGATCGCTGTGGAGCGACTCCTATAAGGTGATCGACAAGGCCGAAGCGACGGACGACCGCACCCTTGTCGTTAAGCTGAAGACGCCGTCGGCGCCGTTCCTGTCGACGCTTGCCATGCCCGGCGCCTCCGTTCTCTCTAAAGCCGGGATGGAGGCGCTCGGCGCCGAGGCCTATGCGGAAAACCCGATCGCCTCGGGCGCGTTCACGCTCAAGGAATGGCGGCGCGGCGACCGCGTCATCCTCGAAAAGAACCCCAACTTTTGGGAGGCGGACCGCGTCCAGCTCGACGGGGTCGAGTGGATTTCCGTGCCCGACGACAACACGCGCATGCTCAACGTGCAGGCAGGCCAGCTCGACGCCGCCATCTTTGTGCCGTTTTCGCGCGTCGAGGAACTGAAAAAGGACCCGAACCTCGTCGTCCACGCCGATCCGTCGACCCGCGAGGACCATCTGCTCATCAATCACGAGAAGGGCGCGCTGGGCAAGAAGGAGGTGCGGCAGGCGCTCGACATGGCCATCGACAAGCAAGCCGTCGTCGATACCGTGACCTTCGGCCTCGGCGAGGTCGCCAACTCCTTCATCCCGAAGGGCGCGCTATACCACTACGCGGACAATCTGCAGCGGCCCTACAATCCGGAAAAGGCCAAGCAGATGTTGGCAGAGGCCGGCGCCTCGGACCTTTCCCTGAACTATGTCGTTCGCGCCGGTGACGAAATCGTCGAACAGACCGCCGTGCTGTTGCAACAGCAGCTCGCAAGCGCAGGCGTCACTGTCAATATCCAGAAAGTCGACCCCAGCCAGGAGTGGGACATGCTGGTGGCCGGTGACTACGATGTTGGCGTCAACTATTGGACAAACGACATTCTGGACCCGGATCAGAAGACCACCTTTGTGGTCGGGCACGACGCAAACATGAACTACATGACCCGCTACAACAACGAGACAGTAAAGGAACTGGTGGCTGCCGCCCGCGTCGAGATGGACCCGGCCAAGCGTGAACAAATGTATATCGACATCCAGAAGATGGCCAAGGAGGACGTCCACTGGATCGATCTCTACTATAGCCCCTACATCAACGTTTCGCGCAAAAACATCCAGAACTTCGACCAGAACCCACTTGGCCGCTTCTTTCTGGAAGATACGGTCAAGAACTGACTCCTGCTGGCGTCGTCCCCTGGGCGGCGCCAGCTACGCATGG
The DNA here is from genome assembly GCF_004792125.1 of Mesorhizobium sp. M5C.F.Ca.ET.164.01.1.1. Lineage (NCBI taxonomy): Bacteria > Pseudomonadati > Pseudomonadota > Alphaproteobacteria > Hyphomicrobiales > Phyllobacteriaceae > Mesorhizobium > Mesorhizobium sp. M5C.F.Ca.ET.164.01.1.1. Next base: position 2,588,329 of record NZ_SRTG01000001.1, on the reverse strand, counting down.
AATGTCGGGTGGCGGACCAACGCGGACACTCCGGCGCATAGCAGTGGACGTCTTGAACTGGCGCGAGTGCGCCGCTTGCGTGGCAACGCCCGCTAGTAACCACTTGGCTTGAATGGTTGTAGGTGATCGACAATCACGCGTTACAATCCATTGGCTCGCTGGAAGTGCTGCGGCTGCGGAGGGCGGCATGGGAGAGAACTATGCCTAGCTGGAACAGGGCCACTTCGTTGGTCAGAAGCCTCCTCTCAAGCCGCACGAGATCGAGCTGCCGTCGGTGCTTGGATCGCCCGTCGCCACCTCACTGAGAGAGATTACCTTTTCCCGAGTCGCGTGCGAGCGAAGCCGCATTTGTCGACAAGACAGTACGGAAGGATTGTCGGTAAATGGGTTTTGAGTATCGGGTTTGACCCGAAGCGATATGGAACGCACTCCATCAGACGCACGAAGGCTGCACAGATTTAAAAGAAGACGGGCAACATCCGTGCCGTTAACTTCTCCTCGGGCACGCCAAGCTGGAGAGCACCGTCCGCTATCTCGGGATCGAAGTGGACGACGTATTGGCGATCTCTGAACAGGTCGAACTATAGACCCAGCGAAGCGTCGCTATCGGAAGCGGCGCTTCGTGACCCGTTCGAGACTTTGCGGGACCTATCTGGCGGCTCGGAAGCGGACGTTCCCAAAAACCAGCAATTCTGACCCGAAGCCGACCTCTACTTCCGCACAATGGATGGCCGCTTCGCGCCCGTTAGCGGCCGTGCGCTTTCCCGAAAGTCGGCATTCGTTCAGCTTCGCGCTGGCAGGCTGCGGTGCAATAGGCATAGACTGCCAGTTCACCCCATGAGGCGGTCCAGCGGGCGGCGGGATCAACAGGCGAGGCAAACTTGGGGCTCGACTGGCGTGCGGCACCGAAGGCGGCATCGTCCAGCGTGGCGAGATACTTGGCCACGGCTCGCTTGCCTTGGGATTGAGTTCCTTGGCCGTCTCGATCTCTCGTTGGCGATCAGTGTCATGCTGGCATCGACCGCAAAACCTTCACCGCCGACCAGGCCTTCCACCATGCAGCGCCGCACGACGGTCTCGAACAATTCGCGCAGCAGATCGGCATCGCGGAAGCGTCCGCGGCGGGTCTTGGAGAAGGTTGCGTGGTCCGGCACATCACCCTCAAGGCCAAGCCGGCAAACCACCGATAGGCCAGGTATCCGCTTCGCTGAGAGCGACGCCCATAGTGGATGCGATCAAAAGAAGCCGGGCGTTGAGCTCGCGGTAACGCGCGTCACCTTTGGGCGTCAGCCGCACGAGCTTCGAGCGCCGGTGCTTCGGATTGTCGGTGAATTCCACGAGCCGCTCGGCCGCAAGCCCATCCGCCAGCCGCAGATGCAACCGGAACCGATCGGCAGCTTTGAACGTTGGGCATTTTAGGGGATTTTGTGCTGCGGAGGCATGATCGCTGTTCTCCAAGAAAGAAAATTCAGCTCGACATCCCGCCGATGAATATGGGGAGCAACGTGATGGCCCAGGCGCCGAAATCCGCTGCGAAGGCGAAGAGCCCGGCCCGTGCGGCGAAGGCGACTGCAGCCAGGAAACCAACCACCGGCAGATCGAGAAACGCCAGTCGGACCGAGGCGAGTTCCGGCCGTCCCGTCTATCTGGTCGATGGCGCACGGACGCCTTTCCTTCGGGCTCGCAACAAGCCGGGACCGTTCACGCCGGTGGATCTGGCGGTCCAGTGCGGACGGCCGCTGTTCGCGCGCCAGCCTTTCTCTCCGGACGAATTCGACACCGTCATTCTCGGCTGCGTCAATGTCATCGCCGACGAGATGAACCCTGCGCGCGTGGCGGCGCTCAGGCTCGGCATGGGCGCGGCGATGACGGCCTTCACGGTCCAGATCAACTGCGGCTCCGGCATGCAGTCGATCGATACCGCTTTCCGGATAATCGAAGCCGGCAAGGCCGATCTCATCCTCGCCGGCGGAGCCGAAGCGCTGTCTCATGCACCCCTGGTGCTTCGCCAGCAAGCGGTCGAGTGGTTCGGCGGCTTTGCATCGGCGAAGACGCCTTGGGAAAAAGCGACCGCGCTGGCGGGCTTACGGCCGGAGATGACGAAGCCCGTGATCGGCCTCGAACGCGGCCTCACAGATCCGATTACCGAACTCAATATGGGCCAAACGGCGGAGGTGATAGGCCATCTCTTCGGCATCACGCGCGAAGCTGCCGACGCCTACGCCCTGCAAAGCCATCAGAGTCTGGCCCGCGCCCAGAATAACGGCTTTCTCGAGGGCGAGGTCAACCCCGCGGTCACCCGCGACGGCAAGCTCTATGACCATGACGACGGCGTGCGGCCGGACACGTCGATGGACAAGCTCGCGAAGTTGGACCCGGTGTTCGAAAAACCCTACGGCAATGTCACCGCCGGCAATTCCTCCCAGATCACCGACGGCGCATGCTGGACCGTGCTCGCATCTGAAGAGGCGATGAGAAGGCACAAGCTCACGCCGCTCGCCCGCATCATCGACAGCGGATGGTCGGCGCTCGATCCCTCGATCATGGGCCTTGCCCCGACATTGTGTTCGACTGAAATCCTGAAACGGCGAGAACTCTCGCGCGAGGACATCGATCTCTGGGAACTCAACGAAGCCTTCGCCGCGCAGGTGCTCGCCTGTCTCGCCGCATGGGAGGATGAGGAATATTGCCGCGACGTGCTCGGCCTAGACGGGGTCTTCGGGCGCATCGACCGCGACCGGCTCAATGTCGACGGAGGGGCGATCAGCCTCGGCCACCCCGTCGGCACGAGCGGAAACCGTCTCGTGCTTCATCTTGTCAATGCCATGCGCCGGCTCGGGTTGAAGCGCGGCATAGCCACCGAGTGCATCGGCGGCGGACAAGGCGGCGCGATGCTCCTGGAGGTCGCATGATTCCGGTCACGAAGGCCTCCGTCTGGAAGGCGCTCGCTCCCCGCAACATGGAATTGGGACCGCAGGACGCTCCGAAGGTTTTCACGCACTCGCGGCTGAGCAAGGGATCGGACGACATTGCCTGGCTTGTGCTCGACAGGGCCGACGAAAGCACCAACACGCTGTCGGAAGCCGTGCTCACCGAACTCGACACCGCATTTGGCGACGTCGAGGGAATGGGCGCCAAGGGCCTCGTCATCCGCTCGGCCAAGAAGAGCGGCTTTATCGCCGGCGCTGACATCCGCGACTTCAAAGGCGTGTCCGAGGCGGGCGAGGTCGAGACGCGCATGAGGCGGGCGCATGAGATCGTCGACCGGCTGGCGGCGCTTAGGGTACCGACCGTGGCGATCATCCACGGGCATTGCCTCGGCGGCGGGCTCGAAATCGCGCTCGCCTGCAAATACCGCATCGCCCTCGGCGACGCGACGTTGGGTTTCCCCGAGATCAGGCTTGGCCTGCACCCCGGGCTCGGCGGGACGTTCCGGCTGCCGGCGCTGATCGATCCCGTCGAGGCGATGACGATGATGCTGACGGGAAAGACCGTGCACGCAAAAAAAGCCAAGACGCTCGGTCTCGTCGACGCGGTTGTCGAAGAGCGCCATGTCGAAAACGCTGCGCGGGCGGCCGTGGCCGGCAAGATGAAGACAGAACGCGGCAACTGGAAATCAGGTGTATTCGCCCTCTCGCCGGCACGCCAACTCGCCGCCCGCCAGATGCGGACCAAGGCGGAGAAACACGCGCCGAAGGAGCATTATCCTGCGCCCTACCGCCTTATCGATCTCTGGGAGGGGCACGGTAGCGACGCCAACGCAATGCAAAGAGCCGAAATCACGTCATTTTCCGAACTGCTCGCCAGCGAAACCGCGCAAAACCTCGTCCGTGTCTTCTTCCTGCGCGAGAAGCTGAAGGGCGCCGCCAAGGGCGAAAGCGGCATCCGGCACGTCCATGTCATCGGGGCGGGCACGATGGGCGGCGATATCGCGGCCTGGTGCGCGGCGCGGGGACTGCGTGTCACGCTTGCCGACCTCGACCGCAACGTCATCGCCAAGGCGATTGGCCGCGCCGCGGAATTCTACGACAAGAAGCTTCATTCAAGCATCGAACGGCGCGACGCGCTCGACCGCCTGATGCCCGATTTCGACGGTTCCGGCGCCAAGGCGGATCTCGTCATTGAGGCGGTCGTGGAGAAGGCGGACGTGAAACGCAAGGTGTTTGACGCGATCGCGCCGAAAATGAAGAAGGACGCCATCCTCGCCACAAACACATCGAGCATTCCGCTTGAGGTGCTGCGCGAAGGCCTCGCTTCTCCCGATCGGCTGGTCGGCCTGCATTTCTTCAACCCGGTTGCCAAAATGGAGCTTGTCGAGGTTGTCGCTCACGACCAGGCGAGTAAGGCGACGCTCGACAGGGCGCATGCCTTCTGCGGCGCGATAGACCGGTTGCCCGCCGCCGTGAAGAGCGCGCCCGGCTTTCTCGTCAACCGGGCGCTGACGCCGTATCTGACGGAGGCTTTCGCCATGCTCGACGAGGGAACGTCCAAAGAGACGATCGACCGCGCGGCGGAGGAGTTCGGCATGCCGATGGGACCGATTGAACTCGCCGATCGCGTCGGGCTCGACATCGGCCTGGAGGTCGTCCGGATGCTCAAGGATGAGCTCGACGATCCTATCCCAGAGATTCCGGCTTGGCTGGAGAAGAAGATCGAAAGCGGCGAGACCGGCCGAAAGGCCGGCAAGGGACTTTACGCCTATGACGACAACGGCAAGCCGAAAAAGGCGTCCGACACGCCGGCGCCCGGCCCGGAGATGTCGGACCGCCTCGTTCTGCCCATGCTCAACACCTGCGTGCGCTGCCTGCGCGAGGGTATCGTCGAGGACGAAGAGACGCTCGACGGCGCGATGATCTTTGCCACCGGCTTCGCGCCCTTCCGCGGCGGGCCGATGCATTATGCGCGCAGCCGCGGTGTGGCGGACATTCCGGAAACGCTGAAGCGGCTTGAACAGCAGCACGGGCCTCGATTTGCCCCCGACAACGGGTGGGACGCAATAAGCGGAGAAACGTGACGGGCAAGCCGGACCAGCACCAACAGGCCGAAAGCGTCGCCGACCGTATCATCGAGCGCCTTGGCGGGCGCATCGTGCTCGCGCTTCCGCTCGGACTTGGGAAGGCCAATCTCGTCGCTAATGCACTATTCGAGCGGGCGGTCGACGACAAGGCGATCGATCTCGAAATATTCACCGCGCTGACGCTGGAAAGGCCTTCCGGGTCGAGCGACATGGAACGCCGCTTCATCGAGCCGCTGAACGAACGGCTATATTCGGGCTATCCGGGTCTAGCCTTCGCCAAGGCGCTGCGCGACGGCTCGCTGCCGGAAAATGTCCGCGTCAGCGAGTTCTTCTTCGTCGCGGGACGCTGGCTCTCGGTCGAGAATGCCCAGCAGAACTATGTCTCGGCCAATTACACGCATGCCGGCCGCTACGTGCTCGACCGCGGCATCAACGTGGTCGCTCAGCTTGTCGCAAAGCGTGGCGATGGTGCGGACGCCGAGTACAGCCTGTCCTGCAATTCCGACATCACGCTCGATATCCTGCCGGTACTGAAGGCCAGGCGCGAGCCGGTCCTGCTGGTGGGCGAAGTGAGCTCGCAACTGCCCTTCATGCCCGGCGAGGCGGTGCTGCCGGCCGGCGAATTCGATCTCATTCTCGACGGACCTGACCGCGATCGGCCGCTCTTCGTCGTGCCGAGGGAACCGGTGTCGGCAGCCGATCACGCCATCGGCATCCATGCGGCAGGTTTGGCGAAGGACGGCGGAACACTGCAGATCGGGATCGGCTCGCTGGGCGATGCGCTGGCGGCCGGCCTGATCCTGCGGCAGCGGCAACCCGAGCTTTTCGCCGGCACGCTGTATCGCCTGTCGCCACACGCTCAGGCCGAAGGGCGGGAGACGGGAAGCTTCGAGACCGGCCTCTACGCCGCCAGCGAGATGTTCGTCGACGGTTTCATGGATCTTTACCGGGAAGGCATCCTAAAGCGCCGCGTCTCCGATGGAGCCATCCTCCATTCCGGCTTCTTTCTCGGCAGCCATGAGTTCTACGCGTTTCTTCGCGACCTGCCCGAAGAGGAGCGTGCGCTTTTCCAGATGCGCGGCATTTCCTTCGTCAATGAGCTTTACGGCGAGGAGGAAAGAAAGCGCGCCGATCGCGCGCATGCGCGTTTCGTCAACAATGCGATGATGGTCACGCTCATGGGGGCAACCGTCTCCGACGCGCTTGACGACGGCCGCGTCGTCTCCGGCGTCGGCGGGCAGTACAATTTCGTCGCCCAGGCTTTCGCGCTCGAAGGCGCGCACTCCATCATCACGCTCAATGCGGCGCGCCGGACGCGCGGGCGCCGCGAATCGCGCCTCGTCTGGTCCTACGGCCACACGACCTTGCCGCGGCACCTGCGCGACATAGTCGTGACCGAATACGGCGTTGCCGATTTGCGCGGAAAATCCGATCGCGACTGCATTGCCGCCATGCTTGCAATCGCCGATTCGGCTTTTCAGGACGAACTGCTCGACGCGGCGAAATCCGCCGGGAAGATCGAGAAGGATTTTGCCGTTCCGCCGGCCTTTCGCCGAAATACGCCGGAGCGGATAGCGGAAGCGCTTCTCCCGTTGCGCAAGGAAGGCTGGTGCACCAGGTTCCCATTCGCTACGGAATTCACCGAGGAGGAGCAGCGTCTGATTCCGGCCCTGCGGCATCTGAAGGATATTAGTGCGTCCGGACGATCGCTTGCGCGCGCGGCTCTTGCGTCCCTGGCCGAAGGCCGGCCCGACCGAGAGGAGCGCGCCGCGCTTGAAAGGATGCAGCTTTCAACTCCCGCGAGCCTGCGCGAAACATTTTATGCAAAACTGCTTCTCTGGGCGCTCAGGCACGTTGAATAATTTGCCCTGGTCCGGGGCGATCCGGCACTGCGCGCGCCAACTGCGTTAATGCCAAAGCGATCTCGACGTCCGCCGCCTGCCTCTATTCGGCGGCCTCCGAGCGGGTGGAGCGCTTGTTGCGCGCCGCCTTTTTCCGTCGGTGCTGCGCTGCAATCGGCGACACCTCTTCCATGGGGAAAGCGTCGACGGCCACCACGCGATCCGCCGCCGCCTTGGCTTCGGCAAGCTGCTCGAACTCCGCCGCGCTGATGATGCCCTTGTCGCGGGCGACCTGCGGATCGTCCACATGCTCCTCGCGCATCTTCTTCTCGATGGATGCCGCGGCGGTGACCAGCTTGAATGCCTGCTCGAGATCCTTCAGCGGGTGCTCCTTGTGTCCTTCGCCCAGATAGATGTCCAGCGTCAGCCGGTCGCGCTGCGGCGAATCCTTCATCAGCGTTTCGGCCACCGCGTTCGTCAGTTCGTCGGACGGCATCGGAGCGGGTACGCCCACGGGAAATGCGAGCAGCCTGACAAGATAAGCCGCCCAGCGCGCCGGCAAATTGTCGAGCACGCCGGCAAAAGCGGCCGCCATGCGGCCCTGGCCCTGGCGCATCACATAGTCGACGATCGGCCGGTCTTCTTCCCGCCGCCCCTCCGTCTCGAAGCGCTTCAGAACCGCGCCGAGCAGATAGAGTTCCGCCAGGACGTCGCCCAGCCTGGCCGAAATCATCTCCTTGCGCTTGAGCGCGCCGCCCAGCGTCAGCAGCGCGAAATCGGCGAGCAGTGCGAAGGCCGCGGCATGGCGCGAAAGCTGTTTCCAGTAGCCGGGCATCGCCGCGCCATCCGGGGCCGGCCCGATGCGCCCGCCCGACCAGCCGCGCACGAAGGCCCGTCCGGCGGTGGCGAACGCATGACCGAGATGGCGCCAGATTGCCTTGTCGAAGGCGTCCAGGCCCTTCTTCTCGTCCTCGTCGGCCAGCGCCAGCATCTCCTTCAGCATGTACGGATGCGAGCGGACCGCGCCCTGCCCGAAGATCATCAGGTTGCGCGTGAGGATATTGGCGCCCTCGACCGTGATGCCGATCGGGGCCGACCTGTATTGGCTGCCAAGATAATTTCTCGGGCCGTCGATGATCGACTTGCCACCGTGAATGTCCATCGCCTTCTCGACGGACTCGCGCATGTGTTCGGTGGCGTGGAATTTTATGATGGCCGAGATCACCGATGGCCTGTGTCGCTCGTCGAGGGCGGCGATGGTGAGCCGCCTTGCGGCATCGATCAGGTAGATATTCGCAGCGAGGTCGGCGAGCGGCTTCCGGATGCCCTCGAACATGCCGATCGGCACATCGAACTGGGTCCTGACCCGCGCATAGGCTCCCGTGGCGCGCGCACATATGGCGGCGGCGGCCGCCGACTGGGAGGGCAGCGAAATGCCGCGGCCGGCGGCAAGTGCGGTCATCAGCATCTTCCAGCCTTCGCCGATCTGCTTCTCGCCGCCGAGGATCAGGTCGAGCGGCAAAAACACGTCCTTCCCGTAGAGCGGACCGTTCTGGAAATGGGTGAATTGCGGAATGTGCCGCTCGCCATGGGTCACGCCCGGCGTCGAAGTCGGTAGGAGCGCAACCGTGATGCCAAGTTCCGCTCCACGGCCCAGACGATTTTCCGGGTCGTACATCTTGAACGCGAGGCCCACGACCGTGGCGATCGGTCCGAGCGTGATGTAGCGCTTATGGAAGTTGAGCCTGATGCCCAGAATCTTCTCGCCCTCCCACTCACCATATTCGACAATGCCGGTGTCGGTCATCGCCGCCGCATCCGAGCCGGCATCCGGCGAAGTCAGGGCGAAACAGGGGATTTCGCGCCCGTCGGCAAGCCTGGGCAACCAGTAATCCCGTTGCTCGTCGGTGCCGAAATGCATCAGCAATTCGCCGGGACCCAGCGAATTCGGCACCATCACCGTCACGCCCGCCACCACGCTGCAGGAGGAGACGGTGCGGACGACTTCCGAATGCGCGGTATTGGAAAAGCCGAGGCCGCCATATTTCTTCGGTATGATCATGCCGAAGAATTTCTTCTCGCGCAGGAAATCCCAGACCTCACGCGGCAGGTCGCGGTCCTCCCAGTTGACCTTCCAGTCGTCGACCATGGCGCAGAGTTCGCGCACCGGCCCATCCATGAAGGCCTGCTCCTCCGCGGACAGTTTCGCGGGCGGCATGGCGAGAAGCTTGTTCCAGTCGGGATTGCCGGTGAAGAGCTCGCCGTCCCACCACACTGTGCCAGCCTCGATCGCGTCCCGCTCGGTCCCGGAGATTGGCGGTGTGGCGCGCGAGGCCCACTTGAATATAGGCCTGGTGATGGTGTCGCGGCGGAAAGTACGCAGGCTCATGAAAAAACGCCTCCCGTTCCTCCATCATAGATGGAATGCCGCGCACCGCGATAGGGTTCCGGTGGCGTCCCTCGCCTGCACGCTCCGCATCAGAATATCGTTGGGTGTTGCCACCACCGGTCGAACCTCCCGGCGTGTCATGAGTGCTGCGTCCGGCGCCCATGAGAACACCGGCCTTGCTCTGTATCCGCAGATTGTTCTGAACGTGCCTCACTCCGGATACGGATTCGGTGCAACCGGCGTGGTCAGACTGCCTTCACACGAAGACCAAAGAAATCGAAAGGCCCCCGCCTAAGACAGGCACGACGCCCATCGTTCCGCCGAGCGAGTTGCCGGAGCAACAGCCTGAACCTGATTAGTTTACTAGCTCCCGGCCGTTGCAGAGCCGCCGGAACGCTATAGTTAAAACACAATGGCTGCCGCCGCCAACGGCTTCAATCCGCATCAATGCCATGCGCAGATTGCTCTGACCGTACGCTTGATCGCATCAACGTCCAATTGCCTGAAGCCGTTGGCATGGCTTGAAAACGGGCACGGAGATGGTTGCCACGACTACCGATGACAGGAGATCACGCGAGGGCGACCTGATCGCCGTTGTGCGCGAGTTCGTGAACGAGCTTCAGCCACAACGTGCAAATGCGATCGACATTTCGCCATCAAGCCGGATCGAAAGGGATCTCGGTATCGACAGCCTTGGTCGGACGGAGCTGATTCTGCGGATCGAGCGCGCGTTCCGGGTGCGACTGCCTACTCAAATAGTCGGCGAGGCGGACACGATTGGCGATCTGGTCAATGCTCTCGAACATGCCGGCGCCCGACCAGGCCCGGCCCGCACCGTACAGGCGCCCTCCGACCTTCCTCCCGTTCCGGCTGCCAGCGAGGCCGGGACGCTCGTCGAGGTTCTCGACTGGCACGTAGCGCAGCATCCCGATCGCCTGCACCTGACTATCCTGCAGGACGACACGACGGCATTGGGGGCAATGACTTACGCGGAACTGGCGCAATCGGCTCGCGCCGTCGCGGCCGGATTGATCAGCCGCAATGTCGAGCCGGGCGATCGTGTCGCTTTGATGCTGCCCACGAGCCTCGATTTCTTCTCCGCATTCTTCGGCATTCTCTACGCCGGAGCCGTGCCGGTGCCGATCTATCCGCCGATGCGGCTGTCGCAGATCGAGGACCATCTGCGTCGCCAGGCCGGCATCTTGAGCAATGCCGGCGCCCGCATGCTCGTCACCATGCAGGAAGGAATGGGCCCTGCAGCGCTGCTACGCGGACAGGTCGAAACCCTGGACAGCGTCGAGAGCGTCGCAAGTCTCAGCACCGATTCCGCAGCCACGCCGCTGCCGCCGGTCACGGACGACCGCTCGACCGCGCTGATACAATATACGTCAGGCAGCACTGGAGATCCGAAAGGCGTCGTGCTGAGCCACGCCAATCTGCTTGCCAATATTCGGACCATGGGCGCGGTGATGGAGGCGAGTTCGGCTGACATCTTTATCAGCTGGTTGCCGCTCTATCACGACATGGGGCTGATCGGCGCGTGGTTGGGGTGCCTTCATTTTGGCGCTCCGCTTTATGCGATGTCGCCATTGAGCTTTCTCGTGCGCCCGGAGAGCTGGCTCTGGGCCATGCACAGTTTTCGCGCCACCCTGTCCGCTTCCCCGAACTTCGGATTTGAGTTCTGTCTCGCCAAGATAGACGACGCCGATCTCGAAGGGCTTGATCTAAGCTCGCTCCGCATGGTCGCAAACGGGGCGGAGCCGGTCAGCGTCCAAACGCTGCGTCGGTTCATTGAAAGATTTGAGCATCATGGCTTCAAGCCGGGAGCCATGGCGCCGGTCTACGGCCTGGCCGAGAACACGGTGGGGCTGGCCTTTCCTCCGCCGGGCCGCCCGCCGATCATCGATCGCGTGGATCGTACCGCGCTGACCGGCCGTGGCGCAGCCGCGCCCGCCGGCACCGGCGATCCGAAACCGCTTGAAATCGTCGCTTGCGGACATCCACTGCCAGGTCATGAAGTCCGCATCGTCGATAGGACCGGCCGCGAAGTTGGCGACCGCCAGGAAGGCCGGCTCGAATTCCGCGGCCCATCGGCGACCTCCGGCTATTTCCGAAACGATGCCAAGACGCGCGAGCTGTTCCGCGATGGCTGGCTCGACAGCGGAGACAGGGCATACGTGGCGAGCGGCGATGTCTACATCACCGGCCGGGTAAAGGACATCATCATCCGCGCCGGGCGTCACATCTACCCGCAAGAGGTCGAAGAGGCTGTCGCGGGCATCCCCGGCGTGCGCAAGGGAGGCGTCGTCGTGTTCGGCGCCACCGATCAATCCACCGGAACGGAGCGTGTGGTTGTCGTGGCGGAAACGCGCGAGACCGACAAATCCGCCCGCGCGGAGTTGCAAAAACGCGCTCATGCGGTTGCAACGGATGTCGCCGGGACGCCTCCCGACGATATGGTCCTCGCGCCGCCGCGAGCCGTGCCGAAGACATCCAGCGGGAAAATTCGCCGCAGCGCGGCCAAGGAGCTTTACGAGAGCGGGACAATTGGAACGCCGCAACGCTCGCTCTGGTGGCAAGTCTTGCGGCTGTCGCTTGCGGGAGCAGGTCCGCAACTGAAGCGGCTGCGCCGGCTTCTCGCCGACGTGCTCTACGCCGGATGGTGGTGGATCGTCGTGGCCTGCAGCTTCCTGTTGGCGTGGCTGGCGGTGACGCTTCTTCCGCGACTCGACTGGCGCTGGGCCGCGGTGAGGATGATCGCCCGTGCTGCGCTCGCCCTCGTCGGCGTGACCATCACGGCGAGCGGCATCGAGCACATTCCCCGCCGCAACGCGGTGCTCGCGTTCAACCATTCGAGCTACATGGACGCCTTGGTCTTGGCTGCGGTTCTGCCAAGGGAACCAGCTTTCGTGGCCAAGAAGGAGCTGGCGGGACAGGTCTTTGCCGGGCCCTTCCTGCGCCGGTTAAGCACACTGTTTGTCGAGCGCTATGATGTTACCGGCAGCCTTTCCGACCTTAAGGCCTTGACCAAAATCGCCGGGCAGGGGCACATTCTCGTGTTCTTCCCTGAGGGCACGTTCACGCGCAGGCCAGGGCTCTCCGCCTTCTATCTTGGGGCTTTCAAGATTGCGGTGGACGCCGACCTGCCGGTATTGCCCGGCATCATCCGTGGAACGCGATCCATGCTGCGCGGTGACCAATGGTTTCCCCGATGGACGCCGGTCACAATCGAGATCGGCGCCCCCATCGTGCCTTCAGGAACCGATTTTGAATCGGCATTGCGTCTTCGAGACGCAGCACGCCAAGCGATCTTGGCACGCTGTGGAGAGCCGGACCTCGGCGAGATGGTCAAGCCGACACGGCCAGAGGCCGAATCTTGAGCTTGAGAACGGATCCGTCGACGGTGTGACGCGAGAAGCATTCGCTGAGGGTCGGTCTAGCTGGACCACAGTAATACACGGCTTTGCATCGGTGATCTTCGCGCACAGATAGACGCGCTAAGGGGAACTTTGCTGCACTCACTGAACAAGCCCGTTTGATTTTCCCGCTTGCCAAGAGCATCACGACTGCAGCTTGGTCAAGCTGGATAAGGCCTCCGTGTGCCCATTGGATAGTGCGCGGGCGAGGCGATCAAGGCAACCGCAATAGCAAGTAAAAGGCCTTTCAGCATCAGCGTACCCCACAAGCGGTTCGTAACGGCGATCGTTTCATTCGCGACCTGAACAGACGCTGAATAGCCCCACCCAATTCAGCCGGCGTCCGCATCGGTGGGGAGCCGTCATTTTCTGCCAATGCTATGACTGACTGCCTTGCTGGACTTTGCGGACGCTCGCTGCGCGAAATTGAACTGGTCGCGGCGGGCAAAGGACGAAGAGCGAACGCATTCCTACATAAGCCTGCCGAACCGCGAACGGCAGGTTTGGAGAAACGCCACGAATGTCCTGAAATGGCGCAACGTGGACCTACAGCCTTGCCGTCGGTGATGTCTGCTTTCGGGCAGTGGCAGGGCACCCTCTATGGCCGACACGCGGCGCAAAGCGGTCGTTCACGCCGCAGCTCACCTAAGTCGTCTCGGGTCGTAATTCCGGCTCAGCAGAAGTCACAGATGCTGGTTTCGCACCAGTTTACTTGCCGTCGCGGCATGCTCGATCGGTCGCGCCAACCATTCCATTCGCACGTCGTTACCGCCTTTTGCCGCACGCATCGCCCCAAGGGTCTTTCCAGCCTCGAAATAGCTGGACTAAGATGCCGAGCCGATGAGGCGCCGAGCTACCCCAACTCGAACCGAAAGGCCGCAGATCTGGTGTCTGGCGCTGCGCTCCCTCGCCTGCTTGCATCGGCGCTACCTCCTCGGCCGGTCGCGCAGCGCATTGGAATTCGCCCGTCGTCTCCGCATGGCCGCCTACGGCCGGAACAGCCGTTTCAATACGAGATGGACCGGCAAGTAGGCGACCAGGGGCAGGAGCACCATGTACAGGCCGAGATACATGCGTGGCGGCAAGATCTTCTGCCGCTCCGGACCAAACCCGTGCACCCAGTTGATGTTCTCGTCGGGCCGGGTGAACCAGTAACTTGCAGCCAGTACCACCCAGGCGAGAGCGGTCTGCGCTTTGAACGCGCGGCGGTCGTAGCCTTGCCGGATCAGCATGAAAATAATGATGACCGGCATGAACAAATGAAAGCCGGACAGCGCCCTCGCATATGCGGGCTCCCTTGGATCGAACATGTAGGCAGCGAGCCCGGTCAGCTTGCCGCCGGTCACGAAGTCCGCCAACCAGGCGAACTCGAGCGGCAGAACGCCGACTGCCATCATCGAATAGAGGAGTCGGCTGCCGGTCCACAACGCGATCAGCACGGCAAAGAGCGCAATATCGGAGAACCACAGGAAATTGCCGGGGCCGTATCGCAACCAGTATACCGGCGTGAGCACGGCGACAAAAAGCGTATAGGGCAGAGTGATCCAGAGCGGGTATTTGGGGATCGGGGCTTTACTGCGCTGCTTTGCCGCCATGGCTGGCCCTTTCGCGGACTGGCGCGGCGGCAAAACGCCAATCGTAGGCGCAAGGACTGCTCTCGAGCCATCAATGGCTTCGCCGCCTGGGCTCAATCAGCTTTATCGATCCTGGATCCTTTATGCTCGCGAAGGTCTCGAAACCGACTGAGGTGAACGCGCGGATCTCGGGGATAAATGTTTGCAGCCTCATAGCGTTCCATGGACCGCCGCTTCAGCCGCCCGTCGGGCTAAATGGAGGGCCGAAGTCCTCGTCGATCAGCCGCTCATACTCGGCCTCAGCCTCGCCGTAGTCGGCCGCGTGGCTCCCGGAGCCGAACACAGGGAATTACGGTGACAGTGCACATTTTGCCAAGTTTTGCTCAGCTCGACTTGCATTGCCGCGCCGCCGATGTCGAAATCGGGCGGCCGGTGAGCAGCAAAAAAATAGTGCAATCGCGGTAGGGACGTTCATTGCTGAGCGCCCCCCGCACAGAACCGGACGGGCCCGATTAAGGCATCCGGCTCCCACCTTGGACCTTGGATGAGTGACGGCGAAGCGCGCGCTGGGCCATGGGTGGAGGATGCGCGGTTTCGGCAGCTACTGGCCAGCGATCCGCCGGATGCGATCCCATTTGGTCCGATCTTTCTGGCTGCGTCGCCGCAACGCCCGGAACCAGAGTTCGGTCACGCGGTCGCGGAAGGCGCCGAGGGCGGGGCCGTTGGTCGGGACGGCATGGTAGTTGTACCAGCCGATGACGACCCTTTTGAGCCATCGCCCCTGGTCGGGGATCGCTTGGTGCCGGCGCCGCGTGAGTTCTGCCTTGAGCGCACGCAGTTTGGCCTGCATCCGGTCGCTCCGGGACTTCCGCCGGAGCTGGAAGCGGCCCTTGCGCGAGCGGCCACAGATATGCGTGAACCCCAGGAAATTGAACGTCTCCGGCTTGCCAAGGCCGGCCCTTTCGCGGTTGGTCGCCGCAAAGCGGCCGAACTCGATCAGGCGCGTCTTGTCCGGATGCAGCGCCAGCGCAAACCCCGCCAGCCTCTTGTGCAGGTCCGCCAGGAACCGCTCGGCGTCGGCCTTGTGCTCGAAGCCGGCGACGATGTCGTCGGCATAGCGCACGAGGATGACCTTACCGCGGGCGTGGCGGCGTCGCCACCGATGTGCCCACAGGTCGAAGACGTAGGGGCGATAGATGTTCGCCAGCAGCGGCGAAATCACCGCGCCTTGCGGTGTGCCCGCCTCGCTCGGCGTCTCCACGCCATCCTCCATCACCCCGGCCTTAAGCCATTTGCGGATCAGACGGATCACCCGCCGGTCGCCGATGCGGTGCTCGGCGAAGCGGATCAGCCAGTCGTGACTGACCGCATCGAAGAACCCGGCGATGTCGGCGTCCAGCACCCAGTTCACCCGTGCCCGCTCGATCCCGACCGCAAGTGCGTCCAGCACATCATGCTGGCTGCGCTCCGGCCGGAACCCGTACGAGAACCCGAGGAAGTCTTCCTCGTAGATCGCGTTCAGCACCTCGCTCACCGCGCGCTGGACAATCTTGTCCTCCAGCGCCGCCAGGCCGAGCGGGCGTAGTCGGCCGTCGGGCTTGGGAATGAACCTACGCCGCGACGGCTGTGCCCGGTACGCTCCTCGGCGCTGCGCGAGCTGCTCTCAAAAAATGGTAGGGCCCGCCGCCAGGCGCGAGGCGGTCGCGCATCTGCAGGCCGCGATCGGCCTGTCGGCACGCGGCCGCACTCGTCGCTCGGCTATCGGACGCCGGCGACCTTCGCCGCGACACTCACCGCAAGAAGACGCTGCACTATTTGGCGGCTCCGCGTCTTCGCCGGTTGCTCGGGCCGCGCCCTACGGCGTATCACCAACCGCCGAGGCTCTAATTGCGACTGGATGAAAATTCAGTGGCAGGTCACGGGGCATCCAGTGGCATCGACTAAGAAATCGACGAAGAAACGAGATCGTGACCATGCCTCGCCGCGGCCTCGCAGCAGAAATTGGTCATGAACCCGGTCACGACGATACGATTTACCGACATTTCCCGCAGCATCTGCTCCAGACCGGTGCCCGCGAAGCAGGAGTAGCGCTGTTTGCTAATCGTCAGGGCGCCGGCTGGGACCTTGAGTCTCGGGTCGTCCTCGACCTCCTCGGGGCCCGCGACGAATCCGAGTTCACCTGGCTCGCCGCTGAAATCAAACATACGGCCAGCGTCCGAGCCATCAGCACGATGAACGTGGCGGACATGAACCACGAGATCACCGGCTGCGTGCCCCGCCGACGCGATCGGAATTCCCGACGCAATGCAGGGGCGAGGCAGGATCGATATAGACTTTCTGGACATCGATCACGAGGATTGCGCGTCATTCGATTTCCCTCCTGGCAGCCTAAGGCAATTGCATCTTTGCGGTGGTCGGGAGACCCTTAGACTCCGAGCGCAACGCCGTCTTTCCTTGGTTCCGAAGCGCCCGTCAGAGTGCCGTTCTCCCAGTCGATGCGAATCGCTTGAGCGCCGCCGATCGGATCTTCCGCTGGACAGAAGGTGAAGCCTCGCAGTTCGAGCTCGGCTTTGGTCAAGCCGTGAACTGTGTGCTCTGCCTCCACTCTCGTCCCGCTAGAGGTCGGCATCACGCGCGGCAGGTCGATCGCCTCCTGCAGGTCCATACCGTAGTCGAGGACCTTGGAGATCAGATGGGCATGGCCGAGCGCCTGATAGTAGCCGCCCATGACGCCGAACGGCATTTCCACCCTGCCGTTGCGCGTCAGCATGCCCGGAATGATCGTGTGAAGCGGGCGCTTCGACGGTCCGATCAGATTCGGATGGCCGGGCTTGAGCGAGAAACTCTGGCCGCGATTGTGCAGGATGACGCCCGAGCGGGGTGCGACCAGCCCGGTGCCGAAACTGTCGAAGATGGAGTTGATGAAGCTCACGGCATTGCGGTCGCGGTCGACGACCGAGATATAGACGGTGTCGCGATGAAGCGGCATTTCGAAGGGGGGCAGATCGATCAGTGCCTTTCTCAGGTCGATCATTGCCGCAAGCCTGTCGGCCAGCGCTTCCGACAGCAGTTCGTCCACAGGCACGTCGGCCTTTTCCGCGTCGGCGATCCAGGCGTCACGGGCGGCATAGGCAAGGCGCGTTGCTTCGATCTCGACATGCAGCCGGTCGGGCGACTGCGGATCCCCCTTGGCTTCGAAGCGGCTCAGGATGTTGAGGATCAGGAGAGCGATTATGCCCTGGCCGTTCGGTGGACATTCATGGATCGTGTGGCCGCGAAAATCAGTAGTGACCGGTGTGACATATTCTCCGCGCGCACTCGTGAAGTCTTCCAGCGTGTGGAGTCCGCCGAGCGAATTCAGATAGGACACCATGTCCTCGGCGACAGGCCCCTCGTAGAATGCGCCGCGTCCCTCGGCGGCAATGCGTCTTAGCGTATCCGCCAGCTCCGGCTGACGGTGAACCTCGCCGATCCCTGGAGCCCGTCCGCCGGGTAGGAAGATTCGCGCGGCCGTCGCGTCGGCGGCGAGCAGTTTTTCTTCGATGGACCAATCGCGATGAACGCGCGGCGTGATCGCGTAACCCTCTTCAGCAAGCCGGATCGCGGGCGCGAGCACGTCGGCAAAGGGGAGTTGGCCGTGATCGGCGTGGAGGCGTGTCCACGCGTCGATTGCCCCGGGGATCGTTACCGCCGCGGGCGACTGGCGGGGCACCTCCGTCAGTCCTCGCTCATTGAACCAGTCGGCGGTGAGGGCCGCCGGCGTCCGGCCAGACCCGTTGTAGGCGATGACCTTGTCGGAACCGTTGGGCGCGTAGAGCGCAAAACAGTCGCCGCCGATGCCGGTCGAACCGGGCTCCACGACGCACTGCACCGCGCAGGCGGCAATGGCCGCATCCATGGCGTTGCCGCCGAAATCCATGATCTGCAGCGCGGTGAGGGTAGCGGAAGGGTGCGAGGTCGCCGCCATCGCATGGCGCGACACGGCAACGGATCGCGTCGGCTTCTCGAAATTGCGCATTTCGTTCGTTCTCCTCGTCATTACCGCAAACGCAGGTCTCACGCCCGCGCCCGGTAAGGTGTGAGCCAGGTTTCCAGCGCGTTCAGTGCCGAGATGATTGTGAAATTGAGCGTGAGATAGATCGCGCCGGCGGCGACGAAGACCTCGACGGCGCGATAGGTCTGGGAAATGAGCCCCTGCGCGATGCCGGTGACCTCCAGCAGCGTGATGATCGATGCAAGCGACGTGCCCTTGATCATGAGGATGATTTCGTTGCCGTAGCTCGGGATCGCTTGGCGCAGGGCCAGGGGCAGGATGACGAGGCGCAGCGTCAGCAGCCGCGACATGCCGAAGGCGGAGGCGGCCTCGACAAGGCCGCGCGGCACGCCCTGTATCGCGCCGCGCAGGATCTCGCTGCCATAGGCCGCAGTGTTTAGGCTGAGCGCGAGGATCGCGCACCAATAGGGCTCGCGGAACAGCCACCAGAGCCCGGCCGCCTGGAGCGACGGACGGAATTGTCCGAGGCCGTAATAGATGAGGAAAATCTGCACGAGCAGGGGCGTGCCGCGAAAGACGGCGACAAAGGACCGAATCGGCCAGACCAGTATCCAGTGGTTTCCCTGTTGCGCCAGTGCGAGCAGCAGGGCCACGACGAAGCCGATGCTGATCGACCAGCCCGCAAGCTGCAAAGTCAGCGGCAAGCCGGAGAGAAGGGTGGGAACAATCTCGAGAAAGAAGGCGAAGTCGATCACGCGCGGACTGTGCCTCGCCATGCTCGAGTCTCGCCGTAGCGGAAGACCGAGGCGGTCATGGCCGCAATCACGAAGTAGAGCAAGCCCGCAGCTATGTAGAAGATGAAGGGTTCTCGTGTAGATCCGGCGCCGATCTGCGCTTGTCGCATCAGCTCGACGAGGCCGATCACGGAAATCAGTGCGGAATCCTTGAGCACCAGCTGCCAGACATTTCCGAGCCCGGGCAGAGCATGGCGCATCAATTGCGGCATGGTGACCAGGCGCAGTGATTGAAATCGGGACAGGCCAAGCGCCTTCGACGCATCAAACTGGCCGCTATCCACGGCTTGGTAGGCGCCGCGATAGACCTCGGCCTGATAGGCACCTGATATGATACCGAGCGCCAGGACACCCGTTGCAAAAGCCGGCAGTCCGATAAAGCCGGCGTTGCCGAAGAATTCGCCGAGCTGCGTCAGTGCAATGCTGCCACCGTAGTAGAGCAGATAGATCGTGAGGAGGTCGGGCACCCCCCGAAATAACGTGCCGTAGGCGTTCGCGAGCCAAGACGGGATGCGGCGCGAGGAGAGCCGACCACCGGCCGCCAGCGCGCCGAAGACGGCGCCGAGGAGAAAGCCGAGGACCGACAACGATAGCGTAACACCGGATGCGATGACTAGGGCCGCCCCCCAGCCGCCCTCCGCCAGTGCGAGAATATGCGTGATGTCCATATATGAACCGGAGCCTTTCAGCGCGCTGCCCGGCGCAAACGGCTCGCGCCGTTCCGCCAGGCAGCTCCGCCCGCGCCTATTTGACTGGCGTCACATCCGCCTTCAGCCATTTTTCCGACAGGCGCTTGATGGTGCCGTCAGCGATTGCGCCGTCGATCGCGGCGTTCAGCATCTCCTTGAGCTTGGCGTCTTCCTTGCGCAATCCCGCACCGGTTCCGAAGCCGAACAGGCCGCCGACGAAGCCTGGCCCGGCAACTGTGAAATCGGCGAATTCAGGCTTTGCGAGCGTCGCGGCGAGGGCTGTCTGCTGTGCAAACAGCGCATCGATCCGGCCGGCCGCCAGGTCGAGGTCATGCTGCTCGGTCGTCTTGTACTCGCGAATTTCGATTGTGTCGGCGAAGTATTTTTTCAGGAACTCGAGCATGGTCGTCGCGGCCTGGACGCCGACCACCTTTCCCTTGAGAAGTGGCTTCAGCTTCTCGATCGCTGCAGCCGACGCCGCCTCGTCGTTCAGATTGTATTTTTCCGCCAGACGGCCGAGCTTGCCGAGCTCGCTGTCCTTCGCGACGGCGAACCCGCCTGGATCGACCGCATATGGCTGCGTGAAGTCAATGGTCTCGAGTCGCTTCGGTGTTATGAACATGCCGGCCATGATCACGTCGAACTTACCCACCTTCAGCGAAGGGATGAGGCCCTCCCAGTCCTGGGCGATGATCGTGCACTCGACCTTCATCCGGGCGCACAGGTCGTTGGCGAGCTCGATCTCAAAACCGTCGAGCTTGCCGTCGGCGGTGGTGAAGTTCCAGGGAGCGTAGGCACCCTCGCTCGCGATGGTTATGGCCTTTGGCGCATCCTGCGCGAACGTGGTCTGGACAAAGCTGAGCATGCCAAATACGGCCGCGGCGGCGGCCAGGCGATGAATTTTCATGTGCGTTCCCCTTTCATAGGCTGATCCAGCTGTTCCCGTGGCCGGTTCCGGTTTGTTGCCGGTTTTGGGCCATTCCTCTCAGGCCGGCGTCGATCACCGGCTCGGAGTCACGAACTCGGCCAGCATCGGTGCCGTGCCGAGAATATGTTCCTGCATCACCTGTTCCGCATGGTGAGGTTCGCCCGAACGCAATGCTGCGATCACAGCGGCGTGCTCCTCGCGTGCAGAATGCGGCTTGTCGGCATCATCGAACCAGATGCGCATGTAGGGCTCTATCAGCACATGCAGCGCCGAAATCTGGTGTATGAGCTTGGGCCTCCGGCTGAGCGCACAGATGCGGCCATGGAATTCCTGATGGCGGACCACCCAATCGCTGCTGCCGCTCTGGCCCGCGCGTTCCATACGATCGAGCAGGCGCTCGAGCTCTTCGAGTTCCTCCTCGTCGATCCGCGGCATCGCAAGCCTGACCGCGAGTCCTTCCAGAACGGAACGTATCTCGAAAATCTCGTAAAGCTCATCAACGGTTAGGCCGGCGACGACACATCCCCGATTGGGGCGCAGAACCACCAGCCCGTCGGAAGCCAGGCGCCGAAAGGCCTCCCGCACCGGCATTCGGCTCATGCCGATTTCGGCCGCAATCTCCTCGGGAATGAGCCGGTCGCCCGGTTTGTAGCGGCCGAGGCGGAGGGCCCGCTGAACATGGCTGTACGCCTCCTCCTCTGCGGTGGCGGACATACGTGGCTCTGTCGAAAATTCTGCTGGCATATGGCCCTAAAGTATTTTTGTATCCACATATCCAATCATTGTCTGGACACGAGGTCAATAACCCGCCCAGCGACTGCGATCAGAAAATGCCGTAAGCAGCTACACCCGGACGTCTCCAGGAATTTGCCATCCAGTGCGTTTGGTGCAATCTGAATTCATGAAGATATCGGGGTCCGATCTCCATCTGTTTCGTGTCTTTGAAAGCGTGGTCCGCAATGGCGGCATATCTGCAGCACAGATGGAACTGTCGCTTAGCCAACCTACGGTCTCCAACCATCTGACCGCGCTTGAGCAACGGCTTGGCGTGAAGTTGTGTGAACGGGGGCGCCGCGGGTTTTCGCTCACAGAAGAGGGGCGCCGGGTTTACGAAATCAGTACGGAAATCACCAGGATGCTGGACGCCAACTCGGCCCGGCTTTCGTGCCTCAGAAGCGTTTTGGCGGGAAAGGTCGGCATCGGTATCGTCGACTGCATGGCGACCGACCCGAGTTTCCGGATTTCTGATGCGATTGCCGAGCTTTCCGAAACCGCACCGGAAATCGAGTTAAATCTCAAGATCATGCGGCCCAACGATATAACAAAGGCGGTGGCTGGAAGCGACATAGACATTGGAATAGGTGGTTCCGACATCAAAGTCGCAAGCTTGAAATACCAGATCATATACCGTGAAGAACATGCGGTATTTTGCGGATCGACGCATCCGTTGTTTCACCGAAAGGAAGAGGCGATTACGAGTGCGGAATGCTACGGCCATCCCTGGGTACTCAGAGGCTATTGGTATGGTATCCGGCGCCACCGCTTTGACAACTCAGCCGCAAACCGCGTGACGTTTGATATTGAGGCGCAGCTTTTGATGGTCCTGTCAGGCGCCTACCTCGGAGTTCTGCCGATGCATTTTGCGAGCTTGTTCGAACAGCAGGGGCGTCTGCGCCGACTTCCCATAGCCGATGAGGCCTATTTCGCCGACATCGAGGTCGCCACGCGCGCAGGTGAACAGGCTGCCAACGTCGCCTATGTCCGCGACACGATCATCAAGGCACACCAGATACATTTGTAAAAATCAATGTATCGGTTCTCTGGATGATATTCTTGCGACGCCGGCAGAGGTCTAGCCTCTAGCACGGCTGGCGATGCGCAGGGCAACAATGCCGCCTGCGGCGCCAAATGTGCAGCAGCGACTTGGCCGCCGCGTCGAGCGTTTTGATCTTGGTTCCAGGGTATGAAATGAGCACAGACGCTCTGCTGCTTCGCAACCTTCCCAATTTTTCGCTGGAAGCGACAAGGCGCGTGGTCGCGACCGGTTACGGGATTGAGGGGACGTACAGGCAACTGGCTTCCGAACGCGATCTGTCCTGGCGGATTGAGGGCACCGATGGTCGCGACGTCGTCGTCAAGATATCGAATGCAAGCGAGCCTGAAGGCGTCGTGGACATGCAGGTCAAAGCCCTGAACCATATCTTCGAGCGCGATCCGGCCCTTCCGGTGCCTCGCGTCGTTCCTTCCCTCGCGGACGCCCCCTACGAATGGATCGAGGACGAGCACGGCTCCCGGCATATGATCCGTGTGCTGACGTTCCTTTCGGGCGAAGTAATGGAGCGAGTCGAGGAAGCGTTTTCCGCCCGGACTCGGTTCAACATAGGGGCGATGGTTGGACGGCTTGCCTTCGCGCTACGCGATTTTTTTCATCCATACGCAGGCAGCAATGTGCACCTCTGGGACATCTCACGCGCCCTTACCTTGCGCCCGCAGATAGTAAAGATTGGCGACGCCAGGCTTCGGCAATTGTGCGAGGAGATTTTCGATCGCGCCGAGCGCTTTACCCTTCCCCAGTTGCTGAAGACACGCCGGCAAGTCGTGCATCAGGACGCGCATGGCGGCAATATCCTTGTCGATCCAAGAGATAGTACCTCGCCGGTGGGAATCATCGATTTCGGCGATATGGGCTTCAATTCCATTGTTGCCGACATTGTCACGGCCTCCGAGACATTCTCGAAATTCGATGACGATCCGATTGCCTACCTTTGCGACGTGACGTCAGGCTTCGATTCGACGTACCCGCTCGAAGAAAATGAGATCGATCTCATTTTCGATGCGATGCTCCTGCGCCTCGCGATGGCCACTGTCATCGTGGAAGCGAGAGAAGCTACGGATGAATCCGGCATCCGCCACATCGAAGACGCCAGCCACTACCCTCGAATGATGGAGTTGCTGAGCCGTCAGGGCCGCGCACAGGCGGTCCGCAGGCTTCGTCAGGCATGCCGCTTTCCGGTGTATGACGCCACCAGCGGTGGCGAGCCTCTCGCAACTGACTATGACGTGCTCAGGCATGAGCGCGAAGCTCACCTGGGATCGATATGGCATTTCTACAAGGAGCCGCTGCACATCGCGCGCGCTCGCGGAGCCTGGATGTATGCCGCCGACGGCACCGCCTATCTGGATGTTTACAACAACGTCCCTCAGATTGGTCATTGCCATCCGCATGTGGTAAAGGCGATCTACCGCCAGGCCAGCGCGTTGAATACCAACACGCGGTACATGTGCGACGTGGCGATCGAATACGCGGCGCGCCTGACCGCCGACCTGCCTGGTCACCTCGACACCTGCATCTTCGTCAATTCAGGCAGCGAAGCCAACGATTTGGCGATGCAGATAGCCATGTCGCTCAGCCGGCACGATGGCGGCTTGATCGTCGACCAGGCCTACCATGGCTGCACCGACCTCACGACGGCGCTCTCAAATGAAAGCTGGCGTCATCTTCCTGCTGATCAGCATCCCAACTGGATTGAAACTCTGATGGCCCCGGACATGTACAGGGGCCCTTTCGCAAACGATTCCCAAGCCGCAGCAAAATATGCTGCTGACGCAGACAGGGCGATAGCTGCCCTGCGCGAAAGAGGCCACAGGCCGGCGGCGTTCATGGTCGACACCGCCTTATGTTCAAGCGGAGTGCTGCGGGCCCCAGAAAACTATTTCAATCTCGTCGCGGAAAAGGTCCGTTCGGCGGGCGCCTTCGTCATTGCAGACGAGGTGCAGGCCGGTTGTGGCCGCATGGGAACCTTTTGGGGGTTCAGGGCGAATGGGCTCAAGGACAACAATATTGACTTCATAACAATGGGCAAGCCGGTTGGAAACGGCCACCCTCTGGGCGTTGTTATCCTCAGTTCTGAACTCATGAAGCGGTTCCTCAATGGCACCTATCCGCTGTTGTTCAGCACCTTTGGCGGCAACACCGTCGCATGCGCGGCCGGCATGGCCGTGCTGGATGTCATTGAGCGAGAAGACCTGATCAAGCGGAGCGCCGCCACAGGAGATTATCTGCGGAAGGAGCTTGGGCATCTGGCTGAACAGCACGCCATCATCGGCGACATACGCGGACGTGGGATGATGACCGGCGTCGAACTGGTGACGGATCGTCTAACAAAGGAACCGGCTGTGACACAAACCGACCGGCTTGTTGAACACATGCTTGCCCGAAACATCCTCATTGGGAAAGCGACGCCTAAAACCCTCAAGCTACGCCCGCCACTGATCTGGTCGCGAGACGAAGTCGACACTTTCATCAGCGCTTTTGACGGCAGCTTGAGAAGCCACCAATGAACCCTGCCAGGGACTCACCTGGAAGGATCTCTCGAGAGTGGAACACCTGGCCTGCCGGAAGAACAGCAGGCTGGACCAAACAGGAGAATCTTCATGAAGAAACAGCTATTCGCACTGGCTGTCACGATGGCGGCTGCCCTGTTTTGTGCAGGCGTCTCGTTGGCGCAGGCAAAGGTCCTAAACGTCTACAACTGGTCTGATTATATCGAGATTTCAATCCTCGAGGATTTCACCAAGGAGACCGGTATCAAGGTCGTCTACGACGTCTTCGATTCAAATGAAATTCTTGAGACCAAGCTGCTTACCGGCGGGTCTGGCTATGACGTGGTGGTTCCCGCCGGACCATTCCTGGCCCGCCAAGTCCAAGCCGGCGTGTTCCAGAAGCTCGACAAGTCCAAGCTGCCGAACCTCAAGAACATGTGGCCCGAAGTCATGAACCTGCTGGCGAAGTGCGATCCCGGCAACGAGCATGCCGTCAACTATATGTGGGGCACGACCGGCATAGGCTATAATGTCGACAAGGTGAAGGCAGTGCTTGGCGATGTGCCGATCGACAGCTGGGACGTGCTCTTCAAGCCTGAAAATGCGGCGAAACTGGAAAGCTGCGGCATCAATATCGTCGATGCGCCCGAGGAAGCCCTCGCCATCGCCATGAACTATCTCGGCAAGGACGGCGACAGCAAGAAAACCGAAGACCTCGAGGCTGGCGGCGACGTTTACGCGAAGATCCGCCCCTATGTCCGAACTTTCAATTCCTCGGCTTATATCGAAGGTCTCGCCAATGGCGACATCTGCGTCACCATCGGCTGGTCGGGCGACATACTGCAGGCGAAGAACCGCGCCGAGGAGGCCAAGAACGGGATCAAGATCAACTATCTGATCCCGAAGGAAGGCACCTATATGTGGTTCGACAATCTTGCCATTCCGGCGGATGCCAAAAATGTCGAGGAGGCGCACGAGTTCATCAATTACCTGATGAAGCCGGAAGTCATCGCCAAATCATCCAACTATGTGCAAACGGCCAACGGCAATCTGGCCTCCCAGAAATTCCTCGACGAGGCGGTGTTCAAGAACCCCTCCGTCTATCCGACCGAGGAAACGCTCGAAAAGCTGTTCACGATTTCTCCCTACGGGCACCAGGAGCAGCGCGTACTCACCCGCCTCTGGACCCGGATCAAGACGGGCAGCTGAACGGGATACGGATGGGGCGGCTACCGCCCCTTCAAGCGGTGCCTCGGGGTGAAAATCTGCCGCCGCGCTATAGCAATGCACAGAAGAATGGCGAAGGGGACATGGTGAGACCTCGTGGGCCGGTGATACGCAGACCCATTCCCTGGGCGGATCCCAATGCGGAGCCATCCATGTCGATCGCCGGCTTTGCTTCTGATTCAACATTGGAGGAACAATGCCGTTCCTGGATTTGATCCAGCCCGAATTGGCCGCTTATGTCAGCGGTGTCGCCATGCCGGGCGACTTTGCCCAGTTCTGGACATCGACCATCGCCGAGGGCCGCCAGGCCGGCGGCGAGGTCAGTATCGTGCGGGCGCAGACAACGCTCAAGGCGATCCAGTCCTTCGACGTCACGTTTCCGGGATTTGGCGGTCATCCGATCAAAGGATGGCTAATCTTGCCGACGCACCGCAAGGCGCGGCTGCCCCTCGTCGTGCAGTATATCGGCTATGGCGGCGGCCGTGGTTTGGCGCATGAGCAGCTGCATTGGGCGGCGTCAGGGTTTGCCTATTTCCGAATGGATATACGTGGGCAGGGAAGCACCTGGAGCGTCGGTGAGACCGCCGATCCGGTCGGCTCAGCCTCGTCCATTCCCGGCTTCATGACCCGCGGCGTATTTGACAAGAATGACTACTATTACCGGCGCCTGTTCACCGACGGTGTGCGGGCGATCGATGCCCTGATAGGACAGGACTTCGTCGATCCCGAACGCATCGCGGTTTGCGGCGACAGCCAGGGCGGCGGTATTTCGCTCGCGGTTGGCGGCATCGATCCGCGCGTCAAGGCCGTAATGCCTGACGTGCCATTTCTGTGCGACTTTCCGCGCGCCGTGCAGGTTGCCCTGCGCGATCCCTATTTGGAAATCGTTCGTTTTCTGGCGCAGCATCGCGAAAAGAAGGCGAAAGTCTTTGAAACGCTCAACTATTTCGACTGCGTCAACTTCGCCCGGCAGTCCAAGGCGGCGGCGCTGTTTTCGGTGGCCCTGATGGACGAAGTCTGCCCGCCCTCTACAGTTTATGGCGCATTCAACGCCTACGCGGGCGAAAAGACCATGGTAGAATACGAATTCAACAACCACGAAGGCGGGCAAGGCTACCAGGAACGCGACCAGATGGCGTGGCTCAGCGGGCTGTTCGGTGTCAGCTGACATCAGCGGCCAAGCACTGGATTTTGACCCTTTCCCATCTACATCTGCTTGAAAAGAAGCAGATGTAAGTAATTGATATTAAATAATTTTGGTGGGCCCGGAGGATGTATTGAGACGTTTGATTTGATTGTCTTTTTCGCGGGCTAAAATCAGAAATCTTCCCGTATCGCTCCGTATGGTTCCGCGCCTAAGCAAAGGACGCTGCAGAGAGCTGTTTGCGGCTGGTTCGGGCATTGGCGGTGGAGATCCACGAGAACTGGCTCGAGGCGACCCGCTACCTCAACATGGATCATCTGCGCGAGCACAAGAAGGAGAACCTGAGGGCACTAGCCGCCTGAGACGCGGCCGCCATGTCCGCCGCTCCGCTAAACACGGGGGCTGCGCGGCGGACACGCCAACGTCACCGCTGAATGCCACGCCATTTTTTGCAGAACTTGACGCACACAACTACAGAACAGCGGCGGCATGTCTTGGTCACGGTGGGTGATCCACTCCCCCAACCTGAACTGCCAGGTTTCGGCCGATCTTTCCGTGACGGTTGCATGAGCGTTCATTTCATTCTCTCCGGTTGGCCTCTCAGGCCGCGCCGGATAGGCCCGGCAGCCGGGGGTGAGAGGCGACTGGAGATCGCCGGCAAGCTTTTGGCTTTCGCTTGGACATAGCTTTGCCACCCCGGCCAAAACCCTTTGGCCTGCCGCTGCGTGTCTATCGATTTGCAGCGCTGAGGCGCGTTGTGTGGTTTTGGTCATGTTGTGGGGGGCTTGAAAGGAGAAAGGCGCCTGGTGGACGGCCATTAGAATACAGGAGGCAGCAGAGCTGACCTATTTGGATGCTAATTCCTGTGTGAAGAATAGCGCGCCCTGTTTACTTGCTAAACAGCTTCTGCCTAGAAAAGAGGCAGACGGTGATTCGTGCCGTCTGCCTCTGTCTTCATGCGTACTCGCGGTAAATGTGGCGCCGAGTGGACGAACAAGACCGCGAGTCCGCTCCCTGGCAGGTCGGTAACTAGCGCCCTGAGGCTTCCTTAGCAAGCCACAGGAGTAACGACTAATGGCTAAGTCTCCTCCCCTTCGGCCTGGCCAACTCGCTCCGCGCTCTGGTCAATATGAGATCATTGGCCCCCGCGGTGGCAAAGGACCCGAAAGGACAGTGGTTCGCAATGAGCCTCTGCCCCCGACGCCGTCAAAAGGATCAACCTATAAGCTGGTTGATCCGACCAAGCACGGCAAATGAAATGGCGGCGGGCTTCGGCCCTCCGTTTTATTTTGCCTTAGCTGGGTAGGTTCCGGCAGAAACAACCACTGTCCGGGCAGAAGCCTTGGGGGGGAGATTGACAGCCTCGGTGCGACCATCCTGTTTCAGCCATGCAGAGTAGTAGGCTCCGCTGCGCTCTATCAGCCCATCGACGTATCGTGATGTCACTGTCACGCTATTTATTTTCACGCCAAGCTTGCCATGCATGGTCGTTCCTCCGGTTTCCAGAATCATGCTACCAGAATTTTAAGGGACCGTTAACGTGCAAAATGCACTAGAAAAATTGGAATGCCCAGAAATCTTCATTGGTGTTGTTTCTCCAGTAGGGGTGGATACAGCGGGTGTAATTTCTAGTATAGGGCGATTTTTCGCAGCGTCAGGCTATGAGGTATTCGACATCAAAGTAACCGACTATTTTGATGTCCTAAAAAAATCTTTATCGATTGATCTGCCTCTTGATAAAAAACCGACAGACAGGCGGATAAATAGCTATATAGACTTTGGAAACAGAATTAGAGAGGAGTTCAAAGATGACTCGGTGCTCGCCGCGTACACTGTATTTAAAATAGCCAGAACGAGAGAGCAGGAATTTAAAAAGAACAAGCAGATATCATACCAGAACCGTGTCTATATCATTAATCAATTTAAGAGAAAGGAAGAAATAGACCTTTTGCGGTCTGTATATGGGAGGCTGTTCTTCCAAATTTCTGTATACTCTAGCAAGAAATCAAGGGTAGACTATCTTTCGCATAGAATAGTCCATGACCGCGGCACTGCGGACCAATCAGAATCAAGAACCATGGCCCATGAGCTTGTTTCGAGGGATGAAAACGAGAAAAAGAACCTTCATGGCCAGCGCCTGACCAAAATCTTTCACGATGCCGACTTCATAGTAAATAGCGATGCAGTCGAACAGGATGGAGCGGACAGGCAGGTCAATAGATTTCTGGAACTACTATTTTCGTCCAACGCACTCTCTCCCACGAAGCTCGAATACGGAATGTTTGCTGCGAAGGCCGCTGCGCTTAGAACGCTCGACCTTTCGCGCCAGGTCGGAGCAGCCATATTTCGACCCACCGGTGAAATCATAAGCATGGGTTCAAACGAAGTGCCCAAGGCGCGGGGCGGCACGTACTGGTGCGATGAACCGCCTTTCGACGCAAGGGAATACACTCTCGCCGTTGATTCAAACGATTCCAGAAAACGCGAAATCCTTGCTGAGATCTTCTCGGCGGCGGGTTCTCCACTTACTTTTGAAGAATTCTCAGCCAAGGAAGCCGTGAGGGAATCCCAATTTATGGATGCCCTCGAATATGGCCGGATAGTCCATGCCGAAATGTCAGCGATTTCTGACGCGGCCAGGCTGGGGCTATCTGTCGCTGATGCGACACTATTTTGCACGACTTTCCCGTGCCACATGTGCGCCAAGCACATTGTGTCAGCAGGCATCAAAAAGGTGATCTTTTTGGAGCCTTACCCGAAGAGCCTAGCAGGCGATTTGCACTCGGATTCGATTCAAATAGAAGGTGCGTCCCGTGGCAAATACGAAGCTTACGAGTCCGTCAAATTTGAGCATTTCCACGGTGTAACGCCGCGGAGATACCGCGAATTGTTCGAAAGAGGATCTAGAAAGGCCGATGGCCGCTTTGAACCATATATTCGAAACCGCAAGCGTCCTAATCTTAGTTTAATAGCTCCCTTCTACACCGACTTTGAATCGAAGGTAGTACGAAGCGGCTTCGCCGCCTTTGAGGAGATCGTGGCCAGGAAGGCTCTGGACGGCTGACCCTCATATTTTCAATTGGAAAAATGCGCGCGAAGCGGGCGAACCGGTAAGCCGAATGAAAGGCTGCGAAGACTTGATGCCCGGGGGGCATTTGATCGCCGGTCGTACCGGTCGCCCCGCTTCGCAATAGCTAACTCAGTTTTTTGCCTCGCGCGGGCCCGCATGCGCAACGCGCGCAAAGGGTACGATGAACACCGCACGGTTCGCCCGTGATGGCGTCCGTCATCATGGCGACCATCATGCGGAGGCCAGCGTGATAGCGGATTTCCTCGCCGTAATAGGCAAGGCCACGGCTCGCCAGATAGCGTTCGCCAAGCGTGCCAAGCAGCGGTACCGTCTCGGCCCAGATGGTAGCAGCAATGTCGATGCGGCGTTGTTCGTCCACCAAGCCGGAACCGTCGACGGTGGGTTCTTCAGATGCTGCAATGGGCCTGTCGTCGGACGGGCCAAGGCGCGCCTTCACATGGTCGCGGCATTCTCTCCAGTCGTCACCCGAAAAAGAACGGCATATGAAACTGCCGTCCGGCTTGAATGTCACCTGGAGGCTCCGGTCACTCCGGTATGGGCCGGGCCAGGGCAATGAATACTGTTACGCCCGGTGACTTCGCCACCAAGGGCGAGAGCAGCAGATTTAAGATTGATGTGAAGGAGAGTTACGTCGAAACTCTGCGCAAGCAGCATCAAGGGGATGTCGAGGATCTACGTTCTGGGCTGTCACCGATGGAGGTCGCGCGGCGTACCCAGGAGACTAGGTCAGGGCCGGCAAGCCGCCTATTTGGGATCAGCGCTGACTGCCAGCGCAAACAGCCCGCCGCACCTTCCGGCACGGCGGGCTCTATTGTCGAGCGTGAACAATTGATTGGCTAAGCGACGAACTGCTTCGGCGGGGTCTGAAGTGCGGTGATCAAGAGCCACAAAAACGCCTTCAGCCACCGAGCAGGAGGGAGAAGTTGTAGCCGGCTGCGGCCAGGATGGCATTGATCGCATCGCCTTGGGTGTGAGCGAGGTAATTGCGGCCCACTCTGTGTTCGTTCTTGATGTGGCCGATCACCGGCTCGACGGCCGATCGCCGCCGCATCTCGCGCTTGATGGCCGGTGTCACGCGTCGCTTCTGACCGGCGGTGAAGACCCTGAACTTGTGGCTTTGCGGCGCGTTGTGGCCGCGGCAGCCGGCATCGGCGAGGATGCGCTCGATCTCGGCACCGATAGTGTCTTCCATCGCAGGAATGATTTTTTTGAGCGTGTGCCGTCGTAGGGGTTCCCGGGAAGTGCCATGGCGTGCAGGGCGAACTGACCGCACTTTGAACGCTTCAGCGTCGTAGCCACGGACACCCTCACCCCGAATTCGTAGGGTGCGTGCGCTTTGCCTTTTGTCCTTCAGTCCAGTGCGCGATCGGACGCTTACGATGGTTGTGGCATTTGGCAGGCGCAGTTCACCGGGGAAGCGTCTTTGGCCTTCGAGCCAGCCGGCCTCGCGGCTGACGGTGATGGCGCGTTCCTCAATGCGGCCATGGGCTTTGTCGAGATCGACGAAGCTGTCGAGGCAAATCGGCGGGGCATCATCGAAGTAGCGCTCGATCTCGGTGCGCAGCGTGGGCTGGTTGGCCTTGACGGCGAAGACATGCTCCGTCGGAACCTCGACGGCGACCTGCAATTCCATCGGGTGAGCCGCGCCGTCAGTTCCACGAAGGACCGTAGCGACAGTTCTTAATGGTCGAGCCGATCAACCCGCTATGAGCGACGACGCCTTCTCGCTGTTCGAATTTCCCTGCAGAGAAGGTCATGCTCAAGTTCAACCATAGCTGCGAACGATTCCGCCTTTGCTGAATAAATCTGGATAAATCTGGCTTCGGCCGGATTAAATATTTCGATCTGGCCATGGCTCTCGTTTGGACGCTGACGGACGAGAGGCTTTGCTGTACGATGTAGCGAGATACGGTTCATCACCTTGAGCCGATCACGTGCGAAGTCAGGGAGTCGTCGTCCATGAAACTCCGCATTTCTGCTTCGGGCTGGCGATGCCGTTGCAACAGCAAGCATGGAATGTTCCCCTGCCGGGTTCCTCCCTCGCCTGATGTGATGGCGGCCACCTTTATGCAGTACCAAAGATCAGGTAAATCGGGCAAGCTTTCGTTCCGCCAATACTTGGTGGACATCGGATTTATCGACCCATCTATCGGTGTTGCCGGAATGGATGATGCGGTTCAGTTTGTGCCTACTCCTGGTGGGCCGGAGATGCTGGCGATCCCTGCACAACCAGTTCTTGGAGAGGTTCAAGTCAAGGCCCTTCTAGTTGACTTTTCCGATCGCCCTGGCGTTTTGCCCCCGTCCCATTATCAAGACCTACTGTTCTCCCAGGGCATCTACCCGACCGGCAGCATGAGGGATTACTTCAAGGAGGTCAGTCTCGGAAAAGTCGACGTTGTGGGGACTGTCGACGGATGGATCCGTATGCCGAAACCTTATTCTTTCTACACCAACAATGAATCGGGCACCAATTGGAATAGCTATCCTCATAACGCCCCCAGGCTTGCCGAGGATGCCGTCAATGCAGCACTTGCGGGTGGCGTGAAGTTCGCTCAGTCGCTGGATAAGTTCGGGCGAGGGATCGTGACCGCGCTGTTCATCATCCACGCCGGGCGCGGGGCGGAAGTTATGCTAAAGCCACAACAGGGCGGAGAGATCTGGTCGCACAAGTGGAATCTCCGCAACCCGGTCGAAGTGGCACCGAATCTCTCGACGACCATCTATCTCACCGTCCCTCACGACTGCAAGGTGGGAGTTTGCGCTCACGAGCTCGGTCATCTCGCCTTCCAGTGGCAGGACTTTTACGATCCGAACTATGACGAGGACGGAGCGGAATGGGATGGTTCAGGCGTGTGGGATCTCATGGCTGGAGGCTCCTACAACGGCAGCAGCGCTAGACCAGCTCACCCCGCCCCATTGCACAAATTGCAGCATGGCTGGATCAGCGCCTCTACCATCACTTCGTCCGGCAGCGTGAAGATCAAACCCTATACGGCCACGACTGGACATGTCTATAAACTCGTTAGTCCCAAGTTTGAACCAACGCAGTATCTCTTGTTGGAGAGTCGCAAGAGGGTAGGCTTTGACTTTGATCTACCTGGTGAAGGCTTGCTCGTATGGCAAGTGGACGAAATCAAGGAGCAGTTCGCCCCGGTTGCGCCAGGCCTCTCGCTTATCCAAGCAGATGGACGCAATGATCTGAACAGCCCGGACGATTGGAACCAAGGCGATGCCGCCGACCCGTTTCCCGGCAGCGAGAACAGGGTATCATTGACCGATACGGGAGTAGCGTCCACTTCATTCCCGGGCACGAGATCGGGTATCAGCCTGAAAAACATCAGCTTCAGCCACGATGGCATAGTCACTGTGGACGTTCGTTTTAGAGCTTCACCTAAGGGCAAGAAGGCAGAGTCCGCAAAGCAGACTACTGGCGCCAAAAAGGCAAGCGCGCAAACAAAGAGCGCGTCCGTGAAGCGAAGGACTGGTGCTAAGAAGATCACCAAGCCTAAAGCGGCAACTGAAAATGAATCGGAAGTCAAGAACGGGTAAGAAACGAATCCCGCCGCTCGGAGTTCTCGCCGCGGCTCACGGCGATCTCCGTCCCAATTGGTATCAGAACCTTATCGATCAGCCATGTTGTCGCTGTGGTCGCCAATGTGAGCACTTGGCCACCTCCCGCAGAGCGATATAATCTGGCAACTGTGATGGCGGTGTGCAAGTTACTTGCATCGAACCCGGTTTACCGGATCGTCGATCTGATCGAGGACCGCGTGCCGCTTTCAGAATCGCGCTTCGCCGACTTTAGCTGGCCGCCGTCCGATATGGATCGCTTCGTCATATCCTCTGCGCATCACCGGCAATGGTTGCCGCGACACGGCTCCCTCGCTGCGCAGTTCGAAAGACGTACTAGTGCGTCCACTGCGCTGCCTTTCAAAGGCGTTAGGATATTTCGGTGTAGGCGGCCGCTCCAGTCAACGCGAGCCCTTGTGCCGAAGGTCAGCTTCGGAGGAGCGCCCGGAATGTTAAGAAATGTGGCGCGACCACGACCTCCGCTGTCATCGGAGTGTTCCGCTTTCGGGAAGCAGCAAAGCTGATCCCTATGTCCGGGATTGGGCGCAAAGCTGTCGCCCGTCGAACGTGGCTCTTGGGTCATGAATTTCCCTTGACCTCCCCTTTAGGGAAGGTCTGCAATAGGTCGAAACAGGTAATCGCGTCGGACGGCTTGAGCTGCCCCGTGATCTCAATCGCGAGCCCGGCTTAGTCCACCATCTTGTAGGCGCTGCCGGCATTGACCGCGTTTCGATCCGTGAGCGGTAACACATTCGACGTTCTTTCATGTTATCCGATGACGCGCATCAGGACGTTGAAGGGCTGAGCGAACAATGGCAGGCGCGCTGGTGCAACGGGCCGTTCATCGACGCTCGACGCCAACGCGCGCACGGCAATCGGCGCCCATTCCATTGCCGCAACCGGCCCGTCGGCACCCTGCCGTAAGTTGTCGGGCGGCAACGCGCAGAAGGTCATCCTCGCCCGCGAGTTCGCCAATGCGAACCGGCTTTTGCTGTGCAACCAGCCGACGCGCGGGCTAGACGTCGGCGCCATCGAGTTCGTCCATTGCGAACTCCAGCGCAAACGCGACGAAGGCTGCGCCATCCTGCTCGCGAGCGAGGAACTAGAGGATCTGTTCGCGCTAAGTCGACGCATATGCGTGATGTTTCGCGGCCGCATCCTTGCGGCGCTCGATACGGAAAAAACCACCTATGACGAAATCGGCAGCTTGATGGCGGGCCACGAGAGCGAGGCGGCGGCATGACCGAGTTCAACCTCGTGGAATGGCGCCTCGAGCGCCGACTGGAGACGCGGCCGACCGCGCGCGTCGTTGCGCTTGCCGCGGCAGCGGCAGCGGCGGTTCTGGTGTGCAGCCTGCTTTTCGCCGCCGCAGGCGCCAGTCCACGGGCGGCCTTCGAGGCTCTCCTGAAGGGCAGCTTTGGCTCGTCGCGCGCCGCCGGCGAAACGCTGGTCAAGGCCACGCCTCTGATCTTCACCGGCGTTGCCGCCTGCGTCGCCTTCCGCGCGCGCATTTGGAACATCGGCGCCGAAGGCCAGATCTTTGCCGGTGCCATGTTCGCCTACTGGCTGCAGCACAACCTCATTGGCTTTTCATCTTTCATCCAAATTCCTGTGGTCATAGTCGGCGGCGTTGTCGGCGGCGCACTCTATGCCGGCCTGGCGGGCGTGCTCAAGACCCGCTTCTCGGTCGATGAGGTGATTTCGACCGTTATGCTCAACTACATCATCGTCTATGTCATTTCGCTGCTGCTGCTGCGCGGACGTGGAGCGAGGCGGGCGCCTTCTTCGAGCAGACGCCGAAGGTCGATCCAGGCTCGGTGATTCCCGTGCTGTTTTCCGGTTTGCGACTGCATGCCAGCTTCCTGCTGGCGATCGCAGCGGCTGCCTTGGTTCACATACTGTTGAGGCGCACACCGCTCGGCTACGAGATCAAGGCTGCCGGCTCCAACATGCGCGCGCTCGACGTACAGGGTACCAATACGCGACGGCTGATCCTGGTGGTGCTTCTGGTTTCCGGCGCGCTTGCGGGGCTCGCAGGCATCACGGAAGTCTACGGCGTGCACTACCGCCTGAAGGCGGGCGTCATAGCAGGCTACGGCTACAGCGGCATCATCGTCGCCATCCTGGGGCAGTTGCATCCGCTTGGCGTCGTCGTCGCCTCGGTGCTGTTCGGTGCGTTGCTCAACGGCGCCACGCTCATGCAGATCAAGACCGGCGTACCCTCGGCGCTGATCTATGCCATCCAGGCGATCCTGCTTTTGTTCTTCCTAGCCGGCTGGGCGGCGTGCAATTTCCGCCTGCGGAGGGTCGGCCGTGCTTGACGCTCTCTTTCAAGCCTCAATCCTGATCAGCGTGGCGGCGGCCACCATCCGCATCGCCACCCCACTCCTGCTCGCCGCAATTGGCGAACTCGTCGCCGAGCGCACTGGCGTTTACAATATGGGTCTCGAAGGCATGATGCTGATGGGCGCCCTCACCGGCTATCTCGCCGCATATGAGAGCGGCTCGCTGTGGCTGGGCGTCCTTGCAGCCGGGTTTCACCGACGCGCTGATGGCGCTCGTCTTCGCCGTGCTGGTGATCACGTTGAAAGTGGAACAGATCGTCACCGGGCTTGCCGTCAACCTACTCGGCGCCGGCCTTTCCACCTATTGGCTGCGTTCCGCTTTCGCTGGCCACGGCCAGACGCCGACCATCCCCTTATTCGCCGACGTGCCGATACCGGGCCTGAGCGATATCCCGGTTCTCGGCCCCATCCTGTTCGACCAGCGGGTGCTGACCTACATCGCCTTCCTCCTGGTGCCGGCGGTGTGGCTCTTCCTGTTCCGGACGCGCTATGGGCTGATCGTGCGTTGCGCTGGCGACAATCCTAAGGCCCTCGACGTAAAGGGGGTGAGGATGGCCCCGGTCCAGTATGCTGCCGTGGTCTTCGGTGGCCTGATGGCGGGCCTCGCCGGCGCGTTTCTTTCTGTCGGCCAGGCGGCGCGTTTCGTGCCTGACATGACGAACGGACGCGGCTGGCTTGCGATCATCACCGTCATCGCCGGTCTGTGGCGGCCCTACCCGATTTTGGTAGCGGCACTAGTGTTTTCCTTCCTAGACGCGCTGCAATTGCAAATCCAAGGCGTCGGCATCGCCATTACCAATATATGATGATGATGCCCTATGTTGCAGCGATCGTCGCGCTGATGATCCGTCGCTCGCGGGCCAGCGCCCCGGCCATGCTGGGCGTGCCGTACACACGGGAATAGGAAGTTTCTTTGTGTTGACTGGCTGCGGTTGGTGTTGCTTCGAAATCTTGCCCAAACGCCGGTCGAGCAACCCAGCTTCCCCAGCCTCTTCGTAACGGTGGCGATAGCGGCGAAATTGCCGCTCCGACATGCCCAGCAACTCGCCTGCCTCCATCATCGAAAGATCGCCGTCTTCCCAGCGGCGCAAAACGCCTACAACTTCTGCATTCTCCGGTCCTGTAGCCATGCTGTCCGTTTCATCCCCAGCCTCCATCCGCTGGTAATAAAACCGGACAACTCACGTGCTACCTAATCCGGACAACTCATCTGCTTACGACACTCGGTTGCGGCGCGGTTGACAATCTTAACATTTATTGTGAAAGTATTGGTCTTCTCAATACACTGGTGATGGGCGCATGTCTGTTGATTTTCGCTTAGAGCGAGAGCGCCTCGCTGCCCTGAGCGTTGATGTCGCGCATCTGTTGCAAAGCGCAGATCTCGCTTCGCCGGAAACGCATGCGGGTCGGGAAGCGCTTATCGAGGCGATCGAGGACCTGCGCGACGTCCTCAGGCCCGAAGCCGCCATTGCGCCGCCCCCGCCGAGCGACGCTCTCGCCGGGCCGCGCGGCCTTGCCATCGTTGTCGGCCACACTGCGGTTGCGCAGGGCGCGCGGGCGCTGTCGCCGCCTTTCCCTGCCGACAGCCCGGCGACTCGCGTGTCCGAGCACAACGAGTACGCCTGGAACACGGACCTCGCGATGAAAATCAAAGCCCTCGCGGAGACCGCCGGCGTGCGCTGCGAGATCTTCTTCCGCGATGGCGTCGGCATCAGAGGCGCCTACGAGGCGGTGCGCAGTTGGGGCCCCGAGGCGACTATCGAGCTCCACTTCAACGCCGCCGACGGGCGTGCACGCGGGTCGCTCGTTCTCTACGGCGCCGAGCAGTCGCGCCCTTGGGCGGAGACGCTGCAGAAGGCGATCGTCAGGACGTTCGACCGGCAGGGGCGCAGCGAGGATCGCGGCATCTTCATCCCCGGCGGCTCGCGCGGCTACGATCGCGGCATCGAGAGCGTGACGAAGGTGAATCCGTCCGCGCTGATTGAGCCGTTCTTCGGCGACAACGCCTCCGATGCGGGCCTCGCGGTGCGAAAGAAGGCCGAGCTCGCCCGCGCTATCCTGGAGGCGTTCGGCGCCTTCGTGCGCCGCGACGTAAATATCCCGGCGGACGGCGGGGGAGCGGAGGACGGCGACCCTCCGCCGGTCGCGGGCGACGTTCCGGACGTCCCGCTCCTGCGCGAGCTGATCGCGACCTATCGCTCCGTGACGCCGGTGGTGCAGGGGCTCGCCACCGATGTGGTCGAGAGGCTGAAGGGCATCACGCTGGCGCAGTGGATCGAGGAGTCGGGTTGGGCAGGATCGCAACTCGCGGTGCAGCACTTCAACTTCGCAGGGATGAAGGGGATCTCGGAGGTGGACCGGATCCTGCGCGAGGCGCCGGCCACGAAGGTGGAGTACCGCGCCCACGACGGCGTCGACACGTATCTGAAGTTCGCCGGCATCCGCGACTTCGTGACCGGCTACTTCCTATTTCTCGAGCGCTCGCCGTACCGCGGCTGGAAGGAGATGGCGATGCGCTCGCCGCACGACTTCATACGCTTCATCGGCCGTACCTGGGCGCAGCGGGACGGCTACGCGAGCCGCGTTATCAACATCGAGCAACGCCTCGTCGCGGCCGGGGTCGTCCGCTCCGACGGCGGCCTCACAAAGCCAGGCGAGGAGGACGGGCCGGCACTGCTGATCACGGGCGCGTTGTCTAGCGAAAGGATCGCGGACGAAGGAGCGACGGCCGAGTTCCTGGAGCTCGCAGCCGCCCTCGAGGCCGCGCCGCGCCTTGCGCCGGTATTCCCAGTCGTCGTTGCACAGTGTGGGCTGGAGTCGGACTGGGGCCGTTCGGATCTTGCCCGCGTGCACGCCAACTTCGCAGGCATTCCGTGGACGGAGATGCTCGCCGAGGTCGCCGCGCCCGTGCCGCATCCGACCGATCCGACGCGCGGAAAATTCTGCCGCTTTCTGTCGCCGACGTCATTTGTGCGGGCGTTCCTGCGCCGGCTCGACAACGATCCGACGTTTGCGGGCTGGATCGACAACATCGACGACGGAGCCAGGTTCGCCGCCTTTCTCGGCCGCACGTGGCGACCGAACGACCCGACCTATGCCGATAAGATCGCCGGCATCCTCGCCCGCATCGGTTCAGACGACGGCGGCCGCGATCCGATCATCGAGAACGACGACGACGACACGCACGGGGGCGATGGCAGCACCACACTCACAGGACTCGTCTTGCAGATCAAGCGCGTCCGCGCCGAAAAACGGCGGGGCATGAAGGAGCGCACCGTCAGCACCTACAGGGTCTTCCACGACCGCAGGCCGGTCGCAGGCCTCTCCGGCATGATCTGCGAAGCGCGCGGACCCGGCGATAACTCGGCGACCGGCAGGCAGCGCGGCGCCCGCATCAAGGCTGGCATCTATCCGATGTTGACCCACGCCGGCACGCGCGAGATCGACGGCATCACCGCGTTCAAGACTTTCGGGTTCACCAGCAGCATCGAGGTCCGCAGGCCGCCGATGCCGGCGCTGCGCGTAGGCGACACCCGGTATCGGGCGGGCATCCTGATCCACCCCGGCAACGGCTGGCTGTGGAGTGTCGGCTGCATGAACCCGGCGGACGACATCGCCGACGCGCGCTCGGACATTCAGTACGTCCACAGCCGCGCCCGCGTGATCAGGCTGATCGAGGGGCTCAAGCGGGAGCTCGGATCCCGCTTCCCGACGACCAACAACCAGACCATCCCGCGCCTCACCTTAGAAGTGATCGGAGAGCCTCCGCCGGCGAGCGGTGACGTCCTCGCCGGCGACGATCTCGACGCAGAAGCCTACGCTCGCGCCGAGCTCGCGGCAGCGCAGGCGACGCTCGCCGGCGACGCGCTCGCCGCGCCCGACATGGCCGACCTCTACGACGCGCTGGCGACCGGTATCGAGGCGGCGGCTCGGCTCGGCCAACCGGAAGACGGTGCGATCGACCACGTCGCCGCCTCGGGCGTGAACCTTGCCGACGTGAGGAGCGTCACCGGGGAAACACTGTGGACGGCATACGCGCTCGGCATCGGGGCAGCCTCCGCGCTCGATGACGTGCGCCGAGAGGCGGTGCTCGCCCGCCTTGACGCGATCGCGACGGCCCTTACCGCGGCCGGCGTCCCGCTCGATGACGGCACCGCCTACCACAGCGCGATGACGTCGGCGGCGCTCGGGAACGACACGGCGGCGCTCGAAGCGCTCATCGAGCGGGGAGCGCCTATCGACGCCTTCGACCGCTCCGGCGTCACGCCGCTGCTCGCGGCTGCGTTCGGCGGCGCGCCCGATGCGGTCGGCTTTCTGCTCGCCCGTGGCGCCGACCCGTCCAGCACCGTGCGGGCATCGTCCGACAACGAGGCAGGCGATCCGGAACTGCCACCGGCTGGCGCCGACGCCGCCGCTTGCGCTGCCGAGGGCGCTCTGCTCGCCGCCAGAGATCCGGCCCGGTTCGAGGACTTCGAGGCGGTGTCCGCGTTGATCTGGAACCGCCTTAACCCGGTCCCGCGCTGAACTCGATTGAGGACATTTCGATGGCGCGATTTCTTCTCCTTCCCAAGGACGACGACGTTCCCGACGCGCTCGCGGGCGGCGATCTCAGCCTGTCGCCGCAGGCCCGCGCCGCCAAGGTCAAAAGCCTGACGACGTTCCGCAGGGCGCACGCCGATCCTCGCCTCAGTAGTGGTCGCGGCCTACGCGCGGTCGCAAACGTCAAGGTGATCGCGACGCCGCAGCGGCACACCCCCATCACGGGCGTCACCATCTTCGAGGGCACCGCGGAAGACGCTGAAAAAATCCAGGAGGCCGCGCCCGGCGCCGAGATGGTCGAGGACTTCCGGCTCGACCTGATCTCGCCTGTCCGCTCTGGCAACGGCGAGGCGCTCGCCGGCGACGCGGCAGCCGCGGACATCGCAATCGACGCCGCCGACCTCGACAACTGGCATCTCGAGACGATAGGGCTCCTCAAGGCGCGCGCGGCCCGGTTCGGCCTCACCGGCACCGGGGCGACGATTGCTGTGATGGATACGGGTGTCGCCGAGCACCGCGAGTTGCAGGGCAAGATCGTCGACAATATCGTGTTCGACGTGGAGCAGTGGATCGCGAATTCGGTCCCCCCGGCCGATACCGATTTCATCACGCCCGGGCACGGCACCCACGTCGGCGGGATCATCGCCGGTACAAACGTTGGCGTCGCGCCGGGTGCCCGGCTCGCCAGCTACTCGATGATCCCTAACACGATCGGCTCGCTCAGCCACTTTGTTTTCGCGATGGAGCACGTGCAGACGCGGCCCGAGATCCAGATCATCAATATGTCGGCGGGCAAGCGCGAAACGGTGAACCGGATGCGTTACCTCGCACAGATTGCGCAGCGCACGGACACGCTGTTCGTCGTTGCCGTCGGCAATGAGGGGCCGAACACGAGTCGGTGCCCCGGGAACTACCCCGAGGTGTTCTCCGTCGCCGCCTCCGACCGTACGGACAAGGTGTGGGGCGGCGGCGGCATGGGTACCGTAATGTGGGGCGTGCAGGCGAGGGTGGTGCCCGACATCATGGCCCCGGGCGTGGATATCTGGTCCTGTCATCCGCGCGGAGGCTATCAGTGCCTCACCGGCACCTCGATGGCGACGCCGGTGGTCTCCGGCATCGCCGCGCTGATGATCGAAAAGTGGCCCGACATCACGCGGCCCCAGCTCATCGGCGAGTTGATGGAAGCAACCAACGCACTCAACCTGGCGGAGCCGCTGCAGGCGACCGGGCGGATCAAACTGCCGCAGCGGCTGCACGCGCCATGACGAATCCGCTGGCAAAGGCGGACGGGGCTCTGCGCAGCTTGCTCGCCGGCGATGCCTGCACCGAGGTGACGGTCGCCGCGATTCTCGAGCTCGACGCGCCCCCGTGGAGTGCGGCGAGGAGCCCGCTCGGCGGCACCATTGAGGCGACCCAACGGCGCAGCGCAGCGCGCGAGAACGCCGCCGAGGCGCTCGCCCACCATACCGCAGGCACGCGCGCGGAGCTTGAGCGCCTCGGTCTCGCGCCGCGCGGGGGACGGCACGTGCCGTTCGTCACCGTGCGCGGGCCGGCCGATGTGATTCGCGCCGCGCTCAACCTTACTGGCGTCGTTAGCGCGGCGCTCGACGCCTAAACCAAGTGATAGCACCGACAGGAGTGAGGCTCATGCCCGAAAAGATCACCTACGAGGAGCTGCTGCGCCGGATGCATGACCCGGCAATTCCCGAGGCCGACCTGCGCCCGTACCTGATGGCTGCGCCCGAAGGCAACCCGCTCGACCGGTCGTGGTGCCCAACCCGGAGACGGTCGTCGTGAGTGAA
Organism: Mesorhizobium sp. M5C.F.Ca.ET.164.01.1.1; assembly: GCF_004792125.1. Classification (NCBI taxonomy): domain Bacteria; kingdom Pseudomonadati; phylum Pseudomonadota; class Alphaproteobacteria; order Hyphomicrobiales; family Phyllobacteriaceae; genus Mesorhizobium; species Mesorhizobium sp. M5C.F.Ca.ET.164.01.1.1. Next base: position 2,545,646 of record NZ_SRTG01000001.1, on the reverse strand, counting down.
GTCGAGATGGACGCGGCCAGCGCGATCCGGATCGGCAACGGCCTAGCCCGCTGGCGCAGGCAGCGTCAGTTCAACCTGCGCCGCCTCGCCGGCGAGGCGCTGCCCGTGCTCGTCTCGGAGGGGGACTCCTGGTTTCAGTTCCCGTTCCTCATCACTGACGTCGTCGACCATCTCGGCGGTGCGTACCTGATCTGGAGCCTCGACGCCGCCGGCGACACCGCCCGCAACATGGTCGACTTGCGCCCGGAATACCTCGACGGGCTTAGGCGTTTCCCGGACGAGGTGCGCGCGTTCCTATTCTCCGCGGCAGGCAACGACGTCATCGGCGAGGACGAGAACGGCAACTCCTCGCTGCTCGGGATTCTCAGGCCATTCCGCCAAGGCGCCGGGGCGGGCGAGCTGATCGATCGCGACAAACTGCGCGTCGTGCTCGCCAATCTCGCCGACGCCTACACCAAGCTGATCAGCACGATCCGGGCCGAGGCGGGAATGGCGCGGCTGCCGATTATCATCCACGGCTACGACTATCCGTTCCCGCATCCCTTTCTCGAGGGCGGCGCCTTGGACCCGCGCCGGCCGCGCTGGGCCGCGCGCGACGAGTGGCTCGGCTCCGCCTTGGCTGCGCGCGGCATCGCTGACCAGACGCTGCGGCGGGAGGTGCTGACCATCCTTATCGATGCGCTCTACGCGACCCTTGCGGCGATCGCCGGCGACAGCGACCGCACGATGGTATTCGTTGTTGACTGCCGGGGCGCGCTGCCGCGGGTGGCGGACTGGGCGGACGAAATCCACGGGACCGACGAAGGCTTCAGCCGCGTTGCTGACCGTTTTCACTCCGTCCTAAAGCGGGCGCTAGAGCTATCGGTTTGAACAATCCCCTCGAGGTAATAGAGGTACACCCCTGAGCGCTCCCAACGCAGATGATGACCGTTTCCGCGGCTTGTCCGCAGATTGGTACATCGAAAGGACATGCCCCTCCGGGTCCTGGATATCCGCCGACCAGCCGCCCGGCGCATGACTGACCGGCGTCACGATCGTGACGCCCTTGCCCGCCAGCTCCGAGACCACGTCGTCGATGGCCGCCGTCCGCGATCTCGAATACGACGATGGGCGTGTTGCCTGGCCGCGACTCATGCTTGATGAAGAGCAATTCCAGGCCGTTGACCGTCGTAGCTGTCAGCCATGGACGGCCGCCGCCATCGTCGTCCATTCGCTGGACCGCCAAGCCCAGCACGTCTCGGTAAAACGTCTCGGTACCAGCGACGTCGTTGACATGGTACGGCACCCAGCCGGCAGTTGGCGAACATGGATCTACTCCTCTAACCAGGCCCAGTCGGCCCGAAGCTGCGATTTTGGCCAAGTTGAAGAACAGGCAGGGAACGTTCGTTGCTACCAGGCTCTGCGTCTTCCACCGATCTCACGGATATCGGTTTCGATGGAACATCTGAAACTCTCGGCTATATTGAACATCCCCATCTGGAGATGATTGATTTCCTCGTCGAGGCCAACGCCGTCCGGATCGGTGTCGTAAGGCACGGTCAGCCGGTAGTCGCAATCGCCGAGCTTGACCATGGCATAGTCGCGCTCAAGCATCGCCTCAATCTGATCCCGGGCTGACTTTCGGCCTCGCCCGCGTTTGCTGAAATTCTCGACAATCAGATGCAGGGCAATGGTGGCGGATGGCGGCTTTTCCGGTAGTGCCGTCTTGTCCGGGATGGCATCAAGCGCGTGATAAACCGTCATTCGGGATATCCTGAGGTCACGGGCGACCCCGGCCTTGCTTGCGCCAGCGGCGATGCGGCGACGGATCTCGTCGTCATCCACGTCTTGGCACGTCCCTTGTAAACGCCTTCGGCCTTGGCGGCCTCAATGCCTGCTCGTTGGCGATCCTTGATAAACCTCAGTTCCATGACGGCGGATGTCCGCGCGCCGATTTTCTTGCCCTGTCGGCAATGTCGTGGTGCAGCGCGGCGGCGAGGACGTGCCCTGTACCGAAAGCCACCCGCTTTCGTGTTTTAAGCATCGGTCAGTCCGTCGTGTTCGAGGACTATGCGGTGAAGGTCCGCCTCGACGATTCTCTTCGGTGGTCACGTCGCAGTGCTTGGCAACACGGGTACCTCAATGACACCTTCACACGATTATCCGCATTCACACACAATCCCGAGCCCGTCAGGCCTCGTCGTACACAAAAGATGTTTTTGTCTTACCACCCGGCTCAGCCCAGTCTGGGTTCGCGCAAAGCGCGGTGAATGCGCTCCAGGTTCGGGTCGCGACATTGGACGACCGGCTTTCTCGTTTTAGTTCGTACCGGGCACTGAACTCTGTAGCGACCGTTTCCTCAGGATCGCCGCCCGAGCGGGACCAAATGATTAACGCGCATTCGGCTTCCACCCTGCCGGAAACCCGCAGTTCCATTCCTTCGAAAACCTCTTCACGGGCCTCAAAGCCGCGGACAAGCTTCAGGTCGGCGGACGCATCAGGCAATTCATGCTCTCGCAGGTCTGTGTAGCGCGAGAGGGCTTCGCCGAGCGTCGTAGGCAGGCGGTTAGTCGCCGCGTCAGCTGAACGGCTGAACAGTGGGACGAACTGGAAGCCGTTTTCAGTGGGACGCGCTTTCACATCCTCCTCGAACTTGGCCCCTCCGTCTGATACAAAAGCCTGCGCGCTCGCCCGCACCCAATCGCTATTGCGAAATTTCAGCGTGACATTCCACTTGCCATCCGACCGTAGCGGTCGCCGGTGCCGCAGGATGAATCCGGCTTGGCGATAGAGCGAGTGCTCGTCCGTGTCATAGAAGCGCACGAGGCGCTGCTTTTTGGCGCGGCCACGCTTCGGTAAGCCGCTCGTGTGGACATCGACAATGTTGGCGGAGTGGGAAAGACTCCGCCAACATTCTTCGACGGAATTCCTGCGCTGATCTGCGCCGCCGCGAAATCGATCAGCCCTAAGCATGAGCTTGTACTCGCGGGACTCTACGTGGCTGAGATCGAACGTTCTGTCGCTTCCCATTTTGATTACGAAGCCCCAATCATCCTCACTGGCGACACCTTTCGCCTCAGCCGAGATAAAATAACACTATCAGGGCTCTTGATGATGCGTATCAACTTGGCAAAAAGGATTAACCTGCTTGCTTGAACAATCGCATCAGGATGGGTTTGAGTGATTAAGAGAGCATAATATTGTGTGCGGGAAATGTATGAATTGTCACGGTCATGATTTTTGCTGAGTGTCCGCTCAAAAAAGAGTTGAGTGATTTCAGCAGGTTGTGATTCCGTCGGATTTGCGAGATTCGATGGAGATCACGATGGCCTGGACTGAAATCACCCGTGCGCATTATGAGCGGCGTTGCGGCCGCTACGCAAGCGATCTGACCGATGCGGAATGGGCGCTGATTGCGCCGATGATGCCGTCGGCGAACCGCACCGGCCGGCCGCGCAAGACGGACCTGCGCGAGGTCGTGAACGGACTTCTTTACCTCGCCTCGTCGGGCGGCGCGTGGCGATTGCTGCCGAAAGACTTCCCACCCTTTTCAACGGTGCAGAAGTACTTCTATCGCTGGCGGGAGGAGGGCCTTGTTGCGACCATCAGCAACAGCCTCGTCATGGCCGCGCGCGAGGCTGAGGGTCGGGAAGCGAGCCCGACGGCGGGCGTGATCGACAGCCAATCGGTCAGGACCACGGAAAGCGGCGGAATTCGTGGCTTCTACGCGGGAAAGAAGATCAACGGGCGCAAGCGTCACATCGTTGTCGACACCATCGGCCTGATGGTCGGTCTCGTCGTCCACGCCGCCGATTTCCAGGACCGGGACGGCGCACCGGCTGCCCTCAAGACCATTCTCGAACGCTGGCCGTGGCTGCGACACCTCTTCGCCGACGGCGGCTATGCCGGGCCGAAGCTCAAGGGCGCGCTGCAAAAGATCGGCACGTTCCCCCTGGAGATCGTCAAGCGGACGGACGGAGCCAAGGCTTCGAGGTCCTGCCGCGCCGCAGGGTCGTGGAGCGCACATTCGCATGGCTGGGGCGATGCCGCAGGCTGGCCAAGGACCGGGAGAAATCTATCGCCTTCGCAGAAGCCTGGATATACGTCGCCCACATTCGCCTGCTCACACGCAGGCTCGCAAGAGCTTGATATCAAAACATCCTTTTTGATTCAGGCTCTGAGAGTTTCCGTGGAAAGGTTTTCCGCGTGTCGGATCCGGATGCAAGAATTCGCAATGCCGGCGATCTCATCGAATATGCAAGAAGGACGGTGACGTCCTTATTCCTGGAGCTGGCGTCGGCGACTTAAAGAAGATACCGCTAAATACAGAGGTGTCCGTTGCAGAGATATTGCCGACTGCCAGCCGGAGCAGTACGGTTTTCGGCCGCACAATGTCAGCGGATGGCACATCTGAATTCGGTTGGACGTCGACTCGAAATCTGCGCGGTCAGTTCATCAACGAAACGCTCGTGCGCGGCCGCCGGCCTGTCGGACCTTCGATCACTTCAAGCCGGCCGCTATAGCCTCTACTTGGGACGTCCAACTGGACGTCCATTTTGTCTTCTCTTGCCATGCACAAGACCCCGTCCATATCGGAGGCGTCTCGCATGGTCAGGTCAGGCCGAGCAGATCAGAATGCGAGGGGGGCCAAATGAGCGCTTACCCCATTGAGCAACATAGTGCGCTTCTCGAATCCCGTCGGCTGCGCGAGCCCTTCCTTGGCGTGAGCATAGAAGCTCGCAATCCGCCGCAATCGAAGGTATGATAAAACGGCATTGGAAATTGCTCTCTATACTTGATGCGGCAGATTTGCCCGTTGTAGTTGTGACGCGCCTGACCTAACCTTACGCAGAATTGGTCCTCTGGAGAGCTGGTAGACCATGGCACAAACCGCCGACCTTGCTGCGGTCCCGACGGCCGCTCAGCCTCCCAGCACAGCGTGGAGGGAGGTAGTTGGGGCATCCGAGGACACGTTGTTCGAGGGCTTCGCACGTGAGATCATGGCCTCGCAGAGGGAAGTGGCCGCGGAGACGGGCGGACCGCTCCGCCGTGGTTTTCATGCCAAGCTCCACGCGGGGTTTGTGGCCGAGTTTCAGGTCCTGGCTGATCTACCGGACCATGCGCGTTTCGGAGTGTTCAGCGAGCCCCGGGTATTCCCGGCACTGGTGCGGTTTTCAAACGGTGGGCCCGCGCCTCGGCCGGACAAACACCCTGAGCCGCGAGGCGTCGCCATTAAGCTGATTGGAGTCCACGGACCGAAATTGTTGCCGGGTCAGGAGGATGCGATCACTCAGGACTTCCTTGCCACGAGCCATTCGGTCACATCGACCGTCCGAAACATCGAGCAGTTTATGGCTTTCATCCGAGCTTCGCAGAACCGCTTGACCATGCTCGTCACGCTCGCTCGCGCGGTGGGCGCTCGCGAAGCCCTCCGCATCCTAAGGGCCCTTATCAGTACGGTTATCCTCAGTCGGGTACGCAGCATGGCCAGAGAGCAGTTCTCCAGCACTGCGCCAATCAAGCTTGGGCCCTACGCCGTGAAATTCACGGTATGCCCCGCGGAGGGAACTGAGCCGACTGAAGGCTGTCCCCTAACACCCAACTTCCTTCGAGATGAACTGGCCGAGAGACTTCGCAGGGCGGACCTTATGCTGGACTTCCTGGTCCAATTCTATGTGGACGATACCCGCACCCCGATCGAAGACACCTCTGTCGCGTGGGACGCGCCACTCGTGAAAGTTGCGAAAGTCCGCATTCCAAATTGCGATCTGGATCATCCGCCCACCCATGCAATAAGCGAGGAGGTGGATCGCCTGTCGTTTTCCCCATGGCATGCGACAGAGGATCATCGCCCGTTAGGCAACATAATGCGCGCCAGGCGAGTTGCATACGAGGCCAGTTCAGCACTTCGGCATCATAGTCCCGAACCGACTGACCTCCCTCACATCGAACTTCGCTCTACCTGAACATCCAATCAACGGGATTTATAAAAAGCTTACTTACTGTTACATTCAAATGATGGATCGTGTACCAAGGCTATTCTTCGGAAGCTTTTCTCTTCCAACATGCGCCGTCCACCACTTATGAATAGCGCGACGAGTTGAACAACATCAATCGCCGTCCTCATTTGCCAAACAAATCATGCCATGCTCCGCAGGAGCAATACTAAGTGTTTAAGCTCGATGTATAAATAACATTGGAAATCTGGTAAACAGGCAGGAAAGACGACTTAGCGCCGCACGATTTCTATAAATAGAGGCGACCCATGGCCTTGGAGCACGCGCCGACATCGTTATTCGCTCCATGGAAGCTTGGACGGTTGACCCGCCGTTAGAGAAGCTCGTTTAGTACAGGGTTCAAAGTGGATACAATCGCTACGGGACTTACGTCGATCCCATAAGGCGTCGGAGGCACCACTCTTAACTTTTAGCCCGCCGGCCCGCATGCACAAGCTGGTACTGCGGCAATCATCGCGCAGATGGCGACCTGATCATCCTACGCCTCAAGTGAGAGGCGCAGTCACCGCTTCCGCCTGCTGGCGCGGGTCTACAGCTCCTGCCCACGCTTTCTAGCAAGCGTCTAGCCCGCCTTCAATTCCTCCAGGCTGCTCGCGCCCGCTGTTGAACCGGCAAAAGTGGTGATTGAGCGTAAGAGTGCTGATCAGTATCCCGTCAGTTCATTGGCCGTGGGGGGTCGTGGGACTTTACCATCAAGCACGCGCGACATAATTGTCGTCAGCGTTGAGGCGTCATTGTCGAAACCGCCATGACTTGTCGATTTCGTATCGTCACTTCTGGAATAGCTGACGGACAGCCGCTCCGACTTGGGCATCTTCTTGGCAAATAGCTCCATTCCAGCTAGAGCGGTATTCGCCTCATTCTCGTAGGCACGTGAGACTAGGTAAAGCAGCGACCGGCCGTAGCCCGGCAGCGATCCGATGCCAACCTTGTCCTCCAGTTCAAGCTGACCGCTGAGGTTATAGAGATAAATCTTGTCCTCCAGCGGCAGCGCGCCGTCACCCGTCAGGTACTTTCCGTAAAACTTTGTAAAAAAAGCGACTGTGCAGGCGGGTGCCATGAGATGGATACTGCCTAGCTGCATGTTCGTCAGTTTGAAACGCTTCAAGGCGCCAAGGAACTGGCCGAGCATGATCGCGCCTGCACTGTGCCCGACGAGGTGCAGCTTTGGGCGACGCTCGGCCTTATCGAGGCCTTTCAGCAGCAGAGAAAGGCCGAGGAAGCCCCCGTCATACTCGCTGTCCGGCGTGAACGCTGCGCTGGCATCCTGCTTCATGTTGCGCCACGCGGCGCTACCGAACGGTTTGCCGATGGTTTCAAAAAGCAGGTCGCCGAGAAAGCCACCCGCGCGCCCGGTCTCGGTTTGCGAAAGCCGCCCGAAAGCCTCGTCGACGAAGCCCGAACCCCACATTAGGTGGAAGTTATAAATTTTGTTGCGTGCGAAGATGTCGTTGCGCTTCCAGGTGGCTATCCGGTGCGCTTCGTCGTCGAGCGTGTTGAGGCCGCCATGCGCATAGATAACGAGATGATCGTAGCCCTTGCCATTTTCGTCGCCGGGGTCCTTGTTGGAGTTCGGATCCACGAGCCGCTTGACCGTTTCTTTCATCTCAAGTTCGTTCGGTGATGCGTAGCGGCCGCTGGTGATGTAGCGGCCGTCGTCGATGTTGATAAAGTGCCCGACGATGTCACCGCGGTTTGGCCCGGTGGCGACGTACGGCGTCGTGGCACCGGCCGGCACCGCACGCGGAAGGGCGCTGAACGCCGTGGGCGCGCGCACACCTAGCTGTAACACCCAGCCGTCCATCATTGTGGCGGCCCAGTCCTCGTATAGCCAGTGCGCCATGCCGTTGCGGCCCCATTGTGGCCCCCATGAATTCAGCACCCAAAACCCTTCCGCGTCATAGCCGACGATAACGAAGGCGTGGCCACCCGCCGGGGCGCCGCCGGGCTTGATCTGGCGCTCTATTGACGAACCGCCAGCCTGCGTCGGCCAAGCGCCCGGGTTCTGCCAGTTGGTATGTATTTGGGCGGAGGCATAGATCGCGCCTATCTCCTCAAGGGCGGCATGATAGTCTGAAAGGTCGGGCTGCAGGCGATAATATGCGCCGAGGCGGGTTTCGCGCGCTTCTTTGGCCATCTCGTAGGTCAGTGTCCATTCGCCCTCGGTGCCGTCGGGGGCGAGCGCCTCACTGCAGATGCCGTTCCGAAAAAAACCTTTGACCGCGCCGCGGACGCTTGAGCCAAAATAGGTCGTGCCATTCCATTCGTCGTTGCGCTTAGCCATTTCGTAGAGCATGCGCGCACTCACCCGCTTCGGGGTCGTCAGCAGGTTCTCCCGGTGGAGCAGGCCGTCTATCACGTGAGCCAGAGCATGGCCGGTGCAGCTGGATGCAGCGCCCTGGTCGCGCACCTTGAAGGCAATGCGAGGATAGATGCTCGGGCTCAGCGCTCTCAGACGCGGGTGGTAGATGCGGTCGCGGACGTCCGGGAGGTCAGGCAGAATGTCGAGCGTCCGACCACCGAGCTTCGTCGGCGCGGCACTGAACGTTCTATTGCCAATCTTGATCGAATCTCCGGGCGTCTCCGTCGTGCTGGCCGCAGCATCGGCCGGGATGTTCGCGGCGTCCAATGGCGAGGGTTCGCCGCCGAGCATCTCCTCCGCTTTCTCGGTGGTTAGTGGATCAGGATGAGGGTGCCCGGTTTCGGGCGGCGTGATGGCGCCCTGACGGCGCACTGCCGCTCTGTTTTTGGATGGAGACCTTGCCATGATCAGCCCTCGTTCTTTGCCATGAGCTATGGCTGTTTATATCTGCAACGCCGAAATACCCGCGAACGGCGTCGATGGTCTGTCCAATCAGGGCGAGCTCACAGTCTCAAGCAGCTCTAAGTCGTCCCGCCTGGCATGTATTAACTAGGGGATCCAAGAATCTTCAATGACATTCACAGCTCCAACGTACGTCAGGCGGCTACACTGCGAGGTGACGCCGACAACGCGCGCCCCAAACCTCGTGCTGTTCGATATCGCAAAAATAATCATACTATGAGATCGACAGCAATCGGCGAAGAAATGTCTCTGACATATAAATCTGATATCTGACCTTCAGATTGCCAAATGTATGGCTTTCCAAATCATCCCGTAAAGCGCATGATCGTCAGCTGGGGTCTAGGAAGTCCGGAGGAGCTTGCATGACGCATGCGTTGAATCTCACATTGCCGTTGAAACAGGACCGCGCCTCGAAAGACATGTTGAGGGGACTTGCGGAGAACTTCGCAAATACGGTTCAGCCTGAAATTGAGAGGGCCCTCAAGGAATCCCGGATCGTTCACTTCGCTCGCGTTCTAGTTATCGATGACAAGTATATCCAGGTGATCACCGAATACGAGGGCGATCATCAGGAATATACCGAATTCTTTAGGGATAAGCTTACCCCGGTGTTCGCCGCGATTTTTGCGCTCGCCGAAGAGGCGCCCGATGTCAACGACACTAACAAGTTCTGGGACTACGCAAAAAAGCATAACGTTCACAGCCTGGGCATGGCGACCGATGGTGCGCTCGATTTCTCGGGCAGCCCCGCGGGATGGCTGTTTTCTGCCTATGACCACAAAACCGTCCGAACACTGCAGGACGCGCTCGTTCACGCCGGATAATTTTGGTCAGGGGTCAAGCCGCGAACCAGTGAGCAAGGAGGCTGGAATGTTGAGCGGTGTACGTCCGTGATGAAGCCCCGACTATCAAACCTGCAGGGCCTCCTCGTCCACCGCTACCACCAATCCCACTACGCAGTGCTGCTTTTCGGTATCGAGGACGGACGACGCGCGCAGCGGTTTGTCGCAAGATGGCTCGCCCATACGCCGCACGGGGCTCAGGATCCGCTAAGGCTCGCTGGACCAGTGCTGAATTTCGGCTTTACCTGGCTCGGACTGCGCGTGCTGCTGGCCGATCACGTAGCGCTTGATACCGAGACCGGTCGGCTGGAGCTGGATTTCGGGTTCACTGACCAGACGCCACATCACCCGGCCGTGCGGGAGCAGCTTGGCTTTATCGGCGCCAGCGCGCCGGAGCTTTGGTGGGATGGCCGGTTCGGGAGCGACGCCATCCATATGGCGGTCTATGCCGCATTCGATGATGACGGCCAAGCGGCAAGGACGCTGTCTGATCTTCGCCAGTCAGCAAAAACTTCAGGTCTCATAGAATTAAGGCTGAACGCCTTCAGCAACGGCGCGCTCAGCGGGCGGCGTCCAGACGGTGGCGTGCTTCACTTCGGCTATCGCGACGGTGTTACGGCACCCGTGGTGGACTGGGACGATGGGAAGGTGCAGGGAACCACCAACTTCCGGGAATTCGTGATGGGATATCCCAGCCCCGGCTACAAGGTTTCGCCGCAGAGTGCAGGGCCCTGGCAGGACTTCGCCCGCGACGGGTCGTTCGCCTGCTTGGCCTGGATCCACCAGGACGTTGCGGCCTTTAACCGGTTCTTGGACAATAATGCGGCGGCGAGTGACGGAATCGTGTCGCCACAACATCGCCGGGATTGGCTTGCGGCCAAGATGATGGGACGCTGGCCGGACGGCTCGCCGCTGGCGCGGCATCCAACGGCGCCTCCGGCTACCGCGGACCTTGATGACCACTTTGGGTTCGCTGATGATCCGAATGGGGTTCGCTGCCCGTTGTCCGCACATATTCGGATCGTAAACGCTCGCGACGACGAGTTAACATTTCCTAACAGAAGCCGATTCCCCAACGGCCCGCCAAAATTTATTCGTCGCGGGTTCAGCTACGGCCCTCCCTTCGAGGGCATATCGGACGACGGCATAGAGCGCGGTATTGTCGGCACATTTCTGTGCGCTCGCGTGAATGAGCAGTTCTACACCGTTCTTCGCTGGATGCAGCGCACAGGCTTCGCCGAGCATTTCCACCGAAAGCCATACTCGGAACTGATGCAAGACGCCCTGTTTGGCAACAGATCAAAATCTGGGGCCGACACCTCATTTCCAATTCGGCGCGAGAACCATGAAGCTGATAACTTGAAACTCTCAAGTTTCATTAATTTTCGCGGCGTTTCGGTACTGCTGGTGCCCAGCATGTCAAGCCTTGGAGTTCTGTCTGCTGGCACAGCATAACTAGATTTTTTGAATCTAAGGGTCCGCGGAAAACGTACAGATCGCCGCCGTGGGGATCGCGCTCCAGGTGCTGCTGCACCAGCAAAGACCCGCATACCCTTCCTCATGTCGGTGTGGCCCATCGAGAGCCACACCCGCGCGCCGGGCGGGATCACCCGAGCGCCTTCAACGCTGCTGTAACCAGCGTGGGCGTCGCTCCAGCGAAGATGCTCACCCGGCTTCCCCTTGCCAGCTCCACAACAATAGTGGGGCGGTACTTCCCTGGCTGGCCGTCGCCGTTTCTACTCCTTAGCTTCCTCCAGACGCCACAAGCGCTTGGAGGGAGCTTTGCCTTGACCCCTCAATCCGAATTTCGTCGGCTCCCATCTCCATCCGCTGCGCGAGTAGCTCGCATGGTCGGGCCGAGGCTCCAGTTTGGGACGATGCGCAGCGCGAGAGAAACGCCGCGCCGAGATCGTACCGGTCGTCGGCCACATGAAGGCCGAACGCCGGATGGCCGCAACTACCTCGCTCACGAGCAGGGCGATGCCAACAACGCGATCCTGGCCGCGGCCGGCTACAACTTCTTGCTCCTGCTCAACTGGCTCAGGCAGCTTTTTAGGCTTTTGCTCGCCGAGCTCCAGATCAGGCCGATTTCAATCGCCGCCAGAATCCGCTCATTGTTCACGGTCGACCAGTTAACTTGAAAGCCTGAGCGAACACATTCTCACGTTTAGTGCCCAGTGGGCCGAAACAGCCGCATTCTGGCAATAAAGAGCCAAGAGACACTGCTTAACGGAGGCGGATATCCTCAAACGCTTCACTTTTCCTTATTTGCACAATAGCGCTTTTCAAGCGTCGCTTGTAGCTGTATGTTCCAGAGCTAATTTAATTTGCAACCATTGCTTAGAGCGCGACGATGCCGCTTAGACTCAAGCTGGCTATGCTGTTGTGTGCAACCACTATTATGTTGTTGGGGCGCGCGGCGCTGGCGCAAGTGCCACCACACTATCCCGGCGCAATATGCTTTACCCCCTCTTTCTGGTGTTGGGCGAATCCTCCAGGACCGCCTGGTGCCCCATGTGGCTGCCCGGGGCCGTACGGCTTCGTTCCAGGCGTTCTAGGTTAGGAAGGATCGGGAACCATGTCCGCGGATCCACCGCCTTCGGTACCACCAATTGCTTCTCCCGCGCCACCTGCGGCGCAGCCTCAACGATTTTGGCATCGCTTTGCATCATGGGGACAATGGAGGGAGGGCCCGCTACCGAAACCCGCCGTTGATGAACTGATCGAAGAAGCAGAAATAATATCAAAATATGCGGTTCGCGCCGGTTTGCTGGCTGATGGCGAATTCTTCAGGAAAGTCGCGGCGGCGAAAGCCCTGCCGGAGCCGGAACGGAAGTTGACGAATGCAGCAGTGAGTGACCTGCAGGCCGCTATAGCCACAACCCGCGAAAAAATTCCGCTGGCAACCGTCTGCGCACTTCAATCGGGATGGCGGCCGCACCAAGACCGACTTCGCGAAAAAGCTAAGAACTTTGGGTTTGTTGTCGTCGCGTTACTGCTGATGTTTGCCGTTGGGCATCTCACGCTCACCTACAAAAACGGCGTAAATCTCTTCAGTGAGCTCTCATTGCTCAGGGATAGGAGCCCGGGATTGCAATACGGGAGGCTTGAAAGGCAACTTCTAGTCGCACAGCAACGATTGCCGGCAGACATCCTTCGCAAAGATCATGCGCAAACAAACGCAAACGGGACTGTGCCTACACCGACGCCACCAGACGTAAGTGCGGCCGCGCCAGCCCCGGCGCAGGAAAGCGGCGGCGTGGGCATAACCGAGGAGATCCAACGAGATCTCATCGCCCAGGATGCGTCATTCCAGTACGCTCACGATCTTACTACGCTTGATAAGGAGTTGAGGCTGGTCAAAGAGAAGAGCGATGCCTTCCTGTTCGCTGCTGACGCCCAGCTCGCGGTTCCACAAATGCTGTGGAATTTCAGCGCACGGTTATGGGTAAACCTTAGAGAAGCTGCCGTCTGTTCATTGCGTGTTTTAAAAAGGATCGAATGCACAACCGCCGACGGAAAACCACTATCCGAAACGGAACTCAAGATCCAAAGTGCCGCGATCACGCAACAGTATGAAAAGCAGTATGCCTCGGTCGATGTCAGTTCGGTGCAGAATTTCTGCCAGGATCTTCGACATATCGAGACAGCACAATCGAATGACTGGGATCTGAAAAAAGCAGGTCTCACCACCTTTCCTGCCGATAAACTGGCGTTCATCGGCAGGTCCACATATCTCTTCGAGGACAGGCTCGGCATCAAGACAATGGACCTGATGCGTCAGAATTGCCGTATGAATCTGAGCTATTATTCGCAGTCGATACCAAATATCCTCGACATACAAAACAAGATATCCGGGCGGCTCGCCACTTACTCATACCTAGCGCTTCCAGCGCTGTATGGCGCCCTCGGATCGCTGATGTACTTCATGCGACGGATACTGGACCCGCTTTTACCAAACCCGCCCTTGCTGCGCATGATCTACCGTGTGGCCCTAGGGGCTTTGGCCGGAATGGTCCTAGCGTGGTTCTGGGACGGAACGTTCAACAACAACGAGGCGTTTCAGACCATCGGCTTCGGCCTGTTCTCGCTTGCGTTCGTCTTTGGCTTTGCGATCGACGTGTTCTTCACCTTGCTTGACCGCTTCGTAAACATATCGACGAACGCCGTCAGCAAGATCGGAACCACCGGATAGCAAATCCGTTGTCATATCGCATTTGAGACTGCGAGATGTATCCAAAAGGGGGATGTCACCGTTAACTCAGAATAGTGCTTTTGGCGGTTCACCACGCCGTTTCGCAAACCGCTAAATACCTGATTTCATTGCCATGAGATTTTTCTGCTTGATGAGTAGAACGCAGTATTTCCTCTTAACGTGACATTCCGCAGCGGAGAGGCATTTCCCTAACTGCGGCGCAGTGCAGGTTCGCTTGGCCAGTATAGCACGGCGCGAGACGCATCCTGCTTGCGCCACCCTGCACCGCGCGACCGCTTCGCGCAGATTGGCATCCGGGATGACTGTTTCGGGGCCGACTGCTGACAGTCCGGTATCGGCTGGGTGACGCGAGAAGCTGCCGTTCTGCAGCCGGCCCCGCGGTTGTCGCCAAGCCCTATGGCTTCGGCATCTCGGGCCGCGCGCAGCCGATCTCGGAGTTCTAGCCAGGTCAGCTAGTCCGCGGCCTGAACACCGCCACCGATTTCGACGAGGCGATCAACTAGCCCGGTCCAACTGCCCTCAATCACCAAGCTGTCGAACAACTCGCGAGGGCTCACCGCGAGTTCTGCGTAGAATGCTCCCGACGCATCCGCCATGTCATAACCGCTCCGCAACTCTTTCGACGAACCGATCGTGATAGTTCGCCAGCCAGACAAGCTTGCGCTTGGCTTTGGCGTCCGCCGTGGCAAGATTGTCCAGGATCAGCTTGCGGTGTCGCTTCAAAAACTCGAAATGCCCAGCTAGCCCCGAGTCGAATTCGCCGGGACCGGCGGAGCGTAGGTAATCGACGAAGTAGGAGCCATCGTCAGCGACTCCGATAAAGGGCCGCACCATCCGCGCCTCATAGGTGTCGAAAGCGCCGTCCCGCCAAAGCGTTTCGTCGCTGAGATATGCCGCTAGTGCCTCCTCATCGATCACTATCCGGGGGTAAACGGCCTCTTCTTCCTCGATCTCATAGGCGCGCACCATCCCATCGCCGAAAATCGGCCCCTTGCCGTTCGAACCAATGTAGACGGGTCCGATCGTCATGCCTCCGCGGAGTAAGATGCCACGGTTCACGCACTCGACTATCGCATGCATGAGGTCGATCAGTTCATAGGCGCACGGCCCATCCTGTGACTGCGTGTCGATTGTCCGCACGCGCACGACAGCGTCCGACACTGATTCGGAAAATGCCTGCGTGTAGAGCCGTATCTTCATCCGAGCGCGACGGCTGCTCATCCCCGTCGCTATCGCCCGCAGTGAAGTTCCTAAGTGCCTTCACGACGTTAGCGATATCCTCGGCATGGCGCGTCTTGAGGAGACGCCTGTAGCCGAGGATGTCGATAAACGTCACAACGCACCGCTCAAAACCGCGTTCGTAAGCGGGAGCGGCAGTGGTCGTCGCAGCGAGGTTCGGCGGGGAGGATGTGGATGTCATCTGAGATGAAATAGATATCTAGGCCTGTGCTGTCATCTGCCTATGAGACAACAACCACGTGATGACGGAAAACGATCGGAAATTTAACAGCCCGCCGACGCGTTGGATACACAATCCCCATCAGTAATCCTCGCCGTTTTACGGCAGCTATCGTCGCAAATCGGTTTGGAGCCGAAGGTCCGTTCACGGCCCGCGAGCAGTAGTGCCCCGCGCCGTTTCTCCTTCGGCCAATCAAGGCCAGGGAGAACTCACATGGGCCATTCTCATTTTGATCATGCTCGCCGAGAGCGCGCCGCGTGGAACGCTGGAAAGAAGGTCGGCACCAAGCGGCCGCTCACACAGAAGCAGATTTGGGCTGTTCGCTTCTTCCTCGATCGTGAGCGACGCATTCGTGACCGTGCACTGTTTGACCTTGCGATCGACAGCAAGCTTCGAGGCTGCGACCTGGTCAAGATAAGGGTTCGTGATCTGGTTGCGGGCCCGGACATACGAACACGCGCGATCGTCGTTCAGCAAAAGACGGGTCGTCCAGTTCAGTTCGAGATAACCGGTGATGTGAGAGCCAGCCTTCTGGCTTCGCTCGAAAGACGCGGGGGCACGGTCGAAGACTACGCATTCCCGAGCCGGATCAATCACGCCCAACACATGAGCACGAGGCAGTACGCGCGGCTCGTTGACGAATGGGTGACCGCGATTGGCCTGCGTCGCGAAGAGTATGGCACTCACTCGCTTCGTCGCACGAAAGCATCCATGATCTATAAGGCGACGGGAAACCTCCGCGCCATCCAGATCCTGCTTGGCCACTCCAAGATCGAGAACACTGTTCGGTATCTTGGCGTCGATGTCGAGGATGCGCTGCTCTTAGCTGAACGGATTGAAATCTGACACTGAAGCGGTCACCCATCGCATCGCGGATGACCGCTTCGGCTCCCAGGATACCTTACACGTCGAGACCGATATATTCTTCCATGGCTGTTCTCCATTCGATGCTTGGGCCCGGCGTCAGGTCGTGAGCCCGTATTTCCATCCTATCGGGGAACAGCCACCCTCCAAGTCTACGATTATTTCCAGGGCAACTCGCTCCCGCGATTACCCTATGTGGATGGCTCCCGCCCCCCGGGATCTGAGTGCCACGGCGGGTGTCAAGGCAACCCAAGCAGAGCGTGTGGTGAGGAAAGGTCTATACTTATATTCTATCATGTGCTAATGTTACTGTTCCTTTTCACGCCCAAATTGGAAAGTGATTTCAAAAACTGAGTGAAATATGATAATCATATTAGTTCACGGCACATGGGGTCGAGGGCTGCTGCCCGGTATTATAAGAACTTCGAGGCCGAGATGGTTCGAAGAAGGCAGCACTTTTCGAACTCACTTACTTCAGGCAATGGGTGCGAATACACACGAACCGGTCTTTGAGCCATTCCATTGGTCGGGTGCAAACTCCTTACTGGAGCGTGAGGAGGCGGGCTTGGCTCTTGCCAAAAGACTAAGGCAGCTACTTGCGGACTGGCCTAATGAACGGGTTGTCTTGGTAAGCCACAGTCATGGCGGTAACGTCGTGGCGATAGCGCTTCGCAATTTGCCGAATCGTGCTGCTGCCGAAGTGGTAACACTTGCTACGCCGTTCACGACGCTGATTCCGCGGGATATTGATAGGCAAGAACGGGCCATTGTAAGAAACGGCGCTTTAGCGGCGCTATGCGCTGTGCTTTTCTACACTCCCCTTTCGTGGGCGCTTGCCTTTATGGTTGTCTCGCCAGATGGCGCTTCAGAGTTCGTCAAAGGGGCGTTGCTTATGGGTCTAATAATGGGGACGATTTTTTGGTTGGTACGTTTCGTCCTTCGATGGTTCACTTATAGCTCTGAGCGAGCGAGCCGCCTTGTAAATGCAAGTCAGCATGGGTGGATCCCCCAGGACCGGCTCTTGGTCCTGCGAGCAGTTGATGACGAAGCAGCACTATCGCTAGCAGCAGGCTCGATTGCCAATAGACTCTCTAGAGTTCTATCACCGCTAACCGGTCTGCTTTCTTTGTTGCTCTTTCTAACATTTATGCTGTTTCTTGGCTATGCAATTTACCATGCAACGACAACAGAAATTGTCACTGAGCACCTGGGAATAGACTACGGTCCTAACCGCTGGCAGAATGGGCTTTCGGAAGCGTACGCTCAGGAGTTTTTGCTCGCCGGGGCAATTGTAATATCTGAAGAGTATTTCTATCTCCCGATGTCGATCATATTGTTAGTACTGGTTGTTCTGCTCTTTACGTCGTTGGGGCTTGCCAAGTCCGTTTATGGGCGAGAGTTGGCCTTGAGATCATTCGCGATAGATCTTGATGCGCAGTCCAGCCCCGACTCGGCCTGCGAGACAAAAACGCTTACTCTTTCCAGATTGACGTACCATTCAAATTCATTGCGGCATGCACTTTACGACCACCCCGATGCAGGCAAAGCCATCGCCGAATGGCTTCAGTTCAACCATCGCGATGCGGATCGTAAGTCCGCCCTCTGCGTCAGCTAACCTAAGACTTGTCGCTTTCGGCCCCGACTTTTCCGTCGGCGCGAACTGAACGAACGGCAGGTTTTTGGCGGCGACCGAAGTACCCCAAACGGCTACAATGGGGCCGGAGAACGACCTTCCGCCATCGAAGCAGAGGCATCGATAGCTGCCATTCAGCTTCCGACTTGATGCCGCTGTGATGGGGTTAAGCTGACCGCTCGGACCGCTGCAGCGTGGTGGGAAGCATGGCGTCAACCTCCTTGTCGGAAAACATAAGCTCCTCGTTGTCCTTCAACGAGGCCTGAGCCTTCTTGTAGGCCTTGCCATCTGTGAACGGCGCGCCGCGAAAGATCTCATGAAGGCTGGTCTGTAGCTCGTCGCGCTTCGTCCGGAGCTCGTCGACGGGCACGGCCTTGTTCAATGCTTCGGCGGTCAGACTAAGGTAGAGCCCTGGTTGGGCTTGCCTGCGCTGGGGAGATGTCGAAATTTATTGGCAAGATCGCGGATCTCATTGTCCTGGTTAGCGGCCACCCGGGCCCGGTCCTGTCTCCCAATCTTCGTCCGTCTGCCATCGAGCTCTCCTGCCGTTTTCATCTTAACCGGCCGGTGGCTGTGTTGGCTCGGGCAGTGTTTCCGTTGCAATTTCGGCTGTGGGCTCAAACGAGCCGTTCACAGCGTCGGTGGCGCTGTAGTGGCAGTGATCTGGCTGCCAAATTTCATTCGATGGATGAGACCGATCCGCCAAATCGACATCCAATTATTCAATTGCCAGGATCGCCAGGTCGGCAAGAAATTTCCCTGTTTTTCTTGGTTCGTTAGCTCGCTTCTGCGAGTTTCTCCACTTGGGCAGCACGCGATCCGAGCTGACGAATTAAGCAGCTCTTGGTGGGTAAAATGGATCTCCACCTCCGCCATTGACGTTCTTCTGTTGTAGATAGATCCGGTCCTTGGTATTGTCACACGTGCGTCCCCTCTAATGGTAATACCAGTTGTGGTTCCAATGAATAGGCGCGATCTCCTTCTGTCCGCACCTGCCTTTGTGGCGGCGTTACTCCCAGCGCTTGCCTCTTCGAAAGAAATTCGTCCTTATCCGCTGCAACACAAAAGGAGTGAGGACGCTAAAGGGCGCTATATGAGCCAACTCAACAAAAGCAAGACGCTCGACCAACGCATTGTGCAAATGTTCGCTCGGATCGATAGCACGAGAATGATGGGCAACATCCAGACACTGCAGAATTTTGGTACGCGACATTCCCTCGCCCCCTCGATCGGCCAGGCTTCTGCATGGTTGGCCCGAAAATTTGGAGAATACGCTGATTCCCAAGACGCCGTTAAAATGCAGCCGTTTCAGATGCCGCAGGGACCGGTTCTTAACAACGTATTGTTCAATTCCGACACCGCAAAACCGAGCTTTATATTGGTGTGCGCGCACTATGATAGTAGGGCTCATTTGCCGGAACGATTTGACCAACCGGCACCCGGCGCGGACGACAACGGGTCAGGCGTCGCGATGCTTCTCGAATTGGCATCGATCCTGCGTGGTGTTTCTTTAAAGCGCGGGGTTTTGCTTGCTGCGTTCTGCGGTGAGGAGCAAGGGCTAATTGGTTCTCAAGCATGCGCCGAAGTGGCTGCTAAGGAGAATTGGCCAATCGATTTGGTGATAAACTTAGATATGATAGGATTTGCCTCGCCGTCTAATCCTCTCAGTATCGTCGTTGAATTTGACCAAGGCAATGCTCATCCGCGCAACGACGCTTCAGCCAAAAGCTTTGCACTGCGCGTAGCACAGATGGCTGCTGATTATACGGAACTTACTGTTGAGCACACAAATATCTGGAGTAGCGACTATATGCCATTTGAGGCTGTGGGCTTTCCATGCGTTGGGCTCTACGACAAGGGTGGAGACGAAGCGTTCTATCACACAAGCAAAGACACCATAGAGAACGTCAATAAGGGTCGGATGGTTGCGGTGGCAAAGTTGCTGACGGCCTCCGTCATCTCAATTTGTGAACTCACCGAGGCTTGAGACTATCTGCCTTGAAGAAATTATGGAGTGCGACATGCCTAATCGAATTTGCTTGGCGGCTTTCGTTGCCGCTATGTTTGGACCAACATTAACAGCATCATCCCAGACGACGGACACACCGATCACCAAGCTTCCCACCGAGCTGTACTTGCGTAATGCGCAACAGCCGCTATCGGACAGTTCTGTAATAATTCGGTCGCTTCAAGATCTTGTGATGCCACATGACTCTCCGGGGGGCGTCCCGAAGAATGACGATCAATTCAAGACCCTCGCTCGTGATTTCATTAGTCAGAATTCAACGGCTTTTGGTTTGGACGGCAATGCTGCGAACTTGGTTCTGAAGCGTGTTCGAACTGGCCTAAGCGGCACCGTTGTCGAATACGAACAGCGGCTCAATGGTCTCCCCATCATTGACAGCCAAATCGGCGTTTCGATCGATCGGGTCGGCGATGTTACGTCGGTAACAAAGAATCTTATTGAAGTGCCCAGCAGCAAGACGGGATCGGTACCGACCACAGCCAAACTAGCGGAGGCCGACGTCTTGGACATCGTTAGCGCCGACTTGAAGCCCGCTGGCCGGATTATCGAGGCTCCAACTGTATCTAAAGCCTACCTCAACGAAGACAACGTTCTGACATTGACGTATATAGTCCGGGTAGCTGTTCAGGAGCCGTTTGGGTATTGGGAATACCATATTGATGCCGAAACGGGCCGGATTGCCGAAAAATTTGACCGTCGCGCACAAGAGAACAAGCGCGCGTTTCCGATAGACGGCGGCGAAACTACGTTGCCAGCAGTGGATTTAAGGGGGGCCCTGAAGGGGTCCGGTTCTCCTAAAAGCTTGTCAAAAACGATAAGCGGCAAGGTTGTCTCTGGCAAAGCTTGGGTGTTCGACCCAAACCCGGTCACAACTTTAAACAACAGCACGCTGTCAGATACTGCTGATGGAGCAATATTCGAGGGCGCATATGTGCAGGTCAATCTGGCTGGCGTCAGCCAGGTCGGCAACGTTCTGAGCTTGAACGGCTCAACTGTTCGTATCGAAGATTTTGAGCCTGGTGAAGGCGGGCGATCGATGCCTCCGTCGACGGCCACGTCGGAATGGACTGCACGCCGCGGTGACAATGCATTCAACGACGTGATGTCCTACTATTTCATTTCCTCCTCCATCGAGTATCTAAGAAAGCTGGGGTATCAAGGAGACCTCGAGCTTTTCCCGAGCGGTATCGCGATCGATTCGGATGGGGCCAACGGAGCTGATAACTCTCACTACGTGCCCGGCTCTGATGTGTTGGCCTTCGGACATGGTTGCGTCGATGACAACGAGGATACTGACGTCATTCTCCATGAGCTCGGCCACGCGATTCATCACCACATTAATCCCGAATGGTTCGGTGGGGATTCAGGTGCCATCGGAGAAGGATTTGGCGATTATTGGGCAGTAAGTTATCGTGCTAAACTTCCCAATGGTGCTGATCCCGATCCCGGCAAGGTGTTTCCGTGGGACGGCATTGCCGAGTGTTGGGGCGGTCGCCGGGCTGACGTTGCGCACGCAATGTATGACCCGCTGGAAACCTATGATGACCACGAGAGTTTTGGCAGTTTTGTATCAGACGAGCTGTGGTCAACGCCGCTCGTTCAAGCGCTCCAAGACCTAAAAGCCCAGGGTGTAGAGGTTGAAACGGTGGACAAAATAGTCCTGGAAGGGATGTTTGACATCGGACGAAATTTTACCATGCGAAGCCTTGCTGCCAACACTGTCTAAAAGGCTGAATTACTCTTTCCAGGTAAGGGTTATGGGACGACTTTCGAGCAGAGATTCAAGGAACACCGAATACTACCTTGATCTGCGATAGCAATAGCCAGCTGGACACCTCGAAAAACCTCGCAATCGGGAACGCATTTTGATTCACTTCGCCTGGTGATTTGCTCGGAGGCGTTGGAGGGGACAGGCGGGGTTCTGGGACATTGATGAGCGATTTGTGCGGCTGAGCGAGGCCGGCGATCCACTGGAGAAGCTGAACGCGGTGGTGCCTTGGGAGGTGTTTTGCAAGCCGCTGGCCAAGGCGCTGAAGCGTTCCGATGGCGCCAAAGCGGCCGGCCGCCCTTTGATGCGGTGATGATGTTCAAGATAATGGTGCTGCAGGCGCTCTACAGTCTCTCGGACGATCAGGCCGAGTTTCAGATCCAGGACCGGCTTTCCTTCATGCGCTTCCTCAGGCTGGGGCTCGGCGACAGGGTTCCCGACGCCAAAACGATCTGGTTGTTTCGGGAGCACCTCACGCAGGCCCGGGCAGTGGAGAACCTGTTTGCCCGGTTTGACAAGCACCTCAGCAAGGCCGGCTATCTGGCGATGGGCGGGCAGATCGTCGACGCCACGATTGTGGCGGCGCCCAAGCAGCGCAACACGGACGCCGAGAAGGCCGACATCAAGGCTGGCAAGGTGCCGGACGAATGGAAGAACAGACCAGGCAAATTGCGTCAGAAGGACCGGGATGCGCGCTGGACGGTGAAGTTCTCAAAGGCCAAGGCCGACGAGGAGGGAAAGACGAAGCAGCGCGATATCGCCGTTCCCGCCTTCGGCTACAAGAACCATGCCTCGATTGATCGCCGGCACGGCTTCATTCGCGGCTGGAACGTCACCAACGCTTCGGCCTATGACGGGGCGCAGCTTCGAAACGTGCTGGACAAGAACAACACCGGCTCGACGGTGTGGGCTGACACGGCCTATCGCTCGAAGAAGAATGAGGCGTGGCTGGAGAAGCACGGCTACTTCTCCGACATTCATCACAAGAAGCCGAAAGGCCGGCCGATGAGCGAGGCGATGGCACGAGCCAATGGCCGGCGCTCAAAAATCCGCGCCTTCGTCGAGCACGTCTTCGCACAGCAGAAAGCCCGCATGGGCCTGTTCGTGCGGACCATCGGTATCGCGCGGGCCAGGACGAAGATCGGCATGGCCAATCTGGCCTACAAGCTCACGCGCTATGTCTGGCACCAGGGCCGAAGTGTGCCTGCGTGAAGGCGAAAGCGGTGAAATCGGCAGCCACCGGCCGAATTGATCGGCCCCACAGCGGTAAATTGCCCCTCGAACGCAGCACTCATAAAGCCGCTCCGGTCATCGCCTACTCGTTCAGGCCGAAAGGGCGGTAAATCGAGGTGTCCAGCTGGCTTTTCAAGCATCGGGGCTCGAATGTGCGCGGCTGCGCTTAGGAGGCCACCTATGCTGGAAAAGCGTCGTGGCTACTTGTCGCTTTTGGATACGACAGTTCCCTTCATTTGGGGATGAGGTTCACAAAAATATTCAAACCCCTCATTATCGCTTTCCGCGTCGAAAGTTATTGGCAGAGAGGATTCCCCACTTAAAAGCACTCCGGTGTCGAAGAGTGGCTCCCTCTGGCGTAGCGCCGAATGTCCCATATGGTCGTGATTTCGCCAGATGACTTTATCTCCCGGATTGATCTCTACTCTTGCCGGGTGGAATGCAAAATTTCGGATCTCTACAGTGACGGTATTCGACATAACGACTCCGCATCATGGAGACTTCCTGTTCGCCCGAAATGCGGGGGAGAACAAGAAGTCAAGTTGTATGTAATCCTGGTCCTGTACATCTTGCCCGAAGCGCACCGGTTCGAAGAACCAACCTGGGTTGGGAACGCCCACGGGTGCTCCCGTTGGACTACCCATCACATTAAAAAACGCTATGCGGTTGGCTTCGGGCTCTGAGGATCCATCGGCACCTTTCGGGCCTTTTCTCCCGATCGTGGAGAGCGCGTGGCACGAAATGCAAGAGGAGTTCTGGAAGCCCTCTTCGACGTGCGGATCTGAGAGATACGTGGGCCTTCCCATACCGTCCGTAAAATCCGTCTGTGTTCCGCTGAGTTCATAGAACTGCCACTTCGTACCCTGCAGTAATCCCGGCTGTCCGTAGGTATCAACGCTCGGTATCTCTGGCTCAGGCCCGTCAGTCTGTCGAAACGAGGTCCAGAACCAGTTCGGAACATCCTTCGTAATAATGTGAAGAGCGACGAGTTTGTAGCTTTTCGCATCTGCACCGACTGACAAATGGAAGTGCGACCGGTCGTCGGAAGGTTCGAGAGGCGTCCACATTGCCTTAACTTCAATTGAATCGACCGGAAAAGAGACCGCTTGCTCGGTGCGCGAGACAATTTTCGCATAAAGCGCTTCCTGTCCTTCGATGTTGTAAAGTTCCTTTTCTACAATGAAATCAAAGGTGGACCTATTCATCCGCGTTTCGCCGCCGCCGCGGCGGAAAATACCATCGGGCGCGACCTTTAGAACCTTGGACACTTGATCGGCGCGAACTGCTTGGTCTGGAGACATGCCACTACGCACCCCCTCCAGCACTAGAGTCTTCGGAATTTCAAAAAGCTTCTTCCCATTGGGAACCAAGCTTGGGTCGAGGCTCATATCCTCCCACTTCGGTGGCGGCGCTCCGTTCGCAAGGAACACCTCCTCTCCATGCTTCCATGTCTCCCACACCGTTAGCCCATCGTCGCCCAAAGCTTTCTGCGGATCGGGCACGCCTCGTTCGACCGCTGGATTTTTTGCGGGGTAGTTGAGCGCTAGAAACAAGTCCCAAGCATGCTTACTTGGGTTGGTCATGGCTTCAATCGGAACTGGTTCTGCCAGTGCCGACGTGCATATCGGCAAAAGAACTACTAAAACCGCGAAGTGCTTTACGACTGCCATGACCCCCTCCGTATGGGAAACGAACCCGTATATTATTAAAAGCACAGCTAATTGTAGTCGTAAAGATACTAAATCGTGCAGATGCAGAACCTCGTATCATCCGTATTGATATTTTGTGGCGTCCGCTACCTCGCTTCGGTTGTTCAGGTTTTTTTTTCGTTTCAATCTTCGCAATCCGCCCAGCAAACATCACTGGTTCTTTCCTTCAGCTACACGTTACCTGTATCATCGCGTACCCACACCGATTGCCCCCTTTGGTGTGTGTGCGTAGTGCGCTTGCGTTCACCTTGCCGAGTGCGCGACAGACTTCTCCCGCTATTTCTTTGTCGGATTGTGAACCACATGCTACAAATAAGTCGTGAGGCCCGGCGCAATTTGGCTCGTGTTCACCGGTACAAACGACCTTGCTCAGGTCCTGCTCCCTCTCTGAGGGCGACACCGGGTCGGCTTTTGAAAATGGCTGGACTTTGAGAGGTGGGGCGATAAAGGAAAGCATGTCCACCTTACTGTCAATTACGGTAAGCTTCGCCTCAATTGGCGCGTCGGTTGACGAGATGTCTGTTGGCGCACAGATCAAGCCTGTTTGATAGAACCCTTTTCCTACATGACGCTCGTGTATCCACTTCTTGTCGACATTCACCGCGACGATACCGGGCGGCCTTGTCACAACGAAATAGAACCTACATTCCCCCGGTGGCAGGGTTATATGTTGGACAACACTCTCATCCTTTCGCATGGGGAAGGTGTCGTCATGCCTTGTTTGCGGAGCGTCGCGGAATAGTTCTCTTTTTGTCGCATCCAAAAAACTTTTCATAAATTCATCCGGCAGTATGCGAAGCGCCACTTCCTTTCTTTCTGCCTCCGCATTTGCAGCCAGCACCTTCACTACTTCTATGCAAACTCCTGTAAATACTAAAGTCAACGCAAACAGCATAAAACGTGTTCCGGCTGTTAGTGCGCTTTCCGCGCCAGATATTAACACCACTACTGCCAGGACCGCGACCGCTAAACCCAGCCCTATGACCCCGTAACCCAGGTAGGCTCCGAGCGACGATATAAAGTCGCTATTTGTCAGCTGTGCCGGTGCCAAAGGGGCTTGGGCGAAAGCGTGGGTGACTGCAGGTATCCAGCACGGCGATCCAATAACCCAAGCTCTTTTCATTTTTCATTCCTCTTTAGATTTCCTTGATTTTGTATGTGAACTATCAGCAAACCTCAATACGGAGGAACAGCGATTGAGCCCGGATAGTCGTTTAGAAAGGCTACTGCAAGGGTAGACTTTGATGGCAATTATCCCGAGGCCTTCGTCTTGATTGGGCAGGGTCAATTGGGCCAAATCGCGGTGACCAACTCACGAGTCAGGCTTGGAAATGACGTCGTGACGGTCTGCGGATGGAACGCGCCGCCGTTGTAGGCTCGACGCGTTGCCATAAACATCTCTGGCTATTTTCGAACGACATAAGGTGCCATCATGGATGGCGGGGGTTGTTTTGATCTGTTCGGGCGAGCGGTCACTCGCTGGCTCGATTTTTGGCGGCCAAGACCTTCCCATTGCGCTCTGGTACTCTTTCCTCGGCGTTTTGCCTGAGCAATGCTGCCTTCGTTCCCTCGGAGATCACCGACTCTTCCTGGGCCGGAGGAGTCAGGGAACGCCTGATAATCTTCGCCCAACGCGTTGACACCTAGTGGTTCGACTTTGCCGATTGCGTGCCGGAAAGGAGACGACCGGCGCGCTTTAGGAGCGACCAGCGAAAGCCCGCTTCACCTGACCGTCGGGAATGACTGGAAATGGGCGCGACCGCGACCTTCAGCATGGCCACCCGCGACGTCTGCTTCCGGGCGAGGCAAAGTTTGTCTCTATGGCCGATATGCTGAAGGGTTTCGGGTGCCGTCAGGCGTACGAAAGTCTCTCATGCAGGAACCCGCGGGCCGCAGACGATTGCCTATGGGGATTTGTGCCTCGGGATGTGCCAGCGCCTGTCGCGGACTTCCGCATATGACGTGCCTGGGAGGTCGTGGAAGAAGCTTCCGGGCCAGGTCGCAGAACCTGGAGCGTTGATTCCGGCGGGATTGATGCGCGTGATGACCGGCTTCACGGCAACGTGCACATAGCGTCCCGTTGACCGGCGCCGGCGTGGCGCGGTCGTACGAGCAACTTGGTCATGCCGGGTCATGGCGCGTTCTCCCGGTTCGGCGCTCGTGAGGCAGGCGGCGCACGAGGCTGGCACCACCGTTCGAACCTCTCGATGACGACCATGCGTCCACCGCAGCAAGGGCAAGGCGGGCGGACGTCAGCCGGTCCTTCCGGAGCATCGTCTTCGGGCGGCGGAGCGACGTTCAGCAGTTCGCGCGCGAGTGCGAGGCTGGCCTTGCGGGCGGTGCCGGCAAGCAGCCCATAGTGACGGATGCGGTGGAACCCACGCGGCAGGACATGGAGCAGGAAGCGGCGGATGAACTCGTCGGCGGTAAGCGTCATGGCGCGCTGGCGCTCGACACCATCGCGGCGGTAGTCCTTGTATCGGAAGGTGACTCCCTTCTCGTCGAAGGCGATCAGGCGGCGGTTCGAGATGGCGACCCGGTGAGTGTAGCGCGATAGGTAGGCAAGCACCGCTTGGGGTCCGGCGAAGGGCGGCTTGGCATAGACCGCCCAGCGTTTGCTGCGAACAGGCTTCAGATGACGCAGGAAGGCCCGATGGTCGGCCAGGTGCGCCGCCGATCCGAAGAAGGCGAGCCGACCGGCGTCGTGGAGCGCGACCAGCCGGGTCAGGAACAGGCGGCGGAACAGCTTGCCCAGTACTCTGACTGGGAGAAGGAAGGCCGGCCGCGACGATACCCAGCGTGACCCGTCCGGCGCGATGCCGCCGCCCGGCACGATCATGTGGACATGGGGATGGTGGGTCATTGCCGAGCCCCACGTGTGGAGCACGGCGGTGATGCCTATGCGCGCGCCGAGGTGCTTGGGATCCGCCGCGATCGTCAGCATCGTCTCCGATGCCGCCTTGAATAGCAGGTCATAGACCAGCGCCTTGTTGTGGAAGGCGATGACGGCGACCTCGGCCGGCAGCGTGAACACGACGTGGAAGTATCCCACCGGCAGCAGGTCGGCTTCACGCTCGGCGAGCCATGTACGCGCGGCCGCGCCCTGGCACCTGGGACAGTGCCGGTTTGCGGCAGCTGTTATAGGCGATCCGCCATTGGCCGCAGTCCTCACAGGCTTCGACATGGCCACCCAATGCAGCGGTGCGGCAGTGTTCGATCGCCGACATGACTTTGAGCTGCTGCAGGCTCAAATGCCGGGCGTAGGCGACCCGGTATCCGGGGCCGGCAGCACGGAAGATATTGGCGACCTCCAGGTCAGCGCGCACCCGTTCAGCCGGGAGGCGGCTTGCCTTCCATCAGCGCCATCAGCCGGTCGAGCGGCCCTGCGACCGCGTGGATCGTCCGGGTCGAAACCTTGGTGTAGAGCGCGGTGGTCTCAAGCTTGCTGTGCCCGAGCAGCACCTGGATGACGCGGATGTCGACATCCTGCTCAAGTAGGTGGGTGGCGAAGCTGTGACGCAGCGTGTGCGGGCTGACGCGCTTGCGGATGCCGGCGACTTCGGCTGCTTCCTGGACCGCGCGATGCAGTTGCCGCGACGAGATCGGCGCGATGCAACTACGCCCCGGGAACAGCCACCCATGTGGAAGCATCACCCCGCGCCGCTTGCCTTCGCGCCACCACAGCCGCGGCAGTTCCAAGAGTTGCGGCGAGAGCATTGCGTTGCGGTCCCTGCGTCCCTTGCCCTGCTCGACGCGGATCAGCATGCGTGTCGAGTCGATGTCGTAGACCTTGAGGTGCGCGACCTCGGACACGCGCAGGCCCGCGCCATAGGCGACACCGAGCGCGGCCTTGTACTTGATGCCTGGCGCCGCCTCGAGCAGCCGCGCCGCTTCCTCGACGCTCAGCACATCGGGCAGCTTGCGCGGATATCGCGTGACCACCAGCGCGCGTGCCAGATCGCGCCGCTTCAGCGTCACCGTGAACAGGAACCGCAGCGCCGAAACCGCGCCGTTGATCGTCGCAGGGCCCACGCCGTTCGCGTGCTGATACAGCTGGAAGCGCCGGATGTCCTCGGGCGCCGCGGTGTCGGGCGCGCGTACCGCGCCATCTCAGAATCAGGCGCCCCTCCCGCGAAGCGGGTTCGTGCATGCGGCGCAAAGCGGCCATCCACCCGCTTCCCTCCGCCCTTTTTCGGGCGTCAAAAACGGAGCTTATGTTGCTGTGTAACAAACTGAGTAACAGGGAACGAAAAAACACAAATATTTTCGATGCGATGGCTCGGGAGTCGAAAGACGCTCTCTAGGTCGAACACTCCAGCATTTGCCGGAGGAGCACGAGACTCAAATGTCTGCGTGCCGACGGACCCTAACCCACTGACCGGAAATTTCCGACGTTCCCAAAATCAGATGCTTGAGAACCAGGCCGAGGTTCCGCTAGGGAATGCTCCCCTTTAATGAGGTCCGCCTGCTGGTCAAAGACGACGATGTGGTCGTAATTGAGAGCTATATCGGAATTGGGGCAGACGCGCGATCATTCGCTCCCAAGGAGTCTTCCCGGTCATACACATGGTCAAATGGCAGAAGCCTATTCAACCCGAAAGCTGCCAAAGCATACCAGAAGACCGGTCCCTCCCCATTTTGCCGCACATTCAGGCGCGACAAGTCGTGCGAACTGTCCGCCGGTCACAATTGCGAGAAATCGTCCCCTTATCGGACACGACCATTTATGAGATGGAACAGCGTGGCGAGTTCCCACGACGCTTCAATCTGACCCCCCGCTGTGTTGTTTGGGATCTGGCGGAGGTCGAAGCCTGGGTTCAGGCAAGGCGAAACGCATCGTCTGCCGGCGCGATCGAAATTGCCCCAGGTCCAGATGTGCGGTCGCGGAAGACGAGACCTGTCAAATCGGATCGAGGATGATCGCCGCCCCGGCAGCCGGCTGGAGTACGGGCGTGTGCTTCTTGCCCGCCGCCCATGCCTCAACCATGTCCGCCCATTCCTGCAGCATATGACGACGCTGCGGCTCATATTCAGCCTTGTTATAAACACCGCGAGAGGTACGGCTGTCTTCGTGGGCAAGGCATTTTTCGATCCAGTCGCGATTGAATCCGATCTCGTTTAG
Organism: Mesorhizobium sp. M5C.F.Ca.ET.164.01.1.1; assembly: GCF_004792125.1. Classification (NCBI taxonomy): domain Bacteria; kingdom Pseudomonadati; phylum Pseudomonadota; class Alphaproteobacteria; order Hyphomicrobiales; family Phyllobacteriaceae; genus Mesorhizobium; species Mesorhizobium sp. M5C.F.Ca.ET.164.01.1.1. The sequence goes on along the minus strand of NZ_SRTG01000001.1, from coordinate 2,515,954 downwards.
GAGTGTCGAGCCGGTCCGCCGTAGGTCGTGCACTGTAAAGGGCGCAAGCGGCAATTCTTGTTTTTTTGCGCGTTCGACAATGGCCATGGTGACCCGATTGAAGGTGGCGCGCGACATGGGTTCGTCGGCGTCATAGCGAGATGGCAGCACGTATCGCGAGTTCGCTGCGCAAGTCTTGAGCGCAATCAGGATATCGAGGGATTGGCGGGACAGGTAAACGTTATGCGGCTTTTTCCGTTTCATTCGCTCTTTGGGAATGCTCCAAACAGCATTCTCAAAATCGACCTCGTCCCACGTCGCGTCCAGCAGCTCACCCTTCCGAACCATCGTGAGCAGGATCAGCTTTAGCCCGAGCCGTATCGTCGGCAACGTTGGAACACTTTCCAACTCGTTCAGCATGATTCGGATTTCTGCGGGGGACAATGCTCGGTCTTTTGCCTCGAACGTGGCAATCGAGGCCGGTCCTACCTCGTCCGCTGGATTGGGAATCTTCTCGCCGTGCAGAATGGCATGACCATAGATCTGCTTAACAATATCCCGGACATGAATGGCTGTTGCCGGCGCGCCGCGGTCGCGCACCTTTGCGCAGAGCGCCCGCAAGTCGTCAGCTGTTATTTCTGTGAGGAGCCTTTTGTCCCAAATCGGCAAGATGTCTCGATCGAAGATGGCTTTGCGCATTGAGCGCGTGCTATCCGCCATCTTGGCCTCCTTAAACCACCCCCCGCCGGCATCGCCTAAGGTGGCCATTGCAGACAGGCGCCGCTTTTCACGCTGCTTTTCATGCGCCGGCGATTGTCCGGCTGCCACCATTTTTCGAGCTGCAATGCAGCGGTCGCGCGCCTCTGCTAGCGAGAGGCCACCCTCACCATAGCGGCCTAGCGTGACTGTCTCTCGCCGACCATTCATTCGGTAGTCGTATCGGAACGAGATCTGCCCTGCGGGGGACACCGTGGCGTACATACCGTCACGATCAGCGACCTTGTATATTTTGTCTTTTGGTTTCAGCTTCTTAAGTGCAATGTCAGTGAGCATGGCGAGGACAATCTAAGTGCGTGGCCACATATCCAGCGCCAGATTTTACCGTCATCGAATTTACCGTCAAGGCCCGACCGTATCATCGAAAATTCAACGGCTTACCTAGAGATTAGCTAACGTACTAGGAAGCAAGTTCGTGACGGCACTATCTTCAAGGGGGGATGATGAGGGAAGGGATGCCGTCACGTCTACCGCCAAATGATTCCGCTTGTGGGCGATAGTCAGCGATAGGAAAAGAGAGGAAAACAGTTAAAGTTCAACGAGTTAAATGTATGCCGCCGATAGCCACCAAATGCTGGCGAACGACCGAGCTTTATTCCCACTCGATCGTGCCGGGCGGCTTGCTCGTCACGTCGTAGACGACGCGGTTGATGCCGCGCACTTCGTTGATGATGCGGGTGGCGGCGGCACCGAGGAACGCCATGTCGTAGTGGTAGAAATCCGCCGTCATGCCGTCGACCGAGGTGACGGCGCGTAGCGCGCAGACGAATTCATAGGTGCGGCCATCGCCCATCACACCAACGGTCTGCACCGGCAGCAGCACGGCGAAGGCCTGCCAGATGGCGTCGTAGAGGCCGGCCTTGCGGATCTCGTCGAGATAGATGGCGTCGGCCTCGCGCAGGATCTCCAGCTTTTCGCGGCTGATGCCGCCCGGGCAGCGGATGGCAAGACCAGGGCCGGGAAACGGATGCCGGCCGATGAAGCTGTCGGGCAGGCCGAGTTCCTTGCCGAGCGCCCTCACCTCGTCCTTGAACAGTTCGCGCAGCGGCTCGACCAGTTGCATATTCATGCGCTCGGGCAGGCCGCCGACATTGTGGTGCGACTTGATCGTCACCGACGGGCCGCCGGTGAAGGAAACGCTTTCGATGACGTCGGGATAGAGCGTGCCCTGCGCCAGGAAATCGGCGCCGCCAAGTTTCTCGGCCTCTTCCTCGAACACCTCGATGAACAGCCCGCCGATGGTCTTGCGCTTCTTTTCCGGGTCCGACTCGCCCTCGAGCGCGCCGATAAAACGGTCGGAGGCGTCGACCAGGATGAGCGGCAGATTGTAGTGCTGGCGAAACATCTCCACCACGCCTGATGCCTCGTCCTTGCGCATCAGCCCGTGGTCGACAAGGATGCAGGTGAGCTGGTCGCCGACCGCCTCATGGATCAGCAGTGCGGCGACCGAGGAATCGACGCCGCCCGAAAGCGCACAGATGACCTTGCCCTTGCCGACCTGCTTGCGGATCGTCTCGACCGCGTGCTCGCGATAGGCGCGCATCGTCCAGTCGCCCTCGATGCCGGCGATCTTGTGGACAAAGTTTTGCAGCAGCCGGGCGCCGTCCGGCGTGTGCACCACTTCGGGGTGGAACATGATGCCGTACATCTTGCGCTCGACATTGCCGAAAATGGCGAAGGGCGAGCCTTCCGATTTTCCGAACACCTCAAATCCCTTGGGCAAGGAGATGACGCGATCGCCATGGCTCATCCACACCTGGTGGCGCTGGCCGGGCGCCCACAGGCCCTCGAACAGCGGGCTGTCCTTCTGGATCTCGACGAAGGCACGGCCGAATTCGCGATGGTCTGAGCTTTCGGCGACGCCGCCCATCTGCACGCACATGGCCATCTGGCCATAGCAGATGCCGAGCACCGGCACGCCGGCGTCGAAGACGATCTGCGGCGCGCGCGGGCTGCCGATGTCGCCGGTCGAGGCCGGGCCGCCTGACAGGATCACCGCCTTCGGACTGATGCGCTTGAACGCCGCTTCGGCCGACTGGAACGGCACGATCTCGGAAAAGACGCCGGCCTCGCGGATGCGCCTGGCGATGAGCTGCGTGAACTGGCTGCCGAAATCGACAATCAGGACGGTGTCGGGATGATTGGCTATCTTCATGGCGAGCGTTTAGAGAAAGAAACGAGTCGGCGCAATGGGTTGCGAGGTGCCTCCCTCAATCCGATTGCGCGTCTTCATGCGACGGTCCAAATTGCAGCGCGCCGGACCCGATCGCCTGTTCCAGCCGCGTGACCGCTTCCGCCAGCTTCTCGTCGATGATGTGGAGATACTCCTTCCAGTCGCCGACATGCCGGAGATCGGCAGCCCCGTCGGAAATGCCGCGCAGGCCGACGAGCGGCACGCCGAACAATTGGCAGGCTCGCAGGCAGGCGAAGGTCTCCATGTCGACCATATCCTCGGCAATCGCATCATAAGCGCTGCCGGAAATGATGGCTGCGCCGGTCGACAGCGTCGCCTCCCTAATGCCTGGAATTCTGAACGGCAGCGGCACGGTCACCGGCAGGTCGAGAAACGGCGTCGCGCCCTTCTCGAAACCCAATGGCGAGGCGTCGATGTCGCGGTAGGCGACCGAAACGGCCTGGTAGATTTCCGTCTGTTCCAGTGTCCGGCTGCCCGCCGAACCGAGCGACACGACGAGGTCCGGCAGCGCCTTTTCAGACTTCAGCCATGACAGTTCCGCGCCCAGCCTGACGCCCGCCTCGACCGGTCCAACGCCGGTCATGACAGGCGTGAACAGCCGCTGCAGATGCGGACCGTATTCGGCCTGCGCCGCCATCGCGAAGAGCACGTCCCTACCCGCAATTCTGACGGCCTTGCGCATCGGATCAGCCTTCAATGCCATCGCGACCCACCACGGTCATCATCGTTCCGGTCATGGTGGCGATCAGCTTGGCCTCGCCGTCGACGGCGAAGGCATAGGCCTGGCCGTCTGCGACGATGATGGTGCGGCCGGGCTTCGTCACCGAGCCGCGGAACAGGAAGCGTTCGCCCCGGCCCGGCGCCAGCAGATTGACCTTGAACTCAATAGTGAGCACGCCCGAATTCTCGGGCATCAGCGAGAAAGCCGCATAGCCGCAGGCCGAGTCCAGCGCCGTCGAAATGACCCCGGCATGAAGGAAGCCATGCTGCTGGGTCAGCGCCGTCGAATAGGGCATCTCGATCTCGATGATGCCGGGCGTCACCAGCGTCAGCTCGGCGCCAATGGTCGTCATGGCGTTCTGGCGCGCGAAGGACGTCCTGACGCGATCCTCATAGTCGGGGGCGGGTACGATCTTTGCTGCCATGGGCTTGTCACGCTCCTGTCAGAAAAGCTTATTGCAGAGGCAGGAGCGACAGGCAATCGCTATTGCTGCACCGCAGCAATCAGGTCCGCCGGCAAGGTTCAGCCGTCCTTGCGCAGCGCACAGACATAAAACCCATCGGTACCGCTCAGCGCCGGCGACAGCGAAATGCCGCCAGCGGCGCCGATACGCACAGCCGCCTCGTGGCCCGGAAAGCGGCTGTCCCAGAGCTGGCGGTGATCGACAGGAACAAAGCCGCGGTTACGATCTCGGAAGGCAGCGACCTGTTCGCCATTCTCCTCGTCGAACACCGAGCAGGTGATGTAGACCAGCAGCCCGCCGGGTTTGACGAAGGCTTTGGCCGCATCGAGGATCGCCGATTGCTCGCCCTTGCGTGCATCGAGCTGCTTCTGCGTCAGCCGCCATTTGGCATCGGGCCGGCGCCGCCATGTGCCGCTGCCGGTGCAGGGCGCGTCGACCAGGACGATATCCATGTGGCCCGAAAGGGTGCTGAGCTCGGCCGGCTTAGTGACGATTTGCACGTTGCGGTTTTCCGAGCGCCGGATGCGGTCGAAGATCGGCGCCAACCGCGCCTTTTCGGCATCATGGGCAAACACCTGGCCACGATTGTCCATCGCCGCCGACAGTGCCAGCGTCTTGCCGCCGGCTCCGGCGCAAAAGTCGAGGACCTGCATCCCGGCCTCCGCGCCAGTCAGCGTGGCGGCGATCTGCGACCCTTCGTCCTGAACCTCGAACCAGCCTTTCTGGAAGGCCGATTCCGCCTGCACGTTCGGGTGCCTGCCGTCGCCCGCGATCGGCGGGATGCGGATGCCGTGCGGTGCGATCCGTGCTGGCCCGGCGCCAGTCTCGGCCAGCTCGGCGAGCACCTTGCCGCGGTCGGCTCGCAGCGTGTTGACCCTGAGGTCCAGCGGTGGGCGGGTCGCTAACGCCGCACCTTCGTCGACCCAGCTGGCGCCGAAGGCCTGCTCGAAAAGCGGTTCGCACCAATCCGGAATATCAGCCCGTACCGCCGACGGCGCAGCGTCGAGCCGGCGCTCGGTGACGGCCCTCAGTTCACCATCGTTCAACAGCGGCGGCGCAAACTTGTCGCCGTCGAGCGCTTCGTTCAGCGACTGCGCCGTCTGGTTCCATTCAAGCAGCAGCGCGCCAAAACCGATGGCGCGCGGCGTATCTTCGCCCAGCAAAAAGCCGGCTGAGCGCTTCCGGCGCAGCGCGTCGTAGACGATGTTGCCGATCGCGGCGCGATCGCCGCCGCCGGCGAAGCGGTGCGACAGGCCCCAATCCTTCAGCGCATCGGCCACCGGCCGGTGCCGCCGGCCGATATCCTCCAGCACTTCGATGGCCGCTGCCAGCCGTCCGCCCAGTCGCATCTTGTTATTCCGTTACTCAGCAAATCAATTCCGGGGTCCTGCTCTATCGCATCGGCCCGAAAATCGGAATCGATTTTCGGTAAGCACGATGCGAAGATTCAGAGTCTTGAGACGCGTACTTTGTGCGTCCAAGTGGACGCACGTCGCTCTAAAGCGCGCGACAGGCGCACACAAGCGGCGGAGCGCCAGATCGAACAACTTTGTCGGCATCCAAGACTTCAACCGACGCGTTGCTTGTACTTTCAAACTTTTGAAGTTGCGGTAATCTTCCGCTGCGTGATTCGCGAAGAACTGCAAGCGGATCGGCGGGAAATTACGAGGAGAGGGCAATGAAGACTTATCTGGCGGAAGTTCTAGGCACATTTCTACTGGTGTTCATCGGCACGGCTTCGGTGGTAACGGGCGGCTTCGGCGGCGCGCTGCCACTCGGCCAGGAAGGCATCGGTCTTGCATTCGGCATCGGCCTGATTGCGGCGGCCTATGCGATCGGCCCGATCTCGGGCGCGCATCTCAACCCGGCGGTGACGCTCGGCGTGTTCCTTGCCGGCCGAATGCAGGCCAAGGACGTCATCCCCTATTGGATCGCACAGATCATCGGCGCCATCATTGCGTCGCTGGCGCTGTGGATCATCGTCTCCGGACAGGTCGGCGGCCATACCGGCGGCTTCGGCGCCAATGGCTGGGACACGACGAAATGGGCCGTCAGCTCGGCGTTCCTGTGGGAGCTGATCGGAACCTTCACCTTCGTCACGGTGATCCTCGGCGTCACCAGCGGCAGCCACACGACGGCCTTTGCCGGCCTTGTCATCGGCCTGACGCTGGCGGGACTGCATTTCGCCATCATTCCGGTGACCGGCACGTCGCTCAATCCGGCCCGCTCGATCGGCCCGGCGCTGTTTTCGGCTAGTGCCGCGATCGGCCAGCTCTGGCTGTTCATCGTCGCACCGCTGATCGGCGGCGCCATTGCCGGCGTGGTCGCCAAGACCCGCATCTTCGAGAAGGACTGACACCCTCTTGGCCAATCAAAAAAGGCGCGGGCATCGCCCGCGCCTTTTTCTTGGGAGGAAAGAACGTTTCGCTGGGATCAGGCAAGCTCAAAGCGGTCGAGGTTCATCACCTTGGTCCAGGCCGCGACGAAATCCCTGACGAATTTCTGTCCGGCATCCGCTGACCCATAGACTTCGGCAAGTCCTCGCAGCTGCGCGTGCGAGCCAAAGATCAGGTCGGCACGGGTGCCGGTCCATTTGACCTCCCTGGTCTTGCGGTCGCGGGCTTCGTACACCTCCTCGGAGCCTGCGGCCGGATCCCAGATCGTGTTCATGCTGAGCAGGTTGACGAAGAAGTCGTTGGTCAGCGTGCCCGGCCTGTCGGTGAACACTCCATGCTTCGCCTTGCCGGCGTTGGCGCCGAGCACCCGCAGGCCGCCGACGAGCACCGTCATCTCCGGCGCCGTCAGCGTCAGCAACTGCGCCCGGTCGACCAGCAGTGCTTCGATCGACATCGGCTGCTTGCCGCGGACATAATTGCGGAAGCCATCAGCGGTCGGCTCAAGCGCGGCGAAGGACTGGACGTCCGTCTGCTCCTGCGAGGCGTCCATGCGACCCGGCGTGAACGGCACCTTGACGTCTTGGCCACCGTCCTTGGCGGCCTTCTCGACCGCGGCGACGCCGCCGAGCACGATCAGGTCGGCAAGCGAGACCTTCTTGTCACCCGTCTGCGCGGCATTGAACTCGTTCTGGATGCCTTCGAGCTTCGAAAGCACCTTCGACAGTTCGGCCGGCTGGTTGACGTCCCAGTCCTTCTGCGGCGCAAGGCGGATGCGTGCGCCGTTGGCGCCGCCGCGCTTGTCGGAGCCGCGGAACGTCGAGGCCGACGCCCAGGCGGTCGAAACCAGTTCGGAAACCGACAGGCCCGACGCCCGGATCTTCGCCTTCAGCGACGCAATATCCTGCTCGCCGACCAGCTCGTGGTCGACCGCCGGGACAGGATCCTGCCAGATCAGCTCTTCCTTCGGCACCAGCGGGCCGAGATAGCGGACAATCGGGCCCATGTCGCGGTGGGTCAGCTTGAACCAGGCGCGGGCGAAGGCGTCGGCGAACTGATCCGGATTCTGGTGGAAACGCCGCGAGATCTTCTCGTAGGCGGGATCGAAGCGCAAAGCGAGGTCGGTGGTCAACATGGCTGGCGCGTGACGCTTTGACGGATTGTGCGCGTCCGGCACCGTGGCCGCGCCGGCGCCGCCCTTCGGCGTCCACTGATGGGCGCCGGCCGGGCTCTTCGTCAGTTCCCATTCGTAGTTGAACAGATTATCGAAGAAGTTGTTGCTCCACTTGGTCGGCGTCGTGGTCCAAGTGACCTCGAGCCCCGAGGTGATGGCGTCACCGGCAATGCCGGTGGCATGCTTGCTCGACCAGCCGAGGCCCTGCGCCTCGATGCCGGCGCCTTCCGGCTCCGCCCCCACCAGAGCGGCATCTCCGGCGCCATGGGTCTTGCCGAACGTGTGGCCGCCGGCGATCAGCGCCACGGTCTCTTCGTCGTTCATCGCCATGCGGCGGAAGGTCTCGCGAATATCACGTGCCGAGGCCAGTGGATCCGGCTTGCCGTTCGGCCCTTCCGGATTGACGTAGATCAGGCCCATCTGCACGGCGCCGAGTTGGCCGTGCAGCTCGCGGTCGCCCGAATAACGCTCGTCGCCGAGCCACTTGGTCTCGGAACCCCAGTCCACATCCTGCTCGGGCTCCCAGACGTCGGCGCGGCCGCCGGCAAAGCCGAACGTCTTGAAGCCCATCGATTCCAGCGCGACATTGCCGGTGAGGATCAACAGGTCGGCCCAGGAAATTTTCCTGCCGTATTTCTGCTTGACCGGCCACAAGAGCCGCCGTGCCTTGTCGAGATTGGCGTTGTCCGGCCAGCTGTTGAGCGGCGCGAACCGCTGCTGGCCGGCGCCGGCGCCGCCGCGGCCGTCGCCTATGCGATAAGTGCCCGCGCTGTGCCAGGCCATGCGGATGAACAACGGCCCGTAATGGCCAAAATCGGCCGGCCACCAGTCCTGCGAATCCGTCATCACATGATGCAGGTCCTCGATCACCGCATCGAGATCGAGGCTGTTGAACTCCTTGGCGTAGTCGAAGTCCTCGCCCATAGGGTCCGAGAGGCTCGACTGCTGGTGGAGAACGCCGAGGTCAAGCTGGTTCGGCCACCAGTCACGGTTGGTCCTGCTGGCGGATCCATGCGCGACGGGGCATTTGCCCGCGCTATTGTCGTCGTTTTTCGCGTCCATCTTTCTCTCCGATTTTGCAGGGTTTCCGGGCAGGTCTGAGCCACGCCATTCTGGAATGGTTCCAGACTAGGCCGCATTGCCGATAAAAACAAATTGCCTTTCCTGTTTGTTGCGATAGGCTTTCCTTATGATAGGTCTCACCGTCCGGCAGATGCAGTATTTCGAGGCGCTGGCACAGACGCTGCATTTCGGCCGCGCGGCGAAGCTGGCCGGCGTCAGTCAGCCGGCGCTGTCCTCGCAGATCGCGGAGATGGAGCTGCGGCTGAATTGCCGGCTGTTCGAGCGCGGCGGCAAATCGGTTCGGATGACCGACGAGGCACTGGCCATGCTGCCGCGCATCGAGCGCATTCTTGCCGATATCCGCGAGATCGAGACCACGGCCCGGCGTGGCCGCCCCGCCATGGAAGGGCGCTTCCGGCTCGGCATCATCCCGACGGTGGCGCCCTATCTCCTGCCGCATGTGCTGCCGGAGCTGAAACGGCATTTTCCGGCCTTGCAGCTCGAATTGCGCGAAGCGGTGACTGCGTCGCTGGTCGAGGACACCGCCCTGGGAAAGCTCGACGCCTTCGTCGCGGCCGTTCCCCTCGATCAGCCTTGGCTGATCACCGAGCCGCTTTTCTCCGACCGATTCTTCCTTGCCGTGCCGGCCGGCGATCCCGCATTCGCCTCGCCGCCGGTGCCGCCGGAAAGCCCGGCCTTGGAAAGGCTGATGCTGCTGGAGGAAGGCCACTGCCTGCGCGAACAGGCGCTTGCCGTCTGCGGCAGCGTGCGGCCGGTGGCAATGGCGAGCTATGGCGCAACCAGCCTGACGACGCTGCTGCAGATGGTGGCGCACGGGCTCGGCGTCACACTCATCCCGGAAATGGCCGCAGGGCCGGCCAGCGCCATGCGCGATTTGAAGATCGTGCCGTTCCAGGAACCGATGCCGCAGCGCACGATCTGCCTCGCCTGGCGGCGCAACAAGGTCCGGCACGACGAATGTCTCGAACTGGTCAAGATTATCCGCGGGCTGGATCAGGCAATGCTGGCGGCGTGAGGTGGAGGATCAGAGGGTCCGATTGACCTCAATCTCGTTTCCAAGCTGCGAGCAAGGGGCCCATGCTTCCATAAACAGGGTCCTTTCGCGGACGGCCAACACTGGGGATCGTTACGACCGCCTTGGCAGCCTGCGCCGCAGTCCTACATTCGTTATGGGAACCAGATGGAGGATACGCGCCGACTACTAAAAAGTCGGATGCGGAAACACAGTGGCGCTTGTGCCGGACCAGATGCCCGAGGTCCGATGTCACCGGCAGCGAAATTGGTTGCGTGAAGGGCGAGTTTGCATATTCTGGTTGTGGCAGAAGAGTTTACAACAGTGGGAGGAGTAAATGTCCGACAAGAAAATCTCGCGTCGCGGGTTCCTGGAAAAGTCCACCGCCATCACGGCCGGTGCGGCTGCAGCGACGACGCTCTCGGCCCCGGCCGTACTGGCGCAGGCGCCGGTGACCATCAAGATGCAGACCTCCTGGCCTGCGTCGGACATCTGGATGGATTTCGCGCGGCTATACATAGAGCGCGTCGAAAAGATGTCGGGCGGCCGGCTGAAGTTCGAGCTCCTGCCCGCGGGTGCGGTCGTGGGCGCGTTCCAGGTGCTGGATGGCGTCAATGACGGCGTCATCGACGCGGCGCATACCGTCCCCGTCTACTGGTACGGCAAGCACAAGGCCGCGTCGCTTTTCGGAACTGGCCCTGTGTTTGGCGGCAGCGCCACCACAATGCTCGCCTGGTTCCACCAGGGCGGCGGCAAGGATCTCTACCGCGAGCTGACGCAGGACATCATGGGCCTCAACGTGGTCGGCTTCTATGGCTTCCCAATGCCGGCGCAGCCGTTCGGCTGGTTCAAGAAGCCTGTCACCACCACCGCCGAACTGCAGGGATTCAAGTACCGGACGGTGGGTCTTGCCGCCGATCTCATGCAGAACCTCGGCTTTAGCGTGGCGCAGCTGCCCGGCGGTGAAATCGTGCCGGCAATGGAACGCGGGGTTATCGACGCCTTCGAATTCAACAATCCGTCATCCGACCTTCGCTTCGGTTCGCAGGACGTCGCCAAGAACTACATTTTGTCGTCCTACCATCAGGCGAGCGAGTCGTTCGAATTCCTGTTCAACAAGGACGTATTCGACGACCTCGACGACGATTTGAAGGCCATCCTCGAATATGGCGTGGAGGCGGCCAGCACCGCGACCACCGCAGTCGCCCTCGACAACTATTCGGCCGACCTGCAGAAACTGCAGACCGAGCACGGTGTCACCGTGCACCGCACCTCCAAGGAGATTCTCGACGCACAACTCCAGGCTTGGGACAAGATCATCCCGACGCTGGAGGCGGATGAGTTCATGAAGCGGGTGCTCGATAGCCAGCGCCAATGGGTCGAACGCGTTGTCTACTACGAGCTTATGAATTCAGCCGACCTGACACTGGCATACGAACATTACTTCCCCGGCAAGCTGAAGCTCTAATTCGCGCCTCCGCTTCGGCAAATCCGGCGGTCTTGCGGATCGCCGGATTGTATCTGACGGAACCCGAGACATGCTCCGTTACATTGCATTCGCCGATGAACTTTCGGCCTGGTTTGGAAAGGTGTTCGCGTGGAGCGTCGTTATCATGACGCTCGGCGTGAGCTATGAAGTTGTCGTGCGATACCTGTTCAGCGCGCCGACCGCGTGGGCATTCGACCTCAGCTACATGCTCTACGGCACTATGTTCATGATGGCCGGCGCCTACACCTTGTCGCGAGACGGGCATGTGCGCGGCGATTTCGTCTACCGTCTGTGGAGGCCGCGCGTGCAAGCGGCGGTCGAACTTGTCCTGTACTTCATCTTCTTCTTCCCAGGCGTGACGGCGTTGGTTCTGGCCGGATGGAAGTATGCCGCACGCAGCTTCCGCTATCTCGAGGTAAGCTCGAACAGTCCGGCCGGGATTCCGATCTTCCAGTTCAAGACCGTCATCGTGGCGGCAGGCATTCTGCTCTTCGTGCAGGGGATTGCTCAGGTGTTCCGCTGCGTCGTCTGTCTACGAACCGGAACATGGCCGCGCGCGGCTGAAGACGTGGAAGAGACCGAGAAGGTGCTGATGGAAGCCAAGACGCTCGATGTTCTGCATCACGGGTCGGAAGCAGTCGACCTTCCATTCCTCCACCCCGACAATGAACCCGACCGCGACGGAGAAGACAGGTGAGCGATCCTCAGGTCGCCGTCGCGATGCTGCTCATTCTGCTTCTGGCGATCTTCCTTGGCTTCCCGGTTGCGTTCACTTTGATGGCGCTCGGGGTCGCCTTTGGCTACTACGCTTATTTAAATCCGGGACGCATGTGGCGCGCCTACGAACGGGCGGTTGAGGATGGTGCCGACGCCTGGACGCTTACGGAGCATTGGATCGGCGGCTTCTTCAACAACCGCATTTTCGATCTGTTCGTGAATCAGACCTATTCAGTGATCTCGAACGACGTGCTGACCGCTATCCCGCTGTTCCTGTTCATGGGCTACATCGTCGAGCGGGCCAACATCATCGAGCGCCTTTTCGGCACCCTCTATATCGCCACCCGGCACATTCCTGGCTCCATGGCGGTCGCCGCCCTCATCACCTGTACCCTTTTCGCAACGGCTACTGGCATTGTCGGCGCGGTCGTGACACTCATGGGCCTGCTGGCGTTTCCCGCCATGCTGAAGGCGCGGTACGACGTCAGCTATGCCTCGGGAGTGATCTGCGCGGGCGGAACCCTGGGCATCCTCATTCCGCCGTCCATTCTGCTCATCGTCTATGGCGCGACGGCGGGAGTTTCGGTGGTCCGTATGTATGCTGCAGCCCTGCTTCCAGGACTGCTGCTTGCCGGCCTCTATCTGATCTATGTGGTGGCGAAGGCGATGCTGCAGCCGCAGGCGGCGCCGAAGCCGACCCGAGACGAGGTAGGGCATTATTCGGTCCTGCAAATCAGCTGGATGCTGCTGACGTCCTTCGTCCCTCTGGCGGTCCTGATCCTCGCGGTGCTCGGCGCTATTCTCTTCGGTCTCGCCACGCCTTCCGAGGCTGCCGCCGTTGGCGCGCTCGGCGGCGTGGTGCTGGCCGCCGCCTACCGGGCCCTGACGTGGCAACGCCTGAAGGAGTCCGTCTATTTGACGGCGCGCACGACCGCGATGGTGTGCTGGCTGTTCGTCGGCTCCGCGACCTTCGCCTCTGTCTTTGCCTATCTGGGAGGCCAGCAACTGATCAGCGATTTCGTCACCGGCCTCGACATGTCGCCGTTGATGTTTCTGATCGTCGCCCAGATCATCATCTTCATCCTGGGCTGGCCGCTGGAATGGACCGAGATTATCGTGATCTTCGTTCCGATCTTCCTGCCGCTGTTGGCGCATTTCGAGATCGATCCGCTGTTTTTCGGCGTGCTCGTCGCGGTCAACCTTCAGACGGCCTTTCTGTCGCCGCCCATGGCGATGTCGGCCTACTACCTCAAGGGCATTTCGCCGCCGCATGTTCAGCTTTCGGATATTTTCCGCGGAATGATGCCCTATATGCTGATCGTTATCCTGTGCATGGTCATCATCTACATCTTCCCGCAGATCGTGTACGGGCTGCCCAACCTGATCTACGGAGGCTGAGACGAGGATGCCGCGGCGAGTGGAGGACAATAGATGAATTTGAGCCGCTTCCTGGCCGTCTTGGCGTTTGTTGTCTTTCTGGGGTTTTTCGGCGTCGTAATCCGGTTCGTCCCGCATCCCGATCTAGGCGTTGCGGTCGGCATCGGCGTCCTCCTTGCGGGCTACGATCTATGGAGCCAGCTGAGGTCTCGCGCGAGGTAACAGCTGGATTGGGGCGGTCGCGGGGAAGCTGCATGGCTGCAGCGTCGATGCGGGCGAAGGGCCGAATCGTCCGCTAGGCTTGAGAAACATCAACTTCAATCAAATCCTCGTGAATCGTACCGGACGCCCGGAACCGCCGACGCGTGCCCGGCATTGATTTGCGGATGAGTCTGCGTCCAGAACAAGGAGCAGTGTTATGGCTTACCGTGATTACATCCACACGCCGGTGACGCCGCGCGACATCCGATGGGGTCTCCAGCAGGGGGCCGTTGCGGGCATTGTCGCAGGCCTCGTCTTTGCGGCGTTTGAAATGACGGCGAGTGCGTTCATGATGGGGGCGGAAGCGTTCTTCATGCCCCTGCGCATGATCGGCGCCATCGCGCTTGGACCGGAAGCTCTCGATCCCGGCTACCCGCTCTTGACGGCCAGCATCGCTGGCGTGATCGTGCATTTGATCCTGGCCATCGCCTATGGGATCGTGTTCGGGGAGATTGCCGCAATGCTGCGAGGGCGAGCAGCCTTCATTGGTCTCGGCAGCGTCTTTGGCCTCGCCTTGTGGCTCGTCAATTTCTATGTGATCGCGCCGATCGCATTCCCCTGGTTCCTGCAAGCAAGCCCGGTCGTGCAGTTCATTGCCCACACATTCTTCTTCGGTACCGTCCTCGGCTGGTACCTGTGGAAATCGCACGAGAGAAGCGGGCTCGAAGGACCGGCGGTTTAGCCTTGCCAGCCTGACGCCGTCGGATTGAAGCGGAAGAGTCAGCGGTGATCACCGGCGCTTCTGCTGGCGGCGGGCGTGCGCTTCGCACGAGAGTGCGAAGGTCGCTTTGATCGTCCGCGCCCCGACGCTGCTGCAGATGGTGGCGCACGGGCTCGGCGTCACGCTCATCCCGGGAATAGCGGCAGGGCCAGCCAGCGCCATTGCGCGATCTGGAGATCTTGCCCACTCCACGAACCGATGCCGCAGCGCGCCATCTACCTCGCCTGGCGGCGCAAGAAAGATGCGGCACGACGAATGCGTCGAACTGGCAAGAACATCCGCGCAATGGCCGAGGTGGTGTGCAATTAATCAGGTAGGGTAGAAGAGAAACTGAGCAGTCAATCGACCATACGTCGCGGCCCGGCCGCGAGCAGACGCTCGGCTTGTCCAACCATGTCCTCGATCACGCGTCCAGCCGACTCCACGCTTCGGATCACTCCGGCCACTTCCCCCATCAAAACTCCGGTGTTCTCAACATCGCCAGCGTAAAAAGCGTCCCAATAGTCGCTGCTCTGGATGGCCAGCGTCGGCGCTTCAGCCAGCTGACATTCGCGGCCATGCCAGGCGGCGACAAATCGAGTCCTCAGCACGCGCGCGACGAATTCGTCTGTCGGCCAACGATAGTTCCGGGCGATGTCGACGGTTGTGGTCTTGATCGTCTTATCGCCATCGGCGGCGATGATAGCCTCCTGGAATCCGCGCGGCGCAGCGGACTCTGCAGTCGCAAGGAACCGCGTGCCGACAAGCACGCCGTCGGCGCCGAGCATCAATGCCGCGGCAAGCGCTCGACCGTCGCCAACGCCACCCGCCGCCACGAGAAGCGTCTGCGGCGCCTGTTTCGCCAGAAGATCGGCAATCTCGGGAACGAGCGTGAAGGTCGAGCGGTGACCGCTGTGGCCGCCGGCTTCTTTGCCCTGCGCCACAATTACATCTGCGCCGACGTCGAGCGCCTCACGGGCGTGCAACATCGACTGGACTTGGCAGATGATAGGCACTCGCGCTTCTCTGATATGCGCGGCGAAGGGTGCAGGCGAGCCGAATGAAAGCATGAGCGCCGCGGGCTGCCGCTCCAACACGCGGTCGAGCAGATGCGGCCTGGTTGCCAGCGACCATGTGATAAAGCCGCATCCGACGCGCGCACTGCCCGCGGCGGCAAATTCATTGTCCAGCCAAGCTTCATCGCCATAGCCGCCGCCGATCAAACCGAGCCCGCCGGCATGCGACACCGCTGCTGCAAGCCGTCCGCCTGCCATCACGCCCATAGGAGCGAGGAGGATGGGATGCGTGATCGCAAAACGTTCGGTCAGTCGGGTTTTGAGTGGCACGGTTCGCGCTCGCCAAATCATCGAAGGCATACCGAAGATGCAGCATACGCGACTTACAGTAGCAGGATAGTGGTCCCGCTTGAGACTCGAACCGGGAAATCAGACCGTTTTTAGTCGCAAGTGACTGATGATCGCAGCAACGCAAAGCTGGCGGCTGGACGGCCGCACTTGGGTGGCGAGCGACACGCTCTGGCAACAATTTGGCCGCAAGACGCGATGGGAGCGTCAACCGCGCCGCGCCGTCTCGATCGCGGCGACGTCGATTTTCACCATGGTCATCATGGCATCAAACGCGCGCTTTGCCTCGTCGCCGCCAGCCGCCATCGCGTCAGTCAGCACGCGCGGCGTGATTTGCCAGGAAATCCCCCATTTGTCTTTGCACCAGCCGCACACGCTCTCCTGGCCGCCGTTGCCGACGATGGCATTCCAATAGCGGTCGGTCTCCTCCTGATCATCGGTGGCGATCTGGAAAGAGAACGCTTCGTTGTGCTTGAACTCGGGACCCCCGTTGAGGCCGATACAAGGAAGGCCCGCAACTGTGAATTCGACCGTCAACACGTCGCCCTCTTTGCCGGCCGGGTAGTCACTGGGTGCACGGTGCACGGCACTCACCACGCTGTCAGGAAATATCTCGGAGTAGAAGCGGGCGGCAGCCTCGGCGTCCTTATCGTACCAGAGGCAAATCGTATTCTTCGCCATTGCGGGTTCCTTTCGCTTTGGGGCCGAGATTTCGGCCTTGTCTCCCCATCCGCTCTCTTCCGAAATAGGTAGCCAACCGCTTTTCTCCACCCCGGAAGAGTCCGTCTCGCACGGGCGATCGCAAAGAGCAGCTACCCCAACGTCGCTGTCGCTTTGGCCCGGGTTCCGGACGATAAGCGAAGGCCCACCCCTGAAATGCGTCGGGAATGTTCGGAGCGTCCGCAAGGCGGACCAACATTGCGACGCCTAACCAGACGACAACATGACTACGATGCTCCGCCGGGAGCGTCCGCCCCTCAGGCGGTCTTCGGCGTCACCAGCCCCAGTTCGCCAACCATCGCCTCGCGCATGAGAAACTTCTGCGGCTTGCCGGTCACGGTCATCGGCAGTTCGGTGCGAAAGCGGATGTGGCGCGGGATCTTGTAATGGGCGATCTGGCCGGCGCAAAAGGCCTTGATCTCCTGCTCGGTGGCGATCTGGCCCGGCTTGAGCACAATCCACGCGCAAAGCTCCTCGCCATATTTCGGGTCGGGAATGCCGAACACCTGCACTTCCCTGACCTTGGGATGGCGATAGAGGAACTCCTCGACCTCGCGCGGATAGACGTTCTCGCCGCCGCGAATGACCATGTCCTTGACCCGGCCGACGATGTTGCAATAGCCCTCGGCGTCGATGGTGGCGAGGTCGCCGGTGTGCATCCAGCCGTCGGGATCGATCGCCTCGCGGGTTTTTTCCTCGTCGTCCCAATAGCCCTTCATCACCGAATAGCCGCGTGTGCAGAGTTCGCCCGGCGCGCCGACCGCAACGGTGGCGCCATCGGCATCGATCGCCTTGACCTCGACATGGGGATGGACACGGCCGACCGTCGAGACGCGCTTTTCCAGCGGGTCGTCGACGCTGCTCTGGAACGACACCGGGCTGGTCTCGGTCATGCCATAGGCGATGGTCACCTCTGCCATGTGCATCAGCGACACCACCTTCTTCATCACCTCGATCGGGCACGGCGATCCGGCCATGATGCCGGTGCGCAGGCTGGTGAGATCGAAGGTTTCAAAATCCGGATGGTCGAGCAGGCCGACGAACATGGTCGGCACGCCGTAGAGGCCGGTGCAGTGCTCGCCCGCCACCGCCTTCAGCGTGGCGCCGGCATCGAAGCCCTCGCCCGGGAAGACCATGGTTGCGCCCTTGGTGACGCAGCCGATCGTGCCCATCGACATGCCGAAGCAGTGATAGAGCGGCACCGGGATGCACAAGCAGTCGTCAACGGTCAGCCTGATCGCCGAGGTGACGAAATTGCCGTTGTTGACGATGTTGTTGTGGGTCAGCGTCGCGCCCTTTGGCGCGCCTGTCGTGCCTGAGGTGAACTGGATATTGATGGCGTCGCCGGGCTTCAGCCCCTCGGAGATCCGGTCGAGGCTGTCATGCTCGTCGCGTCCTGCCATCGCCAGCACGTCGGCGAAATTGAACATGCCGGGCGAATTCTCCTCGCCCATGCGGATGACGATCTTCAGCGCCGGCAATTTTTTCGCCTCAAGTTTGCCGGGAGTCGCAGTCGCGATCTCCGGCGCGAGCGTCTCGATCATGCCGAGATAGTCGGACGTCTTGAATTTGGCGGCCGTGACGAGCGCTCGGCAAGCGACCTTGTTCAACGCATAATCCAGCTCGGTCAGCCGGTAGGCCGGATTGATATTGACCAGGATCAGGCCGATGCGCGCGGTGGCGAATTGCGTCACCAGCCATTCCCAGCGGTTCGGCGACCAGATGCCGACGCGGTCGCCCTTTTCGAGGCCGAGCGCCAGGAAGCCTGCGGCCAGGGCATCCACCGTGTCTGAAAGTTCGCTCCAGGTGAAGCGCTTGTCCTGTTCGACGAAGACGGCGGCATCGAGCGTGCCGTATTTGCTGACGGTGTCCGAAAGCAGCGCCGGGATGGTCTGCTGCAGCAGCGGAACGGTGCGCTCGCCCGACACATGCGCCCGGCCGTCGACCGGCGCGACAAACGTGGCGCCATTGCGCGGGCGGCGGCCGCGCAGGTTCGTGGCATTCTTCAACTCGTCGAGACTGATCGGCATCGCCGTCTCCTCCGCAGGCGGGCCGAGTCTATCAGCCTGCCGGGGTGGTGGAAATCCCGTTGATGGTACTGGAGCGCGGCGATCCCTCCCCGTTGAGTGGAGAGTTCGGAGCGAAGCGAGGCGGGTAGGGTCGGTTCATGCCGCGCGACAACGACCCAACCCGTCCATCCGCCTTCGTCGGCTGCCCACCCTCAAGGGGGAGGGATTGCGCCTGCCATCTTCGCCGCGATGTCGCGCAAGATTGCTTCGTCCGCCGCCGTACGCAGCTTCCGCGACGCGACAAGGCAGGCCTGCGAGCGCAGGATGACACCGTCGGCGAGCACCTTCAGATGATTGGCGCGCAGCGTCGAGCCTGACGTGGTGATGTCGACGACGACATCGGCCAATCCTGCCGCCGGCGCGCCTTCGGTGGCGCCCAGGCTCTCGACGATGCGATAAACCTGGATGCCGTGCTTTTGCGAAAAGAATTGCTGCGTCAGCCGCCAGTATTTTGTGGCGATCCTGAGCCGCCTGCCGTGGCGCTGTCGGAAATCGGCGGCGACATCGTCGAGATCGGCCATCGTATCGACGTCGAGCCATATGTCGGGCACCGCCACCACGACATCGGCGTTGCCGAAACCGAGGCGGGCGACGATCTCCGCACGCGCCTCCCAATCGGCGAAGCTTTCGCGCAACAGATCCTCGCCGGTGATGCCGAGGTCGACCGAGCCCTGGCCGATCTCGCCTGATATTTCGGACGCTGACAGAAACGCCACCTCGACGCTCTCCACACCTTCGATGCGGGCGCGGTATTTACGCTCGTCGCCGGGCAGGCTGACGGCAAGCCCGGCGTTGGCCAGCACCTCCAGCGCCTGCTCCTTGAGCCGGCCCTTCGACGGGATCGCCAGCGTGATCATTGCGCCTTCTCCCGCAACGCTTCGATGCGGTCGAGCCAAACGGAAAAGCCGACGCCGGGGATCGGCGTTTTCGCGCCGAGCAGCGTCAGCAAGTGGTCATAGCGGCCGCCGCCGGCCAGCGGCCGGTCGCCGTTTTCCGCCGCGATCTCGAAGACCAGGCCGGTGTAGTAGTCGAGCGGACGGCCGAAGGCGGCATCGTAGCGGATTTTTGCCGCGGGCAGGCCAAGAGATTCGATCGATTTTGCGCGTGCAGAAAAATTGTCCAGCGCCGCGCCAAGCGAAAGACCGGCGCCGGCCGCAAAGGTTTCGAGCGCCAGTGCGGCGCCGTCAAGCGCCACGTCGATCGCCAGAAAATCCTTCAGCGCCGAAAACGCCTCGTTCGACAGCCGCACGCTGCGCAGTTCGGCCTTTTCGATGAGTCGCCTAGCAATGTCGGCCGGCGACCGCCCGGCCGACGCGGACAGACCCGCCTGCTCCATGCCGCCGGCGATGTGCGACGAAAGCCCTTCCAGGTCGCCATCGAGGACAAGGGCGGCGACCGGGCCGGCGAGCTGGCCGTTGCGTGGCGGGTTGGCGAGGTCGGCAAGCGCTGCCTCCAGCATCGCCGCCGAACCGAAAGCCCGCGCCAGCCGCATGCGCCAGCCGCGCGGCAGGCCGAGCGCGGCGAGCACCGCCTCGAATATGGTCTGGTCGCCGAGCGTGACCGCCAGTGCCTGGTCCGGCAGCACCAGCGAAAGCAGCGCATGGGCATCGGCCAGCGAACGGGCATCGGCTTGCGCCGTGTCGCGGTCGCCGAGATCCTCGATGCCGGCCTGGAAGAATTCATTGCCGCCCTCGCGGCGCTGGCGAAACACCTCGCCGAGATAGGAATAACGGCGCGGCGTGCCGGCCTGCGAGCTGATGTGATCAAGGCATACCGGAATGGTGAATTCGGGCCGCAAGCAAAGTGTGAGGCCGGTCTCGCTTTCGGTGAGAAAGATGCGGCGGCGCAGATCCTCTCCTGCCATGTCGAGGAATGGGTCGGCCGGCTGCAGCACCGCGACTTCCACCGCATGGGTGTTGCGCGCGGCGAAGAGCTTGGCGATGTCTGATGCGATGGCGGGGTAGCGGGAGGTCATGGCAGGCGCCCTTCCCTTCTCCCCCTGTGGGAGAAGGTGGATCGGCGCGTAGCGCCGAGACGGATGAGGGGTGCTGGACGGAGCACCGGCGTCGAGTTTCTTCCAACACCCCTCATCCGACCTCGCTTCGCGAGGCCACTTCTCCCACAAGGGGAGAAGGGAGCGGCGCCCTACTTGCCACGCGCTCGCTCCTCGGACTGCGCCGCCAGTATCTTCCTCACCTCGGCGACCAGCTCGCTTTCCGCCACCGTCACCTGCGCCGGGCGTGCGGCGCGCCATTCGGCGTTGTCCGCAATCTCCGCCGACATGCGGGCGCCCTCGATCAGGTCCTTGATCTGCACCTCACCCTTGGCGCGCTCGTCGCCGCCCTGGATGATGGCGACGGGGCTGCCGCGACGGTCGGCATATTTGAGCTGCGCCTTCATGCCGGCGCCGCCAAGATACATTTCGGAGCGGATGCCGGCGGCACGCAGCTCGGCCACCATCTTCTGGTAGCGTCCGAGACTTTCTGTGTCCTTGTCCATGGTGAGCACGACGACCGGCGCGATGACATCCGACGTGTCGAGCTTGCCGAGGTTTTTGAGCGCCGTCATCAGCCTGGAGACGCCGATGGAAAAGCCGGTCGCCGGCACCGGCTCGCCACGAAAGCGCGAGACGAGGCCGTCATAACGCCCGCCACCGCCAACCGAGCCGAAGCGCACGATTTTTCCCTCTTCGTTGGGGATCTCGGCCAGGAGCTCGGCTTCGTAGACCGGACCGGTATAATATTCGAGACCACGAACGACGGAAGGGTCGATCAGAATTCGTTTTGTTCCATAACCGCTAGATTGAAAAATTGAAGCCAGCGTATCGAGTTCATTCGCCGCCTCCTGACCTGTCTGATTGTCGGCTCCACGGTTTCGGATCATCTGCACGAGATGTTTGTTACTGAGACACAGCGCCTCTGGATCGTTCGCTTCCCTTCCGTCCAAAATGAAATCGTCCTCAGCAGCGATCCCTTTTGACTTTGTGAATCGAGCTCCGGTAGCGAAGAACAGCACCGTCGCTTCCAACCTATCAATTTGAGGACCGGTCAGCCCCGCACCCTTGGTAAAATCTCCCTCGCCTTCCCTGCCCCCATCCCAGCGGCCCTGTCCCAACAGCAACCGCACGCCTTCCGGACCAAGCTTGTCCAGCTTGTCGATCGCCCGCAGCACCGTCAGCCGGCGGCCGACGTTCTCGTCGCCACCGAGGCCGATCGCCTCGAGCACGCCGTCGAGCACCTTGCGATTGTTGACCCTAATGACGTAGTCGCCGCGTTTGATGCCCAGCGCCTCCATCACGTCGGCCATCATCATCGCCATTTCGGCGTCCGCCGCCACACCCGGCGTGCCGACCGTGTCGGCGTCGAACTGCATGAACTGGCGGAAGCGGCCGGGGCCGGGCTTCTCGTTGCGGAACACCCAGCCGGAGCGGTAGCTGCGATAGGGTTTCGGCAGACGCTCAAAGTTCTCGGCGACGAAGCGGGCCATCGGCGCGGTCAAATCGTAGCGCAGCGACAGCCACTGGTCATCATCGTCCTGGAAGGAGAATACGCCCTCGTTCGGCCGGTCCTGGTCGGGCAGGAATTTGCCCAGCGCATCGGTGTATTCGATCATCGGCTGGTCGACCGGCTCGAAGCCGTAAAGCTCATAGACCGAGCGGATCGTCGCCATCATCTTCTCGACGGCGCGGATATCGTCGGCGCCGCGGTCGACAAGCCCGCGCGGCAGCCGCGCTTTCATCTTTTCCGATTTGTCGGCCATCGTATGGGTACTCGGTGTTTCCTAGCGTTCCGTGGATCGGCAAAATTACTGAATTTCCACAGCGCGGGTGTCCTAACCGATGCAGCCGGGAGCGGCAAGGGTTTGCACCTTTCCTGAAACACACCGGGCCAAAACGAAACAATTCCGCCATGAGCGCGGCATCGTGCCGACACAATCGCAGCCGATAAAGCGCGCCGAAACAAGGGGTTCGAGCCATGACCACGGCACGGCAATTCGACATCATCGACAGCGGCGCCCGCGAGCGGCCCCGGCTGCGGCCGGCCGATCATCATGCACCGAGGCCTGCAACCCAAATGGCGGGACCGTTCGAGGTTGCCGCGGGCGATCGTACAGGACCGACCATGCGCGATGCGCTGGTGACTGGCCTGCTGGTGATCTACCCAGCCCTTGCCACGGTTGCGGCCATCGTCGCCGGGCTTTTTCTGGCCGGCGCCAGCGGCGCTTAAGTTTTTGAGCGGCCTGCCTTCTCCCCTTTGTGGGAGAAGGCAAAAAGAAGCTCACTTCGGCCGCTTGAACGCCTTGCGCTCCGCCTCGACCTGCTCGCGGCAGACACAGCCCTCGAGATGGTCGTTGACCAGCCCCATGGCCTGCATGAAGGCGTAGACGGTGGTCGGGCCGACAAAGCTCCAGCCGCGTTTTTTCAGCTCCTTTGACATCCGCACAGAGATTGTCGTGGTCGGGTTGGCGCGCAGATGGGCGAGATCGACGATTTCGGGCCGCTGATCCGGGCCGGGTTCGAACTTCCAGAACCAGGCAGCCAGCGAGCCGGCCTCGTCGGCCATTTCACGGGCGCGCTTGGCGTTGTTGATGGTCGAGACGATCTTGCCGCGGTGGCGGATGATGCCGGCATTGCCGAGCAGGCTCTCGACATCCTCGTCGGTGAAGGCGGCGATCTTGTCGATATCGAAGCCGGCGAACGCCTCGCGGAAATTCTCGCGCTTGCGCAATATGGTCAGCCAGGACAGGCCCGACTGAAAGCCTTCGAGGCAGATTTTTTCGAACAGCCTGCGGTCGTCGGTGACCGGCCGGCCCCATTCATGATCGTGGTAGTGCAAATAATCCGGCAGATTGCCGTGCCAGAAGCAGCGCGCGATACCATCTGGGCCGGCGAGCAGGCCTGTCTTCTCATCCATGGCGGATTTCCATTCGTTAATGCGCCTCAGCGCTGCCTTTTACTCCGGCTTTACCAGATTCCTGAACCGGCCGGTAACCACACCGAAAGGTTTACTGACAATGGAGCATTTTACACATTCCGATTCACGTTTCGGTTGCCGCTCCGCGCCCAATGTCCGCGAAATCGGGGACGCTTTTGGGCCCCGGCGTGTTCGATGATCAAGGTGCGTTCCGATGAAGACACTTTTGTTCCCGCTGCTCGGCGCCGCGGCCGTACTGGCCGCTGCCGCTACATCCTCCAGCGCCAATGACCGCTATGCGGACAGGCCGCCGGTGATGGTGAGCCCCGACCTTTCGGCGCCCTGGGTGCTGCAGCTCGGCCGCGCGCCGGGCATCGTCCGCCAGAACCGGCAAGAGATGCAAATGCCGCAGCGCCGTTCTCAACGGCAGGCGCAACCGGCTCAGCTGCACACGGCGGCGATGCAGGCGCCGGCCAAGAAGCGCCTGCTCGCGCGGCCGCAGATCAACCCGATCTACCTGCCGCAGGAGGTGGCCTATGACGGTCCGGAGAAGCCGGGCACGATCGTCATCGATACGAGGGAGAATTTCCTCTATCTGGTCGAGAACAACGGCAAGGCGCGGCGCTATGGCGTCGGCACCGGCAAGCCGGGATTCGAATGGGCCGGCAAGCACAAGATCTCGCAGAAGAAGGTCTGGCCCGAATGGCGACCGCCGGCGCAGATGATCTCGCGCGAGGCCGCCAACGGCCGTTATCTGCCGACCTATGTCGCCGGCGGCGTCGAGAACCCGCTCGGCGCGCGCGCGCTCTATCTCGGCTCGACGCTCTACCGCATCCACGGCACCAACCAGCCCTGGACGATCGGCGGCGCCGTGTCGTCGGGCTGCATTCGCATGCGCAACGAGGACGTCGTCGACCTCTATGAGCGGGTCGATGTTGGCACGACGGTTGTGGTGATGTAATCTGCAGTTGATTTTGTTGCCGATTCTGTCCAGAAGACTCTGGATCGTCGGATACGGGGGACGGGCCGTGTGGGGATGCGGCCAGTCAAGAAAGGGCAGCGCGGCAAACCGCGCTGCCCTTTCTGTTTCTAGGACGCGACAGGATCATGTCTGGCAGGGTCAGCTTTGACCGGTAGGTCGCGCCCGGGGTATGGCGGTTCGCATTCTCGCTGCCATTCTTCTCGTTATTTTGCTATGTCGGCTGCAACGTTCCCAGACAAAGGCCAATCTACATGTCCCTGTCCGATGACAGCCGCTATCTCCGCGGCGGCCCGGTCGCCCAACGCATCATCGCCTCGGTGCGCGAGGATGCAGCGATCGCCACCGCAGAAGGTTTTCCGCCCAAACTGATATCGATCACCGTCGGCGACACCGCTGCGGTCGACGTTTATGTGCGCAACCAGCGCGCCAAGGCGGCATTGGCCGGTATCGGTTTCGAGGAAAGACGGTTTGCCGCCGACATCACCGCCGGCGAACTCGAAGCAGCGATCCACGGCCTTAATGCCGATCCGCGCGTCACCGGTATCATCATCCAGCGGCCGGTGCCGGTGCATATCCCGATCAAGACGCTTCAGGCGGCGGTGCATCCGCTCAAGGACGTCGAGGGCATGCACCCGGCCTCGATCGGCAACATCGTCTACAACCAGCTCGACCTTGCACCGTGCACGGCGGCCGCTTCGGTCGAACTGCTCAAGGAGACCGGCCTCGATCTGAAGGGGCTCGAGGTCGTCATCGTCGGCCACTCCGAGATCGTCGGCAAGCCGATCGCCTTCCTCTTGATGAGCGAGGGCGCGACGGTGACGGTCTGCCATCACATGACGCGCTCGGTGGCAGCGCACGCGCGCCGTGCCGATGCGCTGTTCGTCGCCGTCGGCAAGCCGCGGCTGATCAAGGCCGACATGGTCAAGCCGGGTGCAGCCGTCATCGACATCGGCATCAATGCCGAGACAGGACCGGACGGCGAGACCCGCATCGTTGGCGACGTCGACGCCGAGAGCGTCAAGCATGTCGCGTCCTGGATCACGCCGGTGCCGGGCGGCGTCGGGCCGATCACTGTGGCGATCCTGCTGCGCAACACGATGGTAGCGCTCAACCGCCAGCGCGCGCTCTATCAGGCGACCTACGGCGTGGTGGACAAGCTCGCGGCGGAATAGGCACGTAGCGGCAGGCCCCCTCGCCCAGCCTCCGCTTCGCTCGGCTGACCTCTCCCCGAGGGGAGAGGAGGCTTTCAAGGCCGGCACCAGTCTCTTCTCCCCAACGGGGAGAAGGTGGCCGCCCACGGGTCTTGCCTCCGGCAAGCCCGAGGACAGGCTCCGCGGCCGGATGAGGGGGCTCGCCTTCAGAACTGTCCCGTCACTCCGCTGCCACGACTGCCCTGTTGTCCGGAACGCCTTCCGGCCTCGGTCCGCCATAGGCCCAGTCGAGCAGTTTTACCGTGTGCACCACCGGCAGCTTCGCCGCTGACGCAATCTGGGTGATGCAGCCAATGTTGCCGGTGGCGACGATTTCAGCACCTGTCGCTTCGATATTCCTGACCTTGCGATCACGCAGCTGAACCGAAATCTCGGATTGCAGGATGTTGTAAGTGCCGGCCGAGCCGCAGCACAGATGCCCCTCGCGCGGCTCGCGCACGACGAAGCCGGCCTTGGCCAAAAGCTCCTTGGGCTGGCGGGTGATCTTCTGGCCGTGCTGCATCGAGCAGGCGGAGTGATAGGCGACGATGGTACCGGGCTTGCGCACCGGCTCGGGCAGGTCGAGGCTTACCAGATATTCGGTGATGTCCCTGGCCAGCGCCGACACCCGCGCCGCCTTGTCGGCATACGCCGGGTCGAGGCGCAGCATGAAGCCGTAGTCCTTGATGGTGGTGCCGCAGCCGGACGCGGTGATGACGATGGCATCCAGGCCGCCCTGCTCGATGGCGCGCGTCCAGGCGTCGACATTGCGCCTTGCCGAGGCAAGGGCTGCCTCCTCGTGGCCCATGTGATGCACCAGCGCGCCGCAGCAGGCCTCACCCTCGGGAACCACGACCTCGACGCCCAACCGCGTCAGCAGCGCGATCGTCGTGTCGTTGATGCCGGGATCGAGCACGGATTGTGCGCAGCCGGTGAGAATGGCGACGCGGCCGTTTTTTGCTGCGCCCTGCCCGGCATGGACGCCCGGCGAAGCCATTGGCGAGGCCGCAGGAACCGACGCCGGGGCAAGCTTGAGCATTGCGCCCAGCGGTTTCAGCGCCGGGATCTTTTCGAACAGACCGGCGAATGGCTGCGCTAGCCTCGCCAGCCTGAGCGCGGCACGAAAGCGCGAGGGATAAGGCAGCACAAAGGCCAGCATGGTGCGCGTCAGCCGATCGAGCAGCGGGCGCTTGTAGGTTTCCTCGATATGGGCACGGGCGTGGTCGACCAGATGCATGTAGTTGACGCCCGACGGGCAGGTGGTCATGCAGGCGAGGCAGGACAGGCAGCGGTCGATATGGGTGACGATCTGCTTGTCAGCGGGGCGACCGTTCTCCAGCATGTCCTTGATCAGGTAGATCCGCCCGCGCGGCGAATCCAGCTCATTGCCAAGCGTCACATAGGTCGGGCAGGTGGCCGTGCAGAAGCCGCAATGCACGCATTTGCGCAGGATCTTCTCCGATTCCGCGACATGCGGATCGGCAAGCTGGGCAAGCGAAAAATTGGTCTGCACGCAAAAATCCTATAATCCCAAGAACCAGCTTTCCGGGTCTCTGACCGGCTCGCCGCGCTGCAGCGCCTGCAGGCCGAGAATGCAGCGGGCAATGAACCAGACGGCGACGGCGAACATCAGCACGACGCCTATCGCCACCATCATCAGCACAACCGAGATCAACGCATAAAGCAGGCCGATCCAGAAGGTGCGGATCAGGAATGTATAGTGGCTCTCGACGAAGCCGCCTGCTTTGCCGCGGTTGATATAGGCCAGCACGATGCCGACAATACCGGTGACGCCGATGACGAGGCTGGCGAGATAGAGGATGTAGATGACCAGCGCGTTGGTCGAACCCGGCTCCAGCCAGCGGTCGGTCTGGCGCGGCGCGGGTTTACCTGAATCGGTCGGGCCTGGATCGATGTCGCTCATAATGCTGCTCCCTCGGTTGCGGTGCTAAGAGTAGCAGAGCTTGCAGCCGGCGCCATACGGCCGGGATTGAGGATATTCTTAGGATCGAATTCGGCTTTGAGCCGCGCCGACAACGCTGCCAGTTGCGGCGCCTGCGGCTCAAACACCGGCACAGCGGCGCGATGCGAAGGCGCGGCGCGCACCAGCGTCGCATGGCCGCCGCCATACTGTCTCACCAGGCCGCGCAGAAGATCGGCCTCGGGATCGCCATGCTCCATGCGCAGCCAGATCAGTCCGCCCTGCCAGTCATAGAACGCATCGGCCGCCGCCTGCATGCGCAGCGCCAGCACCATCTGGTGACCTTGCGCCGGCGCCATCGACACGCGCCACACCGGCTTTTCCAGGCCGTCGGCAAACGGCGCGCAATCTCTGATGGCGCGCCAGACGGAATGCGAGATATCGCCCGAAATCTCCTCGAGCGGGCCGGCATTTCCGAGCAGGTCTTTCAGCGCGGCGATGCGGTAGGCGACCGACGGCCCGAATCCCTCGACGCGCAGCAATGTCGCCGCGGCATTGCCGAGGCTGCCGCCGGCGACCCGCGCGGCGACGCGTTCGGGAAGATGGGCAGCACTCGACACTTCGGCGCTGGAGCCGAGCGCCAGCGCCATGGCGGCGGCGGCATGATCGTCGAGCAGGCCGCGCAGAGCGAGCGTGACTTCGGTCTCGGCTGATGGCAGCACCTTGAAGGTGACATCGGTGAGGACGGCAAGCGTGCCCCAGCTGTTGGCCATGAGTTTCGACAGGTCGTAGCCGGTGACGTTCTTGACGACGCGGCCGCCGGACTTGAAGGCCTCGCCGCGACCGGAAACCGCCGCTACGCCGAGAATATGGTCGCGCGCCGCCCCCGCCTTCAGCCGGCGCGGGCCGCAAAGGTTCGCGGCCAGCACGCCGCCGATCGTGCCTCGCCCTAACTCACCGCCGAGCAGCGGGCCGTAATCCAGCGGCTCGAAGGCCAGCTGCTGGCCGTTTTCGGCAAGCAGGCTTTCGATGTCGGCGAGCGGCGTGCCGGCTTTGGCCGACAGCACCAGTTCGGCCGGCTCGTAGAGCGTCACGCCGGACAGCTTCGACAGGTCGAGCGTATGCTCGGTCTGCAGCGGTCGGCCGATACCGCGCTTGGAACCATGGCCGAGGATTTCGAGCGGCGAGTCTTCGGCGGCGGCCCATTGGACGGTGGCGAGGGTTTCGGCTGCGGTGGCGGGGGTGAAGGTGGTCATGGCGATACGCCGCGATCCTTCGCGCCCCCCTCTGTCCTGCCGGACATCTCCCCCTCAAGGGGGGAGATCGGACGTCGCCTCTGGCTTCGCCAATCTCGAACGTTGAAAGAAGGGTGAGACGTGCAAGCTGCCAATCTCCCCCCTTGAGGGGGAGATGTCCGGCAGGACAGAGGCGGGTGTTCAAGCGCCAACGCTTCCACTTAAAACCTCGGAATGTCCGGAAACGCTGTCTGCCCGCGATGCACGTGCATGCGTCCGAGCTCGGCGCAGCGGCGCAACTGCGGAAACACCTTGCCTGGGTTGAGCAGATGGCTGGGATCGAAAGCGCATTTGACCCGCATCTGCTGGTCGAGGTCGATCTGGTTGAACATTTCCGGCATCAGGTCGCGCTTCTCCACCCCCACCCCGTGCTCGCCGGTCAGCACGCCGCCGACTTTGACGCAGAGCCGCAGGATGTCGGCGCCGAAACTTTCCGCCTTGTCGAGCTCGCCCGGCACATTGGCGTCATATAGGATCAGCGGATGCAGGTTGCCGTCGCCGGCGTGAAAGACATTGGCGACGCCGAGCCCGTATTTCTCCGACAGTTCGCGCATCCCGTGCAGCACGCGCGGCAGTTCCTTGCGCGGGATGGTGCCGTCCATGCAGTAGTAGTCGGGCGAGATGCGGCCGACCGCCGGAAAGGCAGCTTTGCGGCCGGCCCAGAAGCTCAGCCTCTCCTGCTCCGACTGCGAGGTGCGGCATGTGGTCGAGCCGTTCCTATAGGCGATGGCTTCGACAAGGCCGATCAAATGATCGACCTCGACGCCCGGCCCGTCGAGCTCGACGATCAGCAGCGCCTCGACATCCAAGGGATAGCCGGCATGGACGAAATCCTCGGCCGCGTGGATCGCCGGGCGGTCCATCATCTCCATGCCGCCCGGGATGATGCCGGCGCCGATGATGTCGGCGACGCATTGGCCACCCTGCTCGCTGGTCGGGAAGCCGATCAGCAGCGCGCGCGCCGTCTCCGGCTTCTTCAGGATGCGCACAGTGACCTCGGTGACGACGCCGAGAAGCCCTTCGGAACCGGTCATCACCCCGAGCAGGTCATAGCCTTCCGCGTCGAGATGCTTGCCGCCGAGCCGCACCACCTCGCCGTTCATCAGCACCATCTCGATACCGAGCACATTATTGGCGGTGAGGCCGTATTTCAAGCAATGCACGCCGCCGGAATTCTCCGCGACATTGCCGCCGATCGAGCAGGCGATCTGGGAGGATGGATCGGGGGCATAGTAGAAGCCCTCCTGCTCGACGGCGGTGGTGATGCCGAGATTGGTGACGCCCGGCTGGGCGACGACGATGCGGTTGGGAAAATCGATCTCGAGAATGCGATTGAAGCGGCTCATGACCAGCAGCACGGCGTCTTCGAGCGGCAGCGCCCCGCCGGACAAAGATGTGCCGGAACCGCGCGGCACGACGCGTATGTTGCGGTCATTGCAATATTTCAGCACGCGCGAGACTTGCGCCACCGTTTCGGGCAGCACCACGACCAGCGGCAATTGCCGATAGGCGGTGAGGCCGTCGCTCTCGAACGCACGCATCGAATTGGCAGCGTCGACGACGCCTTCGCCCGGCACGATGATGCGCATATCGGCGACGATCTCGTCGCGCCGGCGCATAGTGGCGTCGTCTGGCTTCGGCATCAGCAGGCCGGACATCGACAGTCTCCTTCGATCGACTGGTAAAAATCTTTTACCAGCGGCAGGCGCCTGTTGCAAATCCTGCTTTGGCCGAAATCGAGCGCCGACACCGGGACGGCCTTCCGCAGCGGCAATCCGCCGCTGAGATTTCATCCTCCCCTTGTGGGTTGTTTGGACCGGGAGGGTGACCCGGTCCTACTCGCCCGCTTGCTTGGCGGGTTCGGAGTGCAAGCGGCGCACACGGCGCACGCCCCACCAGACCAGCAGGATGGCGAGCGGCACCGAGGCGGCGGTGACGAGCTCGGGCGCGAAGGCATGGCCGAATATCGAGGCGCCCTTGGCGACGTAGCCGATGAGGCCGACGACGTAGTAGGAGACGGCGGCGACCGAGAGCCCTTCCACCGTCTGCTGCAGGCGCAGTTGCAGGCGGGCGCGGTTGTTCATCGACGCCAGCAGATCGCGGTTCTGCTTCTCGACTTCGACGTCGACCCAGGTGCGCAGCAGCGTGGTGGCGCGGGTGAGCTTCGTCGAAAGATTGGCCTGACGCTCCTCGACCGAACGGCAGGTGCGCATGGCGGGGGCGACGCGACGCTGCAGGAACCCGCCCCAGGTGTCGTAGCCGGGCACCGCCTCCTCCTCCAGCGCCTCCAGCCGTTCGCGGACGATGCCGTCATAGGCGCGGCTGGCGCCGAAGCGATAGAGGCTGGAGGCTGCATCGGCCTCCAGCTCGGCGGCAAGCTCGGTCAGGTCGGCAAGCAGCGTCTGGCTGTCGCGGGTTTCGGCGACTTTCATTTCCAGTGTGGTCTGCGCCAGCCTGTCTTCGATGCGGCGCGCGCGACCGGACTGCATCAGCGCCAGCGGCAGGCCAAGCATGGCCAGCGTGCGGTAGGTTTCGATATCGATCAGCCGCTGCGCCAGCGCGCCGGTGCGTGCCGGCGTCAGGCCGCGGTCGAGCACCAGCATGCGGGTCATGCCGTCACCGTCCTGGCGGAAATCGGTGACGATGGCGGCGTTGCCGCGCTCGACCAGCGAATAGGACAGGCTGGTCGGGTCGAAGCTGGCGATCAGCTTTTCGCTCGCCTGCGTCCATTTGCGGATTTCGAGCCTGATGCCGGAAATCACCGTTCCCGGCGGCGAAAACCCGTGGCCGAAAGGCGAATCTTCCTGGCGCTGGCCGCTCTCGGATAGCGGTCCTTCCCACAGATAGGTGGAGAATTCCGTGTGCCGTTCCCAGCGCAGCGAGCCCTTGCCCCACTTCATCGCGTGGTGGCGTGCATGAGGGTCGGGCGCGGCGATGCCGAGCCGCCGCGACAGTTCGGAAAGCACGGCCTGGTCGACGCCGGACCCAGCTTCGGTCATGAAGGAAAGCTGCACCAGCACGCGCGGTTTCTCGACCAGCGGATGCGGACGGGCGTGAACTTCGCCGAGCGCGCCAGGCCGTCCCTGATGCGCGGGAAAGCCCATGACGCTGCCCTCGACGCGCGGCTGAAATTTGAGATTGGACGGGTCATCTGCCACGGCTGGTCCCCCGGGCCTAGTGCAATCGCGTCCCTCTAGAGCCAATTGCCGGGGGACGCAAATGACAAGTTAGCCGAAATCGATATGCCGCGACGACGTTGGATCCGGCCAACCGACGAATTGGATAAATAATTTGACCAGTTGGCGACACTGGCTTTATCCTGCGCGACACCGGTTCAATCCCCAGGCCATCCCCGTTGAGCGATATTTTCTCCAGGATCGAGCATTCTCGCACCGCCGACGAGGTGGTGCAGCAGATCGAGAGCCTGATCCTCGAAGGCGTTCTGCGCACCGGCGACAGGTTGCCGGGCGAGCGCGAGCTGGCACGCCGGTTCGAGGTGTCGCGGCCGATCCTGCGCGACGCGCTGAAGGCGCTGGAAGGACGCGGACTTTTGACGACGCGGCCCGGCGGCGGCACCCATGTCGCCGATGTCATCGGCCAGCTGTTCACCAAGCCGGTGACGGACCTGATCTCGATGCATCGCAAGGCGGCGACCGACTATCTGGAATACCGCCGAGAGATCGAGGCGGTGGCGGCCGAGTATGCGGCGCGGCGCGCCACATCGGACGACCTGGCGCTGCTCGACCGCATCATGGCACGCATGGACGAGGCGCACCGGACCGGCAACTTCGACGACGAGGCGGAAATCGACGTCGAGTTCCACCACGCGATCTGCGAATGCGCGCACAACATCATCCTCCTGCACACGCTGCGCTCGTGCTACCGGCTGCTGTCGGAGGGCGTCTTCCAGAACCGGCTCTTGGTGTTCAACGTGCCGGGCGCGCGCGAAGCGCTGCTTTCGCAGCACCGGGCGATCTACGCGGCGGTCAAGGCCGGCGATCCGGCGGCCGCACGGCAGGCGGCGATGGACCACATCACCCATGTCGAACGCACCATGGCCGAGGCCGAGCGCAGCGGCGACTGGCAACGTGTGTCGCGGCTGAGGCTGATGCAGCGCTCAGAGGCCGGCGACAGCGAGCCGGCAAGAAAACGCTCATGAGCGCCGGCTAAGAAAAATCAACAACGACGAATTAGCGAACAACCAGCGGAAAACTCATGAGCATGATCCTCACCATCGCCGATCTCAAGGACCTGGCGCGCCGCCGCGTGCCGAAGATGTTCTTCGACTATGCCGATTCAGGTGGATGGACCGAAAGCACCTACCGCGCCAACGAGGAGGATTTCCAAAAGATCAAGTTCCGCCAGCGCGTGCTGGTCGACATGAGCAACCGCTCGCTGGAATCGACCATGATCGGCGAGAAGGTGGCGATGCCGGTGGCGCTGGCGCCGACCGGTATGACCGGCATGCAGCACCCCGATGGCGAGATGCTGGCGGCGCAGGCGGCGGAGGAATTCGGCGTGCCGTTCACGCTTTCGACGATGAGCATCTGCTCGATCGAGGATGTCGCATCGGTGACCAGGAAGCCGTTCTGGTTCCAGCTCTATGTGCTGCGCGACAAGGATTTCGTTCTCAATCTCATCGACAGGGCGAAGGCGGCGAAATGCTCGGCGCTGATGCTGACGCTCGACCTGCAGATCCTCGGCCAGCGCCATAAGGATATCCGCAACGGGCTGTCGGCGCCGCCGCGCTTCACGCCGAAACACATCTGGCAGATGGCGACCAGGCCGGGCTGGTGCATCGGCATGGCAGGTACCCAGCGCCGGACCTTCCGCAACATCGTCGGCCACGCCAAGGGCGTCGGCGACCTCACCTCGCTGTCGTCGTGGACGACGGAGCAATTCGATCCGCATCTGTCGTGGAAGGACGTCGCCTGGATCAAGGAACGCTGGGGCGGCAAGCTGATCCTGAAAGGCATCCTCGACAAGGAAGACGCGCTGATGGCGGCCAAGACCGGCGCCGACGCGATCATCGTCTCCAATCATGGCGGGCGCCAGCTCGACGGTGCGCCGTCGTCGATCGAGGTGCTGGAAGAGATCGCCGACGCTGTCGGTGACACGATCGAGGTGCATATGGATGGCGGCATCCGCTCTGGCCAGGACGTGCTAAAGGCGCTGTGTCTTGGCGCCAAGGGCACCTATATCGGCCGGCCTTTCCTTTACGGCCTTGGCGCGCTCGGCAAGGATGGGGTCACCAAAGCCTTGGAAATCATCCGCAAGGAGATGGACATAACGCTGGCACTGTGCGGAAAGCGTCTGGTAACCGACATGGGCAAGGATCAGCTTCGGCGTTAGACTCCCGTGATGGCATGATCACGGAGATGGACGCATT
Organism: Mesorhizobium sp. M5C.F.Ca.ET.164.01.1.1; assembly: GCF_004792125.1. Lineage (NCBI taxonomy): Bacteria > Pseudomonadati > Pseudomonadota > Alphaproteobacteria > Hyphomicrobiales > Phyllobacteriaceae > Mesorhizobium > Mesorhizobium sp. M5C.F.Ca.ET.164.01.1.1. The sequence continues at coordinate 2,481,771 of NZ_SRTG01000001.1, read as the reverse complement.
GATTGCCCCCGGCATCCACTTTCTCGACGCGCGCGGACCGGGAGGCATGCGCATCTATGCGGTCGGCGACGTGCATGGCCGGCTCGACCTGCTCGTCGCCATGTACCGCCGGATTGCGGCCGAGATCCGGGAGGCGCGGCCGGCCGACTGGCGTGTCATCCATCTCGGCGACTATGTCGACCGCGGCCCGAACTCCAAGGGCGTTCTCGATTTCCTGATCGAAGTGCGAAAACGCGACCCGCGCCACCTGATGCTCGCCGGCAACCACGACATCGGCTTCCTCGACTTCCTCGATGCACCCGATGCGGACGGGCTTTTCATGCGCTATGGCGGCATCCAGACCGCGCAGTCCTATGGCGTGGTGCTCAATGAAGGCGGCGGTGCGTGGTTTGGCAGGTCCGAGGCGGCACTGCGGCAAGGCCATGCGGCGCTGGTCGAGGCCGTGCCGAAAAGCCATGTCGACTTCCTGCAGTCGCTAGCGTTTTCACTGACCTTTGGCGACTTCTTCTTTTGCCATGCCGGCATCCGGCCAGGCATTGCGCTGGAAAGTCAGAGCACGCAGGACCTGATCTGGATCCGCGATGTCTTCCACAATCATTCCGGCCTGCATCCGAAGATCGTGGTGCATGGCCACACGCCGGTGCCGGAGGCGGAGGTGATGGTCAACCGCGTCAATATCGACACGCTCGCCTACCAGACGGGAAATCTCAGCGCGCTCGTCGTTGACGGCGCCGACAAGCGTATCCTGGTGGTGTCAGGTGAGAGGGCCTAAAGCGCGTCGCGCTTCAAGTCTGTGTTTTAGCGAAGCGCGGCGGTGACGCCGTAGCCGTCGACGGCGTTGTGGTTGTTGGCTGCGTCGCCGGCATAAGTGCCGAAGCCGCACAACACTATGGCCGACAACATGACAAAGGACAGAAGCGCTGCTTTCACGGATGTCATCTCTTGTTGAGCTCTCTGCATCTGTGCACGAGGCGGGTTACCAATGGGTTGAAACGGAAATACGTCTCAAAATTTCGACGATTTCGCGCTTCTAGGCATGTTCTGTATCGGCGATGTGTCGCGCGAGCGAGACAAAGGGTTCATCGCGTTGCACGGAAGATGCAGAGCGCGTGCCTTCTAGGGTGGCGGGCGGCCACAAGCCAAGGACGAAACAAGCTGTCCACAGCGGATATTTGCCGGCGTGCCAAATATGCAACTTAGGGACCGACAGCCGTCAGATCGTCGCCACCCAGGCGCGGGCGATGGCCAGCCCGGCGGCATCGGCATCCGGTCCGTGATGGGCCATTTCGTCGTCGAGCCGATCGCTCCAGTCCGGGTGCCGTTCGGCAATGAGCGATGCGAAGGATGAGCTCCAGTCGCGGACCATCGGCCGGTCCGCCTCGAAATGGAACTGAAAGCCATAGACGGCGCGGCCGATGCGAAACGCCTGGTTCTCGGCGACTTCGTTGCCGGCGAGCCGCACGGCACCTTCAGGCAAGGCAAAAGTGTCGTCGTGCCATTCGAAGATGGGGAAATTTTCGGGCAGCGCTGCGAGCACCGGATCGGCCTTCGCCGCCGGAGTGAGCGAGACCTTGTGCCAGCCGAATTCCGAGGCGCCGCCGATCCGGTTCTCGCCGCCTAAGGCGCGCGCGACCAGTTGGCTGCCAAGGCAGATACCGAGCACGGCGCGATCCTTGTTCGCAAAATCGCGCGTCAGGTCGAGCAGTTCAGGGAAATACGGGCAAATCTCGTCGTCCAGCGCATTCTGGGCGCCGCCGAGCACGACCATGGCGTCGTGCGCATCGCTGTCCTGCGGCAGCGTCTCGCCACAATAGGGCCGGCGCAGGTCGATATCGGCGCCCGCCTCGACAAGCGCTGCGCCGATCTGGCCAAGGCCCTCACTGTCGAAATTCTGGACCACCAGCACCCGCATTGAAAACCTGCTGGCATGAAATGATTCGTCGAGCGATATCATGCCGCCGTCATTCCGGCCAAGATGCGTATTCGGGGAGAAAGCTATGCCACTGCAGAACCGCGTAGACCCGTTCGGCGTTCTCCGTGCAGTGCCGGAGCGCGGCCTGTTGATGGGCAATCGCGGTATCATCCATGACCCCGAAACGAAGACGCTGCTGAAGAAGCGCTGGGCACTGCAGGCCTGGATCATCTGCGTCTGTGAATTCCGCGATGTACGGCGCGAGCCGATGGGCCGAAACAGGGACGGTGGCAAGACCGGCTGGACCGAGCTGTTTTTCCTGGACGAGGTCACCGCGCTCTCGGCCGGACATCGGCCTTGCTTCTTCTGCCGGCGCGAGCGGGCGAGCGACTTCGTCCAGCGCTTCGGCGTGGCCTACGGCATTGCCGAGCCGCGCGCACCGCAGGTTGATAAGCGGCTGCATAAGGAGCGGCTGGCGGCAGGTGGGCGGGCACCGGTCGTATCCGCTGAAGAGCTTGCCGCGTTGCCGGACGGCGCCATGATTGCGGAAGGGGGCAACGCCTATGCGATGCGCGGCGGCAAGCCACTGCGCTGGTCGTTCGCAGGCTATGGCGATCCGGTGAGGTTCGGCGGTTTTGCCGACCGTCCAATCCGCCTGCTCACGCCGGCAACCGCCGTTTCCGTGCTGCGGCAAGGCTACGAACCGGTGTGGCACGCGAGCGCTGAGGCTTGACGCCAAGGTTTGGCTCGCCCATTCCTCGGCGATGCGCGCCAATTACAAGATGCAGCGGCTGTTCGTGCCGAACGACCTCGGACCGGGTATCGAGTTCGAGGCGAGCCCGCAGCAGGGCCATTACCTGATGCATGTGCTGCGGCTCGGCGAAGGCGCCGAAATCCTGTTGTTCAACGGCCGCGACGGCGAATGGTCGGCGGCAATCGCCGCGAAATCCAAAAAAGCGGTGCGGCTGAAGGTGCTGGCCTTGCAGCGGCCGCAGCCGCCGCTGCCCAATCTCATCTACTGCTTTGCGCCATTGAAGCAGGGTCGGCTCGATTATCTGGTGCAGAAGGCGGCCGAGATGGGCGCCGGCGTCCTGCAGCCTGTCATCACACAGCACACGCAAGTGGCGAAGCCCGGCATCGAACGCCTGCGCGCCAATGTCGTCGAGGCCGCCGAACAATGCGGCATCCTGGCGGTTCCGGAGGTGCGCGAAGCGGAAAAGTTCGAGCGCCTGCTGGCCGGCTGGGACAAGGAGCGGCGGTTGATCTTCTGCGACGAGGATGCCTCGACCAACAATCCCCTGCCCGCGCTGCAAGCGGTGCGGGAGAAGAAGTTCGGGCTGCTGGTCGGGCCCGAGGGCGGGTTTTCCGACGAGGAACGAAGGATGCTGAGGGTGCTGCCTTTCGTAACCGCCATTCCGCTCGGTCCGCGCATCCTGCGCGCCGATACGGCTGCGGTGGCGGCACTGGCGGTGATGCAGGCAACAATCGGGGACTGGTGAGGCACTTCCCTTCTCCCCTTGTGGGAGAAGGTGGCCGAGCGAAGCTCGGTCGGATGAGGAGTACTGGACCGAACGCGGCGATGCCAAGCTGGAGCACCCCTCATCCGTCTCGGCGCTGCGCGCCAATCCAGCTTCTCCCACAAGGGGAGAAGGAAAGAAGCAGCGTCAATCAATTCCAGTTACCCTGTGGCTCAGGATTTTTCGCTTGATCGCCTACTGACATTTCGTCCATCTAGCGCCGGCGGTCGTCCGACCGCTACAGAGGACTTGTGATGGCGCGCGACACAACCGATTTCCGGCCGATCGAAGGCGTCGACGAGCTTGTCGCGCATCTGGCTGAAGGCAACAAGCCGCGCGACAAATGGCGCATCGGCACCGAACACGAGAAATTCCCGTTCTATGTCGACGGCAACGCGCCGGTGCCCTATGGCGGCGAGCACGGTATCCGCGCCATTCTCGAAGGCATGCAGGAAAAACTCGGCTGGGATCCGATCATGGATGCCGGTCGCATCATCGGCCTGGTCGAACCGACCGGCCAGGGCGCGATCTCGCTGGAGCCCGGCGGCCAGTTCGAACTGTCCGGCGCGCCGCTGGAGACGATCCACCAGACCTGCCGCGAAGGCAATGCGCATCTGGCGCAGGTGCGCGAGATCGCCGAGCCGATGGGCATCCGCTTCCTCGGCCTCGGCGGCAGCCCGAAATGGTCGCTGGCCGAGACGCCGAAAATGCCGAAATCGCGCTACGAGATCATGACGCGCTACATGCCCAAGGTCGGCACCAAGGGCCTCGACATGATGTACCGCACCTGCACCATCCAGGTGAATCTCGACTTCGAGAGCGAGGCCGACATGCGCCGCAAGATGCAGGTGTCGCTGAAGCTGCAGCCGCTGTCGACGGCGCTGTTCGCCAACTCGCCGTTCACCGAGGGGCGCTCTAACGGATTTCAGAGCTGGCGCGGCGATATCTGGCGCGACACCGACAACCAGCGCTCGGGCCTGCTCGAATTCTGCTTCTCGCCCGATTTCGGCTTCGCCGACTATGTCGAATGGGCGCTCGACGTGCCGATGTATTTCGTCATCCGCGACGGCCAGTACCACGACATGACACACGTCACCTTCCGCCAGTTCATGGCAGGCGCGGCCCGCAACGAGATACCCGACGGGCTGCCGACGATGGGCGATTGGGCGAACCATCTGTCGACGCTGTTCCCTGACGTGCGATTGAAGCGTTTCCTTGAAATGCGCGGCGCCGATGGCGGACCGTGGCGGCGCATCTGCGCGCTGCCGGCCTTCTGGGTCGGGCTGCTCTATGACGCGGCGGCGCTCGACGCGGCCGAGGCGCTGACCTCGAGCTGGAGCTATGAAGAGGTGCTGGCGATGCGCAACGCCGTGCCGGAACAGGGCATTTCGGCGCCGTTCCGCAACACGACACTGCGCGAGATCGCGCGCGACGTGCTCGTCATCTCGCGCATGGGGCTGAAGAACCGCGGCCGCAAGAACCGCGACGGCTACGACGAAACGTCGTTCCTCAGCACGCTGGACGAAGTCGTCGCACGCGGCACGACAAGCGCCGAAGAGCTGCTGTCCGCCTATCATACGCGCTGGGGCGGCTCGATCGAGCCGGTGTTCATGGAATATGCGTATTAGCCGCTTGCTATCCGCTTGGCCGACGAATTGAAGGCCGCGCGCCCTATTGGACGCGCAAAGCACGCTCTAACTCACTTTAAGCTACGCATCATGCCTTCCGAAATCGATTCCGATTTTCGGGCCAATGCGGTAGGCTTTCCTGCGAGGATTTTCCCGGAGGAGAAAACCAATGCCTTCCTTGTTCGACATTCTGGCGCAGGCTCAGAACGGCAACGGCATGCAGGCCCTGGCCCAACAGTTCGGGCTTTCGCAGCAGCAGACGCTATCGGCGGTCGAGGCGCTGCTGCCGGCCTTTTCACAGGGGCTCAAGCGCAACACGTCCGATCCTTACGGGCTCGGCGCATTCATGACGGCAATGGCCAGTGGCCAGCACGCCAAATATTTCGAGGACGCAAGCCGGGCTTTCTCGCCGCAGGGCGTCGATGAAGGCAACGGCATTCTTGGCCATCTGTTCGGCTCGAAAGAGCTGTCCCGCGCCGTTGCCAGCCAGGCTGCGCAGGCGAGCGGTGTCAGCCAGCAGGTTTTGCAGCAGATGCTGCCGGCCGTGGCTTCGATGATGATGGGCGGACTGTTCAAGCAGACCACAAATCAGATGCAGGCAGCAGGCGGATTCGGCGGCGGCAGCAATCCGCTCGGCGAGATTATCGAGCAGATGATGCGGCAGGCCGGCGGCGCGCAAGCGCCACAGCAGCGCCAGGCGCCCGGCCCGATGGACAACCCTCTCGGCAAGGTGCTGCAGGACATGTTCGGCGGCGGCGCGCAGCAGCCGCAACCCCAACAAACGCAGAACCCCTATGGTGACAATCCGCTCGGCAAGGTGCTGCAGGATATGTTCGGCGGCGGGGCGCAACAGCCGCAGCAGTCTCAGCCGCAGCCACGGCAGGCGCCGCAGCAGCGCCCGGCACCACAGCCGCAGGCCAATCCGAGCGGCAGGCCAAGGAATCCGTTCGACGATTTGTTCGGCAAGATGTTCGAGACGGGCGCGCAGCAGCGCGACGATTACCAGAAGGGCGTTGAATCGATCTTCGACCAGTTCAAGCGGGGAATGGATCGGCGGTAACCCGACGAGGCTGCCGAGATCTGATCTTCAGCGTTGACCAAAGAAAATGCCCGGTCCTTGTGCGAACCGGGCAGTGTGCAGGCGGGCCGGCGGGGGGAACCGGCAGGGAGTGGGAGCCTGCAAAATCCTGGCGCCGTGCGCCCTTTAGACGCGCAAAGCACGCGAAAGGGCACGCAACAACGCGATCAGGCCACCTTGCGGGCAATATCCTCTATCGTGTCTGTGCGATCGGCCGCGATGATGCGAAGCCTCTCGGTTGGATCGCGGCCGAACGGCACCTCGATGGCGACGTGGAGATCGGCGCGCGTCAAGCCGATGTCGGCGAGTTCGGCGTCCGACATCTCGCCAAGGCGATAGAAGGCGCGGCGGTTTTTCCAGGCGCGATAGACGTTGGAGATGGTGTTGACCACGCGCGTCGCAATAGCCGGACGCGACGTGATGCGCGAGGTCTCGGTGGCGAAGTCAAACGTAGCCATGTCAGTCTCCTTCATTCGAACGGACGAAGACAGGTGATCGGCGCTGGCAACAGCGGCCGTTCCGGTCCCGATTCACTTACAAGATGCATGTCGTCGTCCTAAAACCGGTCACCACTCTTAGGCGACATGCATTGCCTTGATGTGGACAATCGTAAATTTGCCATCGTTCGATTGATTAATCCAACGAATGTTTCTAATCTTTAGCATCAACAGCAGTGATGGATTGGACCGATGAAAGCGCCACTCGATCTCGATCAGTTGCAGACCTTCGTCACGATTGTCGACACCGGCAGCTTTACCCGCGCGGCAGAAGAGGTGCATCGGACTCAGTCGGCGGTGTCCATGCAGATGCGCCGGCTGGAGGAGCGGATCGGCAAACCGCTGTTCGAAAAGGACGGGCGTACCAACAGGCTGACCGAGGACGGCGACAGGCTGCTCTCCTACGCAAGACGGCTGCTGTTCCTCAATCGGGAAACGCTGGCCGCCTTCGACGACCGGCGGCTCGAAGGCACGATCCGCATCGGCACGCCGGACGACTATGCCGATCGCTTCCTGCCCGAGATCATGGCCCGCTTCGCCCGTTCCAATCCACGTGTCGAGCTGACCGTCATCTGCGAGCCGACGCCGGGGCTGGTCGAGCATATCAAGCGCGGCAATCTCGATCTGGCGCTGGTGACGCATAATGACGCGCACGGCCAGTCGGAAGTGGTGCGGCGCGAACCGCTGCTGTGGGTCACTTCGGCCAACCACGCGACACATGAGCAGGACACATTGCCGATGGCTTTCGGCCGCCCGAACTGCATCTGGCGGCGGGCTGCCGTCGACGTGCTCGACCGGCAGAACCGCGACTACCGCATCCTGTTCACCAGCTTCTCGGCAACCGTCATCACCGCCGCGGTGCTTTCCGGCCTGGCCATCTCGGTGCTGCCGGAATGTGCGCTGCGGCCCGGCATGCGGGTTCTGGGCGACGCCGACGGGTTCGGCGCGCTGCCCGATTGCCGCATCGGCATCATGCGCGGCCAGACGTCGCGGCCGGAGATCGTCGACGCGCTGGCCCGCCACATTTCGGAAAGCCTCGATAATATTTCCGTGCCGCTCGGCGAAGAGACGGGGAGCTTCGACTTCGCAGCACTCGCTTTTTCGAAGATAAAGCGGACCAAGCCGAACCAGATCTTGCCGGGCTGGTGAAAGACCCCGCAATTTGGGTCGGCACCGAGCACGTCTTGACGCGGACGCACAACCGCCCCCCAATCGGCCAATGAGCGACGCAGCATCCGAATCACGCACCAACGCCACTGAATACACGGTGAGCGAGATTTCCGGCGCGCTGAAGCGCACGGTCGAGGACGTCTTCGGCAATGTGCGGGTGCGTGGCGAAATATCAGGCTATCGCGGGCCGCACTCCTCCGGCCATGCCTATTTCTGCCTGAAGGACGACCGTGCACGGCTCGACGCCGTGGTCTGGAAGACCACAATGAACCGGCTGAAGTTCCGCCCCGAAGAGGGCATGGAGGTGATCGCCACCGGCCGGCTCACCACCTATCCTGGAAAGTCCAACTACCAGATCGTCATTGACAATCTGGAGCCGGCCGGCGCCGGGGCGCTGATGGCGCTGCTGGACGAGCGCAAGCGCCGGCTGCAGGCCGAAGGCCTGTTCGATGCCGGCCGCAAGCGCTTGCTGCCATTCATGCCGCGCGTCATCGGCGTCGTCACCTCGCCGACAGGCTCCGTCATTCGTGACATCATCCACCGGATCAAGGACCGGTTTCCGCTGCACGTGCTTGTCTGGCCGGTGCGGGTGCAGGGCGAGACGGCAGGCGCCGAAGTGACAGCCGCCGTCAAGGGCTTCAACGCACTGACGCAGGATGGCATTATTCCGCACCCCGACCTGTTGATCGTGGCGCGCGGCGGCGGCAGCCTGGAGGACCTTTGGGGGTTCAATGACGAGGGGCTGGCCCGCGCCGTCGCCGCCTCGCGCATTCCGGTGATCTCCGCTGTCGGCCATGAAACGGACTGGACGCTGATCGACCTGGCGGCGGATGTGCGGGCGCCGACACCGACGGGTGCCGCTGAGATCGCCGTGCCGGTCAAAGTCGACCTCGAAGCGACGCTTGCCGGCCTTGGTGCGCGGCTCAAGACCGCGGCATCGCGCAATTTCGAGCGCAAGCGCCAGGCGGTCCGTGCCGCCGCCAGGGCGCTGCCCTCGCCCGACCAGTTGCTGGCGCTGCCGCGCCGGCGTTTCGACGAGGCGACGAGCCGGCTTGGCCGGGCGCTGTCCGTCAGCGTCCAACGCAAGCGAGCACGGCTTCAGGCACAGCGGCTTACGCCGGCTACCCTGTCGCGACGCATGAACGAGGCCCGCACGCTGGCCGGCCGCGACCTCGCCCGCGCGCAAGCGGCGTTCTTCGCCATCGTGCGCGAGCGGCGAACGCAGTTTTCGCGAACCGCGGCGCGGCTGTCGCCGGCGCCGATCGCAAGACGGCAGAAATTGCAGGCAGATGCGCTGGCGGCGCTGTCGCGGCGACAGGACCGGGTGATTTCCGTACGGCTCGACCGCCTGCGCGGGAAACTGACCCAGGCCGACCGGCTGCTGGCGACGCTATCGCACAAGGCGGTGCTGGCGCGGGGCTTCGCCTTGGTGAAAGACGCCGACGGCGCGGTGATCAAGCAAGCTGCGGAAGTGGTGCCGGGTATGGCACTTTCGCTAGAGTTTGCCGACGGGACTGCCGATGCGGTTGCGACCAGCGGTGCCGCACGGCCGAAAACAACTGCTAAGCCGGCCGCCAAAGCCAAGGAGCCTGGCAATCAAGGCTCCCTGTTCTGAGTGCAATGGTTTCTGAGTACCTATGATTTCTGAGCCCGCATGACCGACAATCATCACCAGACGACGCCTTCCGGCAGGCTGCGGGCGCGAGCCTTCGGCATAAGTTTTGACGGGACGCCCGGGCCGTTCAACGCCATCACCGATGTGGCTGGCGTTGCGGTCGGTTATTCGACGCTGATTTCGGGCGAAGGTGCGCTGGTGGTCGGCAAGGGACCGGTGCGCACCGGCGTGACCGCTATCCTGCCGAGACCGCGCGCCGATCTCGCCACGCCGGTCTTTGCCGGCATCTTCAGCCAGAACGGCAATGGCGAATTGACCGGCTCGCACATCATCGAGGAGACAGGTGCGTTCAATTTCCCGATCACCATCACCAACACGCATTCCTGCGGCGTTTCACGCGACGCAACGCTGCGCTGGATGCAGCGCGTGCTGCCGGCCGCGCTCGACAGCGGCTGGGGCCTGCCGGTGGCGGCCGAAACCTATGACGGTTTCCTGAACGACATCAACGGCCACCATCTCAGGTTCGAACATGTTGCCGCGGCGCTCGATGGCGCGACCAGCGGATCGATCGAGGAAGGCAGCGTCGGCGGCGGCACCGGCATGATCGCCTTCGGTTTCAAGGCGGGCTCCGGCACGGCATCGCGCCTCGTCGAATGGCACGGCGGGCGCTACACGGTCGGCGCGTTGGTGCAGGCGAATTTCGGCAAGCGGAGCAATTTCACCATTCGCGGCCTGCGTGCCGGGCCCGATCTCGTAGAACCGGCGATCCGCGAGAGCACGCCGCGGGCCGAGAAAGGTTCGATCATCGGGGTCGTCGCCACCGATGCGCCGCTGCTGCCGCATCAGATGAAGCGGCTGGCGCGCCGGGTGCCGCTCGGCGTCGCCATAACCGGCGGGTTCGGCTATCACAGCTCGGGCGACATTTTCCTGGCCTTCTCGACCGCCAACCGCGAGGCGGCGCTGGCGCCGTCAGGCCGCATCGCCAGCGCCGATTTTATCCCGGATACCGACATCGATCCGTTCTTCGACGCCGTGATCGAAAGTGTGGAGGAAGCGATCCTCAATGCGCTGGTCGCCAATGACGACATGACCGGGCGCGACGGCAATTTCGTGCCGGCGCTGCCGAAGGCATGGCTCAAGGGCAAATTCGGGGCGAGTCAGGGGAAGTAGGACTGTGGCGTGTCATGCGTCGCACAAGTCGTGGAAATGGTTGAGCCTGGTAAATAGCTTTCGCCGGGTCGGCATGTCACTCGGCAGGCTTGTCCGAATTCTTTTCGTCCTGGTCGGCCTCAGCCGCCTCTTCCAGCTTCGACGCTATAAGCTCCTGAATGTCGCCGACCTCTTCCTGGATATCCTCCAGCGGTATGCCGGCTTCAGCCGCTTTGGCGGCGCATTCCCTGGCGAGGGTCTCGGCCTGCTCCTCGATCCTGTCCAGCGAGGGCTGGCAGTGGACCTTTTCGCCGATCCACCCTTGCAAGAACTCGATCGCGTGTTCGCTCATGCTGCTGTTCCCTGGCGGCTGCGCCGGTTGGTAATCATAAACGCCGGTATCCCCGAAAAGATGCACGGTCCCATTCCAACCGAGTCGTCGTCGTCCGGCAAGCCGATCTTGCCCAAGCTCCACAGAGCTGACGTGAATCGAAGGTTCAAGGAGCACATTCTAATTCTTGAGGAGATTCTATTTTCTTGAGGAGACTGGCACCGTTGGCTGGGATCATGTCCCGGATCGCACCATTGTTTCTACTTGCTTTTTTCCGGAATTCCAGTCAATTTGTATGACAATTGGTGTCACAATACGTGGCACGTTTGCGGTGCCATTCGCTGCGCACCCCTAGGGCACGCGGCCAAAGCCGCCGCTATATAGTGACATCCTCAGGCAATGTCGACTCTGCTCGCCATCCTGCTTGTTTCCGCTCCGCCGAGCGCATCTGTATGGCGTATCATCATCATCGGGGCGAGCATACTTCACCGGGAATCGACCGAGCGCATCGAGGTGCTGAGCAGCTAGGCGCGATAGCCTATGCCGGCGATCTTGCCGCGGGTCGCTTCTCGCCAAAGAGTTGCCTGCTGGCGGCCCAGGAAGCTGAGTCCCTCGGCAAGTGAGCTGTTTCAATAATCGAAAAGTTCGGCTTATCCGCCAACCATGAGCTTGACGACTTCGTCATGGTTGGTTTCCGAGATCTTGCGCTCGCCAGCCTGAACGCCGCGGCGCAGCACGACGATGCGGTCGGAAACGGCGAAAATATCCTGCAGATTGTGCGAGATGAAGATCACGCCCCGCCCTTGCGCCTTGAGTTGGTGGATGAGCGAAATGACCTTGCGCTGCTCCGGGACGCCAAGAGCTGCGGTCGGTTCGTCCATGATCAGGATCTGCGCGTCCCAATAGACGGCCCGGCCGATGGCGACGGCCTGGCGTTGACCGCCGGAGAAATTGCTGACCGGGGCGTCGAGCCGGCTGACATGGAAATCCAGCCGTCCCATGGTCTGCTTGGCGGCGACGGCCATGGCCTTGCGGTCGAGCACCGGCAAGAAACCGAAGGCCTTGCGCATGGGTTCCCGGCCGAGGAAGATATTGGCGCCGATGGACAAATTGTCGGCGAGAGCGAGATCCTGGTAAATGGTCTCGATTCCTTTTTCGCGCGCCTCCTGCGGCGTCGCGAACGTCACCGGCTGCCCTCTCAGCAGAATTTCACCGCCGGTCGGCTGAAAGACGCCCGATATCGCCTTGATCAGCGTCGTCTTGCCGGCGCCGTTGTCGCCCGCCAGTGCCACCACTTCGCCCGGCCGCACGGCCATGGAGAAATCGTTCAGCGCCTGCACCGCACCGAAATGCTTGGAAAGGTGTCGGACTTCGAGAAGGGGGGTGGTTTGTTCGGAACTATTCATCCTGGCGAGCTCCACTGAACCGGCGCTGCGCCTGGTCGATAAGGACGGAGATAATGATGACGAGGCCGACGGCGATGAACTGCCAGAACGGCTCGACATTGACGAAAACCAGCCCGTATTGAATGACCGCGATCACCAGGGCGCCGGCGACCGTCCCGAAGATGGTGCCGGAGCCACCGAACAGGCTGGCGCCGCCGATCACCACGGCTGCGACGCTGTCGAGCAGCAAGGGTTCGCCGGCCTGGGCGGCGCCCGCGGTAAAGCGCGCTGCATAGAGCGCGCCCCCGAGGCCGGCGCACATCGCCGAAAGCACGTAGAGGCGTAGGATGTGGCCCCTGATGTCGATGCCGGCGCGACGCGCCGCCTGCACATTGGCGCCGATAGCGTAGTTGTGCTGGCCGAACCGGGTCTGACTCAGGATGTAGTGCATCACGACGACGAAGACGGCGGCGATGATGACGAGATAGGGGACACCGTAGAGCCTGCCGTTGCCAAGCAGCGCGAACCAGGAATTCTGGACCGGCACTGTCGTGCCGCCGGCCAGCAGGAACGCAGCGCCGCGCGCCACGCCGAACATGCCAAGCGTCCCGATGAAGGGTGGAATTCTGAGGCGCGAGATCAGCAAGCCGTTGATTAGGCCAGGCACGCCGGCGACAAGCACGGCCGCCAGAATGCCCAACATCATGGCCAGAGGCACCGGCATGGCGTCGCCAGCCATATTCGTGGCGTGGGCCGCGACGACGGCCGCGAGACCCATGATGAAGCCCAGCGAGAGGTCGATGCCTCCCGAAATGATGACGAAGGTCTGCCCGGTCGCCAGCAGCAACGGCGCCACGGCAAATATCGCAATGGACTGTACGTTGAACGGGTTGAGCACGAAGGTCGCGCCGAAGGAGAGCCTCGACCAAACCTCGAAACAGATGATCAGGCCGGCGAGGAACAGCCAGGCGCGTCCCTCGGCGATGCGTGCGAGCCAGCTCCTGGCCGGGTCACCGTGATCCGCCTGAGGAGCGACATGCGTTTCGGTTGGTGATGTTGAAGTCATGAATGGTTCCGATCCGCAGCGCGGCCTCTGTCAAACAGGGTCAAATGGACCCGGCGCAGGTCTCCTTCCGGCAGGCCGGAAGGAGACCTGCTGGACTTATTCGGAATAGAGGTACTTCGAGATGTTGGGGTCGGCGATGTTGGCCTTGTCCATGATCGTAAAGCCGGTGCCGATCGCAACCGGGATCGACTGACCGGTCAGATGGGCATAGGCCGACACGACGCCGAAATAGCCGATCTCCGCGGGATGCTGAGCAATCGCTACGTCGACAAGGCCAGTATTGATATTGTCGACAATGCTGGTCGGCGCGTCGAACGCCACGACCTTGACTGTGCCGGTCTGCCCGGCCTGCTGGACGCCATTCGCCGCGCCGAGCGCCGAGAACAGATTTGCACCGAACACGCCAACGAGATCGGGATTGCGCGCGAACACAGCCTGCAGCTGCGAGGCGGCCTTGTTGGCGTCGTTGTCGTTGAACTGGGTCTCGAGCACGGTGATGCCGGGATGGTTGGCCGCCATCTCCTTCTTGAAACCCTCTTCACGCTGGTCGGTGGTCGAAATGCCAGGTTTGACGTTCGAAACGTAAACCTTGCCCTTGTCGCCTATGGCCTTGGCCAATGCCCGCGCGGCGATCTCGCCGCCCAGAATGTTGTCTGAGGCAATATAGGACAGTGGGAAATCCGCCTCGCCGGCGCCGGTCTGGTAGACGCCGCTGCCAATGAAAGTGTCCACAGTGATCACCGGAATGCCGGCATCATTGGCCTTGCGCAGCGGCTCGACCAATTGCACCTTGTCGGTCGGCGCGATCAGGATCGCGTCGGGCTTCTTGGCGATGACCGCGTCAAGCACGGGGACTTGCGTTACCGGATTGAAATCCGGGGCGCCCTGGAAAACCAGGGTCACACCAAGGGCATCGGCTGCCGCCTGGGCTCCCTTGCGCATGGTGATGTAGAAGCCGTCGGTGGTGAGACCCGGAACGAGCGCAACGGTGAACTTCTTGTCCTGCGCCAAAGCGGGCGTGATCAGCGCCGTTGCGCAGATGGCGAGAGCCGCCAGGGCGGCAACAATCTTCTTCATTAACATCCTCCTCATGTGTGGGCAGATTTGCCGTTGCGATCGACATTGGAATGGCTGTCAATTCGTTCCGGCTATGTGAAGTGCTGGCGGCGAGAGGCGGGTTTCGCCTGCTTGCTGTTATGGGCAGCTTTCCTCCCGAGCGCCCCCAAATTAGATCAGCCAGTCGAAACCGACCAGCCTGATGCGCAGTCCCGTTCCTAGCCTCCGCAAGATGCAGGGAACAGCGCCGCTCGACGCGCATGCGTGCCTAGCCGCAAGGTTGTAACACTTTGCTGAAATAAATTGCAACTGGGTATTTCCGGTATCGAAACGCTTTCGAACCGGTCACCATCTGTCTGCCCCGCCGGGCCCTCACGTAGACTATTGCCCCAACTCTTTGGGGACACAACTGATCATTTCGCGGCGGCGGGCTCGCGAGCCGCGTTTGGTGTCAATCAGTTTGGATCGATCAGGTGTGCCGAGGTCACGCATCGGCGTGCCCGCAACTATCGGGGCAAGAGGGCCTCGAGGATGGCCTGGGCCGTCTTCGTGTCCGTTACCAGAGCGTTGATAAGCCTGGCGCGGACGGCACCGATGATGGCCGTCGCTTTCTCCGGCGAGGCGGCAACGCCGATCACCAGGGGGACGGCTCGAAGCTGGGCCGGCGACATCGCGATCATTCGGCTCTCCCCTTCCCACGGGATAAGGTTACCTTCGGCGTCGAAATAATGGCGAATGACGTCTCCAGCCGCATGAAACAGGGCCTGTTCGCTCAGCGTGGCCGCGCTCGCCTCAGGCGGATTGATGGCATGGGGCAGGCCGATACCGACGATCGCAACGTCGGTCCGGTCCCAAAGCGCGACGCTGTCGCGGATGGTCGCATCGCCGAGGAAGACCCCACGCAATTCGGAGGACGGCAGATAGGGCGCATGGATGAAATGCGGCGTCCCGCCGAACTCTTCGGCGGCGAGCCGCACAAACTCGTTGATCTGAAAATGCGGCGCCTGCTGCTGCATGCCGCCGGTGGCAGCGACGGTCAGAACGCCGGGAATGCGCGGCAGGCCTGCCTGGATCACCTCGCGAATGGCTCGCCCCCAGCCAATGGCGACCACCGAGCCGGCCGTCAACTCCGCTTGCTTGATCAAGGCGCCGAGCGGCGCAGCGAGGGCCGTCAGCGCACCGGCTGCCGGGGTTTCGATGACCGCCGCGTCGCGAAGTCCGAGTCCCTCGATCAGTTGCGTGGTGATGCCTTCGGGGGTTGCAAGGTCGAGAACCTCGATCCTCACGATGCCCTCTGCTCTCGCCCGCTGCAGGAGGCGCGATATGGTCGCGGTTGAGACACCAAGCCGCCGCGCGATATCGACCTGCGACATCTCAGCCTCGTAGTGCAGTTTGGCGACCGTATGCAGCATCGTCCGCGATGCGGCTGCATCTTGTGCGGGAGGGACAGGCAGTTGCAATTCCTTTCAGCAATGTGTTACAGACCCAACAACGATGGAGTTATCGCGCAAAATCGGCTGACTCGCAACGTGGGCTCGTTTCCACGATGAATTGCGGGCTAAGGCCAAATTTCTCGGTTCGATAGTGCATCAAAGCGGCAAACCTCCTGCCGACGGGCAGGTAAAAACTAAACCTTTCTTGTTCCACGGATCTGCGCCCTGCTGAATGGGCGCCAACATCGGACAGAAGACCATGACAAAGATGACGACCGCAGAGTTGCGCGGCTACCAGCAGATATGCGGCCAAGACGGGGCCATCATGGCCATCGCCTGTGACCAGCGCGGTGGCATGCGGACCTTGCTTGCGGTGGACCCTGCAGAACAGGCCAAGATCACCAACGACATGCTCGGCGACACCAAGTCGGACATCACGCGATACCTCGCCAGCCAAGCATCCTGCGTGCTGCTCGACCCGCTCTGCGCAGTGCCGCGGGTGGTCGATGAAGGGGTGCTGAACCGCGATACGGCTCTGCTCATCGGCCTCGATGCCTCGGGCTTCGACGTCTCGCCCGCCGGCTACCGCCTGTCGCGCCTCGTTCCCGGCATCGGCGCGCGCCGCGTCCGGGAGCTCGGCGGCACCGGCGGCAAGATCATGATCTATCTCAGGGCTGACAGGCCTGAGGCGAATGAGCACAATGTCGCCATTCTGCGCCAATGCATCGCCGACTTCGCGCAAGAGGACCTCCTGCTCGTCGTCGAGTTCCTGACCTATCAGGTCGAAGGGGAAAGCCTTGAAGACTATACAGCCAAGATCCCCTGGCTTGTCGAAGAGGGCACCCGGATTTCGCTGGAATGCGGGGCGAAGGTGCTCAAGCTTCCTTATCCCGGAACGCCGGAAGCCTGTGCCAGGATCAGCAGCATGGCTGGCGAGGTGCCATGGGCGGTCCTCTCCGCCGGCGTCAACCATGCAACCTTCCTGGGCCAGGTCGAGATCGCGATGAGGAACGGCGCGTCAGGCGTCATCGCCGGCCGGTCGCTGTGGAAGGATTGCATCTCGCTTGACCGTGACATTCAGCGGGAAAGGCTTAAGACCATCTCAGTGTCGAGATTGCGCGAGCTTCAGGCGGTGATCGGAAACTACAGGCAGAAAGCCGCTTAGCGCACGACCCCGAACCGAAGGTCAGCGAAAACAAAAATCGTAATCGATTTCGGAATGGATCATGCACAAACCAAAATACTACAGCGTCCTTTGTGCACCGGGATGCGCGGCGCTGTAGCTATCCGGCGTTCACACCAGGCACGCACAGGACGTCATGCCTCCAGCCATGATCCCGAAAAGTGGGGACCGGTTTTCGGAGAAGATCATGGTCAAACAGCAAGATAGAGCCCTATTTCGGTTTAGTCGAAATGGAACAGGCTCCAGTTCGATGGCCATAGGAATCGATATCGGCGGCACCAATCTGCGCGCCGCCCGTATTTCCGGCACGGGCGAAATCCTCGACCGCATTTCCGAGAAAAGCGCGCCGGACCCGGAGCTTGTGCTGTCCCGGATTGGCGAAATGGTGCGCCGGCTCGATGCTCCCGAAGTTGCGGCCATCGGCATCGGCGTCCCCGGACGCGTCGATGCGCAGCTTGGCGCAGTCTTGTCCGGAGGCTATGTCAACCTCGCCTCTGTCTCCCTGGCGCAACGACTGGAAAGCCTGGCGGACAAGCCCGTGGTGATTGACAATGACTGCAACATGGCACTGATCGCGGAGATGGCTCTCGGCGCCGCCAGAGGCCATGAAAGCATCGTCATGTTCACGATCGGGACCGGCATTGGCGGTGCCGTGGTCCACGACCGGCGGATGGTCCGCGGCAAGGGGACGGCGGGGCAGCTCGGCCACATCACCGTCGACATGTCAGGCGAAGCGTGCGTGTGCGGCCGGCGCGGCTGCGTTGAAACCGCCAGCTCAGGCACGGCGCTTGGCCGTCACATCGCGCGGGCAGGCCTCGGACGGGATGTTTCGGTCGATCAGCTTTTTGCCCGCGATGCGGGCGGCGACGCGCTGGCGCGCGGCATACTGGAAGCCTGGGCCGGGCCGCTGCGTGCGGCAATCGATACGACCGTCGCCATGTTCGCCCCCGACCTGGTGCTGCTCGGCGGCGGACTTGGCCTGGCGGCCCACCGGGCGCTTGCCAGGGCTCCCGCCTTGGCTCCGTGGTACCAATGCCCGGTGGAACCGGCGCAACTGGGCGACGACGCAGGCGTCATCGGCGCCGGTCTGCAAGCGCTCGCGACGAAGGCAGTCGCGCCCGTGTCCTTGCCATCTGCCCGGCTCAACCCCGGCCGGCGTGCCGTGCCCGCCAGGCGCGCCGTGCCCAGCCGGCGCGCCGTGCTCGTCAACGGCATCCCCGCCAGCGGCAAAAGCACGGTCTCGTGCGGTATCGCCGAGCGCATGGGTTGGCCGTTGCTCGCGCTCGATACCATCAAGAACCCGTTCCTCGAAGTGCTCGGCGGCGGTGATCGCGAATTCAACCGGACGCTCGGCCGCGCCAGTTACCAAGCCATCTGGTCGGTCGTCGGCGAGGCTCCGGCGGGCACCATATTTGTCGTCGACGCCTGGTTCGGCTTCCAGCCGCGCCAGGTGCTCGAGGATCACCTGCGAAGGGCCGGCGTCGAGCAGACCGCCGAAATCTGGTGTCATGCTCCCGGCGAGGTTCTTGCCGAGCGCTATCGCGCACGGCTCGACCAGCGTCCCGCCGGCCATCCGGGAGCGGCCTACATCCCCGAACTGATAGAACTGGCCAAGCGCGCCGAGCCGCTGCGGCGCGGACCGCTGTTTGACGTCGACACGACCAAACCGATCGCTTTCGATGCCATCACACAATGGTTGCAGGCGACGATAGCGGCTGACACATAGGCAGAGCGGCCGCGTACCTCCGGATCCACAATCCGAGTGCAGCCGTTGATTGGCTTTTTTTGCCATTATGTTACCCCGGTGCCTGCCCGCCCTGTCTCGACAATCGTTCCCGAAATACCTGTCAGGATGGCTTGCTGCCTTGAGCGGGCGCGCGTTTGTGTAAGCGGATTCGCGCACTGCCAGTGGAACAAGAATTGCTCCACACCGTTCAAGCTAAGCAATCCGTCGCGGCAGCAATGAAGCGCCACAGCGGAGTTTGCTTGGAGGTAATATGAGAAAGCAACTTTCCTCGGCCGCGGCAGGCATCCTTCTTCTTGTTGGCGTCAGCGCCGCCGCCGCTCAGGACGTCATCATTCAACCCGAGCAGGATACTGTGATTCGGGAATACGTGAAAAAGAAACCGATGGCATCCATCAGCCTTCTCGGCGTGGAGCTCAACATCGGCACAGCTCTGCCCGATACAGTCGAGCTTTACGAGGTGCCGGACGTTCAATACCGCTACGTCGTCGTAGATGGCCGAACCGTCCTGGTCGACCCATCCACCCGCAAGATTGTGAAGGTCTACGACTGACACGAACTCTTCGGACAGACGCCCGCCGTGCCGAAGTGCGCGGCGGGCTTTTTGTTTGGAACGAAGGCCAGCGCCGGACGCGCTAACCGCGCGTTTTCGGGTTCGGGTCTAGCGCGCTTTTCGACGGATTAGCGGCCAATTTGGCGGATCGCCGATCCCTTACCAACAGCGATTTCTTTGTTCTCGCCGGCAACTCATCGCCATTAGCGGTTGCTCCGCCATGCTTCGCGGCAATCGCATAATCGGCTCTGTTCGTTCTATAGTCTTTTTTGTGCACAGTTATCTTCCGATTCAGAAGATTAACGCGGCATAGCGCCCGGCAGTTCCGAAGGTTGCTAATGTGCGAGACAACGCACTTCGCTCCGGCGGGACGGCCCAGCGGCTTGGTTGCGTGGGGGGACTGGCAGCTAGAGGCCGCTGGGCCTGACCAGCGAGCACTGGGGAGTCGTCGCCTGGCTGGCGAATCCATGCGCTCAAGCTAATGGAATCGAAACATGCAAACGAAGTACGTGGCGGTAATTCCGCTGTGTAGAATGCCCTGCAATGGGTCAGCCATTTTCCGACGATGGCTCCGTCGAGGCGTGGCGGCCCCTACCCCATCCGCCAGCAGGTTGAATTTATTGAGGACAGTAGTGGTACCGTTGGCTGGGATCGAACCAGCGACCTCCGGATCCACAATCCGGCGCTCTAACCATCTGAGCTACAACGGCACGTTTGCCTGAGCGGGAGCGGGTGGAACGTTCATTCTCCGGAACCCGCTCTGTCGTTCGGCGATGCGTCAATACGGGCTATCGGAGTTTAATTCAAGGCTTTTGGCCGCGCATGGCCCCGAAAATCAGAATCGATTTTCGGAAAGGATCATGCGCAAAATCCAAAGTTCTACAGCGTGCTTTGCGCGTCCAAGAGGACGCGCAGCGCTGTCGGCAAAGAGTGCTCCGGCATCGACATCGTATTTCGCCGGGCAAAGAAAAAGGCCGGCGGGAGGAGGTGCCGGCCTTTTCCTGTTACGAGCCAGCGGGAGGAGGTGCTGGCTGGTCACCCCGGAGAGCAGAGGGAGGAGGTTCCACCCGCCGGGTATTCGCATGACCACTATATCTCACATAATCCTGTTCGAAGAAATGCGACCTTTTGTTGCATCTTCGAAATATGCGCAAATATTAGGCGGCCTTGATTTCGCTCATCGCCTTCTCGAAGGCGGTCTTGATCGGCTTGGAGACGTCCTCGGCCGCCTTGGAGGCGACGGACTGGAAATCCTTTGCCTGCTCGACCGTCATCTCGACGCGCTTACGCAGGAACGCGGTCTGCAGTTCAACGACCTCCGACAGCGACTTGGCGCCGATCAGCGCTTCGAAATGCGAAAAGCCGGCTTCGGTATTGGCGCGCAGAGCGGCGATGGTCTTGAGCGACAGGTCGTTGGAAACGGTCTTGGCGGTCTCAAAGGTCGACTCCAGAGCCTTCTGGGTCTCTTCGGCGCCGGTCTTCAGCTTGGCATAGGCCTCTTTCGACTGCTCGACGCCCTTTTCGGCGAAAGCGCGGATCTGGTCGGTGGCTTTGGAAGCGTCGAAGCTAGGGAATTCGACATTTTCAGCGGTCTTGGTCCTGGACATATTCCATCCTTTGCAGCGGCAGCGGCTTCGACAGAAAGCCGTCTCGTTCATGTATGATGGCAATATAAAGGCAAATTTTGTGCATTGCAATATCTTTGTTGCAGCGCACCATACAATTTCGCTCCCAACGTTAACCACGAGCCCAGAGATTCCGGCGGTTGCACGCTATGGCTTGTGGACCTTCGCGCCGTCGGCTTTTATTAACAAAGCGTTAACCGCAAACTGCCGCTCTGTGAGGGTTCCCAAAGCGCATGCCGTCCGAAAACTACTCCTTCCTCGACGTCGCCGTGCTCGACGCGGTCCGCCAGCGCTTTGCCGCCGGCGACGCGATCGCCCTTCTGTCGGCAGACCTCGAACAGGTGATCTGGGCCAACGGACCAGGGGCAGCGGTGTTCGGCTACACCGACATCGAGGCCATCATCGGCGCCTCGACAGGCTTGCCGCTGATCGCCAGGCGCCAGATCATGGCGACAAGCGGTTTTCCACAGATCGGCCGCGACCGCGCCATCACGGTGCGGCTGGCAACCGGACTGACCAGCCGCGCGGTTGGCTTTCTGGCCAGCGCGGTGACAATGCCTGACGGCGAAAAAGCGATCATGCTGGCGGTGCCGGCGGCACAGACTGGCTCGCGCAGCGCTGAGATCGCCGCTCAGGCCATCAGCGGCTTTACCGAAGACGGTCATTTCATCGCCTTCGTCGATGCCAAGGGCAACATCGAGGCCGCTTCCGACGGTTTTTCGGCGCTCGGCATCTTGCCCGAAACGCTGGCAGCGCTTGTGACCGATGTGGCGAACGAGAACGACCGCATCGTCAAACGCCTCGTTCCAGGCGGCACCACTTCCTATCCGGCCGGCCTCGCCCGGCTGACGGACGAGCGGCACCTGCTGGTGGTGATCGACGAGAACCGGCTTGACTCCGAAGCAGGCTCTGCTGGCGAGCGCAGCGCGGGAGGAGAAATCGGTGCGGCGGCGGCCGATGCCGCAGTCCCGCCAAAAGCAGAACAGGACAAAGCGCCCGCAACAGTCGCGAAGTTGGATACGGCAGCACAGACAGTCCCGGCAGCCGGCGAAGACACTTCGGTGTCGGCGGAGCACGACCTTCCCGATTCGACCGGGCCAGCTTCAACCAGACCTGATTCGACCAGACCTGATTCAACCGCGCCCGATTCGACCGAGCAGGGTCCGGAAGCGGCCGGCGGAATGCCTCCACAGCATGACCATTGGTATTTCAGCGCCAGCGAGGATGAGGCGCAAAATCCGGGACCGGATGCGTCCGGACATGTCGAGGCGGATGCTTCGGCGGAAAGGTCCGCACAGGATGCCATCAGGGCCGCCTCCCCGACTGAGCGTGCCATCTCCCCGATCGACCGCGCGGCGCCGCCCCTGCGTTTCGTCTGGCGCACCGACGCCGAAGGCAGGTTCAGTGCGCTGTCGCCGGAATTCGCAGAACTCGTCGGCAAGCCTGCCGCCGATGTGATCGGCCGGCGTTTCAGGGACGTCGCGGCCACCTTCGACCTCGATGCGTCCGGCGAGATCGCCGACCTGCTCGACCGACGCGACACCTGGTCCGGCCGCTCGGTGCTGTGGCCGGTTGCCGGCACCGATTTCAAGATTCCCGTCGACCTGGCGGCGCTGCCTGTCTACGGCCGCAGCCGTGCCTTCGAAGGTTTTCGCGGCTTCGGCGTTGCCCGCACCGGCGATGCAGTGGTCGATCCGGAAGCGATCGGTATGGCGCTTGTCCCTAATGCCGAGGCTCCCGCAGCCGTCGAGCCGGAAGTAGCCGAAACGCCTGACGAAACCGACCCGTTCCAGGGCGAGGTGCCGGCGCTGACCATCGTGCCGAAGCCGGAGCGGCGCTTTGCCGACAAGGTGATCCGGTTGGCTGAGCACAGGCAGCCGGCCAACGACAAAGGCCTGTCGACGCTGGAACGCAGTGCATTCCGTGAGATCGGCGAGCGGCTCAAGAAGGACAATCCCCCGACCGAACAGCCCGATGCTGCAATGTCGGCGGAACCGGCTGCGGCAGAACCGTCCGAAACCGATGTCGAAGACGAGAAGGATGTCGCGAGGCTCGACGGCGAGCAGCCGGAAGCAACCGTGTCCGGCATCTCAGGCTCGCTGCTCGACTACGCCGACCGGGACTATGTCGCCGACAATAGCGATGGTGCGCCGGTTTCGGAGCCGGACAAGGCGGCGCAAGAGGTAGTCGAGCCCACCGACACGGGCAGTCGATCGACCGCCGCCGAAGACGACGACAGCATGACGGCTGCCGATTTCCGTGACGCAGAAGACAGCGAGGATTGGGCGCCGTCCGATGACGTCGAAACCCGTTCGTCAACCGATCACATCGGCGATGTTGGCGACGTGGTGCCAGCGCCGATCGAGCGGCCACGCCTGCAGGTGCCGCCGCTCAAGCTCGAAGGTTTCGTGCCATCGGCTTTTTCGACCGTAGATGGCAGCAAGGCTCCGGACACTTCGATCCTCGGCAAACTGCCGGTGCCCCTGCTCATCCATTCCGGCGACGATCTCCACTATGCGAATGAGGAATTCCTCAGCCTGACCGGCTATGACACGCTCGACGATCTGGAGGATGCCGGTGGCCTCGGCGCGCTGTTTGCCGATCCTTACGACGACAGCGCCTCCGACGGAACCGATCACGCGCTCCGGTTGAAGACGCATGACGGTCAGGAGTTCCCGATCGAGGCCATTCTGCGTTCGGTTCCGTGGCGTGGCGGCAAGGCGCTGATGCTGGTCGTGCGCCGTTCCGGCGACGACGAGGCAGCAGCCATTCCGCATGCCGCCGCCGAGGACCAGACGCAGCCGGACACTTCCGAGCTCAAGGCACGCATCGCCGAGATGCGCACCATCATCGACACCGCGACCGACGGCGTCGTGCTGATCAGCCGAGACGGAACGATCCGCTCGATCAGCCGCCCGGCCGAAGCGCTGTTCGGTTTCGACAGCGACGAGGTGAACGGCAAGCCCTTCGTCTCGCTGTTCGCGATCGAAAGCCAGCGCGCCGCGCGAGACTATCTCGACGGATTGTCCGAGCCCGGCGTGGCGAGCGTGCTCAACGACGGCCGCGAGGTGATTGGACGCGAGGCGCAGGGGCGCTTCATTCCGCTGTTCATGACCATCGGCAGCCTGCCCAACGATAGCGGCTTCTGCGCGGTGGTGCGCGACATCACCCAATGGAAGCGGGCCGAAGAGGATCTGACCCAGGCGCGCGCCGTGGCCGAGCGCGCCTCCTCGCAAAAGACCGACTTCCTCGCCCGCATCAGCCACGAGATCCGCACGCCGCTCAATGCCATCATCGGGTTTTCCGAGCTGATGGTCGACGAGAAATTCGGGCCGGTCGCCAATGACCGTTACCGCGACTATCTGCGCGACATCAACCGGTCGGGTAATCATGTGCTCGACCTGGTCAACGATCTGCTCGACATTTCGAAAATCGAGGCCGGCCAGCAGGAGATGGCCTATGAGGCGGTGTCGCTTAACGACACGCTGTCCGAGACGGTGGCAATGATGCAGCCGCAAGCCAACCGCGAACGTGTCATCATCCGCTCCAGCTTCGCCTCTCGGCTGCCGGAGGTGGTGGCTGATCTGCGCAGCGTGCGCCAGATCGCACTGAACATCCTGTCGAATGCCATCCGTTACACGCAGGCCGGCGGCCAGGTGATCGTATCGACAGCTTACGAGATCTCCGGCGACGTCGTCATGCGCGTGCGCGACACCGGTATCGGCATGAGCCAGTCCGAGATCGAGCAGGCGCTCAAGCCGTTCAAGCAGATCAACGCGTTGAAGCGCGGGCGCGGCGACGGCACCGGTCTCGGGCTGCCGCTGACCAAGGCCATGGTCGAGGCGAACCGGGCCCGGTTCACCATCAACTCGACGCCCGGCGAGGGCACGCTGGTCGAAGTCGCTTTCCCGTCGACCCGCGTGCTCGCAGATTAGAGCGGCGGACTTGCAGTCGTCCGTGTCGCCGCTCTATCCTTTTGTTTGAGCATCGGATTTTCCCAAACCGGTGCCCACTTTTGGGTCCGATGCTCCAAAAGAAAAGGCGTCCACCAGGACGCCTTGAATGATTGGATTGCTGTTACAACGGGGCTTGAGCGAATTCAGATCCTCTGGGGATTTAGAGGAACGGGATTTCTCCCTCAAGTTACGCACGACTATCGATGCCGGCCCTTAACAAAACCTTACCGGCGCCGCGAAAAATTTACCAATGTGTACCACTCATCAATTCTAGGTAAATTCAAGCGAGATATTTCGTTAACCATGCTCGGCCGGGCCTATTAAGTCGCATGGCACCGCCGGCTTGTTTGCTCAGTCGGCCAGTTCCGGCAGGTCGCGGAACAGCTCGAGCGCTTCGGGATTGGCCAGCGCCTCCTTGTTCTTGACAGCGCGGCCATGCACCACGTCGCGCACCGCCAGCTCGGTGATCTTGCCCGATTTGGTGCGTGGAATGTCGGCGACGGCGACGATTTTAGCCGGCACGTGGCGGGGGCTCGCGCCGCTGCGGATTTTCGCGCGGATGCGTTTTTCCAGCTCCGCGCCGAGTTGCATCCCCTCAGCCAGCCGCACGAACAGCACAACCCGCACGTCGTTGTCGAAATCCTGGCCGATGCACAGTGCTTCCAAGATTTCCGGCATCTGCTCGACCTGGTTGTAGATCTCCGCCGTGCCGATCCGCACCCCGCCCGGGTTGAGCGTCGCGTCGGAGCGGCCATGGATAATCAGGCCGCCATGAGCGGTCCATTCGGCGAAGTCCCCGTGGCACCAGACATTGTCGAAGCGCTCGAAATAGGCTGCGTGGTATTTCTTGCCTTCGGGATCGTTCCAGAAGCCGATCGGCATCGCCGGAAACGCCTTGGTGCAGACAAGCTCACCCTTTTCCTGCCTGAGCGGGTGGCCGTCGTCGTCCCAGACATCGACGGCGAGGCCGAGGCCAGGCCCCTGTATCTCTCCGGTCCATACCTTTTCGGTCGGCACGCCGAGCACGAAGCAGGAGACGATGTCGGTGCCGCCGGAAATCGAGGCGAGATGCACGTCCTTCTTGATGCCGTCATAGACGAAGCGGAAGTCCTCGGGCGACAGAGGCGAACCGGTGGAGGAGATCGTGCGCACGCTCGAAAGATCATGCGTTTTGATCGGTCTGAGGCCGGCCTTGCGCACGGAATCGATGAATTTGGCCGAGGTGCCGAAATAGGTCATCTTCTCGGCGTCGGCGAAGTCGAACAGCACGTTGCCGTCGGGATAGAAGGGCGACCCGTCATAAAGCAGAAGGGTTGCGCCCGACGCCAGGCCGGACATCAGCCAGTTCCACATCATCCAGCCGCAAGTGGTGAAATAAAAGAAGCGGTCGCCGTCGAGCAGGCCGGCGTGGAGCCGTTCTTCCTTGACATGCTGGATCAGCGTTCCGCCGGCCGAATGGACGATGCATTTGGGAATGCCGGTCGTTCCGGAAGAAAACAGGATGTAGAGCGGATGCGCGAACGGCAACCGTTCGAAGGTGACGGGCTTGGCGGCAAAGGATGAGAGCGCCTCGTCCAGCGCAGTCGCCTTCTCGATGGTCGCCGCCACATCGGTCGACGTGCCGAGATAGTCGACGATCAGGATCTTGCGGACGGTGACGAGCTTTGCCGCAACGGCCGCGATCTTGTCGGCGACTTCGATCGCCTTGCCATTGTACCAGTAACCGTCGGGCACGATGAAGACGACAGGCTCGATCTGGCCGAACCGGTCCAGCACGCCCTGTTCGCCGAAATCGGGAGAGCAGGACGACCAGACGGCGCCGATCGAGGCTGTCGCCAGCATTGCCGCGACGGTTTCCGGCATGTTGGGCATCATGGCGGCGATGCGGTCGCCCTGTTTCACCCCAAGCGACAGGAAAAGCTGCTGCAGCCGCGAGGTCAGCGCATGCAGCTCGTTCCAGGAAAGCCGGCGCTCGACCTTGTCCTCGCCGCGAAAGACGATGGCATCACCGAGCCCGGTTTTCTTCAACAGGTTCTCGGCGAAGTTCAGCTTCGCGTCGGGAAAAAACGCGGCGCCCGGCATTTTTTCGCCATCGACAAGCACGCGCTCGCCGCTACTGGCGCCCTTGTCGCCCACGATCCCGCAAAACTCCCAGACCAGGCTCCAAAATGCCTCGCGATCGTCGATCGACCAACGATGTAGATCCGCGTAGGAG
This sequence comes from Mesorhizobium sp. M5C.F.Ca.ET.164.01.1.1, assembly GCF_004792125.1. Classification (NCBI taxonomy): domain Bacteria; kingdom Pseudomonadati; phylum Pseudomonadota; class Alphaproteobacteria; order Hyphomicrobiales; family Phyllobacteriaceae; genus Mesorhizobium; species Mesorhizobium sp. M5C.F.Ca.ET.164.01.1.1. The sequence continues at coordinate 2,454,658 of NZ_SRTG01000001.1, read as the reverse complement.
GAGAAATCCTTGCCGGTTCCGGCCGCGGCGGCCTGCATGAAGGCAGTCATCGGCGCGGCCTCGACCTGGTCTTTCGCAGGTGCCCAGAGCGGTGCGTCGCCAGCCATCATCGTTCCTCCTTAAAGCACGTCACGTTTGAAGAGTTCACGCGACGCGCCTTAGACTTTTGTTTTTATGTATGTCGTTATCCCAAAAGGTTGCGCATTTTGGCGACGGATCGCTTATGCATATCGCGGCGCAGCAGAGCAAGATTTTGTTCGGCCAAGCGACGCGGATGTGCGCAAATGCCATCGCCGGGCCATAAAGACTTGAAATGCGTCAGCCCTAAGTCGTAGTGACGACTGGGGTTACACCCGTCGGGCGATTTGGTCGGAACGGAAGCATACGGGCGACATGTCATCACCTTTGATCCGGCGCGGAATATGGGCGATCGGCGTTGCCGTGCTCGTCATTGCGCTGGCCGTTGCCGCCCTGCCGCTCGTCGCCTCGACGCGCATCGTGCGCGACCGCATCGCCTGGGAAATGAGTGCGTGGAGCGGTTTCAGGGTCACCATTGACGGCGCCCCGCGGATCGAGGTGTGGCCGAATTTCCGGGCCATCCTGACCGACGTGACGCTTTCGCAATGGACAGAGGGCGACGCGCCGCCTGTGATCGAGGCCGAACGGGTCGAGGTCAATCTCTCGGCCATGGCGGCATTGCGCGGCGATGTGGTGTTCTCGACGGCGCGGCTGATCCGGCCGACGATCAGGGTTCAACGCGCAGCACATGGGTTTTTCCTGCCCGCCCTGCCTTCAGGCGGGCGCATCACGCGTTCCATCGACATCGCCCGCGCCGTGGTCAGCGCCAATCCAGCCAAGCCGGACCTGAGCAAGCTGCCGGCTGATCCGTTCGGCACAGTAGAGTTCAGGAACGGCCGCGTGGTGACCTCCGTCGATGGTAAGGACGCTGAGATACTGAGCAGCCTGAGCGGACAGGCGAACTGGGCCGCAATGAACAGCAATGCGACGCTGTCGGCGACCGGAATCTGGCGTGGCGAAAGCGTCGCCGTGGATGCCGCATCGTCGAACCCGCTGGTGCTGTTTGGGGGCGGTGCGGCGCCGATGACGCTTTCCTTCAAGGCGGCCCCTGCCAATTTTTCCTTCGACGGCGTGGCCAGCATGTCCGAGAACGCCTATTTCGACGGCCAGGCGAAATTTGCCGCACCCTCGCTCAGGCGCGTGCTCGAATGGTCGCGGGCCGGCATCGCGCCGGGCGCGGCAATCGGCTCGGTTTCTGTTTCCAGCAAGGTCACGGCGACCTCCGGCCGCATTAAATTCGAAAACACCGAGATCGCCCTGGACGACAATCCGGGAATGGGTGCGCTGGACTTCTCCTTTGGCGAGGCGCGGCCGGTGATCGCCGGTACGCTCGCCTTCGAGACGCTCGACTTGCGGTCGTTTCTCTCCGCCTTCACACCCCTGGCGCCTACGGACGGCGCCGGCCCAGGCGAAATCGACATAAGCGTGGCCGACCGGATCGATCTCGATCTCAGACTGTCGGCAGCGCAGGCCACCGCAGGCGCCATCCAGCTTGCCGACGTCGCCGCCGCCGCCCAGGTCAAGAACGGTCTTGCCGTCTTCGATATTTCCGATGCATCGGCCTTTGGCGGCAACATCCAGAGCAGTCTTCGTTTCGACCGCAAGCCGGGAGGCACACAGGTCGAGATCAGGCTGCTCGCCTCCGACATCGATGGTGGGGCTTTTGGCACCGCAGCCGGAATGACGCGACTGGTGCCGATCGGCACGGGAACCGTTTCGGTCATCCTCAAGGGGCCGGGCAGAACCTGGGATTCCATTTTCGAGAACGCCGACGGCTCGGTTTCGGCGAAATTCGGCCAGGGCGCGTTGAGCCGGTTCAATTTGCCGGCGTTTCTCAAACACAACGAACAGGGCGGGTTCTTCGCGCTCGCCGATGTCTCCGACGGAACGCTGCCGATCGACGGGGCCGAACTCAAGGCGAGCATTTCGAACGGTGTGGCGAAAATCGACAAGGCCGAAGCGAATTCGGCGAAGTACAAGATCTGGCTTTCCGGCATCGCCTCCTATGCCGGGCGCGGGCTGGCGCTGTCCGGCGGCATCATTCAGGCGGACCAGCCAGCCACGCAGACAAATAACCAGGGTCCCAACCAGTCTTCGTTCTTCGTCGGCGGAACGTGGAGCACGCCGTTCATTTCGCCGATAAGCCGCGGGGTTTCCGGAGAGTAGCAACGAGGGTATTGCCGCCCCCTTTCGTCACCCACGCTGCGCGGCCTGCTCATCGCGCTGGCGCTGCACCTCGCGCCGCTTGTTGGCGAGCGAAGCGATGATGACGCCGACCGCCACGACCGCGATCAGGATGGTGCAGGCGGCGTTGATCTCCGGCGTCACACCGAGACGAACCTGGCTGTAGATCTTCATCGGCAGCGTGGTTGCGCCGGGCCCTGAGGTGAAGCTGGCGATGACCAGATCGTCGAGCGACAATGTGAACGCCAGCATCCAGCCAGACACGACCGCCGGCATGATGACCGGCAGCGTGATCTGGAAGAAGGTCTTCACCGGCGGCGCGCCAAGATCCATCGCGGCCTCTTCCAGCGAGCGGTCGAACGTCATCAGGCGCGACTGCACGACGACGGCGACGAAGCACATGGTCAGGGTGATGTGGGCAAGCGTGACGGTGAGAAAGCCGCGGTCGAGACCGACGGCGACGAAGAGCAGCAGCAGCGACAGGCCGGTGATGACTTCCGGCATGACCAACGGCGCAAAGACCATGCCGGAAAACAGCATCCGGCCCTTGAAGCGCGTGTAGCGCGTCAAGGCGAGGGCCGCCAGCGTGCCGAGCACGGTCGCCACGGTCGCCGAGATGACGGCGACGCGGGCCGTTACCCAGGTGGCGTCCATGAGGCCCTGGTTGTGGAACAGCGAGACGTACCATTTGGTCGAGAAGCCGCCCCAGACGGTGACCAATTTCGACTCGTTGAAGGAGAAGACGACGAGCAGGACGATCGGCAGGTAAAGAAAGGCAAAGCCCAGCACGATCGAAGTGATGTTGAAGCGGCTCCAGGTCGCGTTCATTTGTCCTGCTCCTGGGCGCGGGCCTGAGCCCGCTGAAAGAGCATGATCGGCACGATCAGCAGCAACAGCAGGATGACGGCGACGGCCGACGACACCGGCCAGTCGCGATTGGCGAAGAACTCGTTCCACAGCGTCTTGCCGATCATCAGCGTCTGCGAGCCGCCGAGCAGGTCGGGAATGACGAACTCGCCGACCGCCGGAATGAACACCAGAAGGCAACCGGCGATGACGCCGGGCAGCGACAGCGGAAAGGTGATCTTCCAGAAGGCGCTGATCGGCGGGCAACCGAGATCCTTGGCCGCCTCGATCAGCGAATAATCCATTTTCTCGAGAGCGGAGTAAAGCGGCAGCACCATGAACGGCAGATAGGAATAGACGATGCCGATGAAGATTGCCGTATAGGTGTTGAGGATGATCAGCGGCTGGCCGATGACGCCGGTGGCGAGCAGCAGCTGGTTGAGCAGCCCCTCGGGCTTGAGGATGCCGATCCAGGCGTAGACGCGGATCAGGAACGAGGTCCAGAACGGCAGGATCACCAGCATCAGCAAAGTCGGGCGCAGCATCGCCGGCGCGCGCGCCATGCCATAGGCGATCGGGTAGCCGACAAGCAATGTCAGCACCGTCGAAATGGCGGCGACGATGACGCTCGTCACGTAGGCGTTGACGTAGAGCGCATCTTGCGTCAGCCACACGTAGTTGTCGATGCTGAGCTGTTTCAGCTGAGCGAAAAAACCGGAAAGCCCATCGCCCAAGCCGAGTACCGGCGTGTAGGGCGGTATGGCGATCGCCGTCTGCGACAGCGAAATCTTGAAGACGATGACGAACGGAATCAGGAAGAAGAACACCAGCCACAGATAGGGGATGATGACGACAAGGCGGCCAACGACGGCCTCTCCCAGTCTGGCCAGGGCGGATTTGCCCGCATCGGCGGCCCGAGAGCTTGTTGCAGCGGCGACAGCGGCATTCGACATGACTGCCCCTATCGCGTCAGCACGATGCCGGCGTCCGGCCTGAACGACACCCAGGCACGGTCGTTCCAGTTCAGCGGATCCTCGGTGACGCGAGCGGCGTTCATCGTGCTCGCCCGCACCACGTGGCCGTCATCCAGTCTGACGTGATAGACGGTCATGTCGCCGAGATAGGCGATATCATAGACCTCGCCCTCGATGGCGTTGACGGCACCGGCCGGTCTCATCGACGACACCTTGATCTTCTCCGGCCTGATGGCGAAGGCGACGGCCGCGCCGGTGGCCGCATCGCCGGCATTCTCCGTCCGAATGGTGATGCCGTTGCCCGCGTCGATGCTTGCCGCGCCGGCCTCGCCATAAGCAATCTTGCCTTCGAACATGTTGACGTTGCCGACAAAGCCGGCGACGAAACGGGAGCCCGGCGCCTCGTAGACTTCCGCCGGCGTCGCCACTTGCATTACCTCGCCCTTGTCGATGATGGCGATACGGTCGGCCATGGTCATCGCCTCTTCCTGGTCGTGGGTGACGACGACGAAGGTAAGGCCGAGTGACTGCTGCAGGTCCATCAGCTCGAATTGTGTTTCCTCGCGCAGCTTCTTGTCCAGCGCACCCAACGGCTCGTCGAGCAGCAGGACCTTCGGCCGCTTGGCGACCGAGCGGGCAAGCGCGACGCGCTGGCGCTGGCCACCGGACAATTGGTGCGGCTTGCGCTTGGCGAACTGCTCGAGCTTGACCAGCTTCAGCATCTCTCCAACGCGTGCCGCGATCTCAGGCTTCGGCATGCCGTCCTGCTTGAGGCCGAAAGCGATGTTGTTCTCGACCGTCATATGCGGGAACAGCGCGTAGGACTGGAACATCATGTTGACCGGCCGCCGGTATGGCGGGATGCCGCGCAGATCCTGGCCGTCGAGCAGGATGCGGCCGGCGGTCGGCTCCTCGAAGCCGGCGAGCATCCGCAAAAGCGTCGATTTTCCACAGCCCGACGCTCCGAGCAGGGCAAAGAACTCGCGCTCGAATATGGTCAGCGACAGATTGTTGACGGCGGTGAAGTCACCAAACTTCTTGGTGACCTTGTCGAACTGGATGTATGGCTTGGCGTTCGGATCGTTCCACGGCGCGAAATCCCTGCGGATGCTGCCCAGCGATTTCATATCCCACTCCGTCCTGCGTTCTATCCCCGGAAGACTTGACCCCGGCAGCACCTGCCGGGGTCGTTGATTGTCGCCTACTGCCCGGTGACGATCTTGGTCCAGGTGCGGGTGACGACGCGCTGGGTCTTGGAATCGTAGGGGGCGATGGTGAACAGCTTCGCCAGCGTCGCCTCGTCCGGGTAGATCGCCGGATCCTCGAGTATCTCCTTGTCGATGAACTGCTGCGATGCCTTGTTGCCGTTGGCGTAGAAGACGTAGTTGCTCGACTTGGCGATCACTTCCGGCTTCATCATGTAATTCAGGAATTCATGGGCCTCGGCGACGTGCGGCGCGTCGGCGGGGATCGCCATCTGGTCGAACCACATTTCGGCACCTTCCTTCGGCACGGAATAGCTGATCTCGACGCCACGGTTGGCCTCCGTCGCACGGTCGCGCGCCTGGAACACGTCGCCCGACCAGCCGACCGCCAGGCAGATGTCGCCATTGGCCAGCGCGTTGATATATTCCGACGAGTGGAACTTGCGGATGTAAGGCCTGATCTTCAGCATCAGTTCTTCCGCCTTGGCGAAATCCTCCGGCGACGTGGTCTCGGGATCGATGCCTAGAAATTTGAAGGCGTTCGGGAGGATGTCGCTCGGGGAATCGAGGACATAGACGCCGCAATCCTTCAGCTTGGCCAGCTTTTCCGGGTTGAAGAACACGTCCCAGCTATCGATCTTGTCGGTGCCGAGCGCTTCCTGCACTTTCTTGACGTTATAGCCGAGGCCGACCGTGCCCCACATGTAGTTGATCGAATATTCGTTGCCGGGATCGTACTTGGCTGTGCGCTCCGAAACGATGTCCCACATGTTGGAAATGTTGGGCAGCTTCGACTTGTCGAGCTTCTGGAACACACCTGCCTGGATCTGGCGTGCGAGGAAATTGGCGGTCGGCACGACGACATCGTAGCCGCTGCCGCCGGCAAGCAGTTTAGTCTCCAGGAGCTCGTTGGAATCGAAGGTGTCGTAGGTGACCTTGATGCCGGTTTCCTTGGTGAAATCCTCGATGATCGAGCTGTCGATGTAATCCGACCAGTTATAGACATTGACGACGCGGTCCTGGGCTTGAGCGCCGAGGGTGAAAAGCGTCAGAAATGCCGAGGTCGCCGAAAGCCAGAATGCTTTGCGGGTCATGCGTCTCTCCTTTGATGAGTGTTCCATCGCCAGCTCGTCGCGGGGCTGCGCGGCTGGGCGTTTGCTTCAGATTATTGGGCTTTCCGACAAGCGACAAGCGCGAACCGCCGACACCTTGGTGCTTCGATGTGCAGCGGCCGAGCCCCCCGTTCCGATGTCGTGATCCAGGTGGCATTCCGGCGCCGTCAAAGGCTCTCGCCACGGCGCGGGCAGGGATACGACGATGTTGTCCGGTCTCGGTCGGCCCGGAGGGGAGACTTGGCAAGATGAGCCTGTCTTGTTGTTGCCGTATTGGCAGCCTGCCCGCGCGGCTGCGCCATTGTCAATGGCTCATCTCGCTTTGGCGCGTGCGCTGCATCAATTAGGCGACGGCATGCCGGTGACACCCGGCCGCACGGGCCGCGCCTGACGCTTGAATTCGAGCCCGATATGGACGAGCAGCGCCGTGACCACGACGGCGCCGCCAAGGATGGTGCGTCCCGACGGCACTTCGGAATGGATGAGCCAGACCCAGATCGGGCCGAGGATCGGCTCGAAAGTGCCGAGCAGTGCTGCGACCGCCGCCGGAACAAGCCGGGCGCCGGTGGCGAAAAAGGCAAGGCCGAGACCCAGGTTGACCACGCCGAATGCAAAGAGGAAGCCCATGTCGCTGCTGGAGACGCCGAATTGCGATGCCTGCGACGCCGCGAATGCGCCGGCAAGCATCGTGCCGAGGCAGGTCGCCGGCGTCATGCGCACATGGGCAAAGCGCCGCGTGATGACGGTGGCGATCGAGAACATCACGGCGATGAGCAACGCCAAGCCGTCGCCGATAGGCGAAACGGCGCCATCGAGCGATTCCGATACCATGATGCCAACGCCGGCAATGACGGCTGCAATCGCCACCCAGGTCGCCACCGCGACCCGTTCGCGAAACAGCACCCAGGCAAACAGCGCCGCCAGGAGCGGCACGCCGGCCTGCATCAGAAGGATGTTGGCGACGGTGGTGTAGGCCAGCGCCACGACGAAAGAGGTCGATGCGGTGGCGAAGCAGAACGCCACGGCAAGGCCGGGCAGGCCCATGCCGCGGAACAACCTCACCGTGCCGTGCCAGCCGTCGCGCCAGACCATGAAGCAGATCAGGAAGGCGGCGGCCCAGACCGAGCGCCAGAACACCACCGTCCAGCTGTCGCCGGCGTCGATGAAGCGGGCGATGGCGCCGCCGAAACTCCACATCAGCGCCGACAGGAATATCAACAGGAAGCCGATACGCTCCTCACGCGGCGAGACGGCAGGCGAAACGGCGATCGGTGATGATGCGGTGTCGGTCATGGGCACGGCTGTCGACGATTTCGGGGCGGCACGATGCGCAACGGACGACAAGAACGTGCCTCATTGGCGTAACGCAAAGACGATTGCCAGGCGTGATCCAGCGGACGGCGACGGTTATGGCAAGGACGGCAGGTCGCCTGCCACGGCCTCACTGGAAATCGAAGGCGCTTAGTCCGGTCACCATTTCGTCGAGGCCAAGCGGGCGCGTCACCGGCGGCTCGGCGCGGGCCAGGCAGCCGATCCGTTCGCACAGCCGGCAGGCGGGGCCTATCGGCGTGGCCGGATTGGTGCCCTGTCCGGCTTTTCCGGTCGCTGCGGCAGCCGGCCCCGGCAGTGCCGCGCCATAGACGATCTCGTCACGAAAGCCGATGTCGCAGCCCAGCAGAAGTGCGGTACGGCGCGGGCGCTCCGAAAACGAGCCTTGCGGTCCTTCGAGCGTGCGGGCGACGCAGAGGAATTCGGCGCCGTCGGGCATTTCCACCGCCTCGACGAAGATCTGGCCGGGCTGGGTAAAGGCGGCATGCACGGGAAGCTTCGGACAACCGCCGCCGAAGCGGCCTTGCGGGAAGCCCTGGCTGCCCGCTTTGCGGAAGCGGTTGCCGGCATTATCGACCTCGAGCATGAAGAACGGCACGCCCGGCGTGCCCGGCCGCTGCAGCATGGTCAGGCGGTTCGCCGCCTGCTCGAAGGAGACGCCGAAGCGCGAGCGCAGCACGTCGATGTCGTAACGCGCGCGGTGTGCTGCCGCGTGAAAAGATTGATAGGGCATCATCAGCGCGTGGGCGGCGTAGCGGCCAAGCTCGAAGCGGGCGAGCCGGCGGGCTTCATCCGAGCTCAGCTTCAGCACCTGGATCTCGCCTGCCACCGCGACCGTCATGCGGATCAGACAGGCCTCCATCGCCACCTCGCGCAATTGGTCGAATGGCGACAGGCGCTCGGACAGAAACAGACGCTGCGAGTGGCGGTCGTAGCGACGGCGCCAGTTCGGCATGGTGGCGACCGGCAGCACCTTGACGACGATGCCGTATTCGCGCTTCAGCCAGGCCTTCAGCGCACTGAACAGATCGTCGCCGGGATCGAGCACCGACGTGAATGCCTCGGCTTCCGCTTCGAGCGCGGCAAAATGGTTCGGCCGGCGCTCGAAAATCTCGTGCACCTCGTCGATCGGCAAGCGGGCGCCGGAGAGTGCCGTCGCTTTGCCCTCACGCGCGAGAAGCTCGTTGAGGTCGGAAAGGCGCTCGGCCTGCTCGCGATAGGCGCGAAACAGCTTTATCACCGCGGCGGAAGCGTTGGGCGCCGCCTCGGCAAGCTCGATCAGCTCCTGGTCACCAGGCAATTCGCCGACCAGCAGCGGGTCCGAAAACACCTCCTTCAAGGCGGCGACCGACCCTCTCGCCTCGCCCTGCAATTCATGCGGGTCGACCTTGTAGACAGACGCCAGCCTCAGGATCAGCTGGACCGTCAGCGGCCTCTGGTTGCGCTCGATGAGATTGAGATAGGACGGCGAGATGCCGAGCCCTTCGGCCATCGCCGTCTGCGTCAGGCCCTTGGCGCTGCGGATGCGGCGGATACGCGGCCCGGCGAAGATCTTCTGATCGGCCACTCGACTGTCCTTGACAGAAAGTTACATGACTTCTGCACGGCGATGGCATGCCGGCGTTTTACAATCGTGACAAATTTACAGCGCCTAGCTGTCAAACACAACACAGGTTTTCTCTTATTTTCCTGCCGATCTTCTGGTTTTCCTCGCCTGTTTCGCGCTGAAATGTAAATGCTGTCACACCAAAGCGGCGCGGAATTCTCCATGAGGCGGCGCCTCCATCCCAGCAGCGATTTACCCGGAGTGACCAAATGACCGATTTTTACAACCTCGTCCCCTCGGCGCCGGAAGGCCGCTTCGACGGTATCGAGCGGCCCTACTCGCCAGAGGACGTGAAGCGGCTGCGCGGTTCGGTCCAGATCCGGCAGAGCCTCGCCGAAATGGGCGCCAACCGGCTCTGGCAGCTCATCCACGAGGAGGATTTCGTCAACGCGCTCGGCGCCATGTCGGGCAACCAGGCAATGCAGCAGGTCCGGGCCGGCCTGAAGGCAATCTATCTGTCCGGGTGGCAGGTCGCAGCCGACGCAAATACCGCGTCCGCCATGTATCCGGACCAGTCGCTTTATCCCGCCAATGCGGCGCCCGAACTGGTCAAGCGCATCAACCGCACCCTGCAGCGCGCCGACCAGATCGAGACCTCCGAAGGCAAAGGGCTTTCGGTCGACACCTGGTTCGCGCCGATCGTCGCCGATGCGGAAGCCGGATTCGGCGGACCGCTCAATGCCTTCGAGATCATGAAGGCCTTCATCGAGGCGGGTGCCGCCGGCGTCCATTACGAGGACCAGTTGGCGTCGGAGAAGAAATGCGGCCATCTCGGCGGTAAGGTGCTGATCCCGACCGCCGCACACATCCGCAACCTCAACGCCGCGCGACTTGCTGCCGACGTCATGGGCACGCCGACGCTGGTCGTCGCGCGCACCGACGCGGAAGCGGCAAAGCTGCTCACCTCCGACATCGACGAGCGCGACCAGCCGTTCGTCGACTATGGCGCCGGCCGCACGGTGGAAGGCTTCTACCACGTCAGGAACGGCATCGAGCCTTGCATCGCGCGGGCTGTCGCCTACGCGCCCCACGCCGACCTGATCTGGTGCGAAACCTCCAAGCCCGATCTGGCGCAGGCCAAGAAGTTCGCCGAGGGCGTGCACAGGGACCATCCCGGCAAGCTTCTCGCCTATAATTGCTCGCCGTCGTTCAACTGGAAGAAGAACCTCGACGATGCCACGATCGCCAGGTTCCAGAAGGAACTCGGCGCCATGGGCTACAAGTTCCAGTTCATCACGCTAGCCGGTTTTCACCAGCTCAATTTCGGCATGTTCGAACTCGCCCGCGGCTACAAGGCGCGGCAGATGGCGGCCTATTCCGAGTTGCAGGAAGCGGAGTTCGCGGCGGAAGCCCACGGCTACACCGCGACCAAGCACCAGCGCGAAGTCGGCACCGGCTATTTCGACGCCGTGTCGATGGCGATCACCGGTGGCCGGTCTTCGACTACGGCCATGCACGAATCGACCGAGCACGCCCAGTTCAAACCGGCGGCGGAATAGCAGCAAGGCAACAGAATAGAGGAACGCCCCCAAAGGGGGTATAAAATACGCTGAAGGAGAAGACCAATGGCATCGATAAGCCGCGTCAAGGAACGGGCCGAAGAACAGGCCACCACCATGAACGTCGACCAGCAAGCGACCATCCGCATGCTGGCGAATGACCTGCACAGGCTCAACCAGTCGGTGATGAAGGCGGTCGAGGCCGGTGTGTCGGTGGAGCTCGTGCGCTCGGCACGGCACCATGGCGGCGACGGCAACTGGGGCGATCTGCTGATCCCGGTTATCGTCACGCAGCGGAGCCTCGGCTGACCGAAATCCGACCAAAGCCGGTCGGTGGTTACGGCATCACCTGCGCAGTCTGCGCAGGTGATCTGCGTTTGCATGACCAGTTGCATACGGGCCCAAAACAGACCTTGCTTTAAATTTTAACGTTTCTTGCGATATTCTGGATGTCCGCATTTCAGCTTGACATAGGCAGCGAGCTCACTGCAATTGTTTCTAAAGTTTCAACCCTGCATTGAAACCAGACGAGTGCCCGCCCGCTCATGCGCCCCGTGAATCGCGATACCAAGGCTGTAAACCCTCTGACTTTGGTGAGCCGGAATGTGGACCCCGAGATGCTCACGGACTTCACCCGCGTGCTCGTCGTCGGGAAATCGCCGGTCAACAGGGTGGTGGTTTCGAAAATCGTCGAACGATCCGGACTCAAACCGACTTCGGAATCGCCCGAGGCGGCAGCAACGACATTGCGATCGCTCATTCCCGGAGCTGTCGTCCTCGATGGCGGAGCTGACAACAAGGACTGCGACGCGCTGATGTCCGGTATCGACGCGCTGCGACGCACCTCGGGCAGGTCGCTTCCCTCGGTGATCCTGCTTTCGACCAAGAACGGCACACCGGAGAGCCTCGGCCTGTCGAGCGTCGTCGATGCAGTTGTCGTCAAACCGATCACGACCGAACGGCTGCAGCCAGTGATCGACCATTTGATCGGGCTCGCACGCAGCTAGCCGACGTCCGATCCGGCTTACACGCCTTTCCTCGCTTCTTGCGATCGAATCTGGGTATTTATGTCAGTACGCGAGCGCTCGGTACCGCCTGACAATGAGCCCCGCTACGTCTCCTTTTGCAATTGCGACGCATCTGGGATAGCACCTTCGAACAAATCCGCAGGCATGTTCCGACTTCGCGACATGGCTGTCGATATCGGCGGATAATGACATGTCCTCAGAACAGACCATCGCCGCGCTTTGCAGGAAACTCGGACTGCGCATCACCGGTCCGCGCCGCGTCATCATGCGCGTTCTATCCGAATCCAGCGACCATCCGGATGTGGTGGAACTCCATCGCCGTGTTGTCGCCATCGAGCCGACGATCGCGCTCGCCACTGTCTATCGCACCGTCAGCCTTCTGCGCGAAAAGGGCATTCTGGAGCGGCACACCTTTGGCGATCGGCGCGCCAGATACGAAACCGTCCCCCGTGAGCATCACGATCATCTCATCAATATTGAGACGGGAGACGTCGTCGAATTCCAGTCGTCGGAGATCGAGCGGCTCCAAGAGGAAATCGCTCGACAGCACGGATTCACGATCATCAGCCACAGACTGGAGATCTACGTGAAGCCGATCCAGAAAACGCGACGCTCTCGTCAATCCGGAGAATGACCGCCCGTTTCTAGCGTTCCTCGCCAATCTCCATTCGGCCCACTTTGAGTGTGGTAACGGCGAAGGCCGCGACGAAGGCGGCGGACAGCATGAGAACGATGGTCGGCGCCGGTGCGCTGTCGATGAAGAAGGACAGATAGACGCCAAGAAACGACGCGGCGCCCGCGATCGCCACCGACAGGATCAGCATGGCGCTGAACTTCCTTGTCAGCAGGAAGGCGATGGCGCCAGGCGCGATCAGCATGGCGATGGCCATGATGATGCCGACCGCCTTCAGCGCGCCGACGATGGTGAGCGAGATCAGGCAAAGCAGGCCGTAGTGGAGCAGATTGACCCGAAGACCAACCGCGCGAGCCTGAGCCGGGTCGAAGGCGTGCAGCAGGAAGTCGCGCCACTTGATCCCGATGATGCCGGCCGTGATCGCAGCAATGAGCCCCGTTTCGACGATGTCGCGCAGGCCGATGCCCAGCACGTCGCCGAACAATATGTGGTCGAGATGCACGTCGGACTGGATCTTTACGTAGAGCACCAGGCCGAGGCCGAACATGCCGGAGAAGACGATGCCCATTACCGTGTCCTGCTTGATGCGGCTGTTGTCCTTGAGGAAGCCGGTGGCGAGAGCGCAGATCATCCCGGCGGCGAAGGCACCGACCGAATAGGGAAATCCAACGATGTAAGCGATGACCACGCCGGGAAAGACGGCGTGGCTGATAGCGTCGCCCATCAGTGACCAGCCCTTGAGAACGAGGAAGCAGGAGAGCAGCGCAGTCGGCACAGCGACCAGAACCGAAACAATCAGGGCATTGACCATGAAGCCGAACTGGAAGGGGGCAAGCAGCGTATCGAGGATGCTCATAGGCTGGCCTCCAACACCCGCGCCGCGCGGCGGCGGGCTGCCAGCATTCCATGCTTGGGGGCGAAGAAGAAGGCGGCGAGAAAGATCAGCGTCTGCAGGACGACGATAATGCCGCCGGTGGCGCCGTCGAGGAAATAGCTGGCATAGGCGCCGCTGATACTCGTGGCCGCGCCGATGACAACCGCGATGACGAGCAGGCGCGGAAAGCGGTCCGTCAGAAGATAGGCGGTCGCGCCGGGGGTCACCACCATGCAGATGACGAGGAAGGCGCCGACGGTCTGAAGCGCGGCGACCGTGGAGGCCGATAGCAGCATGAAGAACATGATCTTGAGCGCGCTCGGGTTGAGGCCGATCGAGCGGGCATGGCTCTCGTCGAAGAAAACCACCATCAGATCCTTCCATTTCACCAGCAGGATGGCGAGCGAGACGAAGCCTATGATGGCGAGCTGAAGCGTGTCTTCCGGGGTGATGGCCAAGATGTTGCCAAGCACGATCGTCTGAATATTCACGGAGGTCGGTGACAGCGACACCATGAACAAGCCGAGGCCGAAGAAGGAGGAGAAGATCAGACCGATGATGGCGTCTTCCTTCAGCTTGGTGCGCTGGTTGAGGAAGAGCATCGCCGCAGCGGCTAGCCCGCCGGAGAAGAAGGCGCCGATCGAGAAGGGAAGGCCCAGCATAAAGGCGCCGGCGACGCCCGGCACGATCGAATGCGAGAGCGCGTCACCGATCAGCGACCAGCCTTTTAGCATCAGATAGCAGGACAGGAAGGCGCAGACACCGCCGACCAAGGCGGACACCCACATGGCATTGAGCATATATTCGTAGCCGAACGGCTCGAGCAGGACACTCATTCGTCCGGTTCCCGCATCTTGTGCTGCATGGCTCCGTTCTCTCCGTAGAAGACCAGTGGCCGTTCGTCGTCGGTGATGACGGCAAGGCGGCGCCTGTCGTCGTCCTCATGCAGCCCGGCGCCGCCCAGCACGAAATGACGCAAGACGCCGCCGAAAGCCTTTTCCAGGTTCGCCTGCGTGAAAGTCTGGCCTGTCGGCCCGTAGGCAAGGACCGTATTCCGGAGCAGCACGGCACGGTCGCAGAACTCCGGCACGCTACCCAGATTATGCGTCGAGACCAGCATCACTCGGCCTTCGTGCCGGAGCGCGCGCAGCAGTTCGATGATAGCGTCCTCGGTCCTGACGTCGACGCCGGTGAAGGGCTCGTCGAGCAGGATGACGCGCCCGTCCTGCGCCAGCGCCCGAGCAAGAAAGACGCGCTTTTTCTGCCCGCCCGAAAGCTCGCCGATCTGGCGCTTGCGGAAATCGCTCATGCCGACACGCGCAAGCGCGGCTGTAACCGCCTCGCGATCAGCCGCCTTCGGAAGGCGCATCATGCCCATATGGCCGTAGCGACCCATCATGACGACGTCCTCGACCAGTACTGGAAAGTTCCAGTCGACCTCCTCGGCCTGCGGCACATAGGCGACGACGTTCTTCCTCAGCGCGGCCGCGGCCGGCTGTCCGAGAACAAGAATCTCTCCCTTTGCCAGCCGCAAGAAGCCCATGATGGCTTTGAACAGCGTCGACTTGCCCGAGCCGTTGACACCGACAAGTGCCGTGATCGTGCCTGTCGGAATTTCAAAGCTCGCATCCCGCAGCGCCGTGTGGCCGTTGCGGTAGGTGACGGTCGCGCCGCGGACGGCGAGACCGCCTCCCGCATCCTCAAACGCGGGGGCAAGAGGCGGAACGGCTTCGTTCATTGCGACAGCCCTGCGGCG
Organism: Mesorhizobium sp. M5C.F.Ca.ET.164.01.1.1; assembly: GCF_004792125.1. Taxonomy (NCBI): domain Bacteria; kingdom Pseudomonadati; phylum Pseudomonadota; class Alphaproteobacteria; order Hyphomicrobiales; family Phyllobacteriaceae; genus Mesorhizobium; species Mesorhizobium sp. M5C.F.Ca.ET.164.01.1.1. Next base: position 2,439,533 of record NZ_SRTG01000001.1, on the reverse strand, counting down.
AGGCCTTTCTGAACCGTATCCGATGTCACCCGCAGCAGGTCGATATAGGTCGGCACCGGGCCGTCCGCCTCGCTGAGAGAATCGACGTAGAGTACGCCGCCGTAATGCACCCCTGTCTCGCGCGCGACCTGCCGGGCCGGCTTGTCCGACACGGTGCTTTCGCTGAAGACGGCGACGATCTTGTTTTCCCTGACGGCGTCGATCACCTTGCGAACCTGCTGCGGGGTGCCTTGCTGGTCAGCGTTGATCGGCCACAAATAAAGCTCCTTCAGCTCGAAATCGCGTGCGAGGTAGGAGAAAGCGCCTTCGCTCGACACCAGCCAGCGCCTGTCCTGCGGGATCGAGGCAAGCTTATCGCGGATCGGCGCGACGGCCGCCTCTATCTTTGCCTTGTAGGCTTCGGCATTGGCCTTGTAGGTCTCGGCATGCGCCGGATCGTGCGCGACGAAGGCGTCGCGGATGTTGTCGACGTAGATCAGCGCGTTTGTCGGCGACATCCAGGCATGCGGGTTCGGTTTGCCCGTATAGGGTCCCTCGGCGATGCTCATCGGCTGGACGCCCTCGGAGACAATAGCGCCGGGCACGTCGCTGAGGTTCTGGAAGAACTTTTCGAACCAGAGTTCGAGGTTGAGCCCGTTCCACAGAATTAGCTGTGCACCTTGCGCCCGCTGAATATCGCCCGGCGTCGGCGCGTAATTGTGGATCTCCGCTCCAGGCTTGGTGATCGATTCCACGATTGCTGCATCGCCCGCCACGTTCTTCGCCATGTCGGCGATGACGGTGAAGGTCGTCACGGCCTTGAATTTTTCTTGGGCTTTCGCTGGGCTTGAAGCCACCGCCGCAGCGAAAACCGCAGCCATCAAGCCAACGACAGCCCGTCGTCCGTATCTCTCGAACATCAATTTCTCCTGTCGCGATTCTTAATGTCTCGCCGCGGGCCGCCATTGTGCGACTGCGGCGCGCTTTTCGCATATTCTGCAATTGCGACTGATTTGCAAGTAGAAAACGGCTTATCGTCGTGGATTGTGTGCGGCCGCGCGATTTGGCGTCGGCGACAGCGCGGCCCTGTGACGGAGCGGACGACAAGGACTGCGACACGCCGATGTCCGGCGTCGATGCGCCTGCAGCGCACGTTCGGTCCGACACCGAAACACGCGATCAGCCGGCTTTCCCGATGCTTTCGATCAGCCGGGGCAATTCCGAGAGATCGGCTATCTGGCGGAAGCGAGGCGCGGTGACCGGCGGCTCGACATGTTCCAGCGCCCAGGTCAGCTCATGCGGCACGTGGATACCCCAACTGCCGGCCTCGATCGCCGGCACCACGTCCGACTTGAGCGAATTGCCGACCATCATGCTTCTTTCGGCGCCATCACCGTGGCGGCTGAAGATATTGATATAAGTGGCCGGGCTCTTGTCGCTGACGATCTCGACGGCATCGAAAAGGTCACCCAGGCCCGATTGCGCCAGCTTGCGTTCCTGATCGAAGAGGTCGCCCTTGGTGATCAACACCAGGCGATACGCATCTGCCAGCTTTTCCACGGTTTCGCGCGCATGAGGCAGCGCCTCGATCGGATGGCCAAGCATCTCGCGGCCCGCGGCAAGAATCTCGGCGATGACCGAGGCCGGCGCGCGGCCCTCGGTAATTTCGATTGCCGTTTCGATCATCGACAGGGTAAACCCCTTGATGCCGAAGCCGTAGACGGCGAGGTTGCGCTTCTCGGCCTCCAGCAATCTTGCCGAGATGTGCTCCTGCTCGGCATGATCGGCGAGCAGCGCGGCAAAGCGCTTTTCGGTCATGCGGAAGAACTGCTCGTTCTGCCAGAGCGTGTCGTCGGCATCGAAGCCGATCGTGGTCAATTCATGATTGTTCTGCATTCGACGTCTTCAACCGAGGTCATTGAACTTGCGTCGAACCTAAGCCGCCCAGAGCAGTTTTCAACTGCGCAGGCGAACGCAACCGCGCTCCCCTTCCCTTCCCTCGCCGGCCCCGGCTATAATCCCAAATCCGCAACCCAATCTGGTGAATGATGCCGCCTGCAAAAAAGGAAGTCCGTCCGTCGAGCCGCGGAGGACGTATCCGCACGCCTGCCTTCTTGAAAAATCAACGTGGTGTGAAAAACTGGAAGGAAGTCGGCGCCTGGCTGGAGTGGCGCGGCATCGAGGATATCGAATGCATCACGCCCGACCAGGCCGGTGTTGCGCGCGGCAAGATGATGCCGTCGAAGAAGTTTACCTCCAACACTTCGCTGGCGCTGCCTTCGGCGGTGTTCATGACGACGATCTCCGGCGGCTATCCGGAGGACGGCAACGGCTTCCATTATCCGGAAGACGACGGCGACCTCAAGCTGATGCCGGACCTTTCCACGCTGACGGTGGTGCCGTGGGAGGAGGACCCGACGGCGGCGGTCATCTGCGACCTCGTCCACCAGGACGGCCGCTCGGTCGAGTTCACGCCGCGCAACGTGCTGAAGCGTGTGCTTGCCGCTTACGACAAGCGCGGGCTGAAGCCGGTGGTGGCGCCCGAGATCGAGTTCTACCTCGTGCGCAAGAATCCCGATCCGGACTACCCGCTGACGCCGCCGGTCGGGCGTTCGGGACGGGCGATCGGCGGTGGCGCCGGCTATTCGATCGCCGGCGTCAACGAGTTCGACGAGCTGATCGACGACATCTACCATTTCTCCGAAAGCCAGGGCCTGGAGATCGATACGCTGATCCACGAGGAAGGCGCCGGCCAGCTCGAGATCAATCTGCGCCATGGCGATCCGATCGAACTCGCCGATCAGGTGTTCATGTTCAAGCGCACCATCCGCGAGGCGGCGCTGAAGCACGAGATCTATGCCACCTTCATGGCCAAGCCGATCCAGGGGCAGCCCGGGTCGGCCATGCATATCCACCAGTCGATCATCGACAAGAAGACCGGCAGGAACGTCTTTTCTGCCGAGGACGGCTCGGAAACCGAAGCCTTCTTCCATTTCCTCGGCGGCATGCAGAAACATGTGCCGAACGCGCTGGTGATGTTTGCGCCCTATGTCAATTCCTACCGCCGGCTGACGCAGTCGGCTTCGGCGCCGGTCAACAACAAATGGGGCTACGACAACCGCACCACCGCCTTCCGCGTCCCGCGATCCGACCCGGCAGCCAGGCGAGTCGAGAACCGCATCCCTTCCTCCGACGCCAATCCCTATCTGGCGCTGGCCGCATCGCTCGCCTGCGGGCTGATCGGCATGACCAACAAGATCAAGGCCGAACCGCCGGTTCTCACCACCGCCAACGAGGCAGAGATCGACCTGCCGCGGAGCCTGCTCGAGGCTGTCGACCTGTTCGAAGCCGACGAGGAACTCTGCGCGCTGCTCGGCAAGTCGTTTGCCGCGACCTATGCGGCGATCAAGCGGGCGGAATTCGAGACCTTCATGGAAGTGATCAGCCCGTGGGAGCGGGAGTATCTGTTGTTGAATGTCTAGTAGGGCAGTACGGCAGTAGGGCAGTAGGGAGCGGCACGTAATGGCGAAAATCGAGTCCTACAGGGATCTGATCGTCTGGCAGCAGGCAATGGACCTGGCAGTATCAATCTATGAAGTGACACGAGCTTGGCCGAAAGACGAGATCTATGGAATGACAGGTCAGGTGCGTCGGGCAGCTACCTCAGTGCCTGCCAACATCGCTGAGGGTTACGGCCGAGAGAGCCGAGCTTCCTATCAGCAATTTCTCAGGATCGCCCAAGGATCACTCAAGGAACTGGAGATTGCGCACCGTGTCGGAATCGCCTCGCACGAGGCGGTCGAACCTTTGATGAACCGCAGCGAAAGCGTGGGGACGCTATTGCGCCTTCTGATCCGCAAATTGTCACCTGAATAGCCCCTACTGCCCTACTGCCCTACTGCCCTACTGCCCTACTGCCCTACTGCCCTACTGCCCTACTGCCCTACTGCCCTACTCCCCTACTCCCTACTCCCTGTCGATCATCATGCCCTACCAATCCCCAATCTCCCCCGGCCGCTCCTGGTACGAGGACACGGCCGGCCCACGGCCCGAATACAAGGCGCTCGACGGCGACCGGACATGCGACGTCGTCATCGTCGGCGGCGGCTTCACCGGCCTGTCGGCGGCGGCGCACCTTGCCAAGGCCGGCAGCAATGTCGTGCTGATCGAAGCGCATCGTTTCGGCGACGGCGCATCGGGCCGCAATGGCGGCCAGCTCGGCACCGGTCAGCGCGCCTGGGCCGAGGAGCTCGAAGCGGAATACGGCTTTTCCCGCGCCAAGGCGCTGTTCGACCTCGCCGAAGAGGCCAAGTCGCATCTCCTCGAATTCGCCGCCGTCAACAAGATCGAGATCGACTACATGCCCGGCCAGATCTCGGTGGCGCATAAGCAGCGCTATGTCGACGATTACAAGGCGCATGCCGAGATCATGGCGAACCGTTTCGGCTATCCGCACATCGCCTTCATGGACGCCAAGGAGACGGCTGAGCGGTTGGGCTCGACGCGTTATTTCGGCGGCACCCGCGACACCGGCACGGGGCACATCCATCCGCTGAAGCTGGTGATCGGCACGGCAAAGGTGGCGGCGCAGGCTGGCGCGCAGCTGTTCGAGCAGACGCCGGCGACCGGCATCGCGTCGCTTGGCGGCAAGGTCAGGGTTACGACGGCGAAAGGCACGATATCAGCCGAGAAATGTCTGATCGGCGTCAACGCCCATGGCGGCACGCTCGAGCCGATCAGTGCCGCGCACATCATGCCGATCGGCTCCTTCATCGGCGCGACGGTGCCGCTGGCGGCTGACACAAACGTGCTGCCGGGCGGTGAGGCGGTCGATGATTCCCGCTTCGTCGTGCGCTACTTCCGCAAATCGACGGATGGGCGGCTGCTGTTCGGCGGGCGCGAGATCTATGCCGTCAACGATCCGAAAGACATCCATGTCCACATCCGCCGGCAGATCGCCGAGCTTTACCCAGCGCTGAAGGCCGTCGAGATCACTCACGGCTGGGGCGGCTATGTCGGCATCACGATGCCGAGAAAACCTTTCGTGCGCGAGGTGATGGCCAATGTGATCTCTGTCGGCGGCTATTCCGGTCACGGCGTCATGCTGTCGAACTTTTTCGGCAAGCTCTATGCCGAAACCGTTGCCGGCAACCGGGACCGGCTGAGGCTGATCGAGGACCTCAAAATCCCGGCCTTTCCCGGTGGTCGACGCTTCCGCGCGCCTCTGCTCTTTCTTGCGCTCAACTGGTATGCCTTGAGGGACAGGATATAACCATAGATTGCAAAATCCCTTCCAAGTTGCAGAATCGAGCGCAAAGGTGCAGAATCCGCCCGGCAAGGGCGCAGTGATGCCACAATCGCCGGCAAAGGATGCCTGCTCAGGGCAGTTGAACGGGGACTTTGCGGGCCTGCCCGCGTTGGTTTGGGACCGATGCCGACCGAATGCCGGTTTTCCCGGCACAGGTCGTAAGAACGTCGGCCCGCAAATGGAGGTTGCAAGAGTGAGAGAGCCCTTCAGTTTCGGCACGCCGGAACGACGGCGCTTTGCGATGCAGTTTGGCTACGACGTGCGACCCAGGTTCTGGCAGCAAATCCGGTCGAACTTGCATCTGGTAATCGCCGCGTTTGGCACAGCAGCGCTGCTTGGCGTGGCCGCGCTGGCGCTATGGCTGGCATTGCCGGCCAACGAGAGACAAGCGGTCGCGAGTCCCGAGCAGATCGTTTCAAGCATTCCAGTAAAAACAACAAGGATCGTGCCGGCCGCGGCCTCGAAGGTCGCCGCGGTGCAACAGGCTGCGAGCAAGGCCGATGCGGTTTCGCCGGCGATGGTTGCGGCGAAGGCCGAGATACCGGCGCTGTCGCCCAATGATCCTCGCTGGACAGGATCGGGATCCACATCCGGCCAGATGGCAGGCAAGGCTGAACAAACGGCAGACAAGCCGTCCACTGCGGCGGCATTCGCCGATCCGACAGCGAAAACCAAAGTGGCAGCATTGATTGCCAAAGTCGCTGCTCCCACCAAGACGGCGACGGACGGTGCGCCAACCGCCGCCATCCCCACCCCGAAGCCGCTGCCGGCCGCGACACAGACGGATGGCGCCCAGGCCAAAGTCGAGGCCAAGCAAGCAAGCACGGCAGATATCGGACGCATCCTCAGGGGCGTCACCATGCGCACCGGTCCGAAGAACAGTGCGGCCGCCATCGTCACCATTCCCGCCAAGACCTCGGTTCAGGTGATGGGCTGCAAGAAATGGTGCCAGATCGTCTACAACGGCAAACGCGGCTGGATCTACAAGAGCTTCGTCAAGACCGGCGCCTAGGGCTGGTCAGGCGATCCCCCGACGTTGCACCACGGCTTGGATGGCTTCTGTAATACAGTCGGCCGCCGCGTCCAGCGAGGGCGATGACCGTCAAGTCAAACTTGAAACCGCCAGGGCCGGACGGCTCAGATGCAACGTCCACCGTCGACTTCCAGCGCCACGCCAGTGATGAAAGCCGCCTCGTCCGAAGCGAGCCAGAGCGCCGCGTTGGCTATGTCGAGCGGCGTCGAAAGCCGGCCAAGCGGGATCGACGCGCGGAATTTCTCGCGGATTTCGGGTGTGTCGGCGCCCATGAATTTTTCCAGCATGCCGGTCTCGCCGGCGACCGGGCAGAGGCAGTTGACGCGGATGTTCTTCGGCGCGAGTTCCACCGCCATGGACTTGGTCGCGGTGATCGCCCAGCCCTTCGACGCATTGTACCAGGTGAGGCCGGGCCGCGGCCTGATGCCGGCCGTCGAGGCCGTGGTCAGGATAATGCCGCCGCCTTGCCCATCCATGACCGGCACAACCGCCAGAGCGGCGTGGTAGATCGCCTTCATATTGACGGCCGTGATCAGGTCGAAGGTCGTCTCGTCGACCTCGAGCATATCGCCGTTGCGATGGGTGTAGCCGGCATTGTTGACCATGATGTCGATGCGGCCGAAGGCGCTCTTTGCGGCATCGACCATCTCGTCGAACTCGGAACGCAACGAGACGTCCGTCTGGGTCCAGATCGCCGCCCGGCCGATCTCGTTGGCGACGCGTTCGGCGCCCTTGGCGTTGAGGTCGGCGACAACGACCTTGGCGCCCTCCTCGGCAAAGCGCTTGGCGATACCCTCGCCGAAACCTGACGCGGCACCGGTAATGATGGCAACTTTGTTTTCCAGGCGCATGACTTTCTCACTCATGATTGAAGACGATCGCTCGGGCAGTCGCCGGCGATGGCCGCCGAAAGATCAGTATACACGCTCGATTTCTCCTTTGGCTTTCGCTTCGATCCCGCTCTATGCTGCATCTGCGAAGGCCACCCGGAACACCTCGCCGACAAGCCGCCGGGTTGCGCCAGTGTCAAGGCATACCTCAAGGCCAACCGGCAAAGACTCATTGACCTTGGGATGTGACGTCGTGGCACTGGAAAATCTAAATCGATTAGATTATATCGACCGCGTCACAGCGACCGGCGTTAAAGCGGACAGACCATGACCAGCCAGATCATTCCCGTCGAGCCTTTCGACTTCATCATTTTCGGCGGCACCGGCGATCTGTCGGAACGCAAGCTTTTGCCGTCGCTCTATCATCGCCAGCGCGGCCATCAATTTTCCGAACCGACGCGCATCATCGGCACGTCGCGCTCGAAAATGACCGACGAGGAATTCCAGGCGTTCGCCAGGCAGGCGATTTCCGACCATGTGAAACCGGCCGATATCGATGCCACGGAGCTGAAGACGTTTCTTGCTCGGCTTTCCTATGTCTCGGCCGACGCGACCAATGGCACGGGCTTCGACAAATTGAAGACGGTGATCGGCGACAGCGAACGCATCCGCGCTTTCTATCTGGCGGTGGCGCCGGCGCTGTTCGGCGACATCTCGCACAAGCTGAAAGAGAACGGTTTGATCACGCCGAACTCGCGCATCGTGCTGGAGAAGCCGATCGGGCGCGATCTCGCCTCGGCACGCGAGCTCAACGATCTGGTCGGCGATGATTTCCATGAAAGCCAGATTTTCCGCATCGACCACTATCTCGGCAAGGAGACGGTGCAGAACCTGATGGCGTTGCGCTTTGCCAACGCGCTCTACGAGCCGCTGTGGAATTCCGCCAATGTCGATCATGTGCAGATCACCGTGGCCGAGACCGTCGGCCTCGAAGACCGCGTCACGTATTACGACAAGGCCGGCGCTCTGCGCGACATGGTGCAGAACCACATGCTGCAGCTCCTCTGCCTCGTCGCCATGGAGGCGCCGTCATCGATGGACGCCGATGCGGTGCGCGACGAAAAGCTGAAGGTTCTGCGGGCGCTGAAACGCATCAACGGCAACGAAGCCCCCAAGCACACGGTGCGCGGCCAGTACCGTGCCGGGGCCTCGGCCGGCGGGCCGGTGAAAGGCTATGTCGAGGAGCTCGGCAAGAACAGCAACACCGAAACTTTCGTTGCGCTCAAGGCTGAAATCGGCAACTGGCGCTGGGCGGGCGTGCCGTTCTACCTCAGGACAGGCAAGCGGCTGGCGACCCGCGTCTCGGAGATCGTCATCGAATTCAGGCCGATTCCGCATTCGATCTTCGGCGACAGCGCCGGGCCGATCTCCGCCAACCAGCTGGTCATCCGGCTGCAGCCCGACGAAGGCGTCAAGCAGTTCATCATGATCAAGGATCCGGGGCCCGGCGGCATGCGGCTGCGCCAGATTCCGCTCGATATGAGCTTTGCGCAATCGTTCGACGGCCGCGCCCCCGATGCCTATGAGCGGCTGATCATGGACGTCATCCGTGGCAACCAGACGCTGTTCATGCGCCGCGACGAGGTCGAGGCGGCGTGGAAATGGATCGACCCGATCCAGGACGCATGGGAAAGCGCAAGGCAAGAGGCGCAGGGCTATACGGCCGGCACATGGGGTCCCTCGGCCTCAATTGCGCTGATCGAACGCGACGGGCGGACATGGCACGAGAGCAATTGAACGGCACCGCCTACAGCTGGCACGCGTTTGCCGAACGCCAGGACCTGGCGGCAGCACTTGCCGGCCACGTCGCAGGCCGCCTGACCAATGCAATCGCAGAGCGCGGCACGGCACTGCTCGCCGTTTCCGGCGGCACGACGCCGGCGAAATTTTTCGCATCGCTTTCGAATATCCCGATCGCCTGGAACAAGGTCACTGTGACGCTGGTCGACGAGCGTTGCGTGCCGGCCTCGTCGCCGCGCTCCAACGCCGGGCTGGTCGCCGCCAATCTTTTGCAAAACGCGGCCGCAGCCGCACGTTTCGTGCCGCTCTACCACGAGGCAGCAAGCATCGAGGATACGTGGGAGGCCGACAGCAGGATGTTGCGGTCGCTGCCTTGGCCGCTCGATGTGGTCGTGCTTGGCATGGGAACCGATGGCCATACCGCATCGTTCTTTCCGGACGCCGACAATCTGGAAAAACTGCTCGACCCGTCCTCGGAAAGGATCGTGTTCCCGGTCCACGCGGCAAGCGCCGGCGAACCGCGCCTGACGCTGTCGCTGGCGCGGATCGTCAGGGCCGGCTTCGTCGCACTGCACATCGAAGGCGAAGACAAGCGCAAGGCATTCGAGAGCGCGATGGGATCGGAAACGCGAAAACCCATTCGTGCCGTGCTCGACACAGCCGAGAGGCCCGTAGAGGTTTTCTGGGCACCCTGATTTCAACTTGCCGAGGTCCCCGGCAGACAGCCGGACGGTGTTTGCGGGACCTCGCCTGAAAGGACCGACGCCATGACCGCGAGACGCGACATCGAAACCATCACCGAGCGCGTCCGCCAACGCTCCAGACCGGGGCGCGAAGCCTATCTCGGCCGTATCGCCGAGGCATCGAGCCGCACCGCCAACCGGGCCGTGCTGTCCTGCGGCAACCTCGCCCATGGCTTTGCCGTCTGCAGCCCTTCGGAAAAGGTGGCGCTTGGCGGCGATCGGGTGCCGAACCTCGGCATCATCACCTCCTATAACGACATGCTGTCGGCGCATCAGCCTTTCGAGACGTTTCCGGCGCTGATCAAGGACGCGGCGCGCGAGGCCGGCGGCATTGCCCAGGTCGCCGGCGGCGTGCCGGCGATGTGCGACGGCGTCACGCAGGGCCAGCCCGGCATGGAGCTGTCGCTGTTCTCGCGCGACGTGATCGCCATGGCCGCGGCGATCGGCCTGTCGCACAACATGTTCGACGCGGCCGTCTATCTCGGCGTCTGCGACAAGATCGTGCCGGGGCTGGTGATCGCGGCGCTGACCTTCGGCCATCTGCCGGCGGTGTTCATCCCGGCCGGGCCGATGACGACGGGCCTGCCGAATGACGAGAAGGCCAAGGTCCGCCAGCTCTATGCCGAAGGCAAGGCAGGAAGGGCCGAACTGCTCGAGGCCGAGTCCAAATCCTATCACGGGCCGGGAACCTGCACCTTCTACGGCACGGCGAACTCCAACCAGATGCTGATGGAGATCATGGGCCTGCACACGCCAGGCGCCTCCTTCGTCAACCCCGGCACGCCGTTGCGCGACGCGTTGACCCGCGAGGCGACGAAGCGGGCGCTGGCGATCACCGCGCTCGGCAACGCCTACACGCCGGTCGGCCGGATGATCGACGAGCGCTCGATCGTCAACGGCATCGTCGGCCTGCACGCCACCGGCGGATCGACCAATCACACCATCCATCTGATCGCCATGGCGGCCGCGGCCGGCATCGCCATTACCTGGCAGGATATTTCGGACCTTTCGGAAGCCGTACCGCTGCTGGCGCGGGTCTATCCGAACGGCCTTGCCGACGTGAACCATTTCCATGCGGCCGGCGGGCTCGGCTTCCTGATCCGCGAACTGCTCGACGAAGGCATCCTGCACGAGGATGTCCAGACGGTTTGGGGCGACGGCTTGAGGCCCTATGCGGTCGAAGCCAAGCTCGGCGCCGATGGCGGCGTGATGCGCGAGGCCTCGCCGCGCGAAAGCGGCGACGAGAAGGTGCTGGCGCCGTTCAGGAAGGCGTTCCAGCCGACCGGCGGATTGAAAATGCTTTCAGGCAATCTCGGCCATGCCGTCATCAAGACATCGGCGGTGAAACCGGAGCGGCGCATCATCGAGGCGCCGGCCAAGGTGTTCGACAGCCAGCAAGGGCTCAACGAAGCATTCAAGGCCGGCTCGCTGACCGGCGATTTCATTGCCGTCATCCGCTTCCAGGGGCCGAAAGCCAACGGCATGCCGGAGCTGCACAAGCTGACCACCGTGCTCGGCGTCCTGCAGGATCGTGGCCAGCATGTGGCGCTGGTCACCGACGGACGCATGTCGGGCGCGAGCGGGAAGGTGCCGGCGGCGATCCATGTGACGCCGGAGGCGGTCGAGGACGGGCCGATCGCCAGGATCCATGACGGCGACATCATCAGGCTCGATGCCGAGGCCGGAACGCTGGAAGTGCTGGTGCCGGCCGGCGATTTCGCGCTGCGACGGGCGGCGGACAACGATCTTATCGCCAATGAATTCGGCTTCGGCCGCGAGCTTTTCGCTGGGTTCCGGCAAATGGTGGGCCGCGCCGATCATGGCGCCAGCGCCTTCGGAAACAACGTGGCGGAGTTGGCGCTGCAGTGAAAGGAGCGGCTCGCGACCGTCTGACACCGGCTGTCGATTGCCACGCAATTTTGGCTTTTGGCCACGATGTTACCTTTGAGCCATTATTGACCTAGCTCTCGTGACCGGTCATTCGTAGCCCAGGGATCGAGCGCTTCTGCGTCTTCCAGAAACGGCAAAGTCCGACCCCCAAGCGGAAGCTCGTTCGCCCCCGGCCGAATTCACGCCCATGACCCACCGCGAATGGCCGCTTAGCGCCGCATCTTGGTCATTCCGGGTACCATTGCCACTGCCCAAAACCAGACATTGCCGGCGACGACGCTGGAGTCGCGGTGCGCAATTCTACCGACGACATGTGCTTCGGGATGTGCCGAACTTTTTCTATGCAATCCGCCATTACCCACCCAGCTTGATCCCCAATATCCGCTCTCGAACAAAGATGACCTGTTGCCTGACAGGCATTCGCCTTGCCTTCCGTTTCAGTCACCAACCTTGACCTGCCCGGATGGACTAAGAAAGCAGATCCGGTTGGCAACGCATACATGCGGATGGACGAAGGAGTCGTCAGGGCCGACAGTGCCTGCCGTTGCCGTGCACCAGAAATTGGCGGTCGAGACATAGCCGGCGTCGAAGCTCATGCCATTCTCATACCCCATTCCGGGCGCGCCTTTCGAGCGCAGGCGCCGACAGACCAAGGGCGCCGTGTACGTGGGCTGCGACGTTGCCGTGCTCATCTGAGGCGACCTGCTGGTCAAGCAGCCCCAGCCGCCAGAATCGTGCGGCGGACCACGGTCTCCAGGACGGGCACCTTATAGCCGTTCTTCGACAGCGGAGTAGCATCCGCCACGGCAGCGCGGGCTGCCTGCCGCGCCAAATCATTCGTAACCTGTTTTCCGACAAGAAGCCGTTCGCTTTCGGTCGCGCGGCGAGGTGTTGGCGCCACCCAGCCCATGACAATCGAGGCACTTTGCACCATCTGCCCATCCATCATCAGAACGACCGCTACGTCGCAGATCGGCCAGTCGTAGCTGTCGCGCTCGGTCTGCTTGTGATAGGCGGCCTTCGCGCCGGCATTTGCCGGCGGGATGGTCACGCGCGTCAAAACCTCGCCGGCCTCGATGCCGGCGTCACGGGCGCGGCGCATTTCGGGCGGCAGGAGGAAGTCCGCGAGCTTCACCGCGCGCGGGCCGTCGGCGCCGCCGGCAAGTTCGACGCTTGCGTCGTAGGCGACCAGCGCCGTCGCCGGCGTGGAGGCGTGCACCATCGCATTTCCACCATTGTCGAAAATCGCGTGGTACTGGTTCTCCCCGACGCCGTCGCTCGCCATCTCACCGGCGCCTTCGCCGTGGAAATGATCGTGCCGAAAATACCAGCAGCGCGGCCGCTGCAGCAGATTGCCGCCGATGGTCGCGGCGTTGCGGACCTGCGGCGTCGCCGCATGGGCGGCAGCGTCCGACAGCGCCACATAGCGCGAGCGGATGCGCGGATCCTTGTCGATGCGGTCGAGCGTCACCAGCGCGCCGAGCACCAGCCCGTTTTCCGTTTCGATCTCGTCGAGGCCGCGGATGGTCTTCAGGTTGACGAGGCGCGCCGGCGCTAAAATCCCTTCCTTCATCAAGTCCAGAAGGTCGATCCCGCCTGCCTTTGCGACGACCGGACGCTGCTCTGTGCTTTCGGCAAGCAACCCGGCTGCCTGCTCGACGGTGGTGGCATCGGTCCATTCGAAGCTGTTCATGGCAATGCTCGACTCCTTGTGGCCGATTTCAGGCTCTCAGCGCCGCCAGCACGTTCGCCGGATTCATTGGCAACGTGCGGATCCGCTTCCCGGTGGCGTTGTAGAATGCGTTGGCGATCGCTGCGCTGGTCGCGACATTGCTGGCTTCCGCAATGCCTCGCGCATCGGTCGAGGACTGCGCCCCTATCTGCTCGATGAGCAGCACCTCGATCTCCGGCGTCTCGCGTGATCCGACCATCTTGTATTGATCAACGTTGGCATTGAGCTGATGGCCGCTCGCCGCGTCCAGGATGCGGTCCTCGTAGATTGCGAAGCTGACGCCCTGGATGATACCGCCGATCACCTGGCTCTCGACGAGCTTCGGATTGATCGGCCTGCCGCAATCGCTGGCGGCGACGACGCGCTCGACCTTGACCACGCCGGTCTCGACGTCGACCGCCACCTCGGCGAACTGGACGCCACCCAGCATATGGCGGCTGATGGAGGTCTCACCGGACATGGCAAAACCCTCATAGTCGTCGTGCCGCTTGGCGAGTTTCGAGATTTCGCCGAACTTGGCTTCCTTGGCTGCTTCCTTGAGCGGCCTTGCCGCTGCCTCCTTGCCGCGGACACCCACCTTGCCGTCGGCAAAGAATATGTCGTCGGGGCTGGCATTGTCGAAGATCGGTGCGAGGCGCGCGGCCATCTCGCGCGCCGCCGCATAGGCAGCATTACGGGCAGGCGCGGTCACCGAGGCGGTTACGCGGCTGCCGCCGGATGGCGGCCCCCACGGAAAGCGGGTGTCGCCGATATATACGCCGATGTCCTCGGCGTTGAGGCCGAACTCCTCGGCGACGACCTGGGCGAGCACCGTTCGCGTGCCGGTGCCGATGTCCTGCGTGCTGTTGTAGACAGAGACCGACCCGTCGTCGGCGACCCGCACCTCCACCGTCGTCGGCGGACTGACGACATACACCCACTGCGCCTGCGCCATTCCCATTCCGCGCTTCACCGGCCCGGCGTCGGAATTCGGCGGACGCCGTCGGCCCCAGCCGAACCGCTCGGCCCCTATTCTGCGCTCATGCGCCCGGGCAAGCATGTCGTCGGTGGGCTTCGTGTCGATGCGCTCGCGCAGGATCAGCGGATCGAGCTGCAGCCGATCGGCCAGTTCGTCCATAGTCTGCTCAAGCGAGAAGATGCCCTGCACTTGGCCAGGCGCCCGGAAAGCCGCGCACGGACCGGCATTGGTGAACACGTCATACTGCTCGGTGCGCATGTTCGGGCACGGATAGAGCGCATTGTAGCAGAAGCCGATGCCGGCGCCTCCGGCGATGCCGCCGGTGCCCCAGCTTATGACGTCAATTGCCGTCAGGGTGCCGTCCTGCTTGGCTCCGATCCGTACCCTCTGCAGGCTGTTCGGGCGATTGCCCGCCGAAATATGCTCTTCGCGACGGTCCAGCATCAGGCGCACCGGCGCGCCGGCTTTTTGCGACAGATGGATGGCGACGAGACCAAAATTGTTGATGCCGTATTTGGCGCCGAACCCGCCGCCGGTGAAGTCGCTGATCACCCGGATCTTGCTCTTGGGCAGATCGAAATATTCGGCCGCCTCATCGCGCACGCTGTGCGTGTGTTGCGTGGAGGCATAGATGGTCAGCCCGTCGTCGCGCCAGTCGGCGACGACACCGTGCGTCTCCATCGGCACGTGCGTCTGAACCTGCGTGCGGTATTCGGCCTCGACGGTCACGTCCGCTTCCGCCAGCCCCTTGTCGATATCGCCCGTGGGCGTCATGCCCGGCATGCCGAAATTGGGACCTCGCATGTTGCCCTTCTGCGGCAAGCCTTCCGGCGCGCCGCCGCCGCCGGCTGTCGACGGTTGCTCGACCGGCCCGGGAAAGACGAGCGGAGCCTCGCCGTCCATTGCCGCGTCGAGGTCGGTCACATGCGGCAAGCGCTCGTACTCGACCTTGACCAGCTTGGCGGCCTCGTCGGCGATCCGCTGCGTCTCGGCGGCAATGGCGGCAACGGTCTGGCCGGCGAAGCGGACGGTCGGGTATTTGTTGCCGGCCTCGGCTCCGGGATCGCGCGGCTGTGCTGATTGCAGCAGCTTCTCCAGCACATGCACGGCGCGCACGCCGGGGTAACGCTCTGCCGCGGAGGTATCGATCGAAATCACCCTGGCATGCGGCCAGGGGCAGACGACCTGCCGCGCGTAGAGCATCCCCGGCAGCTGCACGTCGAACGTGTATTTCGCTGCGCCCGTTACCTTCTGTTTGGCATCGAGCCGCGGGATCGACTTGCCGATGGAGCGCAGCTCGGCGTTCACCGGCAATTGCGGCGGCTCGTCGGCCGGCACCTGCCGCGTCACCTGCTCCATCTCCTGCCCGACGATGCCGTAGAGCAAGGATTGCGGACGCAACGCAGTCTGGTCGGCTGCTGGCTTATTTTCGCTGGCCATCAGGTGCCCCTCCTCCGATTCTGGTCGGCGACGTCGAGCACCGCCGCAAAGATGTTCGGGTAGGTGCCGCATCGGCAGAGATGGCCGCTGATAGCGGCCTTCACGTCATCGAGGCCGGCGTCGGGCTTGCGATTTATGAGCGCCGCGCAGCTCATGACCATGCCGGGCGTGCAGAAGCCGCATTGAAGAGCGTCGTGCTCAACGAACGCCTGCTGCACCGGATGCAGCCGGTCGCCGTCGGCAAGTCCCTCGATCGTGGTGATGCTCCTGCCCCGGGCATCGAGCGCCAGCGTCATGCAGCTGCTGGCGGGCTGTCCGTCGAGCCAGACCGTGCAGGCAGAACAGGCGCCGCGGTCACAGCCGATCTTGGCGCCGGTCAGGCCGAGCTGATTGCGAAGGATGTCAACCAGCGTGGTGGCCGGCTCCGCCTGCACCGGGACGCGTTGTCCGTTAATCGTGAGATCGATCGGGATCGGACCGGGGCCAAGCACTTCGTTGTCCTGCATGGAGCGGTCGACGGCTGCCCGCGCTGACCCTGCTTCCAGCAACGCCGCCCCGACCGCTGTAGTCCCACCGTGCTTGAGAAACGTCCGACGAGAGATGCCCGATCTTGTCGCTCCGGTCGAATCGTGACCGCGCCTCGGTTCCGTCATGCTTCACCTCCGGATCTATCATGGCGATCGCCATGCCGCGATGATCGTGCTGTTGCGCTGCCGCTCTGTCGCACGGTAGCTAGCGGCCTAGTCGGCTCCCGCCAGACGCGATCACAGCGAAGTGACCACCATGAAGATTCATGGATGCGTCGTGATCGGACGTCCTCTGTTAGGCAAGGAAAGGGTCGGCGAAGGTCTGCACCGAGTCACGACACGCGTCCCCGTGCTGAACCTCCACTCGCTGACATCTCACACTAGAAGCTGCCAGTCCGCTTTCGGCCCCGCTTGAGCCGTAGAGCGGCCGGGCAGGAAGGCGCCCCAATTCGGTCGTTGCTGAGGCCGTCGACTACCTCCGAAAGCGGACGTTTCGAACTGTTAAATATTCAGAGCGGCAGCGATGGACCCGATCACCTGGCGCCACGCAGCGCGGCCACGGTGCACGGGCCAGCCCCCGCACAGCCACAGCGCAAGACCATCTCATGTGATACAGAGGCGCTGCGGAGCTATCTGTTACAGCCAAGCCGGGCTCCATCTGTATCGCGGAAGGGGATGTGACATGGTGGACTCTGATCGGATCGACAACCTGATCGCAGCGGTGCCCCCCGCCTTGGCGCTTCGCGCCGGGCTGGACCTTGGCATCTTCACCCGGATCGGTGGCAGGGCGGTGACTGCTGACAGCCTTGGGGCCGCGCTCAAAGTCGAGCCCGATCGTCTGTCGCGGCTCCTCTACGCACTCGCCAGCATCGGTCTCCTTGAAGTCAAGGATGGTCAATTTCGCAACGGAGCCGAAGCGTCGGCCTTCCTCGACGCGTCCAAGCCGACCTATCGCGGCGGCGATCATGCGCTCCTGCGCGAACTTTGGGGAGCCGACCTGCTGACCGCAGAGTCGCTGCGACAGGACCGGCCGGCTGCGCTGCACGACTTTTCCGCAGCGGGGCCTGAGGCCGCGGCGGCCTTCAGCCGCATGCTCGCACCGGGCGGGGTGATTTTCGGCCGACATCTGGCCCGAGAGATGGACCTCTCGGCGATCGGTTCGGTGATCGACATCGGCGGGGGCCCCGGGACCATTCTCGTCGGACTTCGCGAGCAGCGGCCGCAGATTGCGGCGACGCTGATGGAACTCCCAACGGTCGCAGCGGTCGCGCCAGCTATCCTGTCAGAATACGGTGCCAACGACGTGGTTGTCGAAGAGGGGGACATAACTGTCGCGCCATCGATCGGTCGGCACGATCTGGCGATCCTGAAGGCCGTCGTCCAGGTCCTTCCGCCGGACCAGGCGCGCAGTTCGATCCTGAACGCGGCGCGTTGCCTGACGCCCGGAGGCGAGATCGCAATTGCGGGGTCAGGTGTCGTCGATGACGACCGCCTCGGCCCGCCTGAGGGTGTCTTTCTGAATCTCACCTTCTTGAACCTCTATCGCCACGGCGAATCGTACACTGAAGGTCAGTATCGCGCGTGGATGACCGAGGCTGGATTCCGGGATATCTCCAGATCGCGCCTGACGGACGGCTCCACGTTGTTTCGTGCGCGCCTCACGGGCTGACCGTGGCTGAATGGTTGGTTTCGGACGCAAGGATCTCCGAGGCGCCCTGACACTATCCGGGCAGCCTTGCAACTTCAGCGCCGAGAGCGTTCGCTTGTCCGGCGTCAACTCGGAGCGAGCCATATCTATGAGCTCGTATCGGCGAGCAACATTCCTTCCCGACGAATGGTTGAGGCGTGCGGTCTCCGATTGGAGCCGACCCTGACATGCGGAATTGCGACCCCTTATGAAAGCGTGCATTTTACAAAGTGACATTGGATGGAGAAGAGGCGCGAAGCTGACTTTACCACATCGAACGCGCTGGTCTCCTTTCAAGCCGATCCAACTTGAAAGCTGACCATCCGCCTGCGGCCAACTCCGGTCATTCGACAGACATAACGGGGATGGCCGTTCTTTGGCGTTGCCTACTCGTTCCGATCGACGAGACGAATGGCACATTCCACCATTTCGGACGTTCAGCCGACTAGTTCGGCGTCGACACTGCCTGCGAGGTAGAAATGCGAATGCCAGTCCGATCTGTACGACCACAGCGCCGGCCGCAATCCAAGGCCAAGCTCGGCAATTGTGGAGCGTATGCTTATCCAACGATCGGTCGATCGCCTCGATACCTTTCGCCTTCAAGGCCGTTTCCGTCGCGAGCAATCGACATCGGCATCGAATTGCGTCGCTACTGTACCGTCAGCTCGGCTCGCTCGCCGGCCTTGATGGTCACCGTGCTTTCCTTTGAGCTGTTGTCCAACTTCTCCGAGACGACCGCGTAGTCGCCGGCCGGCAGCGCCGCCTGATATTTCTCGTCATAGGCGTAACCGAGCGATTTGCGGTTGCCGTTGATGTCCTTCTTCGGATCGAAAATCTCGATCTTCGAAGCCCCTGGCGCGGTGACCGCCAGCACGCCGGCGTTCAAGGCGACTTTCACATCCTGAAACTCGCCGACCTTGACGCTGAACGGCTGCTCGACGACGGCAAGGTCGACCTCGGCAATCAACACATAGTCGTCGGGCGGCAGATCGAACTTGCTGTCGGGGCCATAGGCATGAGTCACTTCTTGCCTCGTTCCGTCGATCTTCTTCCTTGCCTTGAACACCTTGAAGCCGATGCCCGAACCGTCGGCCTTGTCGCCGCCGGCCGTATAGTAGGCGTTGGCGACGACATGTCCGACGCCGACGATGATGTCCTTGTCGATGACCCTGCCGGCAGCGAGCTGGATGGTTTCGGTAACCTCGCCCTTCCCGATCGTGACCGTCACTTTCTGGTCGCCGGCCGGCAACACGACTTTCGTGTCGCCATAATAGGTCGCGGGCATATCGACGCCCGGATAGGCGATCACGACAGCCGCGCCATCGGCCACATCCGCTCCCTCACTTGGCCGGGGATGAAGGATGAGCGTGCCGGCATTCAGGATGAAGAGGGGGTTGTAGACCTGGCCCGCCTCGACCTTGGCCTTCTGTTCGGTCCTGGCCTCGCCATAGCTCGCAACGACGATATAGTCGCCCGGCTCCAGATTGCCCTTGTAGGCGCCGTACTCGGTGGTGACGTAATCGCCGCGCGTGCCGTCGGACCTTGCCTTGTAGATCTCCCAGGAATTGCCGTCGGTGACGGGATTGCCGCCCTCGGCGAGCACCACGGCCGGCATGAAGTTGAACTCCGGCTTTTCCGGCTCGGGGGCCGGTTGCGGCGCAGGCGCTGGTTCGAGCGCCGGTGCGGGTGCGGCGGCGATGGTTTCGACCAGCGCGTCCTGTAGGGCTTGCTCGTCGGACGCCTGGATGTATTTGCCGCCGGTGTTGTCGGCGAGGCAAGCGACCTGCCTGCCCTCGTCCGCGGTCAGGCCGAAGCCGACGACGTTTACGGTGAAGTCGACACCGGCAGCCCTCAGTTCCTTGCCGAGCGCGCAAGGGTCACCTTTGCAGGTCTCGAGCCCGTCGGTGATCAGGATGACAGTGGCCTTGTCCTCGGTGTATTTCAGCGCCTCGGCCGCTTGGGTTACGGCTGATGTCAGCGGCGTCTTGCCGAGGAATTTCAGGCTGTCGGCGGCAGCGGAAACAGCAGCTGCCGAGCCTGCCTGCGGCGGCACAATGAGCTCGATATCCTCGCAACTGCCCTTCTCGCGATGGCCATAGGCCATGAAGCCGATTTCCCTATCGGCGGGGACCGATTGCAACACCGTTCGCAGCGATTCGCGGGCGATTTCGAGCTTGGGCTTGCCGTTGATCTGCGCCCACATCGAACCGGAAGCATCGAGAATGAGGATGACTCGGTCGGCAGCAAGGCCGAGCGTCGTCATCCCCAACAGGAGGATCGCCGCAGCGACGCTCCGTGCAAGTCCCGCCATGAAAATCTCCCCCAGTCAGTCTCTGCCAGGCAGTCTCTGCCAGTCAGGGGGGCGAAGCTATTTGACGCCGCGTCAGGATACAAGCCCGGACGCCGGGCGTGGGAGGGTTGGCCACAACCCTTGAGCCAAACCACTCAGTACGTCGTGCGACGCTCTTCGGAAGGCGGCCGGCCGAACTGCAGCCGATAGCTCTGGGCAAAATAGGAGTGTGAGGTGAAGCCGGTGGCGATCGCCACGTCGAGGATCGGCATGTTGGTCTGGCGCAGCAATTCGCGCGCCCGCTCGAGCCTGAGCCGCATGTAATAGCGGCCGGGCGTCACCGTGAGGTGACGCAGGAACAGGCGCTCGACCTGGCGCACCGACAGGCCGGCCGACTTGGCGAGCTGCACCGCCGACAGCGGCTCGTCGAGATGATCGGCCATCAGCTCGACGATGCGGCGCAGCTTTTCCGATTTGCCGGTCAGGTCGCGCTCAGGACCGACGCGCTGGCGGTCTCCGGCAGAGCGGATGCGCTCGTGCTGGAACTGGTTGGCGACGCCGTTGGCGAGGCCCGAGCCGAAATCGCCGCGCACGATCTCCAGCATCAGGTCGATCGAGGTGGTGCCGCCGGCGCAGGTGTAGCGTTTGCGGTCGATCTCGAAGACATTGCCGGTGCAGTTGATGTCGGGAAACCGCTCGACGAAGCCGGCGCGGTTTTCCCAGTGGATGGTGCAGCGATAGCCTTCGAGCTGGCCTGCCTCGGCGAGCAGATAGGAGCCGACCGACAGTGCGCCGAGCGCGTTGCCGCGCCGGCCCCAGCTGCGCAGCGCCGCCAGCACCTTGCTCTTGCCGGGAAACTCCGTCGTCAGCCCGACCGAGACGAAAAGGATATCGACCGGCGGCAGATCGGCGACAGCGTAGTCGATCTTGAGCGGCAGGCCGTTGGAGGCCATGACGGCATCGCCGTCGGCCGACACCGTCGTCCAGCCATAGAAGTCGTGGCCGAGCAGCCGGTTCGCCGACCGGAACGTGTCGATTGCGGCGGCCAGCGAGAACATGGAAAACTTGTCGACCAGCAGGAACCCGAACTGCCGGCCGCCTTGAACGGGATCGTTCGTGACCAGCCGCTCTAGAGCGGGATGCATTTGGGTCGAGTGGGGCATCCCGCTCTATCTCTTTATTTCAGCCGCATTTATGCAACGCCAAGTGGTCCCACTTGGCTGCAAAATGCTCGGGGAACAGTGAGGTTCGGCAAAGCTGAGGCTTTCCAGGTTCAGAAAGACGGCCGTTTCAATCCGGCCGCGAGATAGGCGGAAGCTAGCGTGTTGGCCATCAGCATGGCAATGGTCATCGGTCCGACACCGCCAGGCACCGGCGTAATGGCGCCGGCCGTCTTCGCCGCTTCCGCATAGGCAACGTCACCGACGAGACGGGTCTTGCCTTCGCCCTTTTCGGGCGCCGCGATGCGGTTGATGCCGACGTCGATGACGGTGGCGCCTGATTTGACCCAGTCACCCCTGACCATTTCGGGTCTGCCGACAGCGGCAACGAGAATGTCGGCGGTGCGCGCCAGTGCAGCCAAGTCCTTCGTGCGGCTATGCGCGATGGTGACAGTGCAGTTGGCGGCAAGGAGAAGATTGGCCATCGGTTTGCCGACAATGTTGGAGCGGCCGACGACCACCGCATTGAGCCCGGAAAGATCCTTGCCGCGCACACGCTCGATCAGCAGCATCGAGCCGGCCGGCGTACAAGGCACGAAAGCCGTCTCCAGTTCGCCGGTGCCGAGCTTGCCGACATTGATGAAGTGGAAGCCGTCGACATCCTTTTGCGGCGCTATTGCCTGGATGACCTTGCCCGCATCGACATGGCCAGGCAGGGGAAGCTGCACCAGGATGCCGTTGACGGCCGGATCGGCGTTGAGTTCGCCGATGATATCAAGCAGTTCCTGTTCGGAGGTCTCGGCCGGCAGCGTGTGCTGGACCGAATGAAAGCCGCATTCCTTGGCGGTGCGGGATTTGGAGGCGACATAAACCTGGCTCGCCGGATCCTCGCCGACGATGACCACGGCAAGACCGGGCTTGTGCGCGCGCTTTTCCATCAGTTCGATCGTCAAGGCCTTGACGCGCCGCACCACGTCTTCGGCGACGCTCTTTCCGTCAATCAACTCGGCCATGAACCACCCTCAACATCGTTCTACTTCGGGCGGCATTTTCACGAAAACGCGACCGGGCAATCCCGTCAAAGCGCCGTCTTATGCCGCTAACTCGAAACCGGTGGCTTTTATTCTATTCGGCGCTCAGAAATAGCGCCGCGATCGGCTTTCGGTGAGTTCGCGAACCGCTTCGCGGAATTCGCGCAGGCTGGCTCGGATCTCCTCGATGGAGGCTTGCTGTTCAGCGGCTTCCGAGGCCTGATTTGCCTCGTCCGACGAGGCTCGGGGATAGACCGGCTGCTGCTGCGGGTAAGGCCCGGCATGGGGCGTCATGGCCGGCGGATAGGGGTAGCCGGCCGGCGGCGGCTGCATCTGCCAGGGATAGCCCATCGGCGGTTGCGCATGCGCCTGCATAGGCGGGGCCGGGTACATCGCCTGCTGCGGTGCATAGGCGCCTTGCTGGACTTGCGGCTGCCTGTAGCCGGTGGTTTCCGGATCCCGCTTTGCGCCTCCGGCGACTGCCGATGCGCCACTGGCCAGTGAGCCACTGGACCGCGTAGTGGCAGAGTCTTCCCTGCGCGCCTTGCGCGGCACGATCTTGCTCACCGCCGACAGCAGCGCACTGATCGGACCTGAACGCCTGGTGGCCTCGACTGGCGGAACGCGCGGTGGCGCCGCCTGGTATGCCTGGTCTTCAAACCGGCGTTCCCTGCGGCGCGGCCGCGAATTGGCGGTTTCGCGCAGGCTCGCATGGGCGCCGCGCATGGCGCCCAGACCGACACCAGAGGCGAGGCCTGCCAGCAGGCCGGCAAGCACCGTCACGGCGCGCGACGGTCCGTTCGGCTCAAGCGGGGCGAACGCCTTGGAGATCACATTGATGTTGGCGGTGTTGATGTCCTTCTGCTCGCCGGTCTCCTTTGCGCGCAGAAGGTACTGTTCATAGACGGAGCGCTTGGCGGCGGCCTCGCGCTCCAGTTCGCGCAGGGTGACCAGGTCGCTGTTGACGTCGCCGCTGCGGACCTTCAACTGCGCCAGTCGGGAGGCCAGATCCTGTTCGAGCTGCACGGCGCGCCTCAGGTCGACCTGCAGCGACGAGGCGATGCGGCGCAGTTCCCCGGCGATACGCTCGCGCGAGCCGGCAAGCTGGGCATTCAGCGCCTGGAGCTCGGGATGGCGCGGCCCGAACCGGATAGCAGCGCGGTCGGCCTCCTGCTTGAGCGTCGCATATTGCGAGCGCAATTCGCTCATGGTGTTGGCGTTGATCTCCTCCGGCAAGGTGCCGCTCAGAACCGTATTCACGTCGATCGAGCGCGCCGACGCAGCGCGGGCGTTGAGCTCCAGCGTGCGCGCGCGGGCGATGGCGAGCTGCTGGTTGAGCTTGAGCATCTCGTCGTCGCTGATCAGATGGCCTTGTGCGTCGACGAGATCGTGCGCGGCCCTGAAATCCTCGACCTTGCGCTCGGCCACTTCCACTCCCTTGCGCAGCTCGTCGAGCCTGCCCGTCAGTTCGTTGGTCGCGCGGCCAGCGGTATCGGACTGGATCTGACCGAAGGTCTGCAGGAAAACGTCCGTCATCGTGTTGGCGATGAGCGCCGACTTCTCGCCATTTTGCGTGGTGGCGCTGACGGAGATGACGAAGGTCTTGCCGCCGCGCTCGACCGAAAGGCTCTCCGCCAGATTGGCGACGGCCAGCGCAAGGCGGCGGCCCTCGTCGGCACCCGGCCCGTCATTGCGCGACAGGATCGATCGGATGAGCGTCATCACGCCCAGGCCGTCGGAACCTTGCCCGTTGAACTCCGGATCGTTGACGAGATTGAGCTTGTCCACGACCTTGTTGAGAACAGTACCGGAGGTGAGCACGCGAACCTGGTTTTCGACGATGGCCAGCGTGGCGTCGGACGCAACCACCGATTGGGTGAGGTCGCGATCGGTGAGCTTCAGGTCGCGCGGGTCGACGATCAGCTCTGCGGTGGCTTCGTATTTCTTCGGCGTCGACAGCGCGATCGCGACGCCAAGCGTGGCGCCCAGGATCGTCATGGCGACAATCAGCAGCTTCGACCGGGCAACGCCGCGGACCACCTGCATCGGATCGATCAACGGCTTCCATCCGCCGTCGTCCTCATGGGAAGACCGCTGCTCGTCGCCGGCGTATTGAGGCTCGAACGTTGCATATCGTGGATCGGACGCGGGATACCGAGGTTCGAATGCGTATCGCGGATCGAATGCGGCATGTCGAGGATCGGCATCGGAACGGTGGTCCTCGGAGGCACCGGCAGCAAACGGCTCCTCCCGCAGCCTGGCGTCCGCATAGCCCGCTTCAACGGCATCGTCGGTCTCAGGCGGTATCCGGGCGGTCGAAGCGGATGCATGATCGGCTTGAAACTGGCTTGTTTCATCGCTTGCCGAGAATTCCGGGGTTACCGGGCGTTCCGGGATCGCAGAGGGCTCCGGGATTGCCGAAAATTCCGGATGCGCTCGCCCCTCGCGCCGTGAGCGCGCGAGACGATGGCGCGTTGCGGCGTCTTCGCGCCATGACGGGTCCGCCCGATCCCCGATCGAAACCAGCGATGGTTCTTCTTCGCCGCGCATCGCCTGGCCGAGCGCCAGCAAGGACCGCTCGCGCTTCCAATCTTCACGGTTTTGCCTGTCGACCATTGTCGTGGAGCTTGCCCTTGGCGGCTTGGACGCGCGCGGTCAGCCATTCGTTAAGCCACGCTAAACAAGCATAGGAAACAAAAGGTTAATTTCCCCGCCTTGAAGACGAGGTTTCCCTCTTCGGTTGTGCCCTTCTTGAGCCAACGGAAATGTCTAGAACCGCGCGTTAAACTTTCCAGCCTATGCTGTCTCCACGCATGACTCAGGCTGGCAACATCCCGCAAAGGCGGCCCCTCGCCCGGATCGGCGCTTTCGTGGCCGAGCGACGGGGGCTGGTTCGCGACTATCTTTCGGCGATCAGCGGCGCGGGCGGGCGGCTGGTGTTTTCGCTCGCCTATTTCATCGCGCTGGCCAACACGCTGTCCATCGCCGAGTTCGGCATGTTCGCCACCGCTTCGGCGGCCGGCGTGATGCTGTCACGCATCCTGGCCTTCGGCTTCATCTCGGCGCTTTACCGAACCGCCACCATCCGCCCCAATCTGATCGGCACCTTCACTGCCGGCTTCCTGCTGCTCGGCGTGATCTCGCTTCCGCTGCTGGCTGCCGCCTCGTACGGCGTCTACCTTATCTTCTTTGCCGGCACCGTGCCGCTGTCGGTCTTTGCGGCGATCGTGTTTGCCGAGGCGCTGTTGTGGCGGCCGGTCGAGGTGGCGCTGATCGTCAACAACGGTTTCGGCAAATTCGGCCGCGCCGCCCTGCTGACGATCATGGCGACGGCCCTGCGGGCGCTCGGCGCCGTGCTGTTCATGTTCGCGGCGCAGCCGACCATAGGTGTCTGGTCCTGGTATTATATCGGCGCCAACGCCGCCTCGCTGCTCATCGCCTTCGGATTTTTCTATCCGCGCCAGAGGCTGCGGCTGCGGCTGGAGCTCTATCTGAGGCGGCTCGCCGATTCCGTCTACGTGGCCGGCGCAGAGGTGCTGTTCTACCTGCAGATGGAATTCGACAAGCTGCTGGTGCTGGCGATCGGCGGGCCGCACCTCGCCGGCATCTATGCCATCATCATGCGGCTGGTCGACCTGACGGCGATCCCGATCCGCACCTTCTCGATGATGCTGGTGCAGCGCATGATGCGGGCGCCGGAACTTCTGTCGCGCCTCGCGGTCAAGAGCGGCATCGAAGGCGGCGTGTTCCTGGTCTCGACGCTGGCGCTGGCGGCACTCGGCATCGTGCTGCATTTCTTCCCCAACGCGCTCGGCAGGAATGTTGCGGAGGCCGCCCCTCTGGTGGCGCTGGCGATCTGCGTGCCCGCCTTACGCAACCTGGTCGAATACCAGGCCGAGCTTCTGTTCGCGCGCGGCCAGACACTGGTGCGGGCGATCAACCTGGCCCTGCTTGCCGGGCTGAAGGCGGTCCTGCTGACCTATGTGCTGACCACGATCCTGGACACGCCCGATCTGGTGCTGTCGCTCAACGTCGTCTTCCTGCTGCTCTATCTCGCCTCGGCGCTGCTCACCTATTCGGCGATACGCCAACCGGCGAAGCCAGTCTAGGGCCAGAACTGGCTGGCTGCCGCCGATCGCCGAGACGGGTGGAGAGCGGCAATGCGGGCGGCGTTGAGGCTCGGATTATAAGAAGCGGCCCTTCAGGCCGCCGCGGGTACCGACGTGATCTGACCCAATCCGACCATTCCCGCCGCACGATGCGCCCGAAAGCCGACATTCAAAGGATCCAGCGGCCAAGTGCAGGTTGCCGGAACCAACTCATAAGTGCGCGCGCCGTTTATCCAATCATGTGAGCCACCGGCATGCCCGCAGCGCCGGGCTTGGCCATCAATTCGCAATGAGGTCAGAGATCGAGGCAAACGGTGCCTTGCGGCCGGCTGCAGCAAGCCAGCACGTAACCAGCAGCCTTTTCTTCAAGGCTGAGCCCTCCGAGGTCGTCCATCGCGACTTCACCCGACAGCTTGACCATCCGGCAGGTACCACAAATGCCTTGCTGGCATGCGGTGGGAATGTACAGCCCGCAATTGCGCGCCGCATCGAGCAGGGTCTCTCCGGGCGCACAAAGATGCTCCACGCCAGACCGGGCGAAGCGGACGCGCGTTTGGCCAGCGACAGCCGATTGCGGAGGCATGGAATTGCCCACCGCGCCGCCGAAACTTTCCTCGTGGTACTGCGAGGGTGCGATGCCGATCTCCGCGACACAGGCCCGAACCGTCTGCATAAACGGCTCGGGGCCGCAAACGTAAGACGTGCGCCGGCGAAGGTCGGGGGCCAGCCGCAAGAGCATGGGTCCGTCGATCCGACCCCTAGGGCCCTGCCACGCCGAACCTTCCTGAGTGCAGATGAAGCTTACATCGACATTGGAGAACCGCGCGGCGAGCGCCTCCAACTCGGAGCGGAAAGCGATGTCGTTCGCCGTCCGAGCGCAGTGAATGAAACGGATGTCATGACCAGATGCCCGGTCGGTTAGCGCCCGCAGCATCGACATAACGGGAGTGATGCCGCTGCCGCCCGAAAGGAAAAGCGGCTTCTCGGATGGCAGATCGTCGAAGTTGAAACGCCCGACCGGCCCTTCGATTTCAATGTCGTGGCCCGGCCGGAGATTGTCGTGAAGCCAGTTGGAAACAAGCCCGCCCTTCACCCGCTTCACCGTGATCTGCAGGTCGAGCGGTCGAGTCGGCGGAGACGACACCGAGTACGATCTTGTTACTCGGGTGCCGTCGATCGTCAGGTGCAGGACTAAATACTGGCCTGCACTGAAGCTGAACATGTGGCCAGAAGCGGCCGAAAACACGAATGTCCTGACATCGGACGTGTCATCGATGACGCGTCGGCAGCGCACGAACTGTCTTGCGCCCTCCGCCCATTGCCGTTGACGCATCGCCGGAACGAAATCGGTGGTCGAAAAGGAAGCGTGCGCGTTCATCATTTGACTCTGCTTGACTTGGCCAGGATGGCAGCCGGGATGCTTTAAAAAAAGCGGCAGATGTCCTCTTTTCAATCGGGTATTTCGATCTAACTTTCCATGGACATAACGGCCAGATGGAGCGCGCGAATCCCTCTACGGATGATCGGCTCGTGCTTGCGGCGCGCCAAAATAGCGGTGTGAACGGGCTGCTGAAGCGCGGGCGCACCCTCGACCACAAAAGACGGCCGCTCGGCGGTATATCGCCGAGCGTCGTCACTGCGCATATAGCAAGTGCCACCCATGCGCCGCAGCATCGCTTCGGCGAGCGTTTCCGAGCCCATCGAAAGGCGGCCTATCGCCAATTCCGGTAGCGCCACGGCGTGGGCTTTTTCAAGCGCGACCGTGTAGCCTGGCCGGATATACGTATCCGGGTTGACCTCCGACAGGATCCTGGCAGACGTAGATACCATCACGTATTCTTCGACCATAAGAGGATCGTAGGAGATTTCAGGCAGGTATCGGGGCGCGTAGACCACAGCAATATCCAGATTTCCCAAGCTCAAATCGGAAATCATCTGCGGCGAATAGTCGGATTCCACGTGAATTGACGATTTTGGCAGCACTTGGAACAACGTCTCCACCCAACCTGGCAATATCGAGCGCGTCATCCCGACCTGGGCAGCGACACGCAAGGTGCCTTCGAACCGGTTAAATGCCCGCACGTCATGGCGGGCCTGTGACCATGTCGACAGCACGGCGCGCGCATAGGCTTCGAAACGCCGCCCCGCCGCGGTCGGTTCGGCGCCGGCTCGTCCTCGCAGGAAGAGCTCCGAACCGATGGCCTGCTCCAGGTTCTTGATGCGGGTGCTGACTGTCGACTGCGTTACGCCCAAACGATCCGCAGTGCGGTTAAAATTTCGCGACTCCATGATGTCGAGAAAGGTCTCGATGTGATCCAGCTGCATGTCACCTCGCAATCGGAAAATCCGATCGTATTACCCCAAGTTACAAGCTTGATCAAATAATCCCCAAGGCGGAAGCTGCGGTTGAAGGAGCCGGCTAGGTTAGCCGGCCTGCTACGCCAGGGAGTTGGATAGGGTGTTCATAGTCGATTGCGATTGTCACAATTACTGGTCGAGCGCGACGGTGCTCGAGCCCTACCTTTCTGGCGTCTGGAAAGACATGTTCGTGGAAGGCGAGAAAACCGGTCCGAGAGGCGCCTTCCCGCACGGGCACCGTCCGTGGTTCCACCCGCAGGACTTCTCCCGCAAGGATGTCAGGCCAGAGACCGAAGCCGACAATTATCTCATCATGAAGGAAAAGCACCTCGACAAATATAATGTCGGGGCCGCTATCCTCACCGGCGACGAGCCGATAGAGGCATCCACGCTGGCAAACCCCTATTACGCCAGTGCGCTGGTCAGCGCCTATAACGACTACCAGATCGCCGAGTGGCTTCCCAAAGACAGTCGCTTTATGGGTTCCATCATCATCGCGCCGCAGGATCCGAAGCTCGCAGCAGCCGAGATCCGCCGCCTCGGCAATCATCCCCGTATGGTACAGGTTCTGGCCTCCCAAGGCTCGGTCAAACCCTACGGCGATCCGTTCTATCATCCCATTTTCGAGGCTTGCGCCGAAGTCGGGCTGCCATTCGCGATCCACCTGGGCGGCCATGGCGGCATCAACTGGAACGCGGTTGCGCCGGCTCCGACTACCTTTTTCTGGGAGACGCACGCTATTCTTCACATGTCGGCCTTGTCGCATGTGGCGAGCATGATCGCGCATGGCGTTTTCGAGAAATGGCCGGATTTGTATTTCGTGATCATCGAGTGCGGCGTGGCCTGGGTTCCGTCGGTATTGTGGCGCCTGGACGCAGACTACAAAGCGCTGCGCAAGGAAACACCGTGGCTGAAGATGCTGCCCTCAGAGTATTGCCGGCGCAACATCCGCTTTTCCACGCAGCCGCTGGAGCAGCCCGCGAACATACAGCATCTCTGGTCCACTCTCGAAGCAATGGACGGGGAGAACACACTGATGTTTGCCTCCGACTACCCGCATTGGGATTATGACGATGCCAACACGCTGCACATCCCGCCCGCCTGGAAAAGCAAGATCATGGGAATGAATGCGCTCGAGGTCTATAAACGCATTCCCCGCACGCAAGCGGCGAATGCCGCGTGACGGGAGCAAACCATGGCTGAGAAGACATACATTTGCCGCGTCGACGAAATCGAGACCGGAACTCCATACATCGCCAAGATCCGCAGCCTTTCAGTCGGGGTTTTCCGTATCGGAGATTCATTCCATGCCTTGCTGAACGTTTGCCCGCACCGCGGCGCTCCGCTTTGCGAGGGACCGCAATGCGGAACCACGGCACCGGTCGACCAAGCGCAATTCATCTACCACCGCGAGAACGAAATCGTGCGCTGCGCCTGGCACGGCTGGGAATTCGACATAAAGACCGGTGCCGCCCTGGTCGATCCGGGCGTGCGTGCCCGAACATTCCCTGTCACGGTGGAAGCTGGTGAAATCTATGTAACGGCGTAGGATTTGCGTCAAACCGCGGAAAAATCGAAAGGAGGCAAATCGGCTGAATCCGCCAGATCTGCTCGGTAAATGGCAACAACAAGAATGCGGGAAATCCGCAATGGGAGGAAGCAGTGTCGGAATCTGAATATAAACTGCGCTTGGCGCAAGACCTGATCGGGCGCGGCAAGGTTTCGCGCCGTGATTTCATCCATCTAGGGCTGGCGGCAGGCCTGACGGTCGCCGCCGCCAATATGCTCTTCGTGAGCGTGGCGCGGGCCGCACCCAAGCAGGGCGGCTTCGCCAAGCTCGGCATGGCGCATGGCGCGACGACGGATTCGATCGATCCGGCCGGCTATCCCGATACCTTCACGCAAACCGCCTTTTCGGGTGCCATGTCCAACAGCCTGACCGAGGTCGACGCGAAAGGCAGCATCCAGCCGGACCTTGCCGAAAGCTTCGAGACCTCGGACGACGCGACGACGTGGGTCTTCAAGCTGCGCAAAGGTGCGACCTTCCACAACGGCAAGACCATCACCGCGGACGACGTGGTCGCCTCTATGCAGTATCACATGGGAGCCGACACCAAATCGGCGGCGAAGTCGCTGCTCGAATCGGTGACCAACATCAAGGCAGACGGCCCGGAAACGATCGTTTTCACGCTAAACAGCGGGAATGCAGACTTTCCCTACATCATGAGCGACTATCACCTTGTCGTCATGCCTGCCAAGGACGGAAAGGCGGACTGGGAATCGGGTGTCCGGACCGGCGCCTTCGTGCTTGAGAACTTCCAGCCAGGCGTCTCGGCGAAGCTCAAGCGCAATCCCAATTACTTCAAGAACGGCAAACCCTATTTTGACGAGGTGGAGTTTATCGCCATCACGGACCTCGCCGCGCGTATGGCCGCGCTGTCGACCGGCGAGGTTGATTATATCGGCCGCGCCGACCTGAAAACGCTCGGCATGCTGAAGCGCAAGCCGAATATCGATATCCTCGAGGTCACCGGCTACGGCCACTACACGCTGCCTATGAACGTGACGGTCGCCCCATTCGACAACCCCGATGTGCGGATGGCCCTGAAATGGGCGATCGACCGCGAGGAAATCGCGCAGAAGATCTTCCTTGGCCATGCAACCGTCGGGAATGACAACCCGATCGCACCGGCTATCAAGTTCGCCATCAATCCGGAGCCGCAGCACAAGTTCGATCCTGAAAAGGCGCGCTTCCATCTGAAAAAAGCGGGAATGGAAAATCTCAAGGTCGACCTTTCCGTCGCCGACGCTGCTTTCGCCGGCGCCGTGGACGCGGCCGCCCTGATCCGCGAGACGGCGGCCCAATGCGGCATCGATGTCAATGTGGTGCGCGAGGCCGAGGACGCCTATTGGGACAATATCTGGCTCAAAAAACCGTGGTGCGCCTCCTATTGGAGCGGTCGTGCAACGGCCGACTGGATGTTCACGCAGGCCTACTCGGCCGATTCCAGCTGGAACGAGACGTTCTGGAAAAATCCCCGCTTCAACGAACTGCTGCTTCAGGCACGCGCGGAGACCGACGAGGCCAAGCGCTCCGCGATGTATGCCGAAATGCAGCAGTTGACGCATGACGACGGCGGCGCCATCGTCCTGGTCTTCAACAATTTTGTCAGCGCCAAGTCCAAGAAACTGGCGCATGGCGAGGTGGCGCCGAACTGGGAAAATGACGGACTGAAGATGGCCGAGCGCTGGTGGGAAGCCAACGCGTGACGTTCGCCAGGCGAACCGCCGGCGGCGCGGGCGGTTCGCTCTTTTCAGGGGAAACGCTCGAAGGCACCGCCCATGAACCCGGTCGTTAGGACGGTTCTGCAGCGCCTGGGTCTCGGCCTGATCACGCTGTTCATCGTCTCCATCATCATCTTTTCGGCGATTGCCATGCTTCCGGGCGATTTCGCCAGGGCGATGCTCGGGCAATCCGCGACGCCCGAGACGGTCGCGGCCTTCCAGCGCGAGATCGGCATCGATCGTCCGCCGGTTGAGCGCTATTTCGCCTGGGTCGGACAGATCGTGCAGGGGGATTTCGGCTCTTCGTTCGCAAGCCGCACCGGCTACCGCCGCACGGTCGCCGAGATCATTGCGCCCCGGCTCTACAACACGATGTTCCTCGCCGTGATGACTGCCCTTATAGCGGTTCCACTCGCGCTGGGACTCGGCATTCTCGCTGCTCTCTACCGCAACAGCTGGTTCGACCGTGTGGTGAACACGGTGACGCTGACGACGATTTCATTCCCCGAATTCTTCGTTGCCTATATGCTGGCCTATCTCATCATCTCGCGCGACACATTCATTGGAACCGAATTCGCACAATCCCTGCCCGAGTGGCTTGCGGCTTCGATCAACTGGGTCCTGAACCTGGTTCCCAAATTTCCGACACTGGCGAACATCAGCGACCGAACGCCGTTCTGGGAGCACGTCTGGCGCGCGGCGCTGCCGTCCATCACCCTCACGCTGGTGATTGTTGCCCATATGATGCGTATGACGCGCGCTGCGATTATCAACATGCTGGCAAGCCCCTATATCGACATGGCGCGGCTCAAGGGAATGTCGCCGATGGCAATCGTTCTCAGACACGCCCTGCCCAATGCCTGGGCGCCTATCGTCACGGTAATTGCGTTCAACCTCGCTTATCTCATCGTAGGCGTGGTCGTCGTCGAGGTGGTGTTCGTCTATCCCGGCATCGGCCAATTGATGGTCGATGCGGTGAAGTCCAGGGATGTTCCGGTCGTGCAAGCCTGCGCCTTGATCTTCGCGGCAACCTACATCCTGCTTAACCTGACCGCCGACATCATTTCCATCGCCACCAATCCGAGGCTTTTGCACCCGCGATGACCAGCACCGAACATGTCGTGGCGGTTCCGAGACAGAGGCGCACGCGCGCCTCCCGGGTAAAAACCGCACTCAAAAAGGCTCCATTCAGCGCCTGGTTCGGCATCGTGGTCATCCTTGGCTATGTCTTCGTCGCGCTGTTAGCGCCCTGGATAGCGCCATACGGAGAAACGCAGGTTTTCACCGAGGCTTTTGCGCCTTGGAGCCAGGAGTTCATCCTCGGGACTGACCAACTCGGTCGCGACGTGCTCACCCGGCTGATCTATGGCGCGCGCAATACAATCGGCATCGCCTTCGCGACTACGCTTCTGTCCTTCGCGGTCGGCGTCACGCTCGGTTTGCTGGCCGCGATGTACCGGGGGTGGCTCGACCAGATTCTGTCGCGCGCGGTAGACGTGCTGATGTCGATCCCAAGTCTCATCTTCGCGCTGATGTTGCTGTCCATTTTCGGTTCCTCGATCACCAGCCTGATCCTCATCATCGCCCTGCTCGATTCGACCCGCGTATTCCGGCTGGCGCGTGCGGTCGGGCTGAATGTTGCCGTCATGGAATACGTCGAAGCCGCGCAACTGCGTGGCGAAGGGCCGAGATGGATTCTGACCAAGGAGATCCTGCCCAACGTGCTGCCGCCGCTGATCGCGGAATTCGGCCTGCGCTTCTGTTTCGTTTTCCTCACTATCGCCGCGCTCTCCTTTCTCGGCGTCGGCATCCAGCCGCCGACAGCCGACTGGGGTTCGATGGTGCGGGAAAACGCCACTCTCATCACCTATGGCGACATCACTCCGCTCTTGCCGGCAGGCGCGATCGCCCTTCTCACGGTCTCTGTGAATTTCGTTGTCGACTGGTTCCTGCACGCGACAAGCGGGTTGCGCGATGAAAAGTAAGGATTCTGGCCTACGCGAAAAGGGGACGAAACTCCTCAGCATTCGCGACCTTCACGTCGAAGGGTTTTCCGACGAGCGCTGGCACCCGATCGTTCGCGGTGTGAATCTCTCGCTAAGGCGCGGTGAGGTCCTCGGCCTCATAGGCGAGTCCGGCGCCGGAAAGTCCACTATTGGGCTTGCCGCGATGGGATATGCCAAGCCAGGTTGCCGAATCACGCAAGGGTCGATCCTGTTCGACGGGATCGACCTCCTCGCCATGAGCGAAACCGCACGGCGGCGGCTCCGAGGCTCGCGCATCGCCTATGTCGCACAAAGCGCGGCCGCTTCCTTCAACCCGGCGCATCGGCTCCTCGATCAGACCGTCGAAACAGTCGTGGCTCACGGGATCGCCAGTCGCGAGGCAGCGAATCGGGATGCCATCGAGCTTTACCGGCGTCTTCACCTGCCGGATCCGGACACCATCGGCTTCCGCTATCCTCACCAAGTCTCCGGAGGGCAGTTGCAGCGGGCAATGACGGCGATGGCGATGGCCTGCCGGCCCGACCTCATCATCTTCGACGAGCCGACGACGGCGCTTGACGTAACCACACAGGTCGAGGTCCTCGCCTCGATCCGCAAGATTGTCGAAGAGTTCAACACTGCCGCGATCTACGTCACGCATGATCTGGCCGTCGTCGCGCAGATGGCGGACCGGATCATGGTTCTGCGCCATGGCCGTACTGTGGAGGAGGCCGAAACACGCCAGATGCTTGCGGCGCCGACTGAAGACTATACGAGGACGCTCTGGGCGGTGCGAAAGCTAGCCAAACCAGAAGTGCCGGCCGCGGACCATCTGCTCACGATCGATAACATCACCGCCGCCTATGCCGGGGCAGTCAAGATTCTGCAGGATGTATCGATCAAGGTGCCGCGCGGACGGACGGTAGCGGTCGTCGGTGAATCTGGTTCCGGTAAATCGACGCTCGCCCGCGTCATAACCGGACTGCTGCCGCCGGTCTCGGGCTCGATCTCGTTTGCGGGACAACGTCTGCCAAAAACACTGAAGGAGAGGCCTAAAGACATTCTGCGCCGCATTCAGATGATCTACCAGATGCCTGACAACGCGCTCAATCCGCGTCAGACCGTCGAGGAAGTCATCTCCCGGCCACTCGAGTTCTATCTCGGCCTCAAAGGGGCGGCGTGCGACCGCCGCGTTGGCGAACTCATGCACATGATCGAGATGGACGAAAGCTTCCTCGACCGTCTGCCGGGCGAACTTTCGGGCGGTCAGAAGCAGCGCATCTGCATTGCCCGGGCCCTAGCTGCTAATCCGGAGCTCATCATCTGCGACGAGGTGACCTCGGCCCTCGACCAGATCGTACAGGAAGAGATCCTGAAGCTCCTTATGCGGCTGCAACAAGAATTCGGAGTCAGCTACATTTTCATCACGCACGACATCGCGACGGTGCGGGCAATCGCCGACGAAATTGTCGTCATGCACCAAGGCAAAGTCGTCGAGCAGGGGCTCAAGACCGAAATCCTGACGCCGCCGCATGCTCCGTATACCGAACTGCTTCTCTCCTCGGTGCCGGAGATGGATCCAGACTGGCTGACGAAGCTGCTGGAAACCCGGAAGCGCAAGCGGGTCGGCGCGGCGAACTGAATCCCAACGTATTGACTGCTTGAGACTCCGGCTCCAGTTCTCGCGCGAACGTCCGATATCGAGGGGTGGCGGGAATCATCGGTTATGCCGCAACCGCGACGTCCAGAATGGTTGCAACAATGTCTGCTTTCAGGCAGTAGCAACGGTCACGTCAACGGCCGATATCAGGCGCAAAGCAGCCATGCCGCCGTCGCGTGTGAGCTCTGCTTCGGGTCACAAGCAGAACAGCAGCCCCCTACGGCTCGTCCCTCTCATCGCGCAAATTAGACACAACGCGACGGTTCTGCGACCTGCAGGCGGTGTCGGGGCAGTCGCGGACGAGCCTGTCCTTGCCGTAGCCCTTGGCCCACATGCGGTTGCGGTCTATGCCGCCGGCGGCGAGGTAATCCATCACCGCATCGGCGCGCTGCTGCGACAGCGCCGTTTCACTTGCGCCGGGATCGTCGGCAAAACCCTGCAGCTTGAGCAGCCAGCGCGGATGCTTTGCTAACCAGGCGATCTGGGTGTCGAGGGTGGCCTTGGCGACAGAATCGAGCGCGGCCGAACCTTGGGTGAAATAGGTCCGGCGGCCGACATTGAGGATAAAATCCTCCTCGCTGCCCGGCTGCACGTTCTGGAAGCCGGCAACCTCGGTGTTGGTGATGTCGGGCGTGGAAGGGGCCAGCGTGTTACTGGTCGAGCAGGATGCGGCCAGCAAAAGCAGGCCGGCGGCGAGCAGCCGGCGCGTGTTTTCAATCATGCGGTTCATGAGGCGCCAATCATTCGACAGTGGTGGAAGCGGGCGCCTGGTCGGCGATGTGCGGCAGGACCTGCACCGCGGTGCCGATCGGGCAGCGCTGGTAGAGGTCGATGACGTCTTCCGGGAACATGCGGATGCAGCCGCTGGAAGCGTCGGTGCCGATGCTCCATGGCTCCAGCGTGCCATGCAGGCGGTAGCCGGTGTCGGCGCCGTTGCGGTGCAGATAGAGCGCGCGCGGCCCGAGCGGATTGTTGGACGCGCCGCCTGCGACCATGTGCGGTAGGTCCGGCCTGCGCTTACGCATTTCGGGGGGCGGGACCCATTGCGGCCACAGCGCGCGGCGGTCGATCGTCGCGCGGCCGTACCATTTGAAGCCGTCCTTGCCGACGCCGACGCCGTAGCGGATGGCGGTCTTGTTTTCCATGATGACGTAGAGGAAGTGGTGGCGGGTGTCGACCACGACGGTGCCGACCGGCTCGCTGCTGAAATACTTGACGATCTGGCGATGCCATCTCTTGTCGATCTTGGCGAAGTTGGTCTTGCGATAGACAAAATTGTTGTCGCTGGCGGTACCGGCGAAAAAGGATTTTGCCGCCGCGGCTTGAGCAATATTGCTGGTTGCACCCACCGCGACCAGCGCCAGGCCGCCGAGCACGACACCCCTGCGTGATAAAACCATCGGCAATATTCCCCCCCATGCCAAAAGCCTGGCGGACCATAGTTGAGAATTACTCCGCCTCAAAGTGGAAAATGCTGCGTTGCTTCAGTCCGCCGACAGCAGTCAGTCGGTTTCCGGGATGATGCTGTCAATAAGCAGCCGTTCGGGAAACAGTCAGCTACATCAACAAAGGTTCAAATATTCGGGCCGAGAATGGCACGTGCCGCTTCGAGATCGGGAACCATCGGCGAGCATTTCAGCGCAAACCTACAGCTTCCCCAGCGGCGAGATCTGCTTTCAGCCAGTGGCAAAGGCGCCCTCCACGGCCGATATGAGGCGCAAAGCGGCCACTCGCCGTGCGAAAGACAAAGGTCGTCCTAGGGCCAAATCGAGCCCTTCATCGAGCTGATGGCCGACAACGGCAACCGGATTGAACCCGGTCGTTCAGAGTGATCGACCTTTTGCCCTACGACTAGTCCAGCCCGATCAGACGGCGAATGCGGCCGATATCCGTGCCGATGAAGGACTGCATGCCGATGGCCACCTGTTCCGGCGCCATGGCGGCGACGAAGCGGCGGAACTCGTCATCCGACAGCGCTTCGCCCGTCCAATGGACGCGGCAGAACTCCTCCGGGCCGTGAAAATGGCCGGCACCGTCGAGCACGTCGTCGACATAGCGGCCGTAGATCATGCATTCGGAGAATTTGCGCGCCGCGCCGACGACTTCGACCCAGTTGCGGCCATGGATCTTCTCGATCCGGGCGCACATCGCCGCCACGGTTTCGCGGCGCCAGGCAATCAGCGTCGAAATGTAATCATGGGTCGAAACCTCCGATGGTTCGATGCCGAGCGCCAAGCCCGCATTGCGCGACCAGATGCGATGTTCCTCATGGCCTTCACCGGACAGCACGCCGTCGCGGCGGAACAGCCGCACCTTGCCATCGCACCAGAAGGCGCTGCAGTCGAAAGGTTTGAGGAAGGCCACGTCGGAATCGCAGAAGATCAGCACGTCTTCCCCAGCGTGCGCTGATATCGCGATGCGGCGAAGCTGCTGCACATGCCAGCCGCGCAGCGGCATGGTCTTCAGGCTGAGCCAGATGCGCCTGCGGAACAGGCTGAGCGGATCGTCGAAGGCATGCAGCCAGCGCGGCAACAGGTCCCGCTCGTCAACGATCGTGCGGCGATTGTTCTCCAGCTGGCGAAACAGCACCACGTCGCGATGCTCGACAAGAATATAGTGGTGCGCCACGCCGGAAACGTAGCGGTCGAGGGTGTCGCACAGCAGGCGGCAACGCTCCAAATCCGGCGCATAGCTTGCCGTCACGATCGCGGCCGTCGGCGTCTGGCGAAGGACATCGGTCTCAGGGCTCGGCACGAACCGGCTGTTCAACGGCTTGCTCCGGGGCCTGCTCCAGGGCGAGTCCTGGCAAGCGCGGGGTGGCCCAAAAATTTCTGGCCGATGACGCGCCACAGGAACAGGGGATTGCCGACCACATAGCGGCGCCAGAGGCGACCCGGTTCGATCCACAGCCGAAACAGCCATTCGAGCCTGAGCCGGCGCATCCACAGCGGCGCCCGCGGCACCGTGCCGCTCATGAAGTCGAGCAGCGCGCCGACGGCGATCGGCAGTGTGCAGTGGCGCGCATCGATGTGGCGCGCGATCCACAATTCCTGGCGCGGCACGCCCATGGCGACAAGCAGCACGTCCGGTCGCAATCTGGCTATGTGATCGACAATCGCCGGCTCCTCGGCGGGGGAGAAATAACCGTCATGGATGACCACGAATCGGTGCTGCAACACGAGCGTCGCCAGCTTCTTCGACGCCGCTTCGGCGTTCACCTGCGTGGCGCCGAGCAGCCCCACGGTCAGCGGCCTGCTGGACGCCTGCAGAAAGGCAGGGATGAAATCGGTGCCGTTGAGATTGTCCGGAAACGACGCCCCGTAAAGCAGTTTCGCCGCCAGATCGACGCCGACACCGTCCGGCAGGATGAGAAAATCGTCGAGCGCCTCGGCAACGACCGGGTCCGTATAGGCGACATTGGCGTTGTGAGCGTTGAGAAAGGTGACCTTGGTGAAGCGCCGCTCTGCAATCAACTGGGTCAGCAGGGCGACCGCGTCATCCCAGCGGATGGCAAGGACCGAGATGCCCAGGATCGATTTCAAAGTGTCGACCCCGAAAGCGGCGCGGGCGGTGTGCATATTCATGCAAACACCTCCTGGCTGACGGCCCCGAGCTTTTCCAGGCCGAGCCTGATTGCGGCATCGAGCGCCTTCACCTGCCGGCGGTGGAAAGCGCTGCC
Source organism: Mesorhizobium sp. M5C.F.Ca.ET.164.01.1.1 (assembly GCF_004792125.1). Classification (NCBI taxonomy): domain Bacteria; kingdom Pseudomonadati; phylum Pseudomonadota; class Alphaproteobacteria; order Hyphomicrobiales; family Phyllobacteriaceae; genus Mesorhizobium; species Mesorhizobium sp. M5C.F.Ca.ET.164.01.1.1. The sequence continues at coordinate 2,400,049 of NZ_SRTG01000001.1, read as the reverse complement.
GTCGACGTCCCTGACATCGGCCACTGCTGATTCCAGGGCGCCGGCGAAGGCGACCGGATCATCGGTCACCACGCAATTGACCGGGCGATGGTCGATGCCGCGCAACGAATGGCTGGTGGCGACGGAAGGCAGGCCGAGTTCGAAGGTTTCGACCGTCTTGAGCTGCACGCCGCTGCCGGAGGTGCTGATCAGCGGGATGACGGCGGCACCCCGCACGAAAGCCTGCGCGTCCGGCACGCGCCCGACGAACTCGACGCCGGGATGCGCGGACGTGAGGCCCGATGGCACGCCGCCGGCAATCCTGACCCGGAAATCGGGCCTGAGATGCGGCACCACTTTTTTCAGGAACCAGTCGAGGCCGATGCGGTTCGGCTGCCAGGTCCAAGTACCGATCAGCGCCGCGTCGCAATCGATACGGCGCGGTTCGTTTTGCACGGGCGCTTCGGCGCAAGTCACCAGCGGCAGCGCCGCCGAACGGTGATCGGAGGCGACGCCGAGTGCCGAGCGATCTTCCTCGGCCAGCGTGAAGACGAAGCGTGCCCGGCTGCAGAGTCGTTCTTCCATGGCCTTGAGCAGCCTGGCCTCACGGCGAAACAACAGGCGCTGGAAAAGGCCGCCCGTGGCAGCGGCGTTCTCCTGCGCCGAACGATGCTCGACATTGTGGGCGACGAAGATCGACGGCCGGTCGGCGAACAGCCTTTCGAAGGCGCCGGCGAACTGCACGGAATTCAAGACATAGCCGTCGAAAGGGCCGGCGCGTTCGACGGCGGCGCGGACCTCGCTGTCGGTGACCACGCGCAGCTTGACCGACGCGAAAGTGAGGCCGGAGAGCATCGCCTTTGCAACCCAAGCGAGCTTCTGCAGCGATGACGCGCTTTCGGTGCGCACATCGACGGCACCGAGCACGATGGTGTTTTGCGGATCGCTCGCAGGCTTGCCCGGCCAGGTGAAGCCGATCACTGTGACGCGCACACCGGCCCGCCGCAACGCGGCGATGATCGCGGCATTGGCGATCTCATAACCCGAGGCAAGAGCGCCGTCGGGCACGATCGATGTGGCGAACAGCAGATGCATCTCACCTATCCAGTGCTGACCCAGCTAGCAAAGCGCGGTGAAGCGTTGATTAAGTGAAGGTATTTGGTGGCCCGGCGTTGCGGATTTGCAGGCTCGTCCGCGAAAGGTGATTAACGAAACGTTATCGTCGCGATGCTATCGAGAACCAAACTCACCATCCCGGGCTGAACACGGATGATCCCATTGCCATCGGACGATTCGGTATCGATCGCGGGGCGCTCTCCGAGACTTGTCACGACGGCCGTCGAGGCGATCGTGACGCTGCCGACCTTCAAACGGCCCGAGCAGCTGCTGGCGACGCTGGCGTCGCTCAAGGGCCAGGACACCTGCAGACGCTTCGCAATCATCGTCATTGAGAACGAGGCCGAGGCGCGCGCCGGCGCCAAAGCGGCGCTGCCGCTGTTCGAGCGCGGCGAGGTATCAGGCATGGTCATGATTGCACATGAGCGCGGCAATTGCAGCGCCTATAATGCCGGCTGGCAGATGGCGATCCTGCATTTTCCAAATTTCAGGCACTTGCTGGTCATCGACGATGACGAGATCGCCGATCCGCAATGGCTCGAGCGCATGTGCAAGACGGCCGAGACGCTCGGTGCCGACATCGTTGGCGGCCCGCAAAGGCCTGTGTTTGCCGACGCGGCCCATGCCAGATGGGCCGATCATCCGGTCTTTGCGCCACCCTACCGGGAGACCGGGCGTGTGCCCGCGCTCTATTCCTCCGGCAATCTGCTGGTTGCGCGTTACGTGCTCACCGCCATGGGGCCGCCCTTCCTCGACCTGAAATTCAACTTCATGGGCGGCGGCGATTCCGATTTCCTGAGCCGGGCCGCACAGAGAGGCTTTGTGCTTGGCTGGTGCGCCGAGGCGCCAGTGCGGGAAAGCGTCCCGGCCCGGCGCGTCGAAGCCGACTGGATCCGTGCCCGCAGCCTGCGCAACGGTGTCATCTCGACACTGGTCGAGAAGAAGAAACGGGCCGGCACGCCGTTCGCCGGCACCAAGGTTTTCTTGAAGAGCCTGGCGCTGCTTGCCGCGTCGCCGTTTCGCGGCGCGGCCAGGCTGGCGCGGACAGGGTCATTGGCGACGGCCTTATACCCAATCCATGTAGCTGTCGGCCGCGTGCTTGCCGAATTCGGATACGCCAATGAGCAATACCGGCAGCCTGAGAAGAACTGAACGCGCGCCGCTCAGCGCGGCCTTCACACGCGACGGCGTCGCGACCGCGATCGCGGCGCTGCTGTTCACCGTCATCCTGGTGTCGTTTCGTCCCTTCCAGCCGGCCGGCGCCGAAATGACCGGCGACGGCGGCGACATCGTCAACCAGCTCGGCTTCGGCTCGCTCGGCGCGATCTCGATCTTTTCGCTGCTGGCTTTCGCCGACCCGCGCGTGGTGCGCTCGCTGCTCAGCCCGTCCTGGCTGCTGATGCTGGGCTTCTTCGTGCTGTCGGTGGTGATGGCAACCGACCCGCCGTCGGCCATGCGCGCCGCTTCCTTCACGCTGATCGGCATCTTGACGATGGCGACGATCCTGGCGCTTCCGCGCGACGCCGAGGCTTTCTCGAAAGTCATCATCTTCACCATCGTCGTCGTCATCGGCCTGTCCTATATCGGGCTCATCGTCTTTCCGCACGAGGCGCTGCACACCACCGATTCGCTGGAGCCGGAACATGCCGGCCTGTGGCGCGGCGTGTTCACCCACAAGAACATCGCCGGTCCTGTCATGGCCTGCTTCAGCTTCGCCGGGCTGTACCTCTACCGGCGCGGACAGCGGCTCTGGGGCGCGTCGATCTTTTGCGCGGCGATGATCTTCATGCTGCACACCGGTTCCAAGACGACGGCCGGATTGGTGCCGTTTTCGATCCTGATCGTCGTGCTGCCGAGCCTGATCGGCATGCGGCTCGGGACGCCGATCCTGTTCGCGCTGGCCATCATCGCCGCGGCGATCGGCACGCTGGGCATCGTCTTCCTGCCGCCGGTGAAGCATCTGGCGGCACTCTATTTTCCCGACCTGACCTACACCGGACGCACGACGCTGTGGGAGTTCGCCGGCGAGATGCTGGCGAAGCGGCCATGGACCGGCTACGGCTTCGAGAGCTTCTGGGGCACGCCGCTGCTGTTGAATCAGGATCAGCCCTTCGACCGGGCCTGGGACATCAGAACCATCGTGCACGGCCACAACGGCTATCTCGACATCGCCGTGCTGATGGGCATCCCGGCGCTCTGCGTGGCGGTCTACACATTCCTGATCGCGCCACTGCGCGATTACTTGCGCATCCCCTTGCGCAAGGAAAACATCTATCTCGGCGACTTCTTCATGATGGTGGTGCTGTTCGCAGCGCTGAACGCCTTCCTCGAAAGCTTCTTTTTCCATCGCGCCGATCCGGTCTGGCTGTTCTTCGTGTTCGGCATGTTCGGCCTCAGGCAGGTGTCGCTGCGGCCGATGGCGGTTCGTGGTCCGTCCTGATCCTCCGTTCTCACAGGGCTTCCCCGCCTGGTCGCGAGCGTCTATGGGAAGCCATCTTTTTGTTTGAGCATCGGGTTTTCTCAAAGCCGGTAGCCACTTTTGCGTCCGATGCTCTAGCGGAGGTTTTCTATGACGATCAGGCTTGTTCTCGCCGGTTGCGGCAATATGGGCTACGCCATGCTCTCGGGCTGGCTGAAATCGGGCAAGCTCCCCCCGGCGGCGATCTTCGTGGTCGAGCCGAATGCCGATCTGCGCAAGCGTGCCGAAGCGCTCGGCTGCAGTGCTGCCGCGGAGGCCGGCGGCATTCCGGCAGATGCCGTTCCGGCCCTCGTGGTCATTGCGGTGAAGCCGCAAGTGATCCGCGACGTGACCGCCGCGTACAAGCGCTTCAATGATGGCCGCACGGCCTTCCTCAGCATCGCCGCCGGAACGCCGGTGGCCACGTTCGAGGCCATTTTGGGCAATCGCGCGCCGATCGTGCGCTGCATGCCCAACACCCCGGCGGCCATTGGCAAGGGCATGATGGTGGTGTTTTCCAACCGACTGGTTTCCAACGACACTAAGCGTTTCGTTGCCGATCTGCTTTCGGCGAGCGGGGAAGTGACTGATATCGACGACGAAAGCCTGATGGACGCGGTGACGGCGGTGTCAGGGTCTGGCCCCGCCTATATCTTCCATTTCATCGAAGCGCTGACTGTGGCTGCCGAGAAGGCTGGCCTGCCAACAAGGACCGCCAGGCTGCTCGCCATGCAGACGGTCTATGGCGCCGCCTCGCTCGCCGCCGAAAGCGGCGAGGCGCCGGGCGTGCTGCGTCAGCAGGTGACCAGCCCCAACGGCACCACGGCCGCCGCACTTGCCGTGCTGATGGGCGGGGACCGGCTGATCCATCTGCTCACCGAAGCGGTGGAAGCAGCGCGGTTGCGGTCGATCGAGTTGGGGAAGTAGGCGGCGGCCCGCTCAGGCGAAACATCAATCGGCAAACCGAGTTGATCCGGATGACAAAGCCCGCCTGGGGCTCGTAGTACCGCCCCACCCAGCCCTGCGGCTTTGCCTGAAAGGGCAGCGCTGCCCCTCATTGTCCTGCCGGACATTTCTCCCCGTATAGTGACGGGGAGAAAGACGCTCTCATCGGCGGTTTCGCCAATCGCAGACGTTGCGGCAATGGTGCCGGCATTGCGGCCAGCTTCTTTCTCCCCGTTTTACGGGGAGAAATGTCCGGCAGGACAATGAGGGGCAGCGCCAGCGTCGGCAATTGCCTTCGCCGACACATCGAACCCTGTCAGCCCCCGTACAGCATCTCGTCCTGCAGCCGGCGCAAGGCGAAAAGCTTGGTCGTCGGGTCGGGTGCGGCATTGTCTGATGTCAGCAGCTCGCCCTTCCTGACCGGTCTCAGCACCTTGCCGCTTTCGAGCAGGCCGACCGGCACGGCGCGGTTGGCGCGAGCCTCTTCGACAGTCATGGTCCAGGAGCGGTAGCAGGTCTCGCCGATGGCATCGAAAATCTCGCCGGCGGCGAGATCGCGCTTGGCCACGGCGCAGACCTCGGCGACGGGCCTCGGCAGCGGCACCATGTCCGGCTTGCCATAGAGCGCGATGCGCGCGGCGGTCAACGGCACTTCCAGCGAGGTCAGATGATACGGCCGGAAGAAGCTGTAATAGGGGCCGTGGCCGATATGCAGGTCGTCCATGCGCTCGATGATGCGCGGATGCGTCGCCTCGACGATGACGAAGACGCCGGGCGCCACGCCCTTGCCGATGGTGTAGTCGACGACGCCCTTCCTCGACAGGATGCCGCCATCGGCGCGCGGGATGAGCACCTTCGCCAATTCATCGCGATTGGCCTTGGGGCCGTGCATGCCGGCAATGTCGGGCACCAGCCCGGTGGCGTTGGCGATGGCGCACATCTCGACCATGGTTTTCGAGCCGTCGACGAACTCGACCAGCATGCGCGGGTTCATGTTGCGGCGCAACGCTTCCGCGCGATAGTCGTCGGGGACGGCGTCATGGTTGAGCGGGTTGTTCTTGCCCTTGCCGGCCGAGACGATGGTGTAGCCGAGCGCGGAGGCGAACTCGATCAGCTCCATGCAGCTCGACGGCTCGTCGCCGGCGCCGACCGAATAGACGACGCCGAGCCGGTCGGCCTGCTGCTTCAGATAGCAGCCGATGGTGACGTCGGCCTCGACATTCATCATCACCAGATGCTTGCCGTGCTCCATCGCCATCAGATCGAAATCGGCGGCGACGCCGGGCTTGCCGGTGGCGTCGATGACCACGTCGATCAGCGGATTGGTGACCAGCATCTCGTTCGAGGTGATGGCAATTTTTCCGCTCTCGATCGCCTCGCTGACCTTCGACGGCGTATCGGCCTCCCGTGCCATCGCCTCGTCGCGATAGGCGATGCGGACGGCATCACGCGCCGTGTGGGGGCGGCGGGTCGAAACGGCGCACACCGAAATGCCCGGCATCAGCATGCCTTGCGTCACCAGGTCGGTGCCCATCTCGCCGGAGCCGATGACGCCGATGCGCACCGGACGGCCTTCCGCGGCGCGCTTGGCGAGATCGCTGGCAAGCCCAGTCAGGGCGACATTGGTCATGCGCAAGTCCACTGCTTTTGATTTGAAGGGGGAATAGCAGGGAATGGTAACCTTTTGCCAACGAAACCGGCCGCCGTCGGCAATTTCTTGTGGCTGGCTTTCGCACTGCGAGCGGATAATCTTCCGCCCAGATGGTATCTAGCGATGAAGAGACCCTCCTGTCGGGGCGGCGCGTGCCGACGGGATTTTCAGGGGAGGTTGAGGTGACAAACGAGTTCACGCCGAAATTCGATCTGGCTGACAGGGTGGTGCTGGTCACCGGCGCGTCGCGCGGCATCGGGCGCGCTTGCGCGCTCGCCTGCGCCGGCTCCGGCGCCGACATGATCGTTGGCGTGCGCAGCGCTGCCGACGGCGCGGATATCACTGCCGAGATCGAGCGCATCGGCCGGCGCGCGCTGGCGGTACAGATGGACCTCACCGATCTGACGACGGTGCGAAAAGCTGTCGCAGACGCCCACGCCGCCTTCGGTCGCATCGACGTGCTGGTCAACAATGTCGGGCTTGGGCCGGAAAACCTTGCGGAGAACGTGACCGAAGCGGATTTTGACCTCACCGTGAACGTCAACCTCAAGGGGACCTTCTTCACCACCCAGGCGGTCGGACGGCTGATGATCGCGGCAAAATCCGGGCGCATCATCAACATCAGCTCGCAAGCCGGCACGGTGACGCTGAAGGGCGAAGCGATCTACTGCATGTCCAAGGCGGCGATAAACCACCTCACCCGCTGCCTCGCGGCCGAATGGGCGCAGCACAAGATCACCGTCAACAGCGTCGCCCCGACCTTCATCTGGACCGACGGAACACGGCCCTCGCTCGCCGATCCGGACTTTCATTCCCATGTGCTCGGCCACATCCCGCTCGGCCGCATCGGTGATCCTATCGATGTCGCGGGAACCGTGGTGTTCCTCGCCTCGCCGGCAGCGTCGTTGATCACCGGCGCCAACATACTGGTCGATGGCGGCTGGTCGGTGACGTGAGAGAATGGGTCGTCTCCGGACTGGCCCCGACTAGCTCGCCACAGTCATGCCGTCAGAGCGCCGGCAAGCGGCCGGGCATTACGGAACGGCAACTTGACAATGGCCCAGTCTTTCAAATTGAGTGAAATCAAGATCAATAGAGAGTCGGCACAAGACAGATGGGCGAGACAGGTATGGCGTGGAGCGAAAGAAAGACCGGTTACGGCAAAGGCCACTATTTCAACCAAATGGGCCTTGCCCTGCTGGTGCTCGTCTTTCTCATCGCCCTGCCGCTCGCTTTCTTTCCCGAAGACATACGGAAGTTTTACCTCAGCGAAGGCGGTCCAATTGAAGTCTTCTCGGCCGCAGGCTACCTGATCGTCGTGGCAACGCTTGTCCGGGAAATGTCCTATCGAGACCTGCTCAAGCGGTGGTACCTTGTCGCCATCCTGATCGCGATGTGCCTGCGCGAGCTAGACTTTCATGCGCATTTCACCACCCACAACATCACCAAGACCACCCTCTATATCTCGCCTGACGTTCCGCTGTTGGAAAAGCTAATCGGCGCGACGGTCGTTATTGCCCTCGGCATTGCCTTCTATTTGCTCCTGAAGAACGGCTTCCGTAGCTTTGTGCACGGGCTTCGCCACGGCGAGGCGACTGCCGTGGCCATTGCCGCAGCTGTCGGCTGCGCCGTCCTTTCCAAGGTCATCGACGGGGCGCCATCAAATCTCACATTTCTCAGCATCCACCTCACCCGGATCTATACCTCCACAGTGTTCGAGGAAATCCTCGAATTGGGGATTCCGATCTTCCTAGCCATCGCGGCGTTCTCGGCCTTCCCGACGCAGGATGGTCTCACAAAGGGGGCCTCGGGACAGATCAGGGCAAACAACCCAAGATCCGTCACCTAAAAGCCGGATCCAAACGGACCAGAACTTCTCGAATGTGATGCTCTGGTCCGCCGCGGTGTTGCCTCTATTTGCTTGGGAAACAGGTGAGGCAAAACATGTGGAATGTGGCGAAAGACGGCTGGACACTCCTTAAGGAGAGCATCCTCGGCTTCATCAATGACAATGCCTTGAGCCACGGGGCAGCTATGGCGTTTTATGCCACGACCTCGCTTGCACCGATCCTGCTCATCGTTGTTGCCATCGCTGGCATGGCCTTCGGAAACGATGCGGCACAGCTGGCGCTTTCGGCCCAGTTGTCGGGCCTGATGGGTCCGCAGAGCGCCGAGCTTCTGCAAGCGACAATCGAGAACGCGTCGAACAAGGAGGCGGGAACTCTTGCCAGCATTTTGGGGCTCGTCACACTTTTGGTTACCGCATCCGGCGTGTTCGGCGAAATGCAGGTTGCCCTGAACGATATCTGGAAAGTCAAACCGGCTGGCACATCGATTTCACGGCTGGTGCGGGCACGCGCTGCCAGCCTTGGTCTCGTCGCGGCGCTTGGCTTTCTGCTGCTGGTGTCCCTGGTCGTAAGCGCTGCAATTTCGGCCCTTGGAGATATCATCAACGCATATCTGCCCTTTGGCACCCTCATCCTGAGCGCAATCAACTGGATCGTTTCGTTTGCCCTGATCGCTCTGTTGTTTGCGGCAATCTACAAGGTCCTGCCCGACCGCGCGCTGCAATGGCGCGACGTTGGCGTCGGCGCCGTAGTAACGGCGTTCCTCTTCACGATCGGCAAATCGCTGATCGGCTGGTATATCGGAACCAGCGCCGTCGCATCGTCATACGGCGCAGCCGGTGCGCTTCTCGTCGTGCTGCTGTGGGTCTTTTACTCGTCCGAGATCTTTCTGTTGGGCGCCGAATTTACACGAGCCTATTCGGTTCGATACGGCAGTCGATCCGATCTGGAGGCGACCATTGAAGCAAGTAAATCGCGAACAGATGCCAGCGACGCCGGCCAGGATCGAAAAGTCTGAGAACGAAGTCCTCGGCGGGATTGTTTTCGGCAGTCTCCTTACCACGGTTTTAAGCCGTTTCTGGCATCAACACCGGCGCTGAGACGTCCGGCGCGGCGGCCCGAGGCGAGCATGGTCTTAGGGACGTCCGGTCGAAGTGACGTGCGAAGTTCCTTCGCCGCAGCCACCAGCCTGGCGCGGTTGCTTCCATATCTCTTGATCAACTGATGGACTTGGGCGGGGGTGATGCCGTTTTGCCGGGCAAAATACCTTACTACGTAATCCTCGCTGCCGGAGATCCGATCCCGGTGGCGGGGATAGAGCTTCGCCGCGTCGGCTGTCATGCTTACTCTCCTTTCGTCACGTTTGCGCACAATCTATGATTGGCCAACGCAAAACCGGCGAATTCGTTGCCGGATGCGACACCAGCGCGCTTCGCTTTTTCGCCGCAGGCCCGAACGCCCGGCCAATGCAACCGGACCGACGCGCTTTTAAGCCATATGCAGATTTTTCGAGACTCAGCCCTCTGGCACGCGCATGATATCGGCAGGGAGGAAAAGCCATGCGCGAATTGCCAAAGAGCATTGACGCAGACGTTGTGATCGAAATCAGCAGGTTGCTCAATGACCATGCGAAGTCGGCACCAGTGCCAGTCCACAAGCTTGCCTCGATGATCTCGAATAGTGTCGAGACCGATCTGCCGACAGCTTCCATCGAAGAGTTGATCGTTGAAATGGCCATGACCCGCCAACTTCCGATGCTGTTCGATCTACCGGGGGCGGATGCAGACAACGTCATATCGATCGCCTTGGCGCGCGCCAGCTGATCCGGCTGAGGGACCTTTCCGTCGAGTGTGATTTCAAGACGCGGATCGTTCGCATCCTGCTCGAATTCGCGCCGCTGACTCCGGCCGGCGGCTTTTTGCTGCGTCGCCAAGGCTAATCGTCATGGGCAATAATCGTCACTGGCGATCCGCTATTTGGGAACATGTGATGTCCAGTTGCATTTCCTCTAGACAACAAAGGAGGAATTCATGAACTGGGATCAAATCAAGGGAAAATGGATGCAGTTCAAAGGCCAGGCGAAGGAGCAATGGGGTGACCTTACCGACGATGACCTTGATCGCATCGAGGGCAATCGTGATCAACTCGCAGGCCGCATTCAGGAGCGGTATGGAATCGCCAAGGAAGAGGCAGAGCGCCAGATAGACGACTGGTCCAGAAGCCTCACCTGAGCGTCTAGTATCGAGGCTGCACCGTCGATCGGCGCAGCTTCGACACTCCCAGAGTGGGATGGGTTCGAAGCCTGCCGCTCCGAAATGAGCGGCGGGCGACGTGTATGCGACAGTGGCGGGTTGATCTGCGCCAGCCGTCGCTCCAGGATCTTCGGAACGAGAGCTAGCGCGCCGATTGTCTCTTGGCTTGTGCGGCGACGGCCGTGAGGAAAGCCGTTGCGGCAGTATCACACGCCGCTCGGGACGGGCTATAGGCAAAAAGGATCAGTTCGGCAGCCCTTATCGTAAGGCCATGCTTTTTAGCGAAAGCAGCTATTTCGTAAGGCTTGTCGTGGTCTATGGCCGGACCGTGGTCTTCGTTCATTGCTTCCTCCCGTTTGCGACGTTCCTCGCCTTGGCCCCTCCTTGGCGCAAAGATTAACTTACGGGGAGTTGAGAGAGTCTACCAATTGGAGATTGCAATAGGCATACGGTGGACGACCGCCTGATGCGGCGCGTCAAGGCCAAAGACTCCATTTTGTCCGCTGCACATCGAAAAAGATATATAATTGCGCTGACATCGCAGGTGGTCGACGCAAGCCAATGCCGATCTTTTCAGTCAAGCACACGACCGTCTATCGCTACACGCAACCGGTGACGTTTGGCGAGCACCGGCTGATGTTCAGGCCGCGCGATAGTTTCGATCAGCGACTTCTGGATCATGCCCTGTTGGTGGACCCCGAGCCGAAAGAGGTTGGCTGGATCCATGACGTTTTTGGAAACTGCGTTGCGGTAATCGACTTCCAGGGTTCCGGCGACGAACTGCGTTTCGTGACAGACATTCGGCTCGACCACACGCCGCAGCATGCGCCTGAATTCCGTATCGATGAAGCAGCACTCAGCTATCCATTTTCCTATGATCCCGACGAGGCAACCGACCTCACCCAGACCATCGAGCGCCATCATCTCGATGACGGCGACGAGATCGGCAAATGGGCACAACAGTTCGTGAGCGCCAGAGGCCACACCGAGACGGGCAAATTGCTGATGACACTTTGCTACGCCATCCACGAGAGCTTCGTGTATTCCCGTCGAACTGAATCAGGGACGCAACCGCCTCTCATGACCTTGCACCTGCGTCGAGGCACATGCCGAGACTTTGCGCTGTTCATGATGGAAGCGGTTCGTTCGCTCGGTTTTGCTGCCCGTTTTGTGACTGGTTATGTCTATGTGCCGAACCGCGACAGCGCTTCTGTCCTCGGCGGCGGTTCGACGCATGCCTGGTGCCAGGTCTATCTGCCTGGCGCGGGTTGGGTCGAGTTCGACCCCACCAATGGCATTGTCGGCAACCGGGACCTTATCAGGGTGGCTGTGGCCAGGCATCCTGGGCAAGCCATCCCTCTTTCCGGAAGCTACTGCGGCAGCGCGTCGAGCTTTCTCGGCATGACGGTGGAGGTCAAGGTGGTGAAGGAAGCTGGCATCAAATAACCAGCATCAATAAAAATCAGCATCCTCTAAATGTGTTCGGAACTGTTCGCGGCAATCCGGAGTTTGCTTCAATCAACGCATTGGAGCTTCGATGCGTATCCGCGCAGGTTTCAACCTCGCCTACGAATGTCCGCAGCCGACACCGATGCTGCTCGTCCTTGATATCCATCCTTCACGTCGCGTCGATCTTTTGACGGAACAGACCATCGGCTTCGATCGCCCGGTCGAAGCCCGCGGCTACATCGACGTTTTCGGCAATTTGTGCACGAGAATAGAGGCGCCCGCGGGGCTTACGACGATATCAACGAACTTCGAAATTCATGACACCGGCAAGCCAGAAATTGTGGCCGCGGGCGCCGTCCAGCACGATGTCAAAGAGCTGCCCGACAACGTGCTCAGGTTTCTTCTCGGCAGCCGCTACTGCGATACCGATCGGCTTGGCGACTTCGCTTGGGCCAATTTTTGCAATACCGCACCCGGATGGGCCCGCGTCCAGGCGATCTGCGATTTCGTTCACGAACACATCACCTTCAACTACCAGGCCGCGGACACGATGCGGACCGCCTACGGCGCGCTAACCGATCGGGCCGGCGTATGTCGCGATTTTGCGCATCTGGCAATCACGCTGTGCCGTTGCATGAATATTCCGGCGCGATATTGCACCGGCTATCTCGGCGACATCGGCATACCGCCGATGCCGTACCCCATGGATTTCAACGCTTGGTTCCAAGCCTATCTCAGCGGCCATTGGTTCACCTTCGATGCACGGCACAACCAGCCTCGCATAGGCAGAATCCTGATGGCGACGGGATGCGATGCCAATGACGTCGCTATCTCAACGAGCTTCGGTCTTTCCCGGCTCACCCGCTTCGAAGTCATCACAGAAGAAATCCACGCCGAGCCTGAGCAGGCGTCAGCCCGCCGCACCTTTTCGGCATGACGGGCTTCAGCGTGAGGGTCAAGTCAGTCGTAGACCTTCACAATCTTGCGGGTACCTGGATCGACCAGGACGGTTCGGCCATCGACGACGACGTAGCGGTACTGAACGTCCGGCACCTCGTAAAGCTCGACTGTTTCGGGCAGAGGGGTGCCGATGTTGAGCTCCACGCCGGGAAGGCTGAGTGATGCCACTGGTTTCTTTTTCACGTATTCGCGGATCACAGTGTCCTGCTCGGGTTGAATTATGACGTCCTGAGCGGCGGCGGCGCTGACGCCAACGAACAGGAGGATGCCTGCCGCAGCCGATGTAAGTTGCTTACCCATAATAGCCTCCAAGCAACCTTCAGCTGCGGTGCTTGATTGCTGCCGCGACGGGGTTGCATAGTTATTTGAACGATGCGGCGCAATTCTTGTTCCATTTTGTAGTGCGCGAACCCGCTGCCACGGCATATCAACGCTGACGTTCGAGGCCGCCCGCCGAACGCGCTCCCGCTCAAGGCTTAGGTTCTTCCGGAGGAGGCGCGTTTGGGACTGGACAATCAGGATGTGGCCATTTTTCACACGGAGAGGGCTTGTCGCCAGCGTCGCCATAACGTTCCACGAGTTTTGCGAATCCGTAGGCGAAGGCGGAAAGCAGCGCCAGGATAACCACTATGCGAGCGGCCATACGGGATTATAGCAGGATCCCGCTTAGGAGTGACCCCAGCATCAGCTTGCGCTCGACAGGTTTGCGGCGAGGTTCGCAAGATCTGAACGCATCTCGTGACCTTCCACACCGTTGCCACAGCTGGGCGACGTGAATGCGTCGGTGCGCCGGCATAGATTGGGCGATCTCGCTGGCAACGGCCGATGGAAAGCCGAAAAGTCAGTATCTCGATATGCGCATGTCATCGTTTCGGAAGGCTGATTGCTCCCGACTCGTAAACGCAAAGTGACCAGGCGCAGCGCACGATTGAAAATCTTCGGGAAAACTGGTGCCGCGAGAGAGAGGATTGAACTCTAGCCAGATCCAATAAAATCAATAGCTTACATCTCACTTTGTAACGTTGTGACGTTTATAAAGATGACCTGCTCCGACTTTGGTTGGAAGGGTCATACAGGCTTCGCAAGGCTCGCCTTTGCCTCGGCCTTTTCTTGCGTTAGCATAAGCACAAATTAGCTATGCCTTACGAATCTGATTTCGCTGAGGGGGCGAAAGCTCATGGAGATGCAGCAGGTCCGCTATTTTCTGGCCCTGTCCAGCACCTTGAACTTCACCAGGGCAGCCGAAGAGTGCAACGTCACCCAACCTGCGCTGACGCGTGCAATCAAAACACTTGAAGACGAGTTGGGTGGAGAGCTTCTTCGGCGCGAGCGTCAGCACTCGCACCTGACCGAGCTTGGACGGCGCATGCTGCCCCTGCTGCAGCAGTGTTACGATGCAGCCACTTCCGCCAAGTCACTCGCCAAGGCCGTGCAAAGCAGCGATGTGGCTCCCCTCAACATCATTATTTCCAACAGCGTCAACATTGCCCTGCTGGTTTCGCCGTTTACGGAGCTTTTCCGGGCCTATCCCGGTGTGTATCTCAAGATCAGTCGCGGTTCGCCGACCGCTGTCGTCGATGCTTTCAAGAATGGTGACGTCGAATTGGCGGTGGCCGGCCCGCTGGGGGCGGCTTGGGATCGACTCGATACCTGGCCACTCTTCCAGGAGGAGATCGAGCTTGTCGTGAATTCCGATCATCCGCTCGCTCGGCGCAACGAATTCGATGTCGCGCTTAGCCAACTGGCCACAGAGCCTGTGCTCAGCCGGATCGATTGGGAAACGAGCGAGGAGCTGTCGCGCCGCCTCGCTGCGAAAGGGTTCACGCCTCAGGCCGCCCATGAGGTCGAGACTGACCACGACCTCCTGGCCCTGCTCGAAGCCAACGCCGGTGTGGGCTTCGTCTCCACGACAGCGCCACGGTCGCCGAGTGTCCGCAGACTCAAGCTGCGGGATGTCGACATTTCGCGCGTGGTCGCCGTCTACGCAGTCGCTGGCCGGCATCGTTCGCCAGTCGCCACGACGCTGCTCAACCTGTTGCGATCGACCGACTGGTCGCCATTTGGCGTTAGCGAGCCCGCTTGAGCGCCGCAATCAGGTCGTCGATGTCCATTCGCCGGCGGTAGTCGGGATCCACGAAGCGCTCTGTAATCCGCCCGTCCGTGCCGACGATGAAAGTCGCCGGGATCGGCAGGAACCAGCTGCTGTTGCCCTGATAGCTAGGGAGATCGTAACCAACTCCCATCAACCGTTCCATTTCAGCCCCGACCCAGATCGCGAGGTTGAGTGAGAGCGCATAGCCATTGTCCATGTCAGTCAGGAATGGAAACTGGGCACCTACCGTCGTCTTCATCGCCTTGGCAAATTTGCGTCGTTCGGGCATGACCACCGCCACTTGGCCACCCAGTGCGGCAATCTCCTCCTGGACCTCTACGATCCCGATCGCATTCAAGCGGCAATAAGGGCACCAGTGACCCCGCTGGAAGATTATTACCGCCGGCCCCTGCTTCAGGAGGTCCGTCAATCCGATCAGTTTGCCGCTGTCGTCAGGCAGGAGGAAGGCTGGCATGGAATCGCCAGGCGCCGGCGCCATCGCCCCTGCCCCCTGCTCCTGCAAGCGTGATACCAGGCGGTCGACTGCATCGGCAAAATCGCCGTTAAGGCGGCGAACAGCCTTTGCGACCACCTCCAGCCGCTCATTCAGCGGCGCATCGAGTTCGACGGCAGCCTGCACGGACTGTTCAAGTGTCATTGTCTGGTCGTCGGCGGCCATTTCTGCACTTCCATCGGTTGCATGCAGCCTATCATCGAAGCTCCTCGGCCGTGGTCATGTTTTTCTTGCATGGATTCGATATCTTGCGTGCATCGAAGCACAGGTGAGGTTCATATTCTGTTCGCTGCCTCCGCTCAATTCGTTACATCATGTTCCTGACATCCGAGGCGAAAGTTGGGAAGCCGAAAACCATGTCGGATAGCTGCGGTGCCGTGATGCGGTGTTTCATGGCCAGCGCGAAAAGATGGATCAGCTCTTCGCCGGCATGGCCCACAATGTGGGCGCCGACGATCCTGTCCGTGGTCTCCTCGACAATGACCTTTGACCACGCGACGGTCTCGGCATAGGTCCTCGCCGATAGCCAGTCCTTCATGTCGTTCACATGGACCTTTACGCCAAGTCCTTGTTCTTTCGCCTTGGCCTCGGTCAGTCCGACGCTGGCCAGGGCCGGAACTGTGTAGACGGAAGCCGGTATATGGCCATAGTCCGGCCGGTGTCTCGGCCCATCGACGATGTTGCGACCAACGATGCCGCCCTCATAGGTCGCTATCGGCGAAAGCTGGGGAGAATTCCACAGCGCGTCGCCGCAGACATAAACATCGGGATTGGAACGCGAACGCAGATGATCATCGATCTCGATGCGCCCTTCGCGATGCGCGATGACGCCGGCGCCAAGATCGAGCCCCTCGACATTGGCCACACGCCCTGCGCAATTCACAACCCTGTCCGCTTCTACGGCGCACTCGATGCCATCCGCCACAAAGGTGACGCGCAATCGCCCGTCGACCTTGTCGATCCTCTTGACCCAGGCCAGGGTTCGAACATGAATGCCAATGCGTTCGCTCTCGCCCCGGATCTGGGCAACGGCATCGGCGTCGAATCCTCCAAGCAGATGCGGCAGCGCTTCGAGGATCGTCACGTCGACGCTGGCGCGCGCGTAAACGTGGCCCAGTTCGAAGGCTATGACGCCGCCGCCGACGAACACCACCGCTCGGGGCAGCACCGGGTCGTTCAGGACATCGTCCGAAATTGTCAGGTGCTCGGCGCCTGGAATCGGCAGTGAGCGCGGCTTCGAACCGGTTGCGATCACGATGTTCCTGGCCTCGAGCTCGCGGCCGTCGACGCTGATGGTATTGCTGCCGATGAACGCGGCCTCGCCGACGATGACATCGACGCCGCGCTTGGCCATCAATCCGGACAGGCGGCAGGGAATGTCCCTGATCATATCCTTTTCACGTTCGATCAGGGCTCGCCAGTCGAGCCTCGGCGTGTCGACCGTGATTCCGTGCCGATCTGCCCGTTCGATCTCGTGGAGTGCGTGGGCCGCGGCGACGAGGACCTTCTTCGGCGTGCAGCCGCGATTGGGGCAAGTGCCGCCGAGGTCACGTGCCTCTATCATGGCCACCGACATCCCGGCGGCGCGCGTAGGCACCGTCACACCCATCCCGGCATTGCCGCCACCGAGGATCACGACATCATACTTTTCCATCGCGCCACCTGCACATGATCAATGGACCTTGATCCGAGGCCTGGTGCGCCTCGCCACTATCTCGCCAATCGAATCCAGCGCGGTCTTCGCAAAGCCGTGCACCGCCTTGAGATGCATCTTGTAGAGCGAGCGATACATCAGCCGGGCAAGCAGACCTTCGATCTTCAGCCCACCAATCAGGCTGCCAAATGAGCCGTAGTCGGCGAGCGAAACAAGGGATCCGTAGTCGCGGTAACGGAATTCCGGCGCAGCCCGTCCCTTGAGACGCGCGGCAATCACCTTGACCAGGTGACCAGCCTGCTGATGGGCTGTCTGGGCGCGCGGCGGCAAGGGATTGTTCTCGCCGGGCAGGACACAGCTCGCGCAGTCGCCGATCGCAAACACGTTTTCGTCGCCCTTGGCTTGCAGCGTCTCATCCACGACCAGGCGATTGATGCGGTCCGTCTCGAGGCCATCGAGTCTTTTCAGAAAATCCGGCGCCTTGATTCCAGCGGACCACACGACGAGTTCGGCCGGCACAAACAGCTTCTCGCCAAGCCTGACGCCGTCCTCTGTCACTTCGGTGACCTTGATCCCGCACCGTATCTGGACGCCGAGGTCACGAAGCAGGTGCGCCGAAGCGCGCGCCAGATGTTCCGGCAAAGCCGGCAAGATGCGCGGCCCCGCCTCGACGATGGTGATGCGGATCAGCCTTTCGAAATCGATGTTGTCGAGGTTGTGCGACGCAATTTCCCGCATCGACTTGTGCAGCTCCGCCGCCAATTCGACGCCGGTAGCCCCGGCACCAACGACGACGCAATGGAGCTGGCCTGGCGACAGCTGTTCGTATTGCGCGTTGGCGCGCAGGCATGCGTCTATCATGCGCTTGTTGAACCGGGCGGCCTGATCCGCCGTATCGAGCGCGATTGCGTGACGAGCCGCCCCTGGTGTGCCGAAATCGTTGCTGACGCTGCCGACTGCCAGCACCAGCGTATCGTAGCCCAGCACACGCGGCGGGATGATCTGCCTGCCGTCGTCGTCGAAACTGGGCGCGACAAAGACCTGGCGCTTGGCGCGGTCGATACCGACAACCTCGCCTATGCGATATCGATAGTGGTGGCGACTGGCATGGGCGATGTATTCCACCGCATCGTTCGACGCACTCAATGCCCCAGACGCCACCTCGTGCAGAAGCGGTTTCCAGATATGAGTGCGATTGCGGTCGACGAGCGTGACGGAAAGCCGCCGCTTGCCGAACTTGCGGCCGAGGCGCGTCGCCAGCTCCAGTCCACCCGCACCGCCACCGACGATGACCACGCGGTGCAGCGACGTATCGGCATGGGCTGGTGTCTCCGGCAACGCGCGGAAAAGCGCGGCGTTGTTGGCGAGCACGGCTTCTGGAACCAGCCGCGTTCCCGGAGTGATGATCTGCATCGGTATTCTCCGTTTCTATTCTCGGACGCGCCGCGCTCGAACAATCACTCTTGCGATTCGTGGATCACGATGCCTTGCAGCATGTCGACGTCGCATTCCCAGGGCTTCTCCGAGAGAACGCGCAGCCCATGCTCGTATCCTGCCTGCCAGCGCGTGCGGATGCCTGCGCGGGTGAAGTCGATGTCCTTGGTGTGGTCTTCGCCGTCGAGGCGCGGTGAAAGCAGCCGAACCAGGTGCATGACCGAGGGGCAGCCGTAGGAGGCGAGTTCCTTGAACATCGGATCCTCGCGCCGCTCCTCGGGGACGAGCTTTCCCATTTCGCGCACGACGTGCCGCAGCCGATGCAGTTGCTCCTGCCGGGCCACGTGGCTCCGGCCCCGGCTGGCGTATTGAAGGTCCTTTTGCCGCCCCATCACCTGCCAGATCGATTTCGGCTCGGTGGCGCGGGGCTGCCACATATTGACCGCGAAAATGAGCGCATCGCGCCGTGGACGCGCGTCCAGCACGACCTCAATAGGTGTGTTCGAATAGATGCCGCCGTCCCAATAGGGCTCGCCGTCGACACGGACTGCCGGAAAAGCCGGAGGCAAGGCCCCCGACGCCATGATGTGCGCCACCGACAGACTCATCTCACGGGTGTCGAAGTATTTGAGTTCACTGGTGTTGACGTTCACCGCACCAACGGTCAATCGCGTGTGGCGCCGGTTGAGATATTCGAAGTCGATAAGGTCATTCAGCGTCCGCTTGAGGGGATCGGTGGTATAGTAGGAGGCATTCTCCACACCCACTTCGAGATTCACCCCGAACATGGCGCTCGGGTTGGGTTCGAAGAATCCCGGTATGCCGCGCATGACCGTGCCCATATTCGCGAAGATGTTACTTGGAACCATCATCCGGAAAAACTCGTCGAGCGGGCTACTCCGGCTGACACCGTCCCAGAATTCCCGGAGCCTCGGCATGCGATCCTTCGGCTCGTTTCCCGCAATCAACGCCGCGTTGATGGCTCCGATCGACGTGCCGATAACCCAATCCGGTTCAATGCCCCCCTCGACGAGTGCCTGGTAGACACCGGCCTGATAGGCTCCGAGCGCACCACCGCCCTGCAGCACCAACACGGTCTGGCGTTTGGCAGCGTTATCCGAGAGATGGCCGACATCCGGTCCTGCTTCGGCCATCGGCGGATTTCGGGAGATCCTGTTCATGGCTTTGTCGCTCCTCATTCGGGCGTTCAATGAGCGGTCCAGCCGCCTTCGATCGGCATGATGGCGCCGGTGATCGAGGCAGCGTCGTCCGAGGCCAGGAACAGGCAGAGCGCCGCAACCTGGGCAACGGTCACGAACTGCTTGGTCGGCTGGGCAGCCAGAAGCACGTCCCTGATCACCTGCTGTTCGGTAATCCCGCGTGCCTTCGCCGTATCCGGTATTTGCTTCTCGACAAGCGGGGTCAGCACGTATCCGGGACAGACGGCATTGACGGTGATACCCTGCTCCGCGACTTCCAGCGCTACCGTCTTGGTCAGGCCGGCTACCCCATGCTTGGCGGCGACATAGGCGGATTTGTAAGGCGAGGCGACAAGAGCATGCGCCGAGGCAACGTTGATGATACGGCCCCACTTGCGTTGCTTCATCGCGTGGAGCGAACGCCGGATCGTGTAGAAGGAAGACAGCAGGTCGATTGCGACGACGGCTTCCCATTTTTCGATCGGGAAGTCGTCGATCGGCGCGACGTGCTGAATGCCGGCATTGTTGACCAGGATGTCGACGGCACCAAACTCGGCGATCGCCTTGTCCATCATTGCGGTTATAGAGTCGCCCTTGCTCATGTCGGCATTGTCGTAGCGAACGGTGACCCCATGGTCGGCGGCAAGCTTCGCCCGCAGGAGCTCAATCTCATCAGCGTCGCCGAAGCCGTTCAGAACGATGTTGCAACCTTTGGCCGCGAAGGCTTCGGCAATGCCCTGGCCGATGCCGCTGGTCGAGCCTGTGATAAGTGCTGTCTTTCCTTTGAGCATCGTCGCTTCCTTCGGTTGGAGCTGCGGCCTGACGGCGGGCAATCGGCGGCGAGCAACGGATCTCCGCGCCCACGGTCTGAATTCTGGGTCAACTATGGCGGGCCACTCGAAGCAGTGGAAATGCCGTTGAGACATGGATTCGATAGCCGACGCTCAGATCATCAAGCTCTATGCCGGCGCCGCCGTCGACCATGCTGCCTTGTTTGTTTGACGTTGGGGCAGCCAGTAAGATCCCACCGTATGCCAGCCCGCCGGGGGCGTGCCGTGCAGATCAGTCAGGTCAGATATTCCTGGCCGTCGCGAGGGAATTGAACGCTCACCAGGGCGGCCGAGCAATGTCACGCAGCCCGCGCTTTCACGCGCGATCAAGCTGCTCGAGGACGATTTTGGCGGCGCGCTTTTTCATCGTGAGCGACGGCAGTTGTCGCGCTGGTGCGCCAGGCCATGCAAAAAAGGTTCGGCGAGCGGACCACGTTATCCGCCGCCGGGTAGCCTTGCGGCGCCAAACAACCTGCCTCGCGTGCGGTCGGAGGATCTTCGGCACATCATCCGCGCTCAGTTTTTCCTGATAGTCGAGGTCACGGACCGGATGACCTCGGTCGCCATCTTGAACTGCGGCGCGCGATCGATAATTCCATGCCGCTTGGCGATCCAGTCGAAATCGCTGTAGGCGGCGTAAACCGAACCATCCGTGGCCTGGTAGACCAGCACGCGCACCGGCCAGTCGAGACCGGCTTCGGGGTTCGACGTGATGAAGGTCGTGCCGAGCGCCGGATTGCCGAACATAACCAGCGACGACGGCCTGACATCGTTGCCAGCGTTCTTGCCAAGCCTTGCCTGGTCGATGACGCCAAAGAACATGATGCCCTTCTTGCGGACGTCTTTCTTGATACGGGCAACGGTTTCGGCGACGGAATAGTCGCTCTTCACCGTGACGACGCCATCCGAAGCGGCAGCCGGGACGACGATCGCCATCAGCATGGCAACGCCGGCAATCATGGTTTTCAGGTAGGTGGTCATGTTGGTCTCCTTTGGTTTTCTGGGTTGCGTGGATTTTGGATATTGCGTTGATATCTCTGTTCATTCTCGGCTGAAGGTCGCCTTGTGGTCGACGTTCTCCCGATCGTCAGGCGGTCGGCGACTTCAATGACCGCGCAACCGCGATCGCGCCGGCGAGGACCGTAGCGAGCACGGCCACGCATGCGGTCCAGCCGATCCGGTCGTAGATCTGTCCGATCACGAAGCTGCCGGCGAGCCCGCCTGTATAGTAGGAAGCAAGGTAGATGCCGCTTGCGGCGGTGCGATCGCGCGAGGCCGTCCGGCTGACGTGTCCTGTCGCTATTGCCTGCGCCAGGAAGGTGCCAATAGCGACCAGCGCCATCCCGCCGAGAACAATGGGAAGGCTGGTCGTGAGCAGCAGAAGCAAACCCAGGATCGCCAGCGTAAGCGTTGCACCGATGCCGATCCTTGGGCCGAGGCCCGCAGCGAGACGCCCGGCGAGCGGCGTGGTCAGCATGGAAGGCAGGAAGACGAAATACACCAGCCCGAGCGCCATTGGCGACAGCGATAGCGGGGCGGTGACGAGCTGGAAGTTGACATAGGTGAAAGTGCCTATGAAGACGAAGAGGATCAGGAAGCCGATCGCGAAACAGGCGCGCAGCTCGACGTTCTTCAGCGGGCCCTTCCAGGCCGCGCGGGCAGGCTCGCCTATCGCGTCGGCGCGCGTCATTGCGGATGTCTTCTGCAGCGTGAGCCAGACAAGAGCCGCGCCAATCAGATTGAGGGCGGCGAACGTTAGAAAGTTAGTGGAGATGCCAAACGTATCGGCGACGGCGGCCGACATAAGCCGTCCGAAGAAATTACTGGCGACATTGCCGGTCACATAGGCCGCAAGCGCACCTGTCGTCTGCCGCGCAGAAAAATGCTCGGCCAGGTAGGCCATCGTCAGCGTGAACGCGGTCGACATGCAGAAGCCCTGGACGACACGGAGCAGGCCAAAGGCGACGATGCTGTCTGTTTGTGACAGCAGCATAGTCGGTATCCCCAGCACCGCAAGGCTGATCCAGATGCCGTTGCGGCGATCGAGGTTCCTGCCAAAAAGCGCCACCGCAATTCCGGCCACAGCCATGCCGAAAGTGCTGGCATTGACGGCAAAGCCCATTGTCGCGCGGCTGACGCCGAACTCTATCACCAGCGACGGCAAGATGGCCTGGGTGGCGAAGAGATCGACAAGTGTCAGGAAGGCAATTACGGCAATAATACCGAAGCGCCAACTGTCAGCGGCAACCATCCGCAGCCGCCTTGGTTCGGTCTGTTCGCTTGTCGTCATAGCAGGACTCCGTGGCCACACGTCCCCAGGTGATTACCTGAGGACGCGCTTTCAGTTGCTGATGCTACAAAGCGGTCATCGCAATGCGTGACTCACATCGTGTGGTCTTCGCGCATTGCCGGCGGCAGGATGTCGGCCGAATAGAGCACCGCCGGGACCTTGCCATTGTTCTTCCACCAATGGGCGAGCTGGCCGAATTCGACGCTCACGTCGCCAGCCTGGTGTTCAATTCCCACCTTGCAGGTGCTGCGATATTCGGTGATCGAGCCTTCGACGACGAGGATGTTGGCGGGACGAACAGTGTGCTCGTGCCAGGGCACGACACCGCCGGGCTGAACGACGAGCTTGCGCAGGCGCAGCATGTTGCCTTTCCAGGCCTCGCCCTTCGGGCTCAGATCGATCGCGGAAAGGACATCGTCGGTAACGCCTACTGGCTTGCTCGGATGCTCCTGGATATCAGTCGTGGCAGCTTGGCCCGCAGGGCAGTCGCCGGCAAAGGCCGGGGCAACGGAAAATGCAGCCGTTGCAGTAAGAAGTCCGAGCGTCAGCGCGAGGGTCAGCGGCGCCGGCAATGCAATTGTTTTGGTAGCCATGTTGTATTTCTCCTTTGTCGGTGCCCAAACGCGGGAGGCGGGGCATGACGAGGAGAGTGACGGGATCCACAAAGAAAGAGAAATGCTGCCTGGCTCTCAATTCGATACCTGAAAGCTATGGTTACACCCGTGGCGACGGATGGGAGGTGTGAGAAGCACGTGGCGGGAATGAAAAGTCCTCGACTATGCTTCAGGCCGCCGTCTTGTGGACTGCCAATGGCATGGCGCTCATCGGCCAGCCATGTGCCTTGACGCTGCTCACGAAGGCCGAAGCGGCCGGCGAGAATCTTCGTCCTGCCACGACAACCAAGCATACTTCCCGCCAAACCTCGGGGTCGACGACAGGCCGGACCTGCAAGCCCGGGATCACAGCGCTGAACTCCGGGATGAAGCAAATTCCAAGGCCTCCGGAAA
The DNA here is from genome assembly GCF_004792125.1 of Mesorhizobium sp. M5C.F.Ca.ET.164.01.1.1. NCBI lineage: Bacteria > Pseudomonadati > Pseudomonadota > Alphaproteobacteria > Hyphomicrobiales > Phyllobacteriaceae > Mesorhizobium > Mesorhizobium sp. M5C.F.Ca.ET.164.01.1.1. The sequence goes on along the minus strand of NZ_SRTG01000001.1, from coordinate 2,376,372 downwards.
CCATGTTCTGGATCCAGTCCTCGCGCTCGCTGGCGTAGGAAATCCTGAGCTTCACGCCGCGATCGCTGCAAAGTCCGGCGAGGTGATCGCGATACTCGCAGTTCAATCGCCTGAGGTAGTTTTCCCCGTCGAGTTCGGAAATGGAAACATTGTCGTTGCGGGCCAGTCGATGGCCGTTGGGCAATGCCAGGACGAAGCGCTCGCGATAAAGCGGCGTGACATCGAAGCGTTCGGGAAAACTGTCGCTCGATGCCATGATGCCAACGTCGATGTCGCCCGATTCGAGCAATTGCGAAAGCGAGGTGGGCACGCCCTCGACAAGCTGCAGCTGGATGCCCTGCTGACGTCTGCTGAACTCGGCCAGCAGACCAGTGAACCGGCGCGGACCAATGGTGCACATGACACCAACCTTGAGATTCGCATTTTCCAGACAGAGAAACCTTGATGCCTCTTGCCGAACGCCGGTCAGTTCATCGAGGATTTGCTGGAAACGGGGTCGCAGCAGAACGCCTAGATCCGTGAGATGGGTGAGGTTTCGCTCGCGGCGAAAAAGCAAGCCGCCGACCTCTTCCTCAAGCTGCTGAATTGCGCGCGAAAGCGCCGGTTGCGTTACGTTGCATTTTTCGCCGGCGCGCGTGAAATTTCGTGTCTCGCAGACTGCAAGAAAATAGCGGATGTGATGGATGTCCATGCCGATTGTCCCCGAACTGCATATGGTTCATGTGCTGGCGTCGGAGCCTGCCGCAAAGCGTCCCGTCGTGCCAATGCACTGCCGCTATAAAGTCGATAGCGGCCCGTCATGATGCTTTCTGAAGTCGAGGTGCGGATCATTGCGCTACGGCCAGAGCCCCGCTCAGGCCGACCTAAAAACAATGATGGCGAGCATTTGCTCGCCATTATGCTCGTGTTGCGCCAAAAAGGCCAATCGGCGATTAGCTGTTGCCGCCAAGCTGATGGACCTTGACGCAAAACTCGGCATACGGCTTGCTCATCGCCGCGTCATTGCACTCCCTCTTCATCGCGTTCCGCTTGTCCTTCGACATCGCATTCCAGGCTGCTTTGAATTCTGCATCCGACTTCATCGTCTTCATGCTCGCATCGGCGTAGAACGGCTGCATGTTGGACGGTGAATCCAGCGCGCCGGCAAACGCCACGCCCCCAAGAACGGAAAGTGCAAACGCGCCAAGGCAGATAGCTTTGATATTCATGGTGGTGATCCTTCTCTGAGGTTGAACAGTCGTCCCATCGACGACTGCGTAATGATCGGCAGCAATTTAAACTCTTCGGTTCCCCCTTGCCGAGATCGACTTTGCTGCGATTGGCGGCCACCTTGCCAATGCCATCTGCGTATGGAGTTTATGCCGGTTCTGTATCCCGCGGATGCTTGGCGGCAGAACGCCAGTTGGCACCACCCAAAGCGAGCACGTTCGCGCAGAATGCGGCATGGCGCTCGCTCACTCCGGGTCGTTGCACGCGGATTTTTGCCTGCCTTGCACAAACCTTCCGCCGCCCAGGCGATTGCAGCCAATGCACCCTGCCTATGGAGTTCATGTCACCTTGGCATTTCGCCAACAGGAAATGATGTGGCAGTTTCTCCATGGACGCCCTGGCTGGCGTTTTTGGGATGGAGACTAAAGATGCATGTCCAGACCGGAATCGAAACCAACAACGCCGTCATTGCCGGCGCAAGACCTGCGATGGACGGCGGACAGCTCGTCGACGTAGTCCTGGCAAGCGACGCGCACGGCGCTTTTGTCTGGGGCGTGCTCGATCGCTTGCTGGATGAGCCTGGCCTTTCCTTCGGCAACATCACCGCGTCGGGTTTCAGCGCGCTGGAGGCGGCGGTTCTGGCCTACGGCCTGGCCCTCGCCGGTCGCCGTGGCGCACGCACGGCGCTCGTCAACCTCTGGCGACGCATCAGCCACGTTTCGGTCTTCGCAACCAATAAAGCCAATCCGCTGCGATCGATACTGGAACAGTCAATCGACATCGCCGAGCTCCGCAAGAAAGGCTGCCCGGTGAAACTCAGCATTTCGGCTTCGAACGCCCGCACCGACGCCGTGAGGGTGTTCTCGGGCGATCAAGTGTCAATCGACGCTATCGTGGCGGCGGCCACAGTCCCGTTCCTTTTCCCGGCCGTTGAGATCGACGGCGAGACCTATTGGGGCGACGGCGACCTTGCGGCCTTGGGGCAGGTGCGGTCGGTTGAAGCGGGCCATCTGCTGATCATCGCCGGCAAGCCTTCAGGGTTCACGACGCAGTGCGCGGATCGCAACATCGCCGCCAATCATGGCGCGCCGAAGCCCCCGCTGACCCACACAATATTCGACCGTCAGCACCGGGCTGGTGCAGCGCTGTTCGCCAGGCCGTGGACCGACTGGAGTGAGTTGACCGACAGGCGTGACAGAGGACGGGAGCGAGCCGAGGATTGGCTTCTGGCCGGTCATCTCGTTGTGAATGAACCTTCCGCCGCCGACGGCAAAACCCGATACGTCTAGGCGCCTCCCTCCCGCCTAGTCGCGCCTGCTTCGCCCCGCTCCACGAACGCAGGCGCCAAGACGGTTCCCCGCCGGAGGGCTTTTTCTTTGCCGCTCGTAAACGAAGCGATGCGTATCAAATCCATGCCGAGACAGCATTTCAGCTCGGCCGTCTGATCGGGGACACTGCTTGCAGACAGGCCGCAAGGCCAGTCTTTCCCTCGAAACCCAAACAGGAGACACGACTGTGATCAACACCAAAGCCCTCATCGGATCGGCCCTCGCGGCCGCCACTTCGCTGGCCGCTACGGCCGCCTATAGCGGCCCCGCCGATCAGCCCAACTTCGCCTTTGAGAAGTGCTACGGCGTCGTCAAGGCTGGCCAGAACGACTGCCAGACCGCAACGCATTCATGCGCCGGCACCTCCACCGCCGATAACCAGCCGGATTCCTGGCTCTACGTGCCCGCGGGCACCTGCGCGAAGATCACCGGCGGCAGCGACAAGGCGAAAGCCTGAGCGATTCGGACTTCGAGCCAACCCTTTGGAAGGAGCAGACCGATGCCCCATACGTTTCGTCCCCTCGCGATCCCCGCAACGGCGGGCATCGGTCTTCGCTCGCCTCACATCGGTGAGATGCTGACCCGCAGGCCCTCCGCGGGCTGGCTCGAAGTGCATGCCGAGAACTATATGGGAGACGGCGCCGGCGTCGATGCGTTGGAAAGGCTGCGCGAGATATACCCGCTGTCGGTCCACGGAGTCGGTCTGTCCCTTGGCAGCGCAAGGGGCGTGGATCACGACCATCTCCAAAGGCTGCGCAAGGTCTGCGAGCGCTTCCAGCCCGATCTCGTCTCAGAACATCTCGCCTGGAGCGTCGCCGACGGCGCCTACCTCAACGATCTGCTGCCGCTGCGCTATGATGAAGAGGCGCTGGCGATTGTGGCGCGCAATGTCGAAACCGTCCAGGACACGCTGCAGCGGCAGGTGCTCATTGAAAATCTGTCCGCCTATGTCGCCTTCGCGGACTCCTCGATGGTTGAGGCACAATTCCTGACCGAACTCGTAGCGCGGACCGGCTGTGGTCTGCTGCTGGACGTCAACAATGTCCAGGTCTCGGCGCACAACCTTCAATATGATGCGAGAGCTTTCATCGATACGCTGCCTGCCGAGGCTATTGGCGAGATCCATCTTGCCGGCCATGCAACCAATCAGGTCGGGACCGACACGGTTCTCATCGATGATCATGGTTCGCGCGTGCCGCCGGTTGTTTGGACGCTCTACCAGCATGCGATAGACCGGCTCGGACCGCGCCCCACCTTGATCGAATGGGACACCGATGTCCCTGTTCTCGATGTTCTGCTTGGCGAAGCGATGTGGGCCGACATGCTGACGGCTTCGATCATGTTCAACCAAAAGCAGACTGCGAGACAAAACGCGACAACCAGGGCGTGCTTGGTGTCCACGCTTTTTGAAGGCGAGGCTAGGGCCGGAATGCCCGTGCTTGCCGCATTTGCCGCCGCCAAGGCAGCACGGGCCACGTCCGTCGCGTCGCCGCCGCTTAAGGAACGATACCATGTTGCCGCTTGAGCTTCTCCAGACCACCATGGCACGCTCGGTTCTGATCACCGAGCCAGCGGTCGCTGCGAAAATGCTGACGGCCGGCAAGGCCGATCCGATGGCCAGGCTGCGCATCTATCAGAACAACACGCGCAGCTCGCTGACCGCCGTGCTGATGGCGGTCTTTCCGGTCACCGTTCGCCTCGTCGACGAGCGCTTCTTCCGTTTCGCAGCCAGCGAGTTCATTCGCCGACATCCTCCAACGGGACCCCGACTCGCCTGCTACGGCGCCGGCTTCCCGCGGTTTTTGAAGACGATCGAGACGCTTTCCGACATGCCGGTCGTGGCCGAAACGGCGCGGCTCGAATGGGCCATCGCGGAGGCGCTCGACGCGGCATCGCTGCCGCCCCGCACCCTCGCGGAATACGACAAGGCTGACCTTAGCGCCTCGCCCGATATCCTGCTGCAGCCATCCCTGCGGCTGATCGTTTCGCACTGGTCGATCCTGTACGTATGGACAGCCCATCAGCATGAGACCGCGGTCGACCAGCACGGCGCATGGAAAAGGCGTCCCGAGCGCGTGGCGTTGTGGCGGGCCGGTGAGAGTGTCCGCCTAGTTCTCCTCGATCGCGCGAATTTTGCTTTCCGACATTCGCTAAAACACGGCCTCGGCCTGGAACACGCCACGATGCGCGCTTTGGCACTCGACCCGGAGTTCGATCTCGTGTCCGCGCTCGTGCGTCTGTTCGGCGACGGGCTCGTTACGGATGTGCGGATCCCGACGCATCCCCTCTCAAACTGATGGAGACAAACATGACCGCGATACCGCAATACACACCCTCCACGCCGGCTGCCTTGGTTGGTCTCTACAGACGCCTAATCAAGTTGCCGGAGCGCATGCCATTCTCACTCGTTCAGCTCGCCGCCCGCATAGCGGTCGCGCATGTCTTCTGGCAGTCCGCTCAGACGAAGCTGGCATCCTGGCCGGTGACGCTGCAGCTTTTCGCAATCGAATACAATTTGCCGTTCATGCATCCATCCATCGCGGCATCTCTGGCGACGACAGCGGAAATTACCGGCTCGGTGTTGCTCTTCCTCGGACTGTTCTCGCGCCTCGGCGCGCTAATGCTGCTCGGCGTGGTTTCGGTTATCCAGATCTTCGTTTATCCCGAGAACTGGGCCGAGCACCTGCAATGGGCCTCGCTGCTACTTCTCGTGCTGATACGCGGCGCCGGTGTGTTCTCGCTCGACCGTCTGGCGGACCGGGTTTTCAGATGAGGGGGCATATCAACGCTGACGTTCGAGGCCGCCCGCGAACGCGCTCCCGATCAAGGCTTAGGTTCTTCCGGAGGAGGCGCGTTTGGGACTGGACAATCAGGATGTGGCCATTTTTCACACGGAGAGGGCTTGTCGCCAGCGTCGCCATAACGTTCCACGAGTTTTGCGAATCGGTAGGCGAAGGCGGAAAGCAGCGCCAGGATAACCACTATGCGAGCGGCCATACGGGATTATAGCAGGATCCCGCTTAGGATTGACCCCAGCATCAGCTTGCGCTCGAGGTTCGCAAGGTCTGAACGCATCTCGTGACCTTTCACACCGTTGCCACAGCTGGGCGACGTGAATGCGTCGGTGCGCCGGCATAGATTGGGCGATCTCGCTGGCAACGGCCGATGGAAAACCGAAAATCTTCGGGAATCTGGTGCTGCGAGAGAGGATTGAACTCTCGACCTCTCCCTTACCAAGGGAGTGCTCTACCACTGAGCTACCGCAGCCGCTGATGGCGGGGCTTCTGCCATATCGAACCGGCAAGCGCAAGGCCAAGCGCAAGCCATCTGTGAAAGCCCGCTCCGACGGCTTTTCCGGACATGGCAGCGCCACAATGTTGGGTATCCCTTCATAGCGGGCTCGCCGGGACGGAACCATGAACGACAAGACAATCCCACCTGACAAGGGCGGTCCGTCGAAAAAGGACAGCCAACTGAAAAAGGCCGACCGCAAGAGCCGGCTCGCCGAGCAACTGCGCGCCAATCTGCAGAAGCGCAAGGCGCAGTCGCGGTCGCGGCGCACTGGCGAGGCTGACAGGCGGCCAGACGGGCTCGGCGCTTTAGCGGAAACGCAAAAGGATTAACCTATCAACAGGCTGGTCAGGGCGCGGGAATCCTGTTTCTTGAACCAAGCCGGCCAATGGTCTAGACCGGCCACAACAGACTCAACCGATTGAAAACCGGCCTTTCGGCCGAGGGGACGTTCTTCCATGGATCGCATCAGAATTGTCGGCGGCAACAAGCTTGCCGGAAGCATCCCGATCTCGGGCGCGAAGAACGCAGCGCTGCCGCTGATGATCGCCTCGCTTTTGACCGACGACACGCTGACCCTGGAAAACGTGCCGCATCTGGCCGATGTCGAGCAGCTTATCCGCATCCTCGGCAATCATGGCGTCGATTATTCGGTCAATGGCCGCCGCGAAAAACAGCAGGAGGGCTATTCGCGCACCATCAATCTCTCTGCCCGCAACATCGTCGACACCACCGCACCTTACGAGCTGGTGTCGAAGATGCGCGCCTCTTTCTGGGTGATCGGCCCGCTGCTTGCCCGCATGGGCGAGGCCAAGGTATCGCTGCCCGGCGGCTGCGCCATCGGCACGCGCCCGGTCGATCTTTTCCTGGAAGGCCTTCAGGTGCTCGGCGCTGATATCGACGTCGATACCGGTTATGTCATCGCCAAGGCCAGGAACGGCCGTCTTGTCGGCAACCGCTACGTCTTCCCGAAAGTGTCGGTTGGCGCCACCCATGTGCTGATGATGGCGGCGTCGCTGGCCAATGGCGAGACGGTGCTCGAAAACGCCGCCCGCGAGCCCGAGATCGTCAACCTCGCCGAATGCCTCAACGCCATGGGCGCCAAGATTTATGGCGCCGGCACCGAGACCATCACCATCGACGGCGTCGAAGCGCTGTCGGGCGCGCGCGTCCGGGTGATACCCGACCGCATCGAGACCGGCACCTATGCGATGGCCGTCGCCATGACCGGCGGCGACGTCATGCTCGAAGGCGCGCGGGCTGACCTGTTGCAGACCGCGCTCGACGTGATTTCCCAGACCGGCGCCGAGGTCACGCAGACCAATTCCGGCATCCGCGTCAGGCGCAACGGCGCCGGCATTGCGCCGGTCGACGTGACGACAGCGCCCTTCCCGGCGTTCCCGACCGACCTGCAGGCGCAGTTCATGGGCCTGATGACGATGGCCAAGGGCAAGTCGCGCATTACTGAGACGATCTTCGAAAACCGCTTCATGCACGTGCAGGAGCTTGCCCGGCTCGGCGCCCACATAACACTGTCCGGCCAGACGGCGATCGTCGACGGCGTTTCGAAGCTGAAGGGCGCGCCGGTCATGGCGACCGATCTTCGCGCTTCGGTGTCGCTGGTCATCGCCGGCCTGGCGGCCGAAGGCGAGACCACGGTCAACCGGGTCTACCATCTCGACCGCGGCTTCGAGCGGCTGGAAGAAAAGCTGTCCGGCTGCGGCGCGGTGATCGAGCGGATTTCGGGGTAGGCAATCGGGATTCCAGGGCTTCAGTATTTGATCTTGGCGCGGTTGCACGGACCGCCAAAACCGGCTGGATTCCTGCCTGGAGCACGACGTTTTCCAAAAACCGGTTTCCACTTTTTGGGTTCATGCTCTAACAGAGGGCTGAAAACCAACCTTCAGGTGTGAAATCCGCATGGCTCTCAAGCTTGTCGCGCTCGACGATCAGGATCTGAGCATCGTTTCGGCCCATGTCCAGGACGCCGTGCTGAAGGTCGGCGAGCTCGAATACATGCCGGCGGCCAAGCGCTTCGTGATGACGATGAACCGCTTCGTCTGGGAGGCGAAATCGGGCCTGTTGCGCCAGCACAATGAGCGGCGGCAAAGCGTCCTGCATTTCGACCGTGTGCTGGGCGCCAAAACCAGCGGCATTGCCCGCGACAAGCCGGACGAGGTGCTGTCGCTGCTGGCGATCAGCTTCGTCGCCCTCGACAAGCCGGCCGGTATTGTCGAGCTGATCTTTTCAGGCGGCGGCGCGATCATGCTCGATGTCGAGTGCATCGAGGCGCGGCTCGCTGACATCGGCGGCGCCTGGGAAGCGACGTCGCGCCCCTTCCACAGAGCCTGAGTACACAAGATGGCCATCACCCTTCGTCTGTCCGATGCCGATTTCGAGCAGCGTTTTGCCGCGTTCCTTTTGACCAAGCGGGAGGTCTCGGCGGACGTCGACGCCGTGGTGCGCGCGATCATCGCGCGGGTGCGCGCCGAGGGCGACGCGGCGCTCATCGAGTATACGCAGAAATTCGAGCAGGCCGATCTGAAAGGCCTCGGCATGGCCGTGTCGCAAGACGACATCGCCGAGGCCTATGATGCGGCCGACCCGCAGACGATCGAGGCGCTTAAATTTGCCCGTGACCGGATCCGTTCCCATCACGAGCGGCAGCGGCCGAAGGACGACCGCTACACGGACCCTGCCGGGGTCGAGCTCGGCTCGCGCTGGACGGCGATCGAGGCGGTCGGGCTCTATGTGCCTGGTGGCACGGCGAGCTATCCAAGCTCGGTGCTAATGAGCGCCGTGCCGGCCAAGGTCGCCGGCGTCGAGCGTATCGTCATGGCGGTGCCGGCGCCCGGCGGCATCATCAATCCGCTGGTGCTGGTGGCGGCGGATCTGACCGGCATATCCGAAATCTACCGCGTCGGCGGCGCGCAGGCGATCGCGGCACTGGCCTATGGCACCGAGACGATAAAGCCGGTCGCCAAGATCGTCGGCCCCGGCAATGCCTATGTTGCCGCGGCCAAGCGCCAGGTGTTCGGCACGGTCGGCATCGACATGATCGCCGGGCCTTCGGAAGTGCTTGTCGTGGCCGACGGCAGCAACGATCCGGACTGGATCGCCGCCGACCTGCTTGCCCAGGCCGAGCATGACGTGTCGGCGCAGTCGATCCTGATCACCGACGATCCCGTCTTCGGCGCGGCGGTCGAACAGGCGGTCGAACGCCAGTTGCAGAGCCTGCCGCGCGGGGAGACGGCGGCGGCGAGCTGGCGCGACTTCGGCGCCGTCATCCTTGTTCCCCAAATCGAGGCAGCACTGCCGCTGGTCGACCGCATCGCGGCCGAACATGTCGAGCTTGCCATCGACGAGCCGGAAGCCTTCCTGGCGCGGATGCGCAATGCCGGTGCCGTCTTTCTCGGCCGTCACACGCCGGAAGCCATCGGCGACTATGTCGGCGGCTCCAACCACGTGCTGCCGACGGCGCGCTCGGCGCGCTTCTCGTCCGGGCTTTCGGTGCTCGATTTCGTCAAGCGCACCTCGATCCTGAAGCTCGGGCCGGAGCAGTTGCGGGCGCTGGCGCCCGCGGCCATTGCGCTGGCCAAGGCGGAAGGCCTCGACGCGCATGGACGCTCCGTCGCCATACGGCTGAACATGTAGAATGGCATGTCGGATTACGATCGCACCCATGCCAGGCTGATCGATGTCGAACTCGACGAATCGATCGGCCGTTCGACGCCCGATGTCGAGCATGAGCGGGCGGTGGCGATCTTCGACCTGATCGAGGAAAATCGGTTCCAGCCGGTCAATGACGACGGCGCCGGGCCTTATCGGCTAAAACTGTCGCTGGCCGAGTCCCGCCTGGTCTTCGCAGTGACGCGCGAGGACGGCGCTGCTGTGGTCACCCACATCCTGTCGCTGACGCCGCTCAGGCGCATCGTCAAGGACTATTACATGATCTGCGAAAGCTATTACGACGCGATCCGCACCTCGACTCCCAGCCAGATCGAGGCGATCGACATGGGCCGGCGCGGGCTGCACAATGAGGGCTCACAGACCTTGATGGACCGGCTGGCCGGCAAGATCGAAATCGATTTCGACACGGCGCGCCGGCTGTTCACGCTGGTCTGCGTGCTGCACTGGCGAGGCTGAACTGCCAGCCCCTCTGCCCCGCTCGATCCTGCCCCGCTCGATCCTGTTTGTCTGCGGCATGAACGCGGTGCGCTCGCCGATGGCCGAACTGCTGGCGCGCCAGGTGCTTCCGGCCACCACTTTCGTGGCGTCGGCCGGGGTGCGCGGCGGCGAACGCGACCCGTTCGTCGACGCCGTGCTGGCCGAGGACGGGCTTTCGCTGGGTGAACGGCACCCGAGGACACTGGACGATCTCGAGGACGACTATTTCGATCTGTTCGTCACACTGTCGCCGGAAGCGCATCACACCGCGCTCGAGCTTACCCGCTCGCTTGCCGTCGATGTCGAATATTGGCCGATGCCGGACCCGACTGGCGTCAGCGGCACGCGTGAGCAGATCATTGCCGCCTATCGCGAGGTGCGCGAACGGCTAAGGGCGCGAATCGGCCGCCGTTTTTTTGCCCCGGAAGCGAAAAAACCGCGCTGATTAAGCGTGTTCACAAGCGCACGATTATCATATAGGTTCCGCCCAAATTCCGGCCGGGGCGCTGGGAATCCCATGCAAACAAAGGTATCGAATGCCGAAGGAAGAAGTCCTCGAGTTTCCGGGTGTCGTCACGGAATTGTTGCCCAACGCGATGTTCAGGGTGAAGCTCGAAAACGAACACGAAATCATCGCCCACACGGCCGGCCGCATGCGCAAGAACCGCATCCGCGTGCTGACCGGCGACAAGGTCCTGGTCGAGATGACACCCTACGACCTGACCAAGGGCCGCATCACCTACCGTTTCAAGTAAGATCGTCAGAGTTCGGCCGGGATCGCGATGAGCATTTTGCAGAAGCTCGTGCTTGCCTCGGGTTCGCCGCGCCGGATCGAACTGTTGCAGCAGGCCGGCATCGAGCCGGACCGCGTGCTGCCGGCCGGTGTCGACGAGACGCCGCTGCGCGCCGAGCATCCGCGTTCGCTGGCCAAGCGCCTGTCGAAGGAAAAGGCCGAGAAGGCACTGGCCTCGCTGCAGGCGGAAGAGGACTATGTGCCCAGCTTCGTTCTGGCCGCCGACACGGTGGTCGCCGTCGGCCGGCGTATCCTGCCCAAGGCCGAAACGTTCGACGACGTCGCCAATTGCCTCGGCCTGCTGTCCGGCCGTTCGCACCGGGTCTATTCCGGCATCTGCCTGATCACGCCGGGCGGCAAGCTGCGCCAGCGGCTGGTCGAGACCAGGGTGCGTTTCAAGCGGCTGCCGCGCGCCGAGATCGACGCCTATGTCGCCTCGGGAGAATGGCGCGGCAAGGCCGGCGGCTATGCCGTCCAGGGGCTGGCTGGCGCTTTCGTCGTCAAGCTTGTCGGCTCCTACACCAACGTCGTCGGCCTGCCGCTCTATGAGACGGTGGCGTTGCTGACCGGCGAGGGTTTCAAGGTGCATGCCAAATGGCAGTCAGTTCGGCCATGAGCTCGGGGCGGTCATGAGCTCGGACGACAAAGTCACGCCGCTGCGCCCCAAGCGGCCCTGCCCCGAATGCGGCAAGCCGTCGGCGCGTGAGACCTACCCGTTCTGCTCGGTGCGCTGCAAAGAGATCGACCTCAACCGCTGGCTCAAGGGCGCCTACGTCATTCCGGCCCGCGACGACGAGGACGAACCGGACGACGACCCTGCCAAATGAGGGACCCTGCCAAATGAGGCTGTTCAGAGCAGCCTGCGGGCCTCGACCGCGTCCCATGAATCCGCCTGTCGGGCAACTGCTCGTTTCCCGCTTGAAATCAACGCTTAAGCGCTGGACAGGCCGGATTCCCGTGCTATAACCCACGCGCTTTCAAGGGGCGCCTGCGGCGCTTTCGAGAAAATCCGGCGTGCAGAACTGCCCGCGTGCCGGAACAGGCCCAGATAGCTCAGTTGGTAGAGCAGCGGACTGAAAATCCGCGTGTCGGTGGTTCGAATCCGCCTCTGGGCACCATCCCCTCTTCTCCCGACACTTCCTTTCATCGCAGCTTCTACGCTCCAGGCTCTTTAGACCCTTGGAATCGCAGCTCTTTTTCGCACTGAGGGCGCACGAGAGCGCGTTTCACGGAGTCTCGGCGTATTTGGTCCAACGAGGCGGAGGGGTGGTATTTTCGTTGGTATTGGACATCCTGATGGTATCGAAGCCGCCAATGGGAGGTTCCAAAAATGGCCCTTTCTGACGTGAAATGCAGAAACGCACGATCCTCTTCAAAACTCTTGAAACTGTCTGACGGAGGTGGGCTCCAGCTCTGGGTGCAGCCCACTGGATCCCGCCTATGGCGTCTCGCCTATCGTTTCGACGGCAAGCAGAAGCTCCTGGCCTTGGGCAGCTATCCACTCGTTTCGCTGGCCGAGGCGCGCCAAGCGCGCGACGACGCCAAACGTCTCTTACGAACTGGGATCGACCCTGCGCAGGACCGCAAATCGCGAAAGGCTGGTTCGGCGGAGGACACGTTTCGTTCAATCGCGGAGGAGTATGTAGACAAGCTGAAGAAAGAGGGACGTGCCGACCGGACAATCACCAAGGTCAAATGGCTGCTCGATTTCGCCTATCCCACGTGTGGCGGCAAATGCATCCGGGAACTTGATGCCGCCGATATTCTTGCCGCTCTTCGCACCGTGGAGGTCCGCGGTCGATACGAGTCGGCCAGACGACTGCGCTCGACGATTGGCAGCGTCTTTCGATATGCCATCGCGACCGCACGCGCGGACACAGACCCAACGTCCGCGCTAAGGGGTGCGCTCATCAGGCCAACGGTGACGCCACGTGCCGCCATTACTGATCCGAAGGCATTGGGCGGTTTGCTCCGTGCAATCGAGTCATTTGACGGGCAGCCCGCAACCCGAGCGGCTCTGAAGCTAATGGCGCTGCTGTTTCCCCGTCCCGGTGAGCTTCGCGCCGCTGAATGGGACGAGTTCGATTTCAAAAGTTCGGTGTGGACCATTCCGGAAGCACGAATGAAAATGCGACGACCGCAGCGCGTGCCTCTTTCAAGGCAGGCAGTGTGTATCCTGGCGGAGCTTAGAAAAATTTCCGAGATCGGCACGCTGCTGTTTCCAAGTGTGCGATCGGCTGCCCGCCCGATTTCCGACAATACACTTAACGCCGCCCTGCGTCGCATGGGGTATAGCAAGAATGAAGCAACGGCCCATGGCTTCCGAGCAACGGCATCAACTCTGCTAAACGAATGCGGCAAGTGGCATCCAGACGCCGTAGAGCGACAGCTTGCTCACATTGAAAATAATAACGTTCGGCGCGCCTATGCCCGGGCGGAGCATTGGGAAGAACGTGCCAGGATGATGCAGTGGTGGGCAGATTATCTGGAAAAAATTGAGAACGCAGGAAGGCGCGGGTAAACTCGATCTACTATGCGGGCAGCGATTGTCCTTCTGGGGTGCTCTGAGATCGCCAGACATAATATCGGGTGGCCTACGCGGCTCTATACTGACCTTGGCCCCTAACACTTCACGGCTTTTCGCCTTGCGCCTTATTCAACAGGCTTCGGGACGCGCCTGTCTTATTGCCTCGCGGAATGCGTTTCTTGTGGAGACACTGAATGATGAAAGCGACCAAAAAGATTTCAAGGCGGCGGAGGTCGAAACCCATGAATTCGTCTGCCGGTCGCCATTCAAGCTGCGAAGTTGCCGGCAGCCACCGGCAAGCTGTGAATAAATATGAGTTGTTCTTGACTTGTTCTATAAGCGCCAGTCACTTAGCGTTCTAATTTGCGGGAGCGGTTGATGAGCAATTTGGAACTACGCGAGTTTCACTCTTTCCTTGAACGGTTGATCGAGAATTCGTCTCGGGAACAGCGCTTTTCCGTCGATAAGATCGTTAACACGGTTCTTAGTGAACATCCTCAGCGCCTCGAAAAGATTCAAAACCAGGTCATAGGTTTGGGTCTGCGGGCACTTATCAGAAACAACTGTCGCGCCAAAACCAGCGCCACCGACAACGGCTCCGATATGTTCGATGATTATCGCATCGGCAAACGAGTCTCGGTGCCTTATAAGGACGGCAAGGGCAAGCTACGCTGGGACAAGAAGCGGCGCGGCGAACTGACTTTCGACGATTTCGACGAGATTATCGCACGCTGGGATGATCGCCCCGCCCGGCAGTCTCAGGATAGGAGAGAATTCGAGGACATAGCCAAAAGGATTCGACCGTATCGTGACCAGGCACGAACTGTTGGCGAAGCCCTCGGGTTGGCTGCGCGCGACAGTCTATGAGCGCTAGCGAGGCTCCTGACGGGCACCTAGTTTAGCGGCAGCTGGTACCTAATTCCGAACTTCCGTGAACACTTCATTCGGTAATTCTCCTCATGTTGTCAGTTCCGATTAGGCCAGTCGGAAGGTATGAGCTTCACGCCCGATGCTTTTGTCCATCGACCCTTGACCGCCGCGACATATTCCGGATCCTCTTCGATGTAGGCGTGCTCGATCAGGATGACCTGAAGTCCGGCCCTGCGCGCGGTTTCTTCGAAAAGGAACCGGACTATTTTCTGCATCGCAACTTGGTCGTCGTCCTTTTCCATTTCCTTTAGTCGCTTCTCATCCCCACCCTTGGGGTAGTAGGGGCGGCTGATCTGATCAATTACGAGAAGGCCCGGGACGGGCGCGCGCATAGTCTCGAAGAGCTTCTGGAGAGAGAACGACAGCGCGAGGTGCATCGCGAGATAGTTCTGGTCCGAACCGACCTCCGCCATCGCGAGTACCGCTCGTCGCGTCGGCTCGATAAGCGAAAGGCTGGGCGCGGACGAGAAAACGACGCGCGCGCCGGTGGCCGGCACCTCTGTGGGAAGGTCTGCCAACATGTCCGTCGCAAAGTTGCTCACCATGTTTTCGGCGTCGCGCAGACGCTCTCGCCGCGCCTGTGGATCCACTTGGTCCCTGAGATTTTCGATCTCGGATTCAAGCGAGGCTGTATTCGTCGAAGATATCTCGTAGTCTCTAGCGGTAGTCTCCAGAAATTGGTCGATGCGTCCTACTACCCTCGCACGTTCCTGCAGGAGCGATGCTGCGCCTGCGGATTCCTCCTCGACCCGGAGCAGCCCGCTGAGTTGGGCCTCGACCTCCCTGAGGCGGCCGGATCTTGAACCGATCTGGTTTTCGACGTGGCCGGAATGGTCGTCAAGGCGAGGGCGCATAACGTCGACCGCAAGGACTTCGTGCGCCACGATTGTCAAGGAGTTTTGGATCTGCTCTGCCATAGCCAGACCCGCTGCATTTTCCGCATCGCACACGGGGCAGCGCCCGTCGCCCAGCTTGAGGTGCTCGACCAGCTTGAGTTTGTGAGACTGTCCCGACACCGCAGTGCCGTAGCCCGCCGCTTCACGAATGGTTCGCCTCAGCATCTGCCGCTTTTCGCGCAGTGTCTGTAGTTCGGACACGAGCTGCCTTCGCTCCTCCTCCAATACGGCGCGCGTTTCGCTGTCCCCGGAAGCGGGCGTCAAGACGCCGTTCTCGGCGACGCCCCTCAGCTGATCGAGCAGGAGCTGGTCGGATGCGTCTGACGAAGGTAGCTCGGCGATGAGCCCGATGCCTTCGGCCTGGGTGAGAAGGGCTATGGAACGCTGCGTCAGAAGACCTTGGCTTCGCTCCTGGGCTTTGGCTTCCCGTTCTATCCTGCCGAGGGCAGCCTCTAGTTGGCGGAGCCTCCGTGCGGCAAGAACGCTCGTCTGATTCACCGCGCCCAAAAAGTACGGCATTGTCGCTTTGATGTCCCGCGCCTTCTCGGGGCGGTGCAAATCGTGCAACAAGGTCTCTCTGCTGATGATGATGTCGCCCGACAGGAACAGGTAGGGTGTCACGTCACGAATAGTCGCGCGTCCTTTCTCGGATTTGGCTGCGACGGCAGGATCGTCCGTATCCTGAATCCCGAACGACTTCTCGATCATCGCGCGCGCCGTATCGCGGTTCGTCGGACCTTCGAGTCCTTCGGACGTATTCGGAAGCCTTAGGTTCTTCCCGGTCCTCACGAACGTCTGGTTGGTGCCGCTCCCGGACTCCGGAATCTTTCTGCCGACGATGAGATTGCTGTCACCCAGCACCCAGTGGACGGCGACGGCCACAGCATGCCCGCGCACGAAGAACGGGAGCCGGCAATCTGTTGACCCCAGGCAGTAGTCGATAGCGTCGATGATCGCGGACTTGCCCGTCCCGGAAGCGCCCGTGATGACGTTCACCTTATCGATATCGAACTCGATCGTCCGGCGTCTGGCACCAACGCCGTAGAGTGCGATTTCACGAACGTTCCAACGGGTCACGGCGTCACTCCGAATGCTGAAAAAATAGATCCTGCCGAACCGGCCTTGCCCATCCAGCTGCCGAGCCGCTCGGCTCGTTTGATCGCCCGTTTGGGGTTCTCTGGTAAGTTGTCCACCGGCGTTGTCGAGGGCGCCCGGGGACCAGGCTCGATGGTCCCAGCATTTCCAAGAGCGAGAGCCCTTGAACAAAGACCAAACCGGATTGCGGCGGAGACGATCTCCTTCGAAGCGTCGAGACGGACGCTCAGATCGAGACGTACGTCCGGATAGCGGTTCAGCCAGGAGAGAAGACCAGTTGTGGCGGCGGTCTCCAGGAAAGACGTCTCCAGGTCATCGGACAGTGCGATAGGCAGGGCCAAGTAAGCCAATGCGAGAGTTGGTGGCTTCCCTCTCGAAGCCGCCACGTATTTCCGGCAAAAGCCGAGGAGACCGAACGTGCCGAATGCAGGGTTGGTCTCTGCGAACAGGTCATACGCAATGTTCATTACTTGAATCCCAGAAGCGCGACATAGTCGGGATGCCAGCCCACCCGGCCATCGATCGAAAGGACCTGGTAAGTGCCTCTGATGTAGCTCGGCGTGGTAACGCTCGGGGCGATGGACTCGATCTTGTCCGGCGCCTCATAATGGCTCCACTTTAGTAGCGCGCGTCCCTTCGACTGCTTCGTCTCTTCAGAGAGTCCGTTGCACTCGTGGCAAATGTCAACGTGGCGGTCGCACCATTCCTCGGCCAGACGGTCGTCGTATCTGGCAATCAGCTCCCGTCGCCAAGGATTTTCGGTCGACCAACGCGAACGGGTTTCGCGAGCCCGCCATTCGTTCGTGACGGCCCTTCTAAATTCCGCTTCGGTGCCGCCCACCAAACTTATCTGGTTCGCGACCATGGGGTGCGACTTATGGGATTCGGGAGGGAGTTCGACCGCAAAATAGTCGACGAGGGTGTCATGCTCGATGTCGGCGACGATCTCCATGTGCCGCTTCACGAGCTCAAAACGAGGGATAGCCTTGTCCCGCTTCCCGCAATGCGCATGGATGATTTGACGGTTCCACCATTCCACCATCAGGGCGGCTACCTGCGACTGATCTTTCGAGAGCACCGATGTCAGCGTTTTGGCAAGTTCGTTCTCGATTTGCCTGATGTTCTGCTGGCCGGGCATTATGCGCGCCCTCGACAGGATCTCGGCCTGGACGTCGTCGGAAAGTTTTAAGAATGCTTCGCATGCAGGAGCTCGTTTGGTGTGCGGCAGGAGCGTCCGATTAGCAGCGGCGGATGTCCTTTCCTGAATGACGCGTCGAGCTTCCTCCTTAAGTGCAGCGACGAGTTCGTCCCTGCTTTCGGTCTCGCTTAGAAGAACTTGGAGGGGGGAGTTTGGCGAAATTTCCGCGACGGTGACGAGGTGGAGCCATGTCCGGGGAAGGTCCAGGTTCGGAAGCACGTCGATCCACGCCTTTAACGTCTTCCATACATTGAGACTGGCCACCGTGATCGCGTCCGGCTTTTCGGAAAGCGAATGCTTGAGTTGCTCAAGGATCGTCTCTCCGTTCGTCTTTAGAACGACATCGTCGAGCGTTTCAAGAAAGACCACAGCGTCGTCGCTCTGTTCCTTCCACAGTCTCAGGAGAGCGTATTGCGCCTGATAGAGAAACCCCAGGGCTGAGGCGTCGGCGCTGTGCGGGTTCGGATAGTCCAATTTTCGGCCTCGCGGATAGTAAATTGTGTCGTCGGCCTGATCGCGCGTTATTTGTGATTCCAATGATCAGCGCAGGCCTTGTATGTATATTTAACGCAATCACAGCGCTCAAGGTGCAACTCACGCGTTCCTGAACTTAAGTTGGACTTTGCTATCGAGGCTCATCTATCCTAGTTTTTGACGGTCTCGTGCAGGGGGAGCGTTGCCGAGTGTCAATGGACGGGTGACAGCTCTGCACCTCCCAGTGAGTGGTATGGGGAACGGACTGCGTTTGCCAGATGCGTTCAAAAAGCGGACGAGCCGTGTTCGGCCCCACGCGCGACGTCTGAGCAGCGGCTCGTCGGTCGCCACTCCCGGCACAAAGCTGCCGATCGCTGTGCGGCGCCCGAAATCGCGTTGGTTACCTCAACGTCGGAATGAGCATATCGGTTTTGGCACATAAGAGGGCCAGTTCTGTGGCGGCCGTTTTCAACGGCAACCCTCGGAATACAGAAGGGTGCGCAAGAGGCCCAGCGGGGCAGTCGCAGGTGGTTAGCCCCGATCTGCACAATGCAACGTAGCGGTCCACAACTTGCCCCACGAGTCCGCTTAGAAACGCTCTCCTAACGTGATCCATCCGGTTCACACGTTGCTGCCAGTTTGCGCCGAACGGACCTAGTCAGGCCGCTTCCGCTCAACGGGGCTCCTCTTATTTAACTGAGCACGATCTCGTCACTTCGAAATGGCAACCAGGATGCGGCTTTGTGCTTCGACACCAACACGCTCCGGAGTATCAGGGACAAGCCAGCGTCCATGAAGAGTGACGCATTCTCATATCCGCCGCGAGGTCTCTCTCGTGAGGAAGCAGCTCGTTATATCGGTGTCGGATCGACGCTTTTCAACGAAATGGTTGCCGATGGGCGTATGCCGAAGCCTAAGCGCATCAACAGTCGCACCGTCTGGGATCGTGTAGCTCTGGACATCGCTTTCACATCGTTGCCGGACAAAGACGGCGGTCTCCAAGAGCTGTTAGAGCGAAGCAAACGAGACGGGCAAAAAGATAGTGCTACGTTCATTGCGTATACGCCAAAGGCGTAGTAGGCCAATGGGCTGTGGGGGAGGCGTGACGTGGACGAGAATGAGAAGATTGCCCAAGAAGTTAAAGCTTGGCGGGCCAAGGGAGGATTCACTGCCGAAGCCGCAGCTAAGGTGCTGGGAATACCGAGACGCACATTCGAAGGCATAGAGCAAGGCAGAGGCTTCCCTTACCCGGTGCTCCTGCGCGTTGCCATCGAAAGCGAAGCCCTTTCGCTACAGGCGATGCTGGAGAACTCCCCGCGCGTTGAGCACAGGCGGCAGAAGACTGGAAGGAGCATTTGATGGCTAGGCCCTTCAAGGATGCGCGATACCCTGGGGTCTCTTCGCGTCTCAAGAACGGCAAGCTAGCTTATCGCTACCGCGCAAAAGGCATGCCCGAAATCCGCCTTCCCGGTAAGCCCGGCCATCCCGAGTTCGAGGCGGCTTACGAGAAAGCCACGCAGGGGCAAGGCAAGAAGGCAGTTATCATCGATTTGCCCGGTCGGGCACTGCCAAAAACCTTTGGCCATGCCGCGCGCCGGCTTGAAACAACAATGGAGTGGCTGGATTTTGATGAAGCCACGCAGCAGAAGAATGCGCGACTGATTGAGCGATTTCTCAACCTGCGGGTCGATCCCAACTACCCACTCACCTGGCGCGATACTCCTGTTGAACATCTCGACGCGGATCGACTTCGCGCCATCATTGAAGGCATCTTCAGGACAAACCGCACAGTCGCCAAACACATGTTGGTCGCCATCAAGAAACTTCTATGGGTCGCGACCGATGTCGAAAAATGGATCAAGCCGCAGGATGATCCATCGCTATCTGTCCGTGTGCGGGTGCCCAAATCGACGAAGAACCCAGCTTGGCCAATTGCGATGCGCGAAAGGTTCGAGGAGCGACACCCCATCGGCACAGCCGCACGCACCTGCTATGCACTCGGCTTCTGGCTTGGAAATCGGCGCGGGGATATCGCTGCTCTTGAGTGGGACGATCTTTTAACCGAAGAGATCGAACTGTTCGACGGCTCACTGGTGCTCATCGAGGCCTTTGATTTCCGCCAGAAGAAGAACCGCAACCGCCATGGCGGACGGGAGATGTTCATTCCAGTCGTAGACAAATTAGCAGCGGCCTTGGACCCGCTCGATCGCTCGAAAGGCGGCACTGTCTTAAAGAACGCCTATGGCAAGTCATTCTCGGAAAAGAGCCTGACCGGCATGATGCAGCACTGGACGCGGCAGGCGGGAATTCCTAGCGGCTACACGCTCCATGGCCTGCGCCGCACCTTCGGCACCTACCTCGCTGAATGCAACATCCAAGCGCGGGCCATTATGGATGCGATGGGCCATTCCTCAATGGCCGTGACGGATGAGTATGTCCGCGAGGCCAATAAGAAGCGGATCGCGGTTGATATTGCTCGTGCCATCAACGAGCGCGAGGCCAAACGCGACGCCATGAAGCGGCGGACAAACCTCCGCATTGTCAAATAACCAAATCGAGTCGGAACCAACCGGGGCCACGGCCTTTCCTTGGGCCCATAATGGGCCCAAAACGTTTTGGGCCGAGGGCACTTTTAATCAATGAAATCAAAGGTTATGGTGGGCCCGGAGGGACTCGAACCCCCAACCAAGCGGTTATGAGCCGCCGGCTCTAACCATTGAGCTACAGGCCCCACACGCGGCTGGATTAATGTTTTTCCCCGAATCGCACAAGGCTTTCCGAACTGGCTGGCCGAGATCGTCCAAATCAGCCCATATTCGGACATTAGAGCGACATGCGTCCACTTAGACGCGCAAAGTACGCTCTAACGCTTTGAATCTGCGCATCGTGCTTTCCGAAATCGATTCCGATTTTCGGGCCGATGCGGTAGTCGACAAGCGCGATTGGATCGCAGACCGAGGAGATTTTTATGACTAGACGTCTTTTGCCCTTGGCGCTCGCCGCCGCAATCGCGTTTCCGGCGATGGCCGGCGCGACCGATTCGCCGCCCGCGCCCCGCATCGTCGTCACCGGCGAAGGTGAAGCGACCGCGGCCCCCGATCTGGCGCTGCTGACGCTCAGCGTCATGCGCGAGGCAAAGACTGCGCGTGCCGCGCTCGATGCCAACAACGACGCCATGGCCTCCGTGATCGCCGCTATGAAGTCGGCTGGCATCAAGGAGCGCGACCTGCAGACAGCCGGCATCCAGATCAGCCCGCGCTACAACTACGCCAACAAGCCTGACGGCAGTCAGGAAGCCGAACTCATCGCCTATCAGGTGACCAATACGCTTTCGGTGCGAATCCGCGACATCGACAAGACAGGCGAGATTCTCGACAAGGCGGTATCGCTCGGCGTCAACCAGGGCGGCGGCATCTCGTTTTCCAACGAGGATCCGGCTGCAACTCTCACCGAAGCCCGCAAGAAGGCGGTCGCCGACGCCATGGCCAAGGCAAAGACGCTGGCTGAAGCCGCCGGCGTCAGCATCGGGCGGGTGCTGGAAATCACCGACCAGAATGTCGCGCCGCCGCCGATACCGATGAACGCCAAGGCCTTCGACGCGGCCCGCGAATCGGTTCCGGTGCAGGCTGGGGAGAATTCCTACACAGTGCAGGTCACCGTCACTTTCGAGTTGAAGTGACCGCCGCTTGAACCCGTGGTTCGGCGCTGTCGAAGCGCGGGCAACCGGCAACATCGATCTGCTGTATGAAAAACCCCGGAGGACTGATCCTCCGGGGTTTTTTCGAGCCGCACCTTTCCACCCTGGCCGAAAGGGGCTCTGCTACCAGAGCATGATCCCGAAAAGTGGGAACCGGTTTTCGAAAGATTATGCCTAAACAAGAAGGCCGGTGCCGGTCGGCAACGTGCCGAACGTTTACCGAAGATGAACGTCTACCGGTAGATCACCGGGCAGCCGCGCTCATTGGCGAACACGATCACCACGCGGTCGCCGTACTGGCGGCCCGCGACCTTAACCGTGCGGCGGCTGACGTCGATAATACGCGCGCGGCGCAGACCCATGCGCTCGGCCTTATAGAGGGCACGGTTCGGCGAGCAGGACCGGCGCCAGTCGCGTTCGCGGCGGCGCTCGCGATAAAAATAATCGTCGTCGCCGGTATAGACGCCGACGCGCGGATCGTCGTTGTTGCCGAAGCCGAGATAGATGCTGTCCGCCTGGGCGGTGGCGGGGATAGCGGCAAGCGTGCCGAGGCCGATAAGCGCCGAAAGGGCCGCCGTCTTGATCGTGTTGAACATTGTCTTCTCTCCTTGTTGAGGGCTTCCGCCTGTCTTGATCGAACCGGTGTGTCTTGATCGAACCGGTGTGTCTTGGTCGAACCGAGGAGGAGAATGCGCCGGCGTATCTGAACTTTTTGCGAACCAGCCGTTCATATTGGGTTCATGTGGCAACAAGAGGTAATTTCGCGGTTTCTCCAATTCCGGTTCTGAACAACTGGCCGGTTCTGAACAATCTAGCCGGTTTTGAACAATCTGGATAGAAACGCCCTGTCGCGCAGCCGGTTCCGGGCCCTGGCTCGAGGCTCCCCTAAGGCTCGTCGTCCAGCATGTGCTCGAAATAGTCGTCCGGCTCGGCAAGATCGGTCTCGCTGGCGCTGACCCGGCCGCGCATCGAGATGCCGGCCTCATGCACCGTCTCGGCACTCCCCGACACCAGCCTGTGCCACCAGTAGAGATCGTGGCCCTCGGCGACCAGCCGGTAGGCGCAGGTCTTCGGCAGCCAGCTGATGGTGCGCACATTCTGCGGCGTCAGCCCGACGCAGTCCGGGACGCGCGCCAGCCGGTTGGCATAGTCCGAACAGCGGCACGTTTCGGCGTCGAACAGCCGGCAGCCGACGCTCGTCCAGTAGATCTCGCCGGTATCTTCGTCCTCGAGTTTCGACAGGCAGCATTTGCCGCAGCCGTCGCAAAGCGATTCCCACTCGGCCGGGGTCATCGCTTCGAGCGTCTTGGTTTTCCAGAACGGCGTTTCCATTGACGGGATGTGGCCCCCGCTGGCGTCAAGGTCAAGCACGCGACAGACGCAAAGCCGGCCGGCACCATAGGCCGGCACCATAGGAATGACACGAAGTCGCCTTCAAAACGCCGGCCAATCGCCGTTCGTGGCCGTTAATGCCTGCTAACCGGAACCAATCCGGTTGATGAACAGTTTGGGCCGGGATGGGACGCCAAAAGGAGGATTTCTAATGAAACGCCAACCACGGATTCTGGCAGGCACGGCACTTGGCCTGCTGATGGCGTCCGCGCCGTTGGGCGCATTCCCGTTGCAGGGCAGCGCCGCTTTCGAACCGCCGCAGCGTACCGCAACACCCTTGATCCTGGCGCAATCGAATTGCCCCGAAGGCGAGTCGGCGGAAGACTGCCCACAGCAGGCGGAACCGGAGCAGAAGCCGCGCAAGAAGCGCGAGCGGCAGGCTGAATCGGCTCCCACGGAGCAGGCCGCGCCTTCCGGGGACGAGCAGGGCAATCAACGCAGGAAGAAGCGCGAGCAGCAACAGCAGACCGAATCAGCCCCTGCCGAACAGGCGGCCCCGGCCGAAGAGCAAAAACCGCGCAGGAAGAAGCGCGAACAACAGCAGACCGAATCAGCCCCGGCCGAACAGGCCGCCCCCGCCGAAGAGCAAAAACCGCGCAGGAAGAAGCGCGAACAACAGCAGATCGAAGCAGCGCCGGCCGAACAGGCCGCCCCGGCCGAAGAGCAAAAACCGCGCAGGAAGAAGCGCGACCAACAGCAGATCGAAGCAGCGCCGGCCGAACAGGCCGCCCCGGCCGAAGAGCAACCCCGCAGAAAGAAGCGCGACCAGCAACAGCAGATCGAAACGGCACCTTCCGAAGAGCCTGCCGAACAGGCGGCGGAAGGCGAGAAGCCCGCACCTGCAAATGACAATGAGCAGGTCAGGCCGCGCAAGAAGCGGAACCAGGATCAGCAGATCGAGGCTGCGCCAGCCGAACAGCCAGCCAGGAAGGAAACGCCCGCCGGCGAGCAGGGCGAGCCGCTTCCGACCGACCAGCAAGCGGCTCCGGCTGAGGGCGAAAAGCCCCGGGAGCAGGCTAAGGAACGTCGCAAGAAGCCTATCGGCGAACGGCCGGTGACGGAAGAGCAGCCCACAATCGGCGAACAGCCCGCCGATGGCCAACAGGCTGCGCCGGCCCAAGGCGAAGCTCCGGTCCAGGGCGAAGCGTCCGATCCAAACGCGGTTCCCGTGTTCGACAGCCAGAAGGATGCCAGGCGCAAGCGCAAGGGCGGCAGGGACAACGCGCAAGAGACGGGCGGCCAGGACGCGGGTGGTCAGCCCACTCAGCAGGACGGCGAGCAGGCGGAAGCCCCGGAGCCGGCTCCGGTCGACCAGGGACCGCCACCCACCGACGACAGGACGGCCCAGCAGGCGATCAAGCTTGAGAAGATGGTTCCGGTGACGGAGGAAAAGGGCAAACGCGTTGAGCGTGTGCCTGACGTCGAGGACATTCGCCGCCGTCGGCGTCCGCAAGGGGTCGACGTCGTCAGGGAACTCGGCGACCGCGTTATCCTACAGTTCAACAACCAGACGATCGTGGAAAGCGACGATACACCGCGCATGCGCCGTGGCGCGAGGAACGTCTACTATGAGGAGTTGTCGGGCGATCGCACCCGGGAAATCGTCGAGCGTGACAACGGAATCCAGATCGTCACCATCCGCAACCGCTACGGCGACGTCATCCAGCGTTCACGCATCGCGCCCGACGGACGCGAATATGTCCTGAGCTATGTCGACGAGCGGTACTATGACGACGATGGCGACTGGCGCGATCCGGGCGACGATCTGCCGCCGATTCGGATCGACATTTCGCGCGAGGAGTACATTCTGGATTCCGAAGAGGTCGAGGATCCAGACGACTACTATGCCTTCCTCGAACAGCCGCCGGTGGAGAGGGTTCAGCGCCTCTACTCGATCGACGAGGTCAAGCGCTCGGCCCGCGTGCGCGACATCGCCCGCCGCATCGACCTCGACACGCTGAACTTCGAATTCGGTTCAGCCTCGATCCCCGAAACCGAGGTGCAGAAACTGGAAGGCGTCGCCAGCGCCATGGAGAAGCTGCTGGAGAAGAACCCGGCGGAAACCTTCCTGATCGAAGGCCATACCGATGCCGTCGGCAGGCCGGAGGCGAACCTCGCTCTGTCCGACCGTCGCGCGGAGGCTGTCGCCGAAGCCCTGACCAATGCCTTCAGCATCCCGCCGGAGAACCTGACGACACAGGGCTATGGCGAGGAATATCTCAAGGTCGATACGCCGGAGCCTGAGCGCGAGAACCGTCGCGTCGCCATCCGCCGCATCACCTCGCTGGTGGCGCCGGTCGCCAGTGCGAATTAGGCCATGGTCCCGAACCGAAAGTCAGCAAAGTATAGAGCGGAAACCGTTTTTCGTAAAAAACCATGGCCACCTTAAAAGCAACGATTCCAGAAACCTGAACTGGTTTCTGGAATCTATACGGGAAGACGTAGCCCACCCGCTTTCACCGGGATGGGCGATTTCCGGCAATGAGCCGAGGTTGAAGGAGAATGTACGTCGCGATTTTAGCCAGGCATTGAATCGCGAGGTCGTCCACCCCAGATTCTGGCTAGGGCTTCCCTGCCCTGTCCCGACTCCAGCGGGACACATGAGCCCCGCCGGTACCCCCTCGCCGGCGGGGTTTTGTTTCCGGCTTCGGTGGAGAACCCAAGCCTTACGCGAGGCCCAGACAATTCCTCACGATGGCCCTCCGCCTCAAAGCCAAGAAGGCTGAGGATTGAGAACGGCGTCCGTGCCGGTCAGTAAATACTTTTGATGTTGGTTTCCGAATTCGCGAAAACCTCGTCGGGCACGAAGAAGTCACCGGCAAGCGGGCCTGTCGCGCCCGGCGCATAGATCGAAAAATCGCTGACGCCCTCGGCGCGCAGCACCTCCTCGTCGATGTAGAAATTGCCGGTGGCTTCGCGCGACGGCCTGAGCAGGATCGCATGCGCGGCCTCGGCCATGATATCGGGCGAACGGCTCATCGCCGCCACTGTCGCCCCGCCCAGGAGATTGCGCACCGCTGCCGTGTCGATAGTCGAGATCGGCCACAGCGAATTGACGGCGATGCCGTCCCTGGCGAACTCCGCGCTCATGCCCAGCGTGCACATCGACATGCCGAATTTGGCCATCGTATAGGCGACATGGTTCTTGAACCATTTGGCCTTCATGTCGAGCGGCGGCGCTAGATTCAAGATGTGAGGATTGTCAGCCAACTTCAGGTGCGGAATGCACATTTTGGAAACCAGGAACGTGCCGCGGGTGTTGATCTGGTGCATCAGATCGTAGCGCTTCATATCGGTTTCCAGCGTGCCGGTGAGTTGGATGGCGCTAGCATTGTTGATGCAGACGTCGATGCCGCCGAATTTTTCGACGGTCCGGGCGACCGCCTCGGCCACCTGCTCCTCCTCGCGTATGTCGCACAAAATCGGCAAGGCCTTGCCGCCGGCCTGCTCGATCTCCTCAGCCGCCGTGTAGATCGTACCTGGCAGCTTTGGATGAGGCTCGGCGGTCTTGGCCGCGATCGTCACATTGGCGCCGTCGCGCGCAGCGCGCAGTGCGATCGCCAGCCCGATGCCGCGCGACCCGCCGGAGATGAACAGCGTCTTTCCCTTGAGCGACATGTCTTCCGCCTCCCTCGCAACATCATAGGCGTGATCCTTGCGCGGCGGTTGCGTGCCGCGCAAGGCCCAACACGCCGGATGTAGTTTACGCTGCGTAGGCTTTGGAACGACAAATTAGACCAGCACCAAGCCTCGCCGCATGGCGATGGCGATCGCGTCGGTGCGGTTGGCCGCACCTAGCTTGATCAGGATGGCCGCGACGTGGAACTTCGCCGTGTGCACGGAAATGTTCAAGCGCCGCGCGATCACCTTGTTGGGCGCGCCCTCGGCCAAAAGCACCAGCACTTCGCTCTCGCGCGGCGAAAGCGCCGGCCGCTCGGTCCTGTCGTCGATCGGCTCCTCGTCGGAGAGGTCGTCGTCATGGAAAGCGAAATCGTCATGCCGATCGGACAAGGGGCGGCCCTCGCCCGAAATCCGGTAGCCAGCCGCCGCCAGCCGCGCGGCAGCAGCGATCAGCAGATCGTCCGCTGCCGCCGGCAGCACGGCAAACACGGTATCGGCGGGCCGCTGCCGCCTGCCTCGTTGAGACAAGAGCACCTGGGGTATCGCGGGATCGGTGGCCGCACCTTCCAGCCGTCCGCCCTCCAGGGCTTCTCTTTCCAGGATATTATCATCGATGATCGCGACATCGGCTCTGTCGCCGCTATCGCTTTTGCCGGCCACAATCGGCAGCAGATCGTCAGTCGCGGCAAGGGCCGTGGACAGGTGTTCGGCACGTACGGCGTCATCGAGCGCGATCAGCACCGTCAGCCGCCGCCCCGTGAGCCCGTGACTTGCCATCGATCTTCTCAGTTCAGCGGCTTTTCGCCGATGGTCAGCACGACATCGCGCCGTTCGCCGCCGCGTGCCACGCCGAGCGTCACCGACGCGCCGGCGCTGTCCGGCCCGAGCCTGCGGATCAGGTCGCGCGGGCCATGCACGGCTTCGCCGTTCCACGACACGATGATGTCGCCAAGATGCAGGCCGGCGGCCTTCGCCGGGCCATTATCGTCGAGGCTCATCACCATCGCGCCATGCGTGTCGCCGTTGCGGATCGGATGCAGGCCGGCGCCGAGATAGCCGCGCGCGACATGGCCCTTCTCGCGCAGCGTCGCTGCCGCCCGCTCGATAGTCTCATAAGGCATGACCATCGCCCGCCGGCGCGGCCCGAACAGCAGCATGCCGATCAGTGCGCCCTTGGCGTCGAGCACCGGGCCGCCCTCGAAACGGCCGCCGGCATTGACGGCCAGATTGATGCGCCGGTCGATCGTGCCGCCGCGCATCGAGCGCCAGGCCGGACCGACCTCACCGACCGTGCCGAATGCGGCGAGCCCCGCACCGTCGCTATTGCCGATGGCGATGGCGAGATGGCCCGGCCGCACCGTGCCTGCCTTGGCCAGCGACGGCACGTCCGGCGCGCCGGTCGGCTTCAGAAGGGCCGTCCCAGTGGATGGATCGCGGCCGACCAGCTCAGCCTTCACCTTGTCGCCCGAAGAAAGCGTCATCTCGATCTCCTCGCCGGCCTCCACCGCCTCCTCGGCAGCGATAAAATAGCCGTCGCGCCAATGGAAGGCGGTCGCGGTGCGATGCTGATGCGTGGCGAAGCTCGCCGTCGCCGGCGCCGCCGCGGCGGCGATATCGGCGATGGCGTCGGAAAATGCGCTCAGATTGAAGTCGCTCATGTTGGTCTCCTGGCCTTTTATCGCATCGGCCCGAAAATCGGAATCGAGTTTCGGAAAGCACGATGCGAGAACTCAAAGTCTTAGAGCGTACTTTGAGCGTCCAATGGACGCTCGTCGCTCTAACCCAGATATCGCTCGGCAGCGCGTTCGCGGGTACTCGCCTGACGGCTAGTTGGGCGTTGGACTGGCCATCTGGTCAGGTCGCGGCCGATCCGGCCGCTCCGCACATATAGGCATCCTTCATCTTGCTCTAAAGACACGGAGCCCTGCCATGTCCCTTCCCGCCCAGCAATTGCAATTCGACGATGCGCTGCTCGATGATTATTCGGCAACGGTCGCCGATGCCGTGGACCGCATCGGTCCCGCCGTCTGCCGCATCGAGCGCATCGGTGGTGCCGGCGGCCAAGGCTCCGGCTTCGTCCTCACGCCGGACGGGCTGGTCGTCACCAACTTCCACGTCGTCGGCGATGCCCGCACCGTCCGCGTCACCATGCCGGACGGCGTCTCCAGAGAAGGCCGTGTTCTCGGCCGCGACCCCGACACCGACATCGCGCTGGTGCGTGCCGACGGCAGCTTTGCCGATATCGCGCCGCTCGGCGATTCCAAGCGTCTGCGGCGCGGCCAGATCGCCATTGCCATCGGCAACCCGCTCGGCTTCGAATGGACCGTCACATCAGGCGTCGTCTCGGCGCTCGGCCGCTCGATGCGCGCCTCCACCGGCCGGCTGATCGACGACGTCATCCAGACCGACGCAGCACTCAACCCCGGCAATTCCGGCGGACCGCTGGTGTCGTCGGCGGGCGAGGTCATCGGCGTCAACACCGCCATGATCCATGGTGCGCAAGGAATCGCCTTCGCGGTTGCGTCCAACACCGCCAATTTCGTCATTTCGGAGATCATCCGCTTCGGCCGCGTCCGCCGCGCCTTCATCGGCGTCTCGGCCGACACGACAAACCTGCCGCGCCGCGCCGCCCTGCTGTCGCAAGTGTCGAGCAGCACGGCGGTGCGCCTGCGCAGCGTCGAGGCGAACAGCCCGGCGGCCAAGGCCGGGCTCAGGGAAGGCGACATCATCGCCGCCATCGACGGACGCCCGGTCACCGGCGTCGACGATCTGGTGCGCCTGCTCGACGCCGAGCGCATCGGCCGCGACACCCTGTGCACGGTGGTGCGCCGCTCCGGCATTACTCAGGTCAAGGTGATGCCGGTGGCGCGAAGCTAACGATTATCGCGGCGCATAGATCTGGCCAAGCAGCGAAACCAGCAGCACGGCCAGCTCTCCGGTCGGATCGAGGTCAGGATCGAAAATGGTCATATCCATTCCGGTGCAGCGCGGATCCGCTACCAGCGCCGCGAGAATGGCGACGAGATCGTCGGGATCGATGCCGGGACTGCCTGGTGAATCCACCGCCGGCATCACCGTCTGATCGAGCGCATCGACGTCGAAATGCACCCAATAGGGCCAGCCGGTTCGCGCCAGCGTGGTCCAGGTCTTGTCCAGGACCTTTGCCGCGCCAAGATCTCGCACGGCAAAGACGTCGATCAGCGTCATCGCGGTCGAATTGATGTCAGGCCAGGCGAAGTCGGGGTCGCGGTTCTCGCGTTCGCCGATCTGAATCACCTGCTCGTCCACAACAAGGGGGCTTGCGATGTCAGGCCAGTCGGTCAGCAACGGCTCGCCACGTCCGGTGGCGAGGGCAAGGTCCATGCCGGCGGCCGAGCCGAGTGCAGCGTTGATGTCATAGTTGCCCGGATGGCGGAAATCGCTGTGGCCGTCGACATGGACCAGCGCCACGGGACCAGATCGCCGGGCAGCGGCCAGCGCGCCAAGCAGAACCGCGCAGTCGCCGCCGACGACCAGCGGGAACTCGCCTCGTCCCAGCGCGCCGGCAACAACTTCAGCGAGTCCGAGATTGAAGCTGCGTAGCGCGTTGCCGTTGCGCAGCCGGGTGCCCGGCTGTGGCTCCGTGCTATAGCAGGGCCGATCAAGATCAACCACTTTGAGGGGCGAAAGCCTGTCGATCAAGCCAGCTTCGGTCAACGCCTGCGGCGCACGCCACGTCCCCGGTATATGACCTGGCCTCAGCGGGCGCAGGCCAAGGTTTGAGGGTGCGCGGACAAGGCAGATTTCACGCATGGAATGGGCCCAGGGTTGCCAAGCTCACCATAGACCGCGAATGCCCGCCCGGTCACGCGGCCCGAGTCGTCCCCTCACCTCTTGCCGACAATTCCTGTCGGGGGGCGTCGTTCAGGCTCCCGTCACCCTTCAACAAACTGCGCCAGGAACTCCGCGCTCGGCGGGATCGGCTTAATCACGTCGATCAGCACGCCATTGGGGTCTTTGGTGATGAAATGACGCTGGCCGAAGGGTTCGTCGCGCAAGGACCGCAGGATCGGCAGGCCGGCGGCCAGGATCCGTTCGTAGACCGCGTCCGGATCCTTGACCTCGAAATTGATCAGCAGCCCCGACGTTCGGCCACGCCCCTCCTCAGGTATCGTCTCGTGGTCGCCTTGGACGATGCCGAGATTGACCCGGCGATCCTCGGCCGACTGCAGATGCACATACCAGTCGCTCGCAAACAGCGGCTTGAAACTGAAGTGGTTGATATAGAAGGCCTTCGTGCCGGCAACGTCGCCCGTCATCAGCACCGGATAATAGCTCGTCGTCTTCATCTTTCCTTCTCCCGTCAAATAACATACAGTCTGCATGTAAATTCTATTAACATACAGGCTGCACGTATGCAACAGGAACCCGCGCGCCGCTCCAACCGCGATCGCACCGAAGCGACGCGCGCCGACCTGATCGCCGCGGCGCGAAAACTGTTCACCGAGAAATCCTATGCGGAGACCGGCACGCCAGAGATCGTTGCAGCGGCCGGCGTCACGCGCGGCGCGCTCTACCACCACTTTGCCGACAAGCAGGCGCTGTTTGCCGCGGTGGTCGAGCAAGAGGCGGCGGCTGTGGCGGAAGAGATAGAGCGCGCCTCGCCGCCCTCACTGTTTGCCCGTGACGCGCTGATCGCCGGTTCCGATGCCTACCTTGCCGCCATGCGCGCACCTGGCCGCACCCGGCTGCTGCTGCTCGACGGACCGGCCGTGCTCGGCCGCGCCGCAATGGACGACATCGATAACCGCCACGGCAACCGTTCCTTGCGCGAGGGCCTCGTCGCGGCGATGCGCGCGCAGACCATGACGAGATTGCCGGTGGAGGCACTGACCGCGCTGCTTGCCGCCGCCTTTGATCGGGCGGCGCTCGCTATCGAGGCCGGCGCCGAAACCGGCCCCTATCGCGAGGTGCTTGTCGCCCTTATCGATGGACTGTCTCCGACTCATCCCCAGGCACCTGGCCCGGCTCGAACTCGTTGAAGCAGCCGAGCTGCCGTTTGAACTGATCGATCAGCCAAGCTGCCGCGGGTTTCGGGCTTCGGTCGGTGCGATGCATGGCAAACAGCGGCGAACGCACCTCGCTGTAAGGCTCGAGGTCGAGTTCCACCAGCCGGCCACTCGCCAGATCATCGGCGATCAGCCATCGCGGCAGCCCGCCCCAACCCAGCCCCTCACGCATCAGCATATGCTTGGTGCGCAGATCCGTCAGCCGCCAGGTGCGGTAGGCAAAGACGCCAAAGTCGCGCCCCTTGGTGCGCTCGGACTGGTCGGTGACAACGAGTTGGGTGTGTTCGCGCACCTCCTCGATCGCCACCGGCTTCGGCAGCAGCGCCAGCGGGTGGCCTGGCGCCGCGGCCAGAACCATCGACATGAAGCCGATGCGCACAAGGTGGACGTCGACCTCGCCCAGCAGGCCGCCAACACCGAGATCGGCTTGCCCGCTGACGACATGATCGGGGATCAGGCCGAGCGTGCCGATATGGAGGCGCAGCATCACGGTCGGAAACTGAGCCTCGAAAGCCTTCAGCACCCGCACCAGCACCGGTGAGGGCAGTGCCGCATCGACCGACAGCGCCACCTCGGCCTCCAGCCCCTGATGGTAGCCGTCGACGCGCGAGCGGATGCGCTGCAGCACACCGGTCATGCGTCGCGCGTCCTCCAGCATCGCCCGGCCGATCTCGGTCAGTTGCGGCTCGCGCGTACCCTCGCGCTCGAACAGCTTCAGCCCGAGCTGCGCCTCGAGATTGGCGATGGCATAGCTGATGACCGATTGCGCCCGGTTGAGCTTGCGGCCGGCGGCGGAGAAACTGCCGGTGTCGGCCACCGTAACCAGAATCTGCAGTTGGTCGAGTGTTGGGTTGGGGTGCATGCGCTTTTTCCATCTAATATCTGGATGGATCATATAGAAAATATCCCAGTTTTTCAAATGGGTCGGTGAGCCCATATCTGGCGGGACAATTCATCCAACCCTGGAGCCCGCCATGTCCATTCTTCTTGTCATCTCGAGCCCGCGTGGCAACGCCTCGCACTCGACCCGCATCGCCACCGAATTGGCCGAGAAGCTCGTTACCGTCGATCCTTCGGCCAAGCTTGTCGTGCGTGACCTCGTTGCCAACCCGCTGCCGCACATCGATCCGGACTATTCAGCCGGCATCTATACGCCGGCTGAATCCCGTACCCCGCGCCAAGCCGAGGTCGTCGGCGTGTCCGACGCCGTGCTCGACGAGCTGTTCGCCGCCGACACCATCATCCTGGCCACCGGCTTCATCAATTTCGGCATCTCGTCGACCCTGAAGTCCTGGGTCGATCACGTCGCCCGCTCCGGCAGGACTTTTGCCTATGGCGAGAATGGCCCGAAGGGCCTGGTCACCGGCAAGAAGGTCTACATCGTCCTCGCCTCGGGCGGCATCTATTCGGAAGGCGCTGCCGTGCAGATGGACCACGCCATCCCTTATCTGCGCAGCGTGCTTGGCTTCATCGGCATGACCGACGTCGAAGTCATCCGCATCGAGGGCGTCGGCATGGGCCCCGAGGCCGTCTCGGCCGCTCTGGCCAAGGCGTCAGCCAAGGTGGATTCAGCGGTGGCCACGGCCGCAACGGTTGCCGCTGCCGCGTAGAGAGCGAACAACTGGTATCAGAACCGAAAAAGGCAGGCGCCGGGCGCCTGCCTTTTTGCATTTGTCACCTGACGCGGCCGCATCGGAGCCGGTCAGCACGCAATTTGGCAATCGAAGAGCTTGCGCGCGGACGGTTCCGCAAGTCGCGCTCGCAGCGCCGCCGCTAGGCTACCCGAACATCTTCTCGCCCTGCTCGTCGACGAGTTGGATGCCCTTCTTGATCGAGATGTCGACGGCGTCGTCGAGCCCGGCAAAACGGTCGGCGCGGATGAATTTGTGCTCCTTCATCACGCCGTCGATTTCCTTAGAAACTACGCCGCAGGTCTGGTATTGGCCTTCCGCCTTGTAGGGCGTGGCGCTGATCAAAAATCCCTTGTGCTCGATCCGCTTTGCCGGTGCACCACTCTTTGGCTCGCCCGCGTCACCGCCGCCACCGAAAAGACGTTTCAGAAAAGACATGGGAGCGCCCTCCAACGGCAATCATCCTACATCACATAGCGTGGTGCAGGATGATTTCACTAGCGGTCCTTAGGCAAACGGGCAAGGGCCGCATCCGGCCTCGGAAGTCAGCCGCGCGACAGCGCTTCGAGGGCTTCGGCGGCTCCTTCCAATATCGCAATCGCCTCGGCCTGTTTTTCAGCGGGCGCGTCGACGATGTCGCCGAGGGCTGCGCGCAGCCGGTGGCGCACGGCGCGGAATTCGTCGCGCTTTTCCGAACGGCCGCGGCCGCGACGTCCGCCATCCTCGCCATCGTCGTTCCAGCCGAACCAGTCGCGCGCCTTTGCCATCTTGCGGCCGAAACGCTCGAGATGGTCGAGCACATGGTCGATCATCTCTCGATTGTCATTAAGGTGCGCCTGCCCGGCCTCGGTAATCGAAAACACCTTCTTGTTGCCTTCCGCCGACGAGACGGCATAGCCGGCCTCTTCCAGGAAGGTCAGCGTCGGATAGACCACGCCCGGGCTCGGGCTGTAGACGCCGCTGGTGCGTTCCTCCAGCGCCTTGATGATGTCGTAGCCGTGGCGCGGCGCCTCGGCCAGCAGCGACAGCGTGATCAGCTTGAGATCGCCGTCGGCCAGCATGCGCCCGGCGCGGAACATGTCGCCCGGACCGCCGCGCCCGCCGCCCCTCATCCCGTGGCCCAATGGGCCGAAGCCGCCGCCACGACCACCGAACTTACCGGCCATATGCATGAAAACGCGCTCGGCATGCTCGCCGAAATGATGATGTCCGTGCATTGCCCTGCTCCTTGAGTTATGTCTTACGATATATCTTAGTTAGCCAGGCGAGGTGATTAAGTCAAGATATATCTTAAGATGTAACGTAATTCCGGTTTAAAGTGCGCGTTTGCGGCTAAGGCAGTGGGCTGAACCTCTCCGGAGTCCCAAAAGGCCCGGGGCAGCTCCGGGCCTTCGACGAACAGGATGTCTGTGCCGCTTACCAGCGGCCCTTGCGCCGGTTCCAGGCATAGAGAAGATCGGCGAAGCGATCATAGGCATAGCGCGTCAGCGGCAGCACGGTGCGGTTGCCGAACAGCGCTGCCAGCCAGCCCTCGCCCGGCGTTCTTAGCCAGACGGCAATTGCGACGTCGACGCCGACCAGCAGTTTGCCGTCCGCATCGGTTGCGTGCAGCCGGTAGCGGATGTCCTCCAGCGACACGCCGTATCCGGCCAGAGCCGTCGGTTCGGCATTGATGTCGCGAAACGCGATCCGCCCGGTCTTGATCGCCTCGATCAGCCGCCGCTTCTGCCGGCTGATGCCGGCATCGCAAACCGAACAGCGGGTGTTGTACCAGATGGTCAGCAGAGGCTTGGGCATGTGTTTAGAGACGCGAGTTGAAGTGCTGCGCGGAGTATCCGGGAAGTACCTTCGCCCCGCATACATTTCGGACCAAACTGGCCGGGCGCCGCCAAGCGGCGCCCGGTCGTCCGATATCCGAAACTCGGCAGCTTGCGCGGATCTGTAGCCGCGCAACGCTTCAGCCGAGCGAGGCGATGATCTCGCGATAGGCCAGTTCCGGGAAAGCCTTGAGCGTCCGCGTCCTCACATTGCCGCCTGTCGCCAGCATCAGCGAGAAACGAGCGAGCACCGCATCGTCGGGCGCTTCGACGATCGCCACCATATCGCATTCGCCCATGGTGAGATAAAACGCCTTGAACGAGCCACCCATGTCTCCCAGCAGCTTCTTGGCGGCATCGAGCCGCTTCGGCGACTCGCGCACATTTTTGGCGCCCTGCTCCGTCCAGTTGATCAACACGATATAGTTTGTCATGCACACCTCCCTCCGGGGCCTCGGAGCACGGCGTCACTGCCGGGGCGGGCATCCGGGTTTGTCGCCCAGAAAATGCATCCGACACGAGATTATCCTCTCACAGCAGGTGTGCTGCAACAACAACCGCACCGTCGGGCAAGACAATTCCTGGCGAACGAAAAAGGGCGCCGCAGCGCCCTTTAAATTGCTTATCCGTCACCCGGCATTAGCTATCGAGGAAGCTCCGCAGTTTGCGCGAGCGGCTGGGATGCTTGAGCTTGCGCAACGCCTTGGCTTCGATCTGGCGGATGCGTTCGCGGGTGACCGAGAATTGCTGACCGACTTCCTCCAGCGTGTGGTCGGTGTTCATGCCGATGCCGAAGCGCATTCTGAGCACCCGCTCTTCACGCGGGGTGAGCGAAGCAAGCACCCGCGTCGTCGTCTCGCGCAGGTTGGCCTGGATCGCCGCGTCGATCGGCAGGATCGCCATCTTGTCCTCGATGAAATCGCCGAGATGCGAATCCTCCTCGTCGCCAACCGGCGTTTCGAGCGAAATCGGCTCCTTGGCAATCTTCAGCACCTTGCGCACTTTTTCCAGCGGCATGGCGAGCTTTTCCGCCAATTCTTCCGGCGTCGGCTCGCGGCCGATCTCGTGCAGCATCTGGCGCGAGGTGCGTACGATCTTGTTGATTGTCTCGATCATGTGCACCGGAATGCGGATGGTGCGCGCCTGGTCGGCGATCGAGCGCGTGATCGCTTGCCGGATCCACCACGTCGCATAGGTCGAGAACTTATAGCCGCGACGGTACTCGAATTTGTCGACCGCCTTCATCAGGCCGATATTGCCTTCCTG
This sequence comes from Mesorhizobium sp. M5C.F.Ca.ET.164.01.1.1, assembly GCF_004792125.1. Taxonomy (NCBI): domain Bacteria; kingdom Pseudomonadati; phylum Pseudomonadota; class Alphaproteobacteria; order Hyphomicrobiales; family Phyllobacteriaceae; genus Mesorhizobium; species Mesorhizobium sp. M5C.F.Ca.ET.164.01.1.1. Next base: position 2,339,992 of record NZ_SRTG01000001.1, on the reverse strand, counting down.
GATCAGATCGAGGAACTGCAGGCCGCGATTGGTGTATTTCTTGGCGATGGAAATGACGAGGCGCAGATTGGCCTCGACCATTTCCTTCTTGGCGATCGCGGCTTCGCGCTCGCCCTTCTGCACCTGGTTGACGATCCTGCGGAATTCGAGAATCGAGATCGCCGTCTCGGTGGCGAGGTTCTGGATCTCGGCGCGCAGGTCGCGGATCGCGTCCTTTTCGTTCTTGGTGAATTCCTTCCAGCCGCGCGAGGTCAGATTGCCGATCGAGCGCGTCCAGTTGGGATCGAGTTCCGAGCCCTGGTATTCCTTCAGGAATTCCTCGCGGCGCACGCCATAGCTTTCGGCCAGCCGCAACAGCTTGCCCTCGTTCTGCACCAGGCGCTTGTTGATGTCGTAGAGCTGCTCGACCAATGCCTCGATGCGCGCCGTGTTCAAGGACAGCGACTTCACCGCCTTGATGAGTTGGTCCTTCAGCTCCTTCAGCCGACGGTCCTGGCTTGGCGACAGCGTGCCGGCGGCAGCCAGCCGGTTCTCGACCTGCTGGTCCTGCAGCTTGCGCAACTTCTTGTAGGTGTCGGCGATGACGTCGAGCGTCTCCATCACCTGCGGGCGTAGCTCCGCTTCCATCGCCGCCAGCGACAGGCTCGCTTCGTCCTCGTCTTCCTCATCGTCATCAGTCAGACCGCGCGTGTCGCCGCCGACATTGGTGATGTCGTCCTCGTCCTCGCGCGAACGGCGCGGCTTTTCCTCGGTCTTCGCTTCCTCGATCCGCTCGACCACCGGCGCCTGCTTGGCCTCCGGTCCGGCATAGGTCGCTTCGAGGTCGATGATCTCGCGCAGCAGGATCTTCGATTCGTTGAGCTCGTCACGCCAGATGATGATGGCCTGGAAGGTCAGCGGGCTTTCGCACAGCCCCGCGATCATCGTCTCGCGGCCGGCCTCGATGCGCTTGGCGATTGCGATTTCGCCCTCGCGCGACAGAAGCTCGACCGAGCCCATTTCGCGCAGATACATGCGAACCGGATCGTCGGTGCGATCGGTCGGCTCTTTCTTGGTGGTCGTCGCGGCAACGGCGGTACCGGTCTGCTCGGCGAGCTCGTTGGCGTCTTCCTCGGCGTCGGCAGCCGCGTCGGCGGCTTCGGGCTCCTCGCCCTGCTCGTCGTCCTCGACCACGTTGATGCCCATGTCGGAGAGCATGGCCATCGTGTCCTCGATCTGCTCGGAGGTCACTTCCTCCGAGGGTAGCACCGAGTTCAGTTCGTCCATGGTGACATAGCCGCGCTTCTTGGCGGCCTTGATCATCTTCTTGACAGCATCGTCGGAAAGGTCGAGCAGAGGCCCATCAGTGGCGCCTTCACGTTCGGTCTCGACCTCTTCCTTTTCTTTTGTCGCCATTCTTTATTTTCTCCAAGCGGCCAAGTATCAAGCCGCGTAAGCTGCCGTACCGGTTAAATCAGATGCGCTCGCTCTAGAACGCGCTTCCCCGGGCCAGTAACTGCATCTCTCGTTAAGTCCAGATTAACCCTGGTATCTGTGGCAGGCTGACCGCCTGTCCAGTGACCGGTATCTCACATCGCTGCATTTCCGTCGACGCCGGCGCGGGTTAACGTTTCGAATCGTCCTGATTCCGTTATTCTGCCAGAAGGTCAAGCGCCTCTCGCATGATTCGCATGAAAAAAGCGAATCAATTACCCGACTTAAAGCGCCGCGGCTGATTCGACGCGCAAGCACGGTTCTGCACTTTCACTCTTTCGTAAGCTTCGACCTACACCCGCCCGGCCCTGCCCGAGGACACACCGAACCCTTCGATCAGCGCTTCCGTTGCTTGCACATCACGAAATTGCGCCTGGATCTCGACGAGATGCCGGTAGTTTTCGTCTGTGGGATCGCTGGCGAGCGCCGCTTCCGCCTGTTTCAGCTCCTTATGTAAGGTGCGCGCGCTGCGCTGCAAGTGGAGCGCCTGGCTGAAGGCGTCGCGGGCATCGTCAAGTCCGGCTGTTTCCAGCGCCGGCCACTGCCGAGCCCGTTTGATCAGCGCCACCACGCGCGCCCAGATCTCGCCGCAGCCGGCCCGTTCGATCGTCGCGATCACCGCGTCGCGGTCGTTGGCCATGTCATGCGCCATCGCATCGAGAATGGCCGCATGCAATCGCTTCAGATCGGTGTTGGCGAGGTCGAGGAACTCGACATGTTCGAAATTCTCGTCGATCAGCGCCGGATGATTCACAAGAGCTGCGATGATCGTCGCCTCGCGCACCGACATCCCCTCGCTGCCGCGCTTGACAAGCGCCGAGCGGCCGAGGCTTTCGGTGATCGCGGTGCGTCCACCGGCATTGCCGCCGCGCGCGAACTGTCCGCCAGGAGCCGAGCCCTTGCCCTGAAAGCGCCCGCCGGGCCGCCCATCTTGGCGCCCCCCTTGATAGCCTTGCCGCGCGCCGCGCTGGGTGCCGAAAAAGGTTAGCACCCGCTCGCGCATTTCCTGTTGGTAGTGATAGCGCAAGCTCTCGTCACGGATGCGGCTGGTCAGTTCGCGCAGCGTCTTTTCCAGTTCCGCCCGCCGTTCCGGCGTGTCGAAGATGCCGCCGGCCGTTTCGCGCATCCACAAAAGATCGGCGAGCGGCCGCGCCTCGGAAAGCACGGCGCGAAACGCGTCCGGCCCTTCGGCCTTGACCAGATCGTCAGGGTCCTTGCCTTCGGGCAGAAGCGCAAAGCGCACCGAGCGGCCTGCCTGAACCGCCGGCAGCGCCATGTCGGCGGCGCGCCATGCCGCCTTCAGTCCGGCCTGGTCGCCGTCGAAGCACAGCACCGGCTCACCGGCCATCCGCCACAGGAGTTCGAGCTGGTTTTCGGTCAGCGCGGTGCCGAGCGGCGCCACGACATTCTCGAAACCGGCCTGCGCCAGCGCGATCACGTCCATATAGCCTTCGACGGCGATGACCGTGCCACCCTTGGCCAGCGCCCCCTTTCCCAGCGCTTGGCGCGCACGAGCGAAATTGTAGAGCACATTGCCTTTGTGGAAGAGCTCGGTGTCGGGCGAATTCATGTATTTGGCGAGCGCATCGGCTGCCAGTGCCCGCCCGCCAAAGGCGATTATCTTGCCTCTGGAATCCGGAATCGGGAACATGATGCGGTCGCGGAACCAGTCGTAGGAGACCGGGACGTCGTCGCCATGGCGCACCAGCCCGCATGCCTCGATATCGGCCTTGGGCACGCCCTTGGCGGCAAGATGCTCCTTCAGCGCGTTGCGGCTGTCGGGCGCATAGCCGAGCCGGAACGACTGCTGCGTTGCCGGTGTCAGCCCGCGGTCGCGCAGATAGGCGCGGGCTTTTGCGCCTTCCGGTCCCTGCAGCCGCTCCTGGAAGAAGGCAGTCGCCATTTCCATGATTTCGGTCAGGCTGGCACGTTCCTTTTCGCGCCGTTCCTCCTCGGCATCGCGAACCGGCATCGGCACGCCGGCCATGTCGGCGATCTTCTCGACTGCTTCGGGAAAGCTCATCCCGTCGAGTTCGGTCAGGAATTTGAAGTGGTCGCCCGAAACCGAGCAGCCGAAGCAATGGTACCGGCCCTTCTTGTCCTCGCAATGGAAGGACGGGCTCTTCTCGCCATGGAAGGGACAGCACGCCCAATAGTCGCCGCGCGGCGCGTTGGTCTTCTTCCTGTCCCACGCAACACGCTGGCCGATCACCGATGAAATCGGCACGCGGTCGCGTATCTCGTCGAGGAAGGCAGGTGGAAAGCGCATTGGGAACGGCTCGTTTGCCCTCCATATAATCACGCCGGCGAAACTCGACGACTCCTAATGCGGACCATACCCGGTTTTCACAGCGCAAAAAGAAGGCGGTCGTTGCGGACCGCCTTCTTTTCATGTGTCCGGCGCAGTGCCGATCGACGTTTTGACGGTCAGTGCGCGGCAATCGCGCCGAAGATGATGCCGGAGACGACGCTCACCAAGAGATAATCGTTGCCGACGCGGATCCATTCCTGGCCGCGGCCCGGACGACGCAGGCCATAGTGCCGATAGTCGCGGATCGGCTGGTGGCGCTTTCAGCTCGAATATTTCTGACCACTGCGCCAGTGGTTTCTCTTCACGACGACTTTCTTCTTCACCACGACGCGCTTCTTGACGTCGACATGCTTGCCGGGCTGGTTCCAGTCGACCTGGCTGTAGTTCGACTGCGGTGCATTCGGCGCGTTCAGCGGCGCTGCCTGGCCCTGCAGGGACGTGGCAGCCAGCATCGAGAGGGCGACTGCGGAAAGAATGATGCGTTTCATCACGGGGGTGCTCCTTTGGTTGTCGATGCCCAAGCAATAGAGCCCGAAGAATGAACCGAAACTGAACACGCGGACTACGTTATTGTAATGATTTCATGTATTTAAGATAGCTAATTCAACATTCAGCTTAAACCGGATTTGAAGGGGTCGTCGGCACTCGACCGCGCCACCATCCAGAAGCCGGCCGGCAATGCAACCATTTTGCGATCCATCCATTTCCGACACACCCTGTCGCGCACCAACAGCCGGCCGAATTGGGCAAAATTTATTATCCGGCTAAAAGTAATCGGAGTAGTATCGACCCTTGCAATGCCCTTGATTCGCCCCCCTCTTTTGCCTTTTTGCCGTCACGGCGCCGGTATCGCTGGCGCCTGTCGGAATGCGAGCCTGATATGAGCGGTTCGGTCGTTTTGCTGCATCTTGCCGGCGCGGTGGCGCTGATGCTGTTTGCCACCCGCTTGGTGAAGACAGGTGTCGAGCGCGCCTACGGCGATGTGCTGCGCCACAAGCTGCGCGCGACCATGCGCAATCCTTTAATGGCGGTTCTTGCCGGCTGCGGCCTGGCGATCGCGCTGCAAAGCTCCACCGCCGTCACCTTGCTGGTCGGCTCCTTCGCCGGCGCCGGCATCGTCAGCGGCATATCGGGCCAGCTTGCGGTGCGGGGCGCCGAGATCGGCTCGGCACTGGTGGTCAAGCTGCTCACCTTCGACCTGTCGCTGCTGGTGCCGGTCTGTCTTGTCGCCGGCACCGTTATGTTCATGGCCACCGAGCGGCGCGACTGGCGCCAGTTCGGCCGCATCCTGGTCGGCATCGGCCTGCTGGTATTGTCGCTGGAGATGATCGGCCAGGCATCGGAGCCGCTGCGCCAGAGCACGCTGATGCCGGTCGTCGTCGATTACTTCTCCGGCGACCCGGTCACCGCCTATCTGCTGGCGGCGCTGGTCACCTGGCTGTTTCATTCCTCGATCGCCGCGGTGCTGCTGATGGTGACGCTCGCCGGCCGTGGCTTCATCCCGCCCGAACTCGGCATCGTGCTGGTGCTCGGCGTCAATCTGGGTTCGTCGATCATCGCGCCGCTGCTCACCCGCAATGCGGAGCCGGGCGTGCGTGTCGTACCGATCGGCAATCTCCTGATGCGCGGGATGGGCTCTCTGGCCATGCTGATCATGTTCCTGTGGTTGAAGCCGCCGGTCGCCTTTCTCGGCGCCACCGTGCCCGACCAGATCGTCAACGCACACATCTTGTTCAACATCCTGATCCTGGTTGCCGGCCTGCCACTGGCCGGCCTCGTCTACCGCGCTTCGGAAAAGATCGTGGCGCTCGGGACCAAACCAGCGCCGGCCGAAGCGCTCGACGTCGTCGAGCTGTCCGCGCTCAACGACAGCGCGCTGGATGTGCCGAGCCAGGCGCTGGCCAACGCCACCCGTGAGGTGGTGCGGGTCTGCGAGACGGTCGAGATCATGCTGAAGCGCATCATCGAGCTCTATGAGAGCGCCGACGCCGACAAGATCAAGGCGCTGGCCGCACTCGACGACCGGGTCGACAAGAAGCACGCAGCGATAAAGCTCTATCTGGCCAAGGTCACGAAGAACCCGCTGAGCGAGGACGAGGCGTTGCGCTGCCAGGAGCTGATCGGCGCCTGCGTCAAGCTCGAGCAGGTCGGCGACATCATCGTGCGCAACATGCTGGTGCACGTCAGGAAGAAGCTCGAGCGCGGGCTGGAGTTCACGCCCGAAGGCTGGCGCGAGCTTTGCGCCTTCCACGCCTCGGTGCTCGCCAACGCACGGCTTGCCTTCAACGTGCTGGTCTCGCGCGATCCGGAGACCGCCCGCCAGCTGGTGCTCGAAAAGGACCGGCTGCGCGACCGCGAGAAGGAAACCAGCGCCAGCCATTTCGTGCGGCTGCGCGATGGCACCGCCAAGAGCGTCGAGACCAGTTCCATCCATCTCGACACCATCCGCGACCTGAAGCAGATCAACTCGCTGCTCGCCTCGATGGCTTATCCCGTGCTCGAGGAACGCGGCCTGCTCACCGGCTCGCGGTTGAAGGCCGGGTAATCCCGGAGCCTTGTCCTTCTCCCACAACAAAGGGAGAAGGAAAAACCGTCGCGCCAGCCCGATCAAGAAAACCTAAAGCGGCGTCGACAATTTCTGGATTGCCCGCGGCTCTCGTTCGTGATTTGAGGCCATCTCATTCAAGGATCGCCTTCCCGCGTCATGCTTCCCCTCATCGCCCTGTTCATCGCTGCGTTCGCATTCGGCACCACCGAGTTCGTCATCGCCGGCGTGCTGCCGCAGGTGGCGGATGGCCTTGGCGTCTCCATCCCAACTGCCGGCTACCTCGTCTCCGGCTACGCCGGCGGCATCGCAATCGGCGGACCGCTATTGACGCTCGCCACCAAGACGATTTCGCGCAAGGCCTTGCTGCTTGGCCTTGCCGCAGCCTTCACCATCGGCCAGGCCGCTTGCGCAGTTGCACCCGACTTCGCGTCCATGTTGCTGTTGCGGATTGCGGTGGCCGTGGCGCACGGCGCCTATTTCGGCGTCGCGATGGTGGTCGCGGTCGGCCTGGTCCGCCACGACCAGCGCGGAATGGCCGTTGCGCTCATCCTGTCGGGCCTCACGGTCTCCAATGTCATCGGCGTGCCGGCCGGCACGGCGATCGGCAACATTTGGGGGTGGCGTGCGACGTTCTGGGTGATGTGTGCGCTCGGTGTGGTTTCCATCGCCGCCATGGCCGCCCTCCTCCCACGCAAGACGGGATCGTCGCGCCAGTCCGTCAGTTTCGGCAGCGAGGTTCGCGTGCTCGCACGCCAGCAGGTCTGGACGTCGCTGATCCTCATGCTGATGCTGATGATCGGTCAGTTCGGCCTCTTCACCTACATCACGCCGACGCTGCTTGAAATCACCGGCCTCGACGAGGGGCTGGTGCCCTGGGTGCTCCTGCTCAACGGTGTCGGCGCGACGATCGGCGTCTTTCTTGGCGGGCGGCTTGCCGACTGGAAACTGATGCCCTCGCTCATCACCATGCTTTTCATGCAGGCGGTGACACTTGCCGTCATTTACGCCGTCAGCCCATACTCGGTGCCGATGGTCGTGGCGATCACTGTCTGGGGCGGACTCAGCTTCGCCATCGGCACGCCGATCCAGACCCGTATCCTGACCTGGACGGCGGATGCCTCCAACCTCGCCTCATCGCTCATCCCGGCCGGCTTCAATGTCGGCATCGCGCTGGCCGCCTCGCTCGGTGCCGCTATGCTCAATGCCGGTTATGGCTATCGCAGCCTGCCGGTGGTTGGCGCCATGGCCATGCTGGTCGCCGTGGCGGTCGCGCTTGCCTCGCATCTCCAGGAGTGGCGCCGCAACACCACGCCGCCGCTGCCGGCCGCAGCCGAATAGAACGGCAGACTCCACAAATCGATCCGGTAGCGCAGGCTTTCCGCGACGTCCGCCTTTTGGAGAGAAAGCCTCTGCCTGTGCGCTTGTGGGTTTGGCAGAGATCAATAGGATTCCGAAATTGATCTTCAGGGGCGGCTTTCTAAAATCAAGTATCATCGATTACCACTTGGAGTGAACACAATGGCCGACCACACATCCGAGAAGTCGGCGAAGGCCGCCGCCGAGCGGGTCGCTGCGAAACCGACCAAACCGCGCAAGGCGACGCCGGAGCCGCAGCCCGGCAAGGCCGCGAAACCGGCACTCCTCGCAGGCGGCAACCCCCAGATCGCGAAGGCTGAAGGCGACGCTCCCGTGCAGGCCTACATCGCGGCCATGCCGGGCTGGAAAAGCGACGTCGGGCGCCGTCTCGACGCGATCATCGCGCGCACCGTCCCCGGTGTGCACAAGACAGTCAAATGGAACTCGCCATTTTACGGCATCGAAGGCCAGGGCTGGTTCCTGTCGTTCCATGTCTTCACCCGCTACGTCAAAGTGACCTTCTTCCGAGGCACGTCACTGCGTCCTCTTCCTCCCGGCAAGTCCAAGCACAAGGAAGTGCGCTATCTCGACGTTTATGAGGACCAGCTCGACGAAGCTCAATTTGCCGCTTGGGTGAAGCAAGCCAGCCATTTGCCCGGCGAACGAATGTGAGATGCGTCGCGAATTACCCAAGGGCGTCTGCAAGCACCTCATTCAAGCGGGCGAACGCGGCGGACTCGTCTGGCGCATGGGCCGGATTAACTTCTGTGATGGTCAGGCCGCGCCATTGCGAAAGGGCGGTCAACTGCTTTAGCGCGAAGGCGGCGTCCTCCAGTCTGAGACCGTCGCAACGGCGCACATTCTCAGCAATCGGAAAATCGACAAAGGAGAGTGCATCGACATCGAAGTGAATAAGCACACAGTCAAAGCGGGCCGCCCAGTCGGCCGCGCGCGCCGTCGCCGCCTCGATATCACTCAAAGCTTCCTCACGCGATATAACCTTAATCGCGTTATCTCTGATCACCGCGGCTTCGGGCGGAGTGATGTTCTCGACGCCGAAATAGAGGAGTTGCTGAGGCACAAGCATCGGACGAGTTGGGCCGAGCCTGGCGAGCGAAGGCTCGCATCCGGGGATATCGAGCATATGAGCGACACCCGTCCAGTCCAAGGCGCCGTCGCTCGTGTCAGGTGTGTTGAGATCGGCGTCGAAGTCTATGTAGACGAGTCCGATCCGCGCACCGGCGGCGTTCGCTCCGGCGACCGTTCCCAGCTCCACAGTACAATCGCCGCCTAAAACAAGCACGTCTTCCTGCGCTGCGATCGCCGTCGCCACGTGGCTTGCGACCATGTCACAGGCGTGGCGCACGGCCTCCAGGTTCATAGCCTGCGGCTGCGAGGGATCCGGTCGCCATCGGAATGATGCAACATCGCCATCATCCCTGATGGTTCTGCCTCGGCTCGCGAGCGCCTCTGCGAGCCCATGTCGCCGAAAGGCCGCGGGGGCTTGTTCCTGCCCCGGCGAATAGGCGCCGGCGCTGGTGGCGGCGCCGATAATGTTCAAGCAACGCGCCGACAAATCGAGGCTCCAATTTCGTATGATCCTCGTTGCAAAACGGGTCTGGAGGGACGAAGGTTCCTCCTCGACGTCGAGAGTTTGTCGAACGCGCCGAAACGGCAAATGGCTTGCCACATCGATGCCGTCGTGACACGCCCGACGCCGACGTGCACAAAGCCACTGGGACCAATCATGACCAAAGCGACGACAGCCATGAAGAAGAGCGGCTCGAAGGAAGGAGCAGGAGGAGTCACTCCCTCTCAGTTGATAGATGCGAGAATCAACGAGCTGAGCGATTGGCGGGGCGAGATGCTCGCTCGGGTCCGAACCCTCATCCAGCAGGCAGATCCCGAAGTGATCGAGGAGTGGAAGTGGAGAGGAGTTCCGGTGTGGGAGCACGCCGGAATTATATGCACCGGTGAGACGTACAAGAATGTCGTGAAGATGACCTTCGCCAAGGGCGCCTCGCTGGAGGACCCTTCAGGCCTCTTCAACTCCAGCCTCGAAGGCAGCACCCGGCGCGCCATCGATATCCATGAGGGCGACAAGATCGATGAAGAGGCGTTGAAGGCGCTCATTCGCGCCGCCGTGGCACTGAACATGTCGGGGCGAGCTACCACCACCCGCTCTCAGAAACCAAAGAGCGCTTAAGGATCGTCCACATCCGGCCAGGCTTGGCTCCCCGCGGTCGCCTTCGTCGAAGCCTTATGAACATCGCAAGAGCGGGGAAAATCCCTACTGCAGCAGTCCCTTGACGATGCCGCTCGCCTTGGAGAAATCCATCTGGCCCGCGTATTTCTCCTTGAGTGCAGCCATCACCTTGCCCATGTCCTTGACGCCGCTGGCGCCGGTCTCGGCGATGGCGGCGCGGATCGCCGTTTCGGTCTCGGCCTGGCCCAGTTGCGTCGGCAGGAAGTCTCGGATGATAGCCATCTCGTCGCGCTCCTGTGCGGCAAGCTCCGGCCGTTTGCCGTCGTCGAAAGCCTTGGCGGACTCCTCGCGCTGCTTCACCATCTTGGCCAGGATCTGCAAAATCTCGTCATCGGTGGCCGGCTCCTTGCCGGCGCCGCGATTGGCGATGTCGCGATCGTGAATGGCCGCCTGGATCAGCCGCAAGGTCGGCAGCCGACGCTTGTCCTGCGCCTTCATCGCACTCTTCAGGGATTCGGCGATTTTGTCGCGCATGATGCTTTCTCCTTCCAATGCGACGGACAATAGCCGTGCCGAAACCCCATGGCAAATTCGACGTCGCCCGGCAAACCGCTGATATTGTTCGACGAAATAAATCCAAGGCTCGTACGGCGTGGCATCATTGACCGCCTTGGCGCCTTCCCCTATGTACTGGGCCTTGCATGAACTGAATTTTTGTTGCGCGCGCTGGCTGCGAAATCGCCGCTGCGCGCGGTTTGCTGCGCAGAGTGGTCCGTCGGACCGATCGAAGGGCGCAGCCCTTTAGGAGTGTCGCCATGGCAACGACCGCCCCCTGGGCCACTGAGAAGCCGACGGCCTTGCTGGTGCTGGCCGACGGCACCGTCATCGAGGGCCGCGGCCTTGGCGCCACCGGCTCCGCCGTCGCCGAAGTCTGCTTCAACACCGCGCTGACAGGCTATCAGGAAATCCTCACCGACCCGTCCTACGCTGGCCAGATCGTCACCTTCACTTTTCCGCATATCGGCAATATCGGCACCAATGACGAGGACATCGAGGATCTCAACCCGGTCGCGCGCGCCGGCGCCGTCGGCGCCGTGTTCAAGGCCGACGTCACCAATCCGTCCAGCTATCGCGCCGCAGCTGGTCTCGACCAATGGCTGAAGAAGCGTGGCATCGTAGCGCTTTCGGGCATCGACACGCGCGCGCTGACAGCGCTGATCCGTGAAAAAGGCATGCCCAACGCCGTCATCGCGCACGCGCCCGACGGCATCTTCGACATCGACGATCTGAAGCGCCGCGCCGCCGCCTGGTCCGGCCTGATCGGGCTTGACCTGGCCAAGGACGTCACCTCCGGCCAGTCCTCGGTCTGGCGCGAGACGCCCTGGGTCTGGGACGAGGGCTTTGGCGAACAGACCGATCCGTCCATGCATGTCGTCGCCATCGACTACGGCGTCAAGCGCAACATATTGCGCCTGCTTTCCGGTCTTGGCGCCAAGGTCACGGTGGTGCCGGCCAACACCGGCGCCGAGGAGATCCTCGCCATGCGGCCCGATGGCATCTTTCTCTCCAACGGTCCCGGCGACCCGGAAGCCACCGGCGACTATGCCGTTCCGGTCATCCAGGACCTGCTGAAGACCGACATCCCGGTGTTCGGCATCTGCCTCGGCCACCAGATGCTGGCGCTGGCGCTGGGCGGCAAAACCGCCAAAATGCATCAGGGCCATCACGGCGCCAATCATCCGGTCAAGGATCACACCACCGGCAAGGTCGAGATCGTCTCGATGAACCACGGCTTTGCCGTCGATGCCGACTCGTTGCCGCGCGGCGTCGAAGAAACCCATGTCTCGCTGTTCGACGGCTCGAATTGCGGCATCACGCTGACAGGAAGACCGGTCTTCTCGGTCCAGCATCATCCCGAAGCCTCGCCCGGCCCGCAGGATTCGCACTATCTGTTCCGCCGCTTCGTCAATCTCATCCGCGAAAAGCGCGGCGAGCTGGCGGTGGCGGAGCGCACCTAAAGCGCGTCGCGTCTGAAGGGATTCCTGCGACGCTCTTTAAGTTCCTGTTTTTGTGCATGTCGTTGTCCCAAAACCGCTGGGCGCACTTTTAGGCGACATGCATTGGAGCATTTTCCACGAAAAGTGAGTATCGGCTTTTGCGCCCGCAATTGCGCTAAAACGGATTGACTGGCGGCGACGGCGGAAATGGAGCCGCCTTCATGCTTTTTCGCTCTTAACGAAGATCAACCCCGTCGGTCACCGCTTCTTGCGCATGCATGCGTTTGACTTCCTTCGGCGTCGGCTTGGCCACTTTCGTGACGAAGACGATGAGCGCCAGCGTGAGAAAAACCGCGCCGAGCAGATAAGGGGCCCCGCCGAACACCACGGGCGCGCCCGGACCGGTGAACCAGGAAAAGATCGCCGTATACAGCAGCGGCGTGATGATCGACGTGATCGAGAAGATCGAGGTCATCGCCCCCTGGAGTTCGCCCTGCGCCGAACGCGGCACCTTGGCGGCGGCGAGACTTCTGAGCGGCGGATCGGCCAAGGCTTCCAGACAGCCGACGACGATCACCGCATAGATCATCCAGCCTTGCGACGCGAAGGCGTAGCCGAAGGCGCTGAGTGCCGTGAATGCAAGACCGAGTACCGCCGTCTTCCACTCGCCAAGTTTGGGGATCACGCGCGGCAGGACCGTCGCCATGACGATGGCCCCGCACAGACCGAAGGCGCCGAGCGAGAAACCGATCTGCTGTTCGTTCCAGCCATAGCGGTAATTGGAGACGAACGACCACACCGCCGGATACATCATATGCCCAAGCGTCATCAAGAAGAAGACAAGCCCGATCCAGCCAATGCCTTGGTAGTTGCGCATCTGGATGAGCGTCCCGACCGGGTTCGCGCGTTTCCACTCGAAGCGGCGGCGGTGCTTGTTATCAAGCGTTTCGGGCAACAGAAACAGGGCGATCAGGAAATTCAGGAAAGCAAGCGCGGCGGCGAAATAGAACGGTACCCGTGGCCCGAACGTGCCGAGCAGCCCGCCCAGAACCGGTCCGATGACGAAGCCGACGCCGAAGGCGATACCGAGCAGGCCGAAGTTCTTCGCCCGGTTCTCATCGGTCGAGATGTCGGCGATGAAAGCGGAAGTCGTTGAATAGCTGGCGCCGGAAATGCCGGCCAGCACGCGTCCGATAAACAGCATCGGGTAGGACCAGGCGACAGCGCAGATCAGATTATCGATGGCAAAGGTGAAGACGGAGGCGAGCAGGATCGGCCGCCGTCCGAACCGGTCGCTCAACCCGCCGATGACAGGTGCGAAAACGAACTGCATCGCCGCATAGGCGAAGAACAGCCAGCCCCCCTCGATCGCCGCCTCGCCGATGCCAACGCCGGTCAATTCCCTAAGATAGGCCGGCAGCACCGGCATGATGATGCCGAAGCCGATGATATCGAGCAGCAGCGTGGTGAAAACGAGCGCAAGGCCCCGCCTGGCGGTTTGGGGGTCTATCATGATGGCGTCGGCTCCTCAGACCGCCTTGGGGCAAAGGCGCGGGCTCGTTATAGGCGAGCCTGTCTTACGGAACAATAAGAGAACGGACTCGGCAGTCCTATCCTGACATCAGCTGACGTGCCCTGCCGCCGCGTGGCAACTTAAGCGGGAGTGTTCGAACACCTTAGATCGGAGTGTTGAACGTATCGCAGTCCGACAGCTTGCCGCTCCTGTAGCCGCGCGCCAGCCAGGTCTGCCGCTGCTGCGAGGTGCCGTGGTTGAAGCTTTCCGGCACGACATAGCCCTGCATCTTTTTCTGCATCGTGTCGTCGCCGATCTGCTGGGCGGCGTTCAGCGCCTCGTCCATGTCGCCCTGCTCCAGGATTCCCTTCTGCCCGGTGAAATGCGCCCAGACGCCGGCGAAGCAATCGGCCTGAAGCTCGACCTGCACCGACATGTGGTTGGCCTCGGCCTCGCCCATTTGCTGCCGCATCTGATTGAACTTGGGCAGGATGCCGGTGATGTTCTGGACATGATGGCCGACCTCATGCGCGATCACATAGGCCTGGGCGAAATCGCCCGAGGCGCCGAATTGCTGGTCGAGCTGCTGGAAAAAGGTCGTGTCGAGATAGACCTTGCGGTCGCCGGGGCAGTAGAACGGGCCGGCCGCGGAAGAGGCGAAGCCGCAGGCTGAGCGGATCTGACCGCTGAACAGGACCAGTTTGGGGTCTTCGTAGGTCAGGCCCTCGGCCTGGAAAATGCCGGTCCAGGTGTCCTCGGTCTCGGCCAGCACCGTTGAGACGAACTGCTTCATCTCGTCGGAGGCCGGCGCACCGGTGCCCTCCCCGCTATTGTCGGTGATCTGGCCGCCGCCCGGCCCCACGCCACCATCGCCGCCGGCCAGGATCTGCAGCGGATCGATGCCGAAGGCCTTCAGCCCGAAATAGAGGACCACGAGAATGATGATGGTCGACAGCGACATTCCGCCGCCGGAGCGGCCGCCGACCGGGATGCGGAACCGGCCGGGCCTACCGCGCGGCAGGTTGAACCCGCCACCCTGGCCGCGTTGGTCTTCGACATTGTCACTTTGACGACGACCCTTCCAGAGCATGGCACTCCTCGCGATGCACGTATCGGTACTTGGCCGATCTCATGGCCCGATCCGACCCAACAAACAATTATCTCAATGGTTGCGCCAAGTCACAGTATTTTTCGCATGAAGGGCCGCCGGCTCTGGGGTCAGTCGGTGCACGACACCCGCGGCTGAGAGCCCGGCCGACGGCTTTTTTGGTCTTGGACTTAGCGGTTACGCTCAGATCTTCTGCTTGGTACCCGCGCTCTTGCCGTCCGAGCTTTTCGACCGCTCGTCGAAGCGGGCCGCGCCCTTTTTGAGCGGGCGGCCGGTTTCCGCTTCCGTCTTGCGTTCGTCCTTCGCCGCAGCTTGCTTCAGTCCCTCGGCCGCTTGCTTGCCCTTCGCTGTCGGTGCCTGTTCAACGCCCATGATATCCTCCTCGGTCTCGCGCCAATCGCTTGGCACGACCTCAAACGCAGCGGCAACGCGGCGGTTCCGGAAAAGGCGGTGGGCGGCAGACTTAGCGTGTCGCCATCATTGCCTTGCAAAACGCTTCAAGCTTCTCGGCGCTGATGCGTCAGCCAGAGGCGATCTGGACTGACGCGACAAATCGGCAGTCTGCGCTATCTTGATGCCATGACCGATCTCGCCGATGTGCGCCGTTTTTATGCTCGGCTGATGGCCGCCCAAGCAGGTTCCGCCGATCCGCGTCTCGAAGCAGTTTTCGCCGGAGTGCCGCGCGAAGCTTTTCTCGGCCCGGGACCGTGGAAGGTTGTCGCCAATGGCGGCGCGATCGAAACGCCGAGCGCCGATCCGGTGCACATCTACCAGAATGTGCTGGTGGCGCTCGATGCCGACAAGGGCATCAACAATGGCGAGCCGTTCCTGCACGCCATGTGGATCGGCAAGGTGGCGCCGGAACCCGCCGAGGCCGTCATCCATGTCGGCGCCGGAACCGGCTATTACACAGCTCTGCTGGCACGGCTGGTTTCACCTGGCGCCGTCACCGCCTTCGAACTGGACGCCGACCTTGCCAGCCGCGCGGCGTCCAACCTCGAATCGTATGAAAACGTCAACGTCATCCATGGCGATGCGGTAACTTCTCGCCTGCCGCCGTCCGACATCATCTATGTCAATGCCGGCATCGTGGCACCGCCGGCCGAGTGGCTGAAGGCACTGAAGCCCGGCGGCCGCATGGTCTTTCCGTGGCGTCCGGCCGAACGCGTTGGCCTCGCGGTGATGGTGACCCGCACCGAACAGGGTTTTGCTTGCGATCCCTTTATGCGGTCATGGTTCATCCCTTGCACCGGCGCCTCGGCAGTAGCCCCCGCGGCGAAGGTCCTCGACCGCGACAAGGCGGCACGAAGCCGTTCGATCTGGCTGACGGCCGGCAAGGCGCCGGACCGCACCGCTACCGCCATCATCGGCGACGTCTGGTTCTCGTCGCAAGACGTTGGCGGCAGGCGGTCGCCGTGACGTCGCCGAGGCGAGGCATTCCGTGCTTGCCGATCGTCGCTGGCTGGCGCGCCAGAAATTTTCCGGTCCCTGTCGGACCGGTGTCTGCTCGACCGTCCTTTGGCCGAAATCCGACCCGACCGCACGGATGATGAAAAAGGGAGCGTTCCAATGAGGAAGATCATCACCGCAACATTCGTCAGCCTCGACGGCGTCATGCAAGCACCAGGCGGACCGGAGGAAGACCCGGTCGGCGGCTTCGAGTTCGGCGGCTGGACGGTTCACTACTGGGATGACGTGATGGGCGCCGCCATGGGCGAGACGTTTTCGAAATCGTTCGCGCTGCTTCTCGGCCGCAAGACCTATGACATTTTCGCCGCGCATTGGCCGTATCAGAGCGGTCCGATTGCTGACAGCTTCAACGCCGTCACCAAATATGTGGCGACGCACAGGCCCGACACGCTGTCGTGGCAAAACAGCCGGTCGCTCGGCAGCGACGTCGTGGCGGCTCTGCGCCAGCTCAAGCAGGAGGAAGGGCCGGACCTGCTCATCCAGGGATCGAGCGAGCTGATCCAGACCTTGCTCGCCAACGACCTGATCGACGAGATCAGCCTGCTGATCTTCCCGCTGGTGCTGGGCAAGGGCAAGCGGCTGTTCGGCGACGGCGCGATGCCCGCCGCCTTCAAGCTCACCCGCTCGCAGACGTCGAGCACCGGTGTCATCATGGCGACCTATGAGCGCGCCGGCGAGATCAAGACCGGGTCTTTCGTGCCGGAACAGCCTTCCGAAGCCGAGCTCGAACGGCGTAAGAACTGGAAGTAAGCATGCTGGGGATCATCCCCGACAGGCGGCGCTGCCCTCATCCCCCTGCCGGGACCTTCTCCCCGTATGGAGACGGGGAGAAGGGGCTCGGCGCACGGTTGGCGCCCTTCCCAGCTACCCCCTTGATTGGCGAAACCATCGATGACGGCGTCCTTCTCCCGTCCCTATACGGGGAGAAGATGGCGGCAGCCAGATGAGGGGCAGCGCGACGCTTCCAGTCAATACCCTCACGCCGCCTGTTGCCGACGCGCCAGCCCGTCGCGGATGCACGCGGCAAACTCCCGCGCGGCGGGCTCGACGCCATGCTTCGGCAGATGCAGGTTTATCGAGAAATTCGGCAAGGCCGGCAGCTCCGGATCGGCGGACAGGATGTCGAGGTCTGCAGGCACGGTGGAGGCCAGCCAGGTGGTGACGGCCAGGTCCGAGCGCACCGTCGCCGTCGTCGCGTCGAGATTGCCGTTCTCGAACACGGTCCGCCATTCCAGCCCATGCTCGCCGAGCGCCGCCAGCACCGCCGGGCGGAAGGCGCAGGTTTCGGCCACCATCGAAACCGGCAAAGGCCGTTTGTGGCGAGCGATGCCGCCTTTGGAGCCGACCCAGACCAGCCGGTCGATGGCGAGACATTCGCCGGCGGACGGGCCCACCGGTTCCTCGATCACGGCAAGGTCTATCGTACCAGCCGCCAATGCCGCCGCAAGTTCCGGCGACGAGGCGCAGACCAGCGAAATCTCAACCTGCGGATAGGTTTCGGCATAGGTCTTCAGCATCGGCGCAAGCATGGTGCCAACCAGATCATACGGCACGCCGAGCCGCACCTCACCCGCGACCGCGCTGGTCGCCATCTCGGCCCATATCTCGTCATTCAGGGAGAGCAGGCGCTTGCCCTTGCCGAACAGTCGCTCACCGGAACGGGTCAGCCTCAGACCGCGCCGGTCGCGCTCGAACAGGCTGCAGCCGAAAACCTCCTCCAGACGCTTGATCTGCTGGCTGACAGCGCCTTGCGTCAAATGCAGCGCGTTGGCCGCCGCCGTCATGCTGGCCTTGTCGGCGACGGTGACGAAAGTCCGGACCAAAGCCGTGTCTAGATTGCGGATCATGGGCTGCATTATATCCTCTAATGTTAGGCATAGCAAAGATTGCATTTACTGATGCATACCCATGCTTAGCATGCTGGTTCCCAACAGAGGAAACAGCATGTTTGAGACCATCCTTCCGCTCGTCCTGTTTGCGCTGGTCTCGACCTCCACGCCCGGCATGGCCACGACCTTGTCGACTGCGTCCGGGGCACAGTTCGGCTTTCGCCGCTCAGTTCCGCTGATGGCCGGCAGTGCGGCCGGCCTGGCCACGGTGGCCGCGGCCGGTGCGGCCGGGCTCGCCGGTCTGCTGGCGGCCGCTCCGTCCTTGCAACTGGCGATGAAGATAGCCGGATCGCTCTATCTGATCTGGCTCGCCTTCAAGATCGGCCGCAGCGGCCCACCCAATCTGGACATGACCATGACCAGGCCGAACAGCTTTTTCGGTGGCGCCGGTCTGCAATGGATAAATCCCAAGGGCTGGGCCATGGGGCTGGGCGCTGCGGCGTCGTTTGCAGCACTCGCCGACGGACCGCTGCAGCTTGCCGTTTTGCTCGGCATGGTCTTTGGCTTGGCAGCCGCGCTGTCGCTGTCGGCGTGGTGCATGGCGGGCACGCTGCTTGCCCGGCTGCTCAGAACCGAGCGGCAGTGGCGCGCGCTCAACATCGCGCTCGGCCTGCTGCTCGCCGCCTCGATCATTCCGATGTGGCGGCCGGCGTAGACGCCAACCGCCACGCCTTGGTTCAAGCCGCGTAGCGCGCAGCCGGTTTGTCAGCGTGCAGGCTGCCGTAAAAGGCTTGCCGGGCGCCGAGAAAAATGTCGAGCTTGGCCGCATCGGCAAGCGCCGGCGCGGTGACGGCTTCGCCCCTGGCCAGACCAACAAGTGCGGCGTCGACCAGATCGTCGGCCGTCATGATGATCTCCTTCGGAAGGTTATCGATATCGCTTCCGGCAACCTCCCAGAAATCGGTCCGGGTAGCGCCCGGCAGCACGACCTGCGCCTTCACCTCGGTGCCGGCGACTTCACGCTGCAAGGCCTCGGTGAAGTTGACGACGTAAGCCTTGGTGCCGCTGTAGATGCCGCCGAAGGAGGTATCGAAGGCGAGCACCGAGGCGATGTTGACGATGGCCCCGCGGTTGCGCGCGATCAGGCCCGGCAGCACGGCGCGTGTTAAACGTGTCAGCGCCACGACATTGACCTTGATCATGCGCTCGGCGACGTCAGCGTCGGCTGTCGCCACCACTTGCGCCCCACCGAGGCCGGCGCTGTTAACCAGCAGCGTGACGCTCTCGTCGGCTGATATGGCCTGCTCGACGCGGCGCAGATCGTTGTCGTCCGCGAGGTCGGCACTGATCACGCTGACCTTGCGGCTATAGGCATAGCGCAGCTTCTCCGCCAGTTCCTCGAGCCGGTCGGCGCGCCGCGCCACCAGCACCAGATCATAGGCCTGACCCGCCAGCCGGTCTGCATAAACCGCGCCGATACCCGACGAAGCGCCGGTGACCACCGCCGTGCCTTTGTTGCTTTGTCCACTCATTCTACTGTTCCTTCTCGACCGATTTGCTTCGCTTCAACCTAGGCGCCGGTGGCATAGGCAATCGCCACTCGCCTCGCCGGCAAGCCATCTGATCTCATTTAGTGGTATATGCCACCATTCGCGAAGTAGGCATATGCCATTAACTTGTCAATGATGGAACCGAAGATTATTTGTGGGGCGGCGGCTGGACATCATCTCGCCCCGTCAAGGAAACACGATGCCGAAAGCCACCCTCCCCGGCCTGACCCTTTGCAGCAACGCCATGCTGCGCCGCGCAACGCGCAAGCTCGGCCAGTTCTATGACGATGTGCTGGCCCCCTCGGGTCTGAAGGCCACGCAGCAGGGCCTGCTCTACCAAATCCATATCGGCGACGAGCCGGCCATGGGCGACATTGCCGCGGCCCTCGTCATGGACCTGTCGGCGCTCGGCCACACGTTGAAGCCTCTGATCCGCGACGGTTATGTCGAGACCTTCACTGATCCGGACGACCGCCGCATCAAGCGCGTGCGGCTGACGCCGCAAGGCTTGATCAAGCTCGATGAAGCGATGAAGCTGTGGCGCGTCGCCCAGCAGCGTTTCGAGGACATAGTCGGCAAGGAGCAGGCGGCAAGGCTGCGCGCGGCGCTGGATGACATCGCCGCGCTGGATTTTGGTATACCGCCGGCTGCGCCCTGAGGTCTCGGACGGCCGGTAGCCAGAACTTTACTCCGCCGGCATGGCAATCGCCCGGGCGGCCCGGTGGCCGGCGAGCATGACGCCAAGACCCAGGATCGGGAACACTGCTGCGACCAGGCCGAGATCGGCTGGCGCGCCATAGCGCAGCACCGTGCCGCCGACGACGGCGCCCAGCGCCACGCCGAGATAGAGCGCCGAGCCGTTGAGCGACAGCACGATGGGCGCTGCGTCGGGCGCCAGCCTGATGATGCGGCTGGCCTGCGCCGGCGGGAACGCCCAGCCGACGATACCCCACGGGACCATCATGGCCATCAGCGCCGGCCCGGCGATGCTGTGCGGCAGGAATGCCGGGATGACCGAAAGCATGACCAGCATGACCGCACTCAGCGCCAGCGACCAGCTGACGGTGCGCGTCGCGCCGAAGCGGTCGGCGGCCTGCCCGCCGGCAATGTTGCCGATGACGGCGCCGACGCCGAAGGCAAGCAGCATGCCGGGCAGCGCGATCGGACTCAAACCCCCGCCTTCGATGGCTAGCGGCGCGACAAAGGCAAAGACCGTGAAGGCGCCGGTGAGCGCCAGCAGCGTGGTCAGCAGGATCGATGGCACGCCGGGGCGAAGCGTTGCTGCCAGCCGCTGCCTGAGCGGCAGCTTGGTACCGACGATGCCCCGCGGCAGCCGGTACCACAGGATTGCGCCGGCCAGTGCGCCGAGCCCGGCGATGGCAAAGAACGTGCCGCGCCAGCCGGCGGCGGTCGCGACAAGCGCGCCGAGCGGCGCGCCGACCGCCACCGCCACCGTGGTGCCGCCGACGACGACGGCAATGGCGCGGGCGCGGTGATGATCATCGACAAGCGCCACTGCCGTCCCCTGCGCCGTCGCCGCGAACAGGCCGGACGACAGCGCCATGACGATGCGCGCTATCAGCAGCAATTCGAACGAGGAACTCAGCGCCGCCGCCAGATTGCCCAGCACGAAAAACACCAGCGTCCACAAGATGACGCGCCGACGGTCCCATTCGCCGGTGAGCGTCGCCAGGATCAGCGTGCCGAGCGCATAGGCGAGCGCGAAGGCGGTGATCAGCGTGCCGGCGAGTGGAACGGAGATGGCGGCGTCGGCCGCAATGTCGGGCAACAGGCTTGAAATGACGAAGCCTTCGGTCGCGATCGTGAATGATCCGAGCGCAAGCCAGATGAGGCGTCTGTCCATGGCAACAAATCCTTAGTTCAAAAGTTATTGAACAATTGTACAAAATGGGGCATGGTGTCAATGAAGCCACCCGAGAATAGCGGAACCCTCCTGACAGCTCTATGTCAGGACAAGGTGGCGGGAGGTGGAAACTGCGTGCATCCATCAAGGAGGAGATGCGTTGAAATCGGCCCTGATTGCGCTTAGTTCCTGGGCATGACCCTGCCCCATCCCACCGCCGACCAGATCAGCCTGTCCAACGTGCTTGCCGTGCTCGGCGATCCCACCCGGCTGGCCATCGTGCGCTATCTCGCCAGCAAGGAAGGCGTGCCGCTGAACTGCAGCCAGTTCCTCGACCTCTGCTCGAAAACCAATCTCAGTTATCACCTTGCCAAATTGCGCGAGGCCGGCGTCACACGCACCGAGGTGGTCGGCACCAGCCGGCTGATCACGCTGCGCCGCGACGACCTCGATGCCCGCTTTCCGGGCCTGCTCGACAGCGTCATTGCCGCTGCCGTCAAAGATACGGCGCTGCCCGCGGTAGGCGCCAACGAGATCAAAATCCAAGCATAGCCGTCTCCCGGCACCCGCCAGTACCGAGCACAACTCGCCAGGATTGGTTGGTGTCCTGGAAGTCCTCCTGCTATGCCGTGCTTCGAACCAAGGGAGCTTCCCATGCGCATTGCCGTCCTCGCCGATATCCACGGCAACGTCCTCGCCCTGGACGCCGTGCTCGACGATCTGCGGCAGCGCGGCGGCGCCGACCTCGTCGTCAATCTCGGCGATTGCGTCTCCGGCCCGCTCTGGCCGCGCGAGACTTTTGCGCGGCTTGAAGCGCTCGCCCTGCCGACGGTGCGCGGCAATCACGACCGCCGCGTCGCCCGCGACACCGCCGATGAAGCCATGTGGCCGTCCGACCGCTATGCGCAGGAACGGCTGACGTCAGCCCAGCGCGAGGCGCTGTTGGCCTTGCCCCTCACGCTGGAGATCGCGCCGGGAGTGGTTGCCTTCCATGCCCGGCCCGACCACGACGAAAAATATCTGACCGATACGATGGCCGGCGGCCGGCTGGTGCGCGCACCGTTGGCCGCCATCAAGCGACGGCTGGCCGCGCTCGATCCCGCTTGCCGCATCGTGCTGTGCGGCCATAGCCACCGCAGCGAACTGATCCGTATCCCCGACGGCCCTGTCGTCTTCAATCCGGGCAGCATCGGCTGCCCCGCTTATGGCGACGACACGCCACCGGCGCATGTCTCCGAGCAAGGCTCTCCGCATGCACGCTACGGCATTGTCGAACTGGGTGAGCCGGGCCGCCCCGACCGTTTTGCGGCCATCGCCGTCGACTATGACCATGAGGCGGCAGCGCGGCAGGCCGAACAGGCGGGACGGCCGGAATGGGCCCACGCGCTGCGAACCGGGTTTATGTCGGGTTGAACGAGGTACGAGTTCATACCCCAGGCTGAACGAGGTACGAGTTCATACCCCAGGCTGAACGCGGAACGCGTTCATTCCAGACTGAGCTTGCTCATGCCGCACGCTGAACTTTGTTCATGCCGGGGCCGCATTTTCCGACTTACATAGCGCCATGTCGTCGTTTATAAAATCGACCTGGAATGCGGTGGCGTTTCCGTGCCAGGCCGTACCTCCGGGAATGCTTCTATCGCCCACGGCCAAAATGATGAGGCGCACAGTTACGCTCCGAACGACGCTGTACGCGCTCACTGCCGCCCTTCTCCTGCTGACGGCGCTGCTGCCGGCCAAAGCCGAGGAGGCGCCGATCGTTTCCATCGTGACCGACCTCGCTCCAGGCGATCTCCTGAACGTCCGCGCCACGGCATCGGCGATGGGCAAGATCAAGGCTCGGCTGCCTAACGGTACGAGCGTCAACAATCTCGGCTGCAACGACGTCAATGGCTACCGCTGGTGCAAGGTCGCAGAAATTGACAATCCGCAACTGACGGGATGGGCTCCCGCGCGCTACCTGAACCCCGACAATCCGGCGGCCGCTTCGGATGCGGATGCCGAAACGACCGGCGAAGGCACGGCCCCTGCAGCCGAGGCCTCGAACCTGGTATCCGCAGATCAGCCGCTGCCCGACCTGACAGCGCGCCTGGGCGCGCCGGAAACCACGATGACAGCCGCCGACGCAATCGGCAGGGCGGCCATCGAAGACGCTTACCGCGTGGCGCTCGCGGCCAGCGGAAATCCTTCGACCAGCGAGACGCAGTCGCCCGCAGCAGCGGAGGAGCCCATCCGGCATCGCGCCGTCAATACAGCGCCTCCGGCCAACGCACAGACCGTTGCACGGCTGCAGCCGCCGGGGAGGCCCGCGCCGGCCCTGGGTGCCCGCAACGAGATTCCTTGCGCGCGCTATGTCGGCCAGCCGATGACCAGCTGCAAGGCAGGCGTTGTCCACACGGGCGACAAAGCCGAGGTGACCGTGACCTGGCCCGATGGCGGCACCCGCGTCATCAGTTTCCAGGCCGGTCGGCCCGCCGGCTCGAATGCATTAGGCGAATTCCGCTACACCCGCGAGGGCAGCCTGAACCTGATCCGTGTCGGCGTGTCCGAACGCTTCGAGATCACGGATCAGTTGGCGCTGGGGGATGAGTGGCTAAGGGGAATAAGGCAGTAGGGCAGTAGGGCAATATGTTTAAAGGGCGCTCGAACCTCTGCCCTACTGCCCTACTGCCCTACTGCCCTACTGCCCTACTGCCCTTCTGCCCTACTGCCCTACTCGCATTTTAGGGGGTTACATCAGGCAAAACTCTTCCCTATAAGGCCCTCCTAGCCTGATACCAGAATCGCGAGCACAACCGGCCGGGTCTTCCCGTCCGGTTTTTCGTGCAAGCCGCCTGCCGAACGGACCCTCGATATGCCAAGACGCACCGACATCAAGTCGATCCTGATCATCGGGGCCGGCCCCATCGTCATCGGTCAGGCCTGCGAGTTCGATTATTCGGGCACCCAGGCCTGTAAAGCGCTCAAGGAAGAGGGCTTTCGCGTCATCCTGGTCAATTCCAACCCGGCCACCATCATGACCGATCCGGAGCTGGCCGACGCCACCTATATCGAGCCGATCACGCCCGAAGTGGTAGCCAAGATCATCGCCAAGGAGCGGCCGGACGCCCTGCTGCCGACCATGGGCGGCCAGACCGCGCTCAACACCGCTCTGTCGCTGCGCCGCATGGGCGTGCTCGAACGCTACAATGTCGAGATGATCGGCGCCGACGCCACCGCAATAGACAAGGCCGAGGACCGCGCGCTGTTTCGCGAGGCGATGAACAAGATCGGCCTGGAAACGCCGAAGTCGATGCTGGCCAACGCCACCGACGTCAAGAACGCCGACCGCAAGACGCACGAGGGCGAGCGCGCCGCACTCAAGGCTGAGAAGCCCGAAAACCTCGACGCCGCGCTCGACGCGCTGGAAACAAGCTGGAACCTCGGCGAGGGCGACCGCAAGCAGCGCTACATCAGCCACGCCATGGCGATCGCCGCACAGGCGCTCGACCATGTCGGCCTGCCCGCCATCATCCGCCCGTCCTTCACCATGGGCGGCACCGGCGGCGGCATCGCCTACAACCGCGCCGAATTCTACGAGATCGTCCAGTCCGGCCTCGACGCCTCGCCGACCACCGAGGTGCTGATCGAGGAAAGCGTGCTCGGCTGGAAGGAGTATGAGATGGAGGTTGTCCGCGACAAGGCCGACAACTGCATCATCGTCTGCTCGATCGAGAACATCGACCCGATGGGCGTGCACACCGGCGACTCGATCACCGTCGCCCCTGCCCTGACGCTGACCGACAAAGAGTACCAGATGATGCGCAACGCCTCGATCGCGGTGCTGCGCGAGATCGGCGTCGAGACCGGCGGCTCCAACGTGCAGTTCGCCGTCAACCCGGCCGATGGCCGTCTGGTGGTGATCGAGATGAACCCGCGCGTCTCGCGCTCCTCCGCTCTCGCCTCCAAGGCGACCGGCTTCCCCATCGCCAAGATCGCCGCAAAACTCGCCGTCGGCTACACGCTGGACGAGCTGGAGAACGACATCACCGGTGGCGCGACGCCGGCCTCGTTCGAACCGTCGATCGATTACGTCGTCACCAAAATCCCGCGCTTTGCCTTCGAGAAATTCCCCGGCGCCGAGCCGGTGCTGACCACAGCGATGAAGTCGGTCGGCGAGGTCATGGCCATCGGCCGCACTTTTCAGGAATCGCTGCAGAAGGCGTTGCGTGGGCTTGAAACCGGCCTGACGGGTCTGGACGAGATCGAGATCCCCGGCATCGCGCACGGCGCGGCCAGCCACGCCGACGACCGCAACGCCATCCGCGCCGCCCTCGGCACGCCGACGCCCGACCGGCTGCGCATGGTGGCGCAGGCGATCCGCATGGGCACCTCGCTCGAAGACGTGCACGCCATGTGCAAGATCGACCCGTGGTTCCTCGAGCAGATCGCCAGCATCCTCGCCATGGAAGACCGCATCCGCGAGCACGGCATACCCGAGGACGCCGCCAATCTGCGCATGCTGAAGGCGATGGGTTTTTCGGACGCCCGCCTGGCGTCACTGGTCAGAAAGGACGTCGAGGAGATCCAGAAGATACGCGAAAAGCTCGACGTTCATCCAGTTTACAAGCGCATCGACACCTGTGCCGCTGAGTTCGCCTCGCCCACTGCCTACATGTATTCCACCTATGAGACGCCCTTCGCCGGCGCCCTCGCCAACGAGGCGCAGGTGTCGTCGCGCAAGAAGGTCGTCATCCTTGGCGGCGGGCCCAACCGCATCGGCCAGGGCATCGAGTTCGACTATTGCTGCTGCCATGCGGCCTTCGCGCTGCGCGACGCCGGCTTCGAGGCGATCATGGTCAACTGCAACCCGGAGACCGTCTCGACCGACTACGACACGTCAGACCGGCTCTATTTCGAGCCGCTGACGCCGGAGGACGTGCTGGAGATCCTGCGCGCCGAGCAGGCGTCCGGCGAGTTGGTCGGCGTCATCGTCCAGTTCGGCGGTCAGACGCCGCTGAAGCTGGCGGATTCGCTGGAGAAGGCCGGCGTCCCGATCCTCGGCACCTCGCCCGACATGATCGATCTCGCCGAAGACCGCGACCGCTTCCAGAAGCTGCTGCACAAGCTCGGCCTCAGCCAGCCAAAGAACGGCATCGCCTATTCGGTCGAGCAGGCCCGCCTCGTCGCCGGCGAGCTCGGCTTCCCGCTGGTGGTGCGCCCTTCCTATGTGCTCGGCGGCCGCGCCATGCAGATCATCCACGACGAAAGCATGCTGCAGACCTACCTGCTCGACACGGTGCCCGGCCTGGTGCCGGAGGACATCAAGCAGAAATACCCCAACGACAAGACAGGCCAGATCAACACGCTCTTGGGCAAGAACCCGCTATTGTTCGACACCTATCTCTCGGGCGCCATCGAGGTCGATGTCGATTGCCTATGCGACGGCACGTCGACCTTCGTCTCCGGCATCCTGGAACATATCGAGGAGGCCGGCATCCATTCGGGCGACAGTGCCTGCTCGCTGCCGGTGCACTCGCTGCCCTCGGAGCTCGTCGACGAGCTGGAGCGCCAGACGGCCGCACTTGCCCGCGCGCTCAATGTCGGCGGGTTGATGAACGTGCAATATGCGATCAAGGACGGCACGGTCTATGTGCTGGAGGTCAACCCGCGGGCGTCGCGCACCGTGCCCTTCGTCGCAAAGACCATCGGCCGTCCTATAGCGAAAATTGCCGCCCGCATCATGGCCGGCGAGAGCCTGGAAGACGCCTTCGCCCATTACGGCGCCATGCCCGACCCCAGAAATCCCGGCCACATCGCGGTCAAGGAAGCGGTGTTCCCCTTCGCCCGTTTCCCCGGCGTCGACATCTTGCTCGGACCGGAAATGCGCTCGACCGGCGAGGTCATGGGCCTCGACCGTGACTTCGCGCTGGCCTTCGCCAAGAGCCAGCTCGGGGCGGGTGTTGATCTCCCCCGCGCGGGCACGCTGTTCGTCTCGGTGCGCGACGACGACAAGAAAGGCATCTTGCCGGCAGTCAAGCGCCTCGCCGGCCAGGGTTTTAAAGTGCTGGCCACCTCAGGCACGCAGCGCTTTCTCGCCGAAAACGGCGTCGTCGCCGAGAAAATAAACAAGGTGCTGGAAGGCCGCCCCCACATCGAGGACGCCATCCGCAACCGCCAAGTGCAGATCGTCTTCAACACGACCGATGGCCAGAAGGCGGTGTCGGACTCGAAGTCGCTGCGCAGGGCGACGCTGATGCAGAAGGTGCCGTATTACACGACGCTGTCGGGTGCGGCTGCGGTGGCGGAGGCGATTGCGGCGCTTAGGGCGGGGAGCCTGGAGGTGCGGCCGCTGCAGGAGTATTTTAGCTAAGAAATTACGCCCACAAGCCGCCATGATACGCCACGGCGCCGCCCCTCATCCGCCTGCCGGCACCTTCTCCCCGCATAGTGACGGGGAGAAGGGGGCTGGCCGCAACGTCGGCGCTCTTCTTGCCACTTCGGTGATTGGCGAAATCATCGGCGCAGGCTTCTTTCTCCCCGTCACTATACGGGGAGAAATGCCCGGTAGGGCAATGAGGGGCGGCGCCAACGCCGGCTGATATGCGAATTCAAACCTGAGACGATTGGCACGCTACGATGCTATAGAAACCCAATAAACCGCCCAGCCATCAGCACCGACGTCCACAGCACCAGCGAGAGCACAGCCAGGGCGACGGTCCCGCCAACAGGCTCCTCACCGCCTCTCACGCGGGACAAACGCAAGAAGACAAGGAAGTTGATGCCGGCGAGCAGGATGAGCGTCATCTTGGTGAGGAAAATCGGCTTCGCCGCATACTCGCTCGCTCTGACCGAAAACAGCAGCAACCCGGTGACAAGCGCACCGGCGAACGCGATCAATGCCGTGCGGCGCAGCAGCGCGACAAACGCCGCCTGCGGCAGCGAGCGGAAGGCGCCCAAGATCCGGAGATCCATGAGCCAGACGCTGGTCAGCAGCGCGCCGATCGACATGATGTGCAGCGCATTGACTATGGGGTAGGCGACGAAGGAGGCCTTCAGTGCCCGCACGAAGGCGAGTTGCTCGATGCCGGCGAGGAACTCGTCCATTCACGCCGGCGGCACGCGGTCGGGATAGACATCATAATTCTTGCCGTTGACGATGACGCGGACCGCCTTCATCCGCTTTTCGGTCTCGTCGAGGGAGCGGTTGCCGATCGCGGTCACCTCGTCGCCAACCTTGGCGACCTCCTCCGTGAAGCCGGCGGCGATCGTGCGGGACGGTGGCGCCATCTCCACCCGCCAGGTCTCTCCCTCCGCGTCGACATCCAGCGTGGCGTGCGGATTGCCGATATAGATGGCCGTGATCTTGCCCCGGAGTTCGAAAAACCCGTCTTCGGTCCACGACCAGCCGTGATGCGCATAGGCCGCGGTGGCGGCGGCAAGAATCACTGCCGCTGTCAGCGTGACGCTGCGAAGCCCGTTGAAAGGTGACTGCATCGCTCGTCTCCTCATCCCACCGCATTCGAGAGTAGGTCACGGCGCGGCAACGTCAAATCACATCGGTGCGAAGGCCATCGGCTACGGAGATCGATGCCGAAGTCAGCGCCGCCCCTCAACCCCCTGCCGGAACCTTCTCCCCGTGCTTACGGAGAGAGGGTAAGGGTGAGGGGCAGCTCCAACCGAAGCGATTGCCGTTCGGCAGGAACCGTCCGGTCTTGCTTATGACATCTATGCGCGCCATGTTCGGCCCGCCGCTCTTCTTCTCCATCGAGGAAGGTCGGAGACTCACATCTGAACGAGGCACACCATGAGCAGTATGAGAGACCGTCAGGAAGGCTTCGAAAAGAAGTTTGCGATGGACGAGGACACGAAATTCAGGGCCATGGCGCGCCGTAACAAGCTGCTCGGCCTATGGGCGGCTGAAAAGCTCGGCAAAACCGGTGAGGACGCCGACGCCTATGCGAAAGAGGTGGTGCGCGCTGACTTCGAAGAGGCCGGGGACGACGACGTGTTACGCAAAATACGCGCCGACTTCGACGCGGCGGGCGTCGCCCAGTCGGATGTTCAGATTCGCGGCGTTATGGACGAACTGCTGGTGACCGCGGTCGAGCAGATCAAGAACACGTGAGAGCTGCGCCAGCTTTAAGCGCGTCGCGACGCGCTTTAAGCTCTCGTTTTACGCATGTCGTTATCCCAAAACTGCCGCGCATCCTCGGGTCAGGCCCGAGGGCAGCGACATGCATTAGCTGTGGGCGGCCACCAGATCCTTTAGGCGCTCTTCGTGCGCCCGCAGCGTCGGTAGCGTCTTCTTGGCGAATTCCTTCAGCGCCGGATCTTCGCCCGACTGGGCATAGGTTGAAAACAGCGCCAACGCCTGCTTGTGTGCCTCGGTCTGCAGGAGGATGTATTTCGCCTGGAATTCATCGCCATCCAAGCCCTTGAGCTGGTCGAGCATCGCCTGGTCTTTCGGCAGCAAAGCCGGGCCGCTCGCTGTCACCGAGGCCGTGGTCTGGCTCTGTTCGAGAGCTGCCTTGAAATCCTCGCCAGCCTTGGTGTGATCCCTAATCATCAGCGAGGCGAAATCCTTCACATCGGCGGCGACATTCTTTTGTTCGGCCAGCTTGCTGCTTTCAATCTCGAAGCGGTTGGCGCTGGGGACGGTTCTGGTGAAGATCTCGGTCTCGATCTTGGTTTCGCCGACAGCCGGTATGTCGGCCGACGTGGCGGATTGGGCGAAGGCCGCCGGCGTGCCGGCAAGCAAAGCGACCATGGCAAGCGTGAGATGCGGTTTCACAGGAAATCTCCGGGTTTGTGATCCTCGAAGAGTCCAACGCGACACAAGCGGCGAAGTTGCGCGAGGGGACAGGAATGAGGTTTCGGCGATTCTGCCAACACAGCCCGGCGCCGATACGCCGGAATGTGCTTGGCTGCCAAGGTCAGTGGCAGCACGCGCCGGCATACTGCAGCTGCTCGTCCCAGTCCGGCCGGCCTTCAGGTGTGAAATCCATCAGGTTCCACAAGGGCTCGCAGGTGCCGACGGCGCGCGGGTCCTGGCCGGGTTCGGTGGGCGCGAAACCAAGCTCCGAACTCCAGAAATGGCGGATGACATCGGCGTCGCGATGGAACACCGACAGCATCGGCAACTGCGCGCCGTCGTCGGCCTCGGCGTGGTAGTCGCGCTTGAACCTGTTGCCGGCCGAGGAGAGCAGCCGCATGTTCGTCCAGCCACGGTCGCGGCCAAGCGTGATCAGGTTTTCGAGCGCGGTCTTGCCCACCACGGCGAAGTTGAAGCCGGCGGCCTCCAGATGGCCAATGGCGCCGTCGAACTGATCGAGCAGCGCCGTGCAGGACGGGCATGGCTGGTCGGCCCGCGCGAGCTTCGCCGTGCCGCCGCTTGTCGCCACGTCGCGCGTCTCCTGCGGATGGCGCGGAAACATCATCGAGTAGACGATCAGTGTGGCCTTGCCAGGCGAAAACAGCTCCGACAGTTTTATCCGGGCCGGCTTGCCGTCGGGGCCAAGCCCGTCGAACACATAGTCCTCAGGCACCAGCCCGCCCGGCGGCAGTGCGCGACGGGCGACGGCTACATCCTCCATGGCGCGGCGCAGCTCGATCTCCTTCTGCAAAAGGGTTTCGCGGGCGGCGCGGTATTCCTGGGATTCGTTGGGAAAGGTGATCATCGTCATCTCCATCAGCCGTGCGTTTGACGACGCCTGCCTGTTCGCGGCAACGCGCCTTGCCTCTCAAGGACGCATCGCGAAGGACGGTTCCGACATTTTTGCACACGCAGGCGGCAGAAGTCCCCTCACCCAGCCCCCGCTTCGCTGCTGACCTCCCCCAAGGGAGAGGAGACTGTCAACGCCGGTGCCAACCTCTTCTCCCCGCCGGGGAGAAGGTGGCCGCCCACGGGTCTTGCCTCCGGCAAGCCCGAGGACAGGCTCCGCGGTCGGATGAGGGGGACCTCACATGGGATAGCGGGACAAACGAAGTTACTGCGCCGCCGGCACCGGGCAGTTGGCATCGCCTTCCTGGCAATTGAGATAGCCTTGGAAATCCCTCAGCCGGTTATCGGTGACGGCCTCTTGGCAGCCGGCAACGACCATTGGATACATGCTGCCGGCCATGTCGGGCGGGCCGCCCTGAAATTTGCACTCGGCATCGCGGAAAGCGACCCAGGCGCGCTGCGCATCGACCAGCAGCTTCTTTGACGCCGCATTGTCCTTCAGCCGACCCTCGATCTGTTTGTAGGCGACGTTGAGCTTTTTGTCGGCCTCCGCGAGCGACTCGCCGGCGCATTCGTTCATGGTCGTTTGATCCATCGCATTGGCGCAATCGTCGGCCGCCCGCGCCGCATTGGCGAATAGCGGAACGGCGAGGATCAAGATGGGGAGGCCGGTTTTTGAAAGCCGCATCGTGTTTCTCCGGTTTTCGAGAGCCCCCGCTGTAACAAAGCTTAACCGTGAGACGAATACAGGCAAGATGCAGCTTGTCGCCTTGGTGGACAGTTCCTTTCAGGCCGGCTCCGACGACTGCGAAGCAATAGCGCTGCGGAACGGATGCATCTCACCGCGTTTTTCGTTCAGGACTATAGGTCCATATCGAGGAAGAACCATGCGCGAAGCCGACAATGACGAAATCGACCTGCGCTGTCCGCAGATCGTCGCCGACAATGCCGCCATGGGCCTCAGGCTGCGCGGCATATTTGGCCGCGGCGGCACCGAGGTCGCGGTTGCGCGGGCGACCGAGCTCAAGAACCGCGACAAGCTTTCGCCCTCTACCATCCAGCGCATGGTCAGCTATTTCGCTCGCCATGAGGCCGACAAGAAGGGCCGCAACTTCGGCAGTGAAGAAAACCCGTCGGCCGGTTACATCGCCTGGCTTTTATGGGGCGGCGACGAAGGCCGCTCCTGGGCGCTCGAGCTCAAGCAGAAGATCGGCAACGCGCCCGACTGAGCGATAACAAAGCGGGTTGGCCTTGGAAACAGGAAGATTCGCGGGCGGTGCCAGATAGCGTACGAGCAGGCGGATCCCGAACCCACCTCGGGACCGGCCGTGAAATGCGGCTGACAGATGCCGGTGCAGCCCCCTCCGACACCTTCCGCTCGTTACCCCGACCGAACGGCGTGGCAGGGTGTTAGCATTTGCCGTTGGCGAGCTAAGTGAAGCAGTTTCACAACAATACACTTTCCGCAGCGTGACGGCGGAACCGACCAGAGCCGGGCTAGCCTTCCCAGACGACTTCGAACATTCCCAGCCGCTCGTAGAGCCTGACGGCGGCGGCGTTCTCCACCGTGCTGGTTTTGAGATCGACATGCGAAGCGCCTCGTGCGCGGAAGGCGGCGAAGACGTGCCACATCAGCGCTTCGGCGATGCCTCGGCCGCGCGCCTCGGGGTGGACGGCAAGGTCTTTGACGAACGCCCCCGTCCAGCACAGTGCCGCGCCTGCCAGCCGACCCTTGCTGTCGATAACCAGGAAACACAAGGCAGGGTCGAATTCCGCGTCGCTTGAAATGCGCGGCCACCATTCCACGAACGGCCCATCGGCGCCATCATCGAACACGGTGGTCAGCAGCGCATGCAAAGCGAGCGCGTCGGCGGCCTCGAAGCCGCGCATGATAAAACCTTCCGGCCAACGCGGCGGGGCAAGCGTGTCGTCGAGGATCTTGCGCAGCCTTATGTCGTTCGGCGCCGGCGGGCGCGGCTCAGGCATGTGTTCAGGCATCGGGCTGTAGGCGACGCCGAGCGCGATCCCGGCCTAGGCCGGTTTGTTCCAGCATGCCCTTGCGCTTGGCGTCGTAATAATAGCCGCTCTGGTAGAGCCGGTCGGCGCGCTTGGCGTTGCCGCCGGCCACCAGCCAGGCGCCGCGCAGATATTTCACCGCATATTTCAGATTGGTCTCGGCGTCGAACAGCCCGCTCGCCGGCCCGTCATAGCCCATGTCGCGCGCCGTCGCATGCTTGATCTGCATCAGCCCCCAATGGCCGCGATTGTAGGCCTTGGGATTGAAGGTGCTCTCACGATTCACGACGCGGCGCACCAGATCGACCGGCACCTCATAGAGGACGGCATATTTCTCTATCAGCCGCTCGATCTCGCCGCGCGGTCCGGCGGAATACTCTTTGGCAGGGCTGGTCGAAAGCAGGGCGGACGGATCGTCAGGCACGACATAGGCAGCCTGTTGAACGCCGGGCATCGTCTTGCCTGTCTCGCCGCTGACCGGCATGGCGACCGTCGCATAGACAGGTGCTGCGCCGGCTGGGGCGGCACCGACCGTCATGGCTGCAGGTGCAGTTGCGGCCAGCGGGGTCGGTCCGGCAAAGGCTGCTGGCTGGGCAGGCGTCGCGGCGGGGTTGACGGCCAGCGCCACCGTCTGGACAGGCGCGATGCCGGACGATTCCGGCAGCACCGAAACCGTGTCGGGCAGCGCCAGCGTAAAGCCGGCATCAGCGCCCGCGGCGGCGGTTTCAGTCAGGGAAGGCACGGCCTTCGTCTGCGAGGTCGAGCTGCAGCCGCTGAGACCGGCCGCAGCGAGCATCACGCCGATCGCGGGAAAAATGATTTTTGCTGGCAAGCCGCGCTCGGGTCCGGTTCGTCTGTTAAGAAAGTCCTTACACCAGCGCCTTTCCCCCGGCAATCCGCAGCCTGTTGCGGACTTCGAATGATTTTCGGGTGGCAACAGCAACCTGAAAATCCGATATCTCGTTCTCGATATGTACTGGATTCCCATCCGTTCTTTCGGAAAGGAGCACATCATGGAAAGCACCTCTCAGACCACCGCCGGCCACGCGGTCTTCGAAACCGTGATCGGCTTCATGGGCATCGCCTGGAGCGAGGCCGGACTGACGAGGCTTTGCCTGCCCCAGCGCAACCGCGACGCGGTGGAACGCCGGCTGCTGCGCCATGCCGGCAGCGCCGGTTCGAGCGCCCAACCGCAATGGGTTACCGAGCTGATCGGATCGATACAGGCCTATGCAGCCGGCGAAGACATCGATTTCTCCAGTGTGCCGGTCGATCTCACTGGCGTCGACGATTTCCGCCTCGCCATCTACGACGCGGCGCGCAAGCTGGCCTTCGGCGAGACCACCACCTATGGCGAACTGGCCAAGCGCGCCGGCCATGCCGGGCTGGCGCGTGAGACGGGTGCGGCGCTCGGCGCCAACCCGGTGCCGCTGGTCATCCCTTGCCACCGCATTCTTGCCGCCGGCGGCAAGATCGGCGGTTTTTCTGCGCCGGGCGGCTCGACCACCAAGGAAAAGATGCTGGCGATGGAAGGCGTGCGTGTCGGCCCGCCGCCGCCGGCGCAGGTATCATTCGGATTCTGAGGCCGGACGTAGCTAGAGCAATTCCAGGAAAAGTGTGAAACGGTTTTCCGTCCGGAATTGCGCAAAAACAAAGAGATAGAGCGGTTCGGCGTTTCGGTGAAACGATGAACCGCTCTAGTCCGGAAAGATGCGCCGGCGGAAGCGCCGGTCTGTGTCCACCCGCTTGCATTTGTAGACGATGCAGGAGTTCGTATCGGCGCTCGGCACTGACGCCCGTGCCCTGACCTCCCCCATGTTGCAGAAACGCTGGCTCCGCACATAGCGGTCGTAGAGCGGCAGCCCCGGCGTGCGCGTCGACTGGTAACGCAGGATGACGGCGCCCTCTCGCGCGATCGTCGCGCGCACCGTGCCGCAGCTCATGCGGCTCGGGTCATAGCGCGAGATCGCCTGCGCCTCGGCGGCCATTATCGTCAGGCAGGCGGCAAGCAGAACAGTTTTCATGGTCCTCTCCCAAAAACAGGACCGGGCGCCCGAAGGCGGCACGATCCTTCCCCGCAAGGTGCGCGATAGGCGATGCGAACCCTCCGCAACGCGCGACGTTGCAAGGCTTTCACGCGATTGGGGCGGCCGTTGGGCAGCGTCGCATCAGCGGCTTTTTTCGTGCCGTCTTGTTTTTTGCGAAGAAGCGGACTATATGAGGTTCATTGATATTTCGGCCGATCGATCCGGGCCTCGCGATATTCGCGTTTGCTGACGTCTATCTCCAAAATCTCGATACAAACCGGCTGGACTTCGGTTCGGTCAAGCTAAAGCAAACGTATAAGGACTATCGAAATGGCAACAGGTACGGTCAAGTGGTTTAATTCCACCAAGGGTTTCGGCTTCATCCAGCCTGACAGCGGCGGCGCGGACGTTTTCGTCCACATTTCCGCAGTCGAGCGCGCTGGGCTGTCGACCCTGGTCGAAGGCCAGAAGATCAACTTCGAGATCGAGCAGGACCGCCGCACTGGCAAGTCGTCCGCTGGATCTCTGAGCAAGGCAGCCTGATTTGCGAATGGCGCGCGCCGGGCGATAGCTCGGGGCGCGCGGCAAGTCACGGATGTACTGACGGTCGCGCGAGAAGCGCACCGGAGCGAAAAACCCCGACAAGCCGAAGCAGCAGATTGCTGCCGGCCCGGACCAAACGCTCCCGATCAGGCTACCAAGCATGGAAGGCGGGATTTTGTCCCGCCTTTTTGTTTGCCTCGATTCAGACGCCGACGGTTAGCGAAACCGGCGATGCGGCGTCCTTCGCCGAAGCTTTCGCTAATCGTCAACATTGCTCAGAAAATCGCAATGTGCGCCAGTAAATCAGGGCAGCCACTCCATCGGCACATGCCCCGGATCGGCCTCCACTCGTTTCAGCCAGGCCGCCACCGCCGGATAGGCGTCGAGCTGAAAACCGCCCATCTCGGCCGTATGCGTATAGGCGTAGAGCGCGATGTCGGCGACGCTGAATGCCTCACCGGCAAAGAACGCACTGCCCGCCAGATGCTTGTTCATTACGCCGAGCGCCTTGTTGCCGCGCTCCAGCGTAACCGCCAGCCGTTCCGGCGTCGCATCCTTGGCCCGTTCGGGAAAGGTGAGCAGCGCCTTGCGCACCGCGATATAGGGTTCGTGGCTGTACTGCTCGAAGAATAGCCACTGATAGGCCAGCGCCCGCCCGTATCTGTCGGCCGGCAGGAACCGCGTGCCTTCGGCGAGGTAAAGCAGGATGGCGTTGGATTCGGCAAGCCGCCTGCCGTCGTCAAGCTCGAGCAGCGGCACCATGGCGTTCGGGTTCTTGGCGACATAGTCGGGCTTGCGCGTGTCGCCGGTGTGCGAGCTCACCTCGACATTGGTGAAAGGGATGCCGAGCTTGGCCATCAACAGCCGCGGCTTGTAGCAATTGCCGCTGTCGATCATTCCATAGAGTGTAGTCATTTTTGCTCCCATCGCCGCTCCCCTCGGGAGCCGCCTTTACCGGCAATTATCCTGGCAGCGAGGGCTTCATCCAGTGATTTGTTTTGGCGCAACCATCAGCGCCGCTGATAGATCACCCAAACAACGGCACGACGTTGTTGTCCCTGCCAAGCAGCCTGTCGATGGGCAGCGGCTCCTCGTCGAAGTTCGTGCCGGCCAGCGCCGGCCGGGCAAGGTAAAAACCCTGCATCAGGTCGACGCCGCCGTCCAGTGCCACGCGCAGATGCGTGGATTGCTCGATGCCTTCGACCAGCACCTTGGTGCCGCGGTCGTGCAACGCTGAGACCAGCGGCCGGAAAAATCGTTCGGCGGCGGCATGGCGACAGAATTCCGCGAACCAGGTGCCATCGATCTTGACGATGTCGGGCCGGACAAGCGCAACCCGCTCTTCCGTCGAATGCCCGGTCCCGAAATCGTCGATGGCGATGCGGACGCCGTCACGCCGCATCTCGCGGGCCAGGCTGACGAGCACCTTGTCGTCGGCCGCCTGTTCGGTGATTTCGCAGACCAGCATGCCGGGGTACAGATCGAACTCGGCGAGATGCCTGGTCATCAGCCTGATCTCAGCCAGCGCTCGCCCGGGGTCATCGTTGATCAACGGATTGTAGTTGAAGAATAGGTCGAGCCCGTCGACGCCGATGTTACGGAAGTTCCGGAGATGCAGCACCCGGCACATCGTCTCGACGAACAGGCGATCCGCCACGGGTACGCCCTCGAAAAATACGCGTGGCGCGACCGACCTGCCGGCGCGGTGCGGCTCGATCAGGCCTTCGACAGCGACGGCCTTCAAAAACCTGCCGCGCGGCGCGAAGATCGGCTGGTAGGCGCTCCTCAGCCGGAACGCGCCATAGACGCCGTATTCGATACCGACCTCGTCGGCAAAGATTGCCTCGCCGACATTGCGCCGCCTGTCGGGCCGCCCGGTCATGGCACCACCTTGCGTCCGAAAGCCCGTTTCGGCCTCGGCGAAGGCGAGACAGTCGCAGGCGCCTCGTCGGCATCGGGCACTGCCACCGGCATCTGCCTGTCCTTGCCGAAGACGTGAAAGCTGGTCGGCGCAAGCTCCGGGCGCGCCAGCGCGAATCCCTGCACCATCGAGGCTCCCGATTTCTCAGCCAGTTCAAGCTGCCAGCTCTCCTCGATGCCCTCGAACACGGTGCGGATGCCTTGCTGTTCGAAACTTGCCACCATCGCGGTGAGCAGTGCGAAACCGGCGCCGGACTCCATCAGTTGCATGATCCAGTGGGCATCGAATTTGACGATGTCCGGCCTGAGCTCCTTGATGCGGTTGATGTCGGACTCGTCGGCGCCGTAGTCGTCGACCGCTATGCGAAATCCGTTGGCCCTGAGTGCCTCGACGAAATTGTAGAGCGTTTCCTGCGACGCCGATTTCTGCTCGGTCACCTCGCAGACGACCCGGTTCGCATCGATCTCAGCCTCATGCAGCACCAGCCGCATGTCGCGCAGCGCCTTGTCGGCGATGCTGCGATCGGTGAACACCGACGGGTCGAAGTTAATGAAAATGAATGCCTCTTGCGGCAGGCAGGCGCCGGCGTTCAAAAGATGCAGCGTCCTTGTCAGCGCCTCGATATGCAGGCGGTCGACCGTTGGACAGGTGTTGAAAAAGCTCACCGGCGACTGCGGCTCGCCGTCGCGGAACGGCCGGATCAGCCCCTCGAATCCGGTGACGGACAATTTGCCGTTGCTGAAGGCGAAGATCGGCTGGAAAGCGCTCTGCAGCGTATAGATGCCCCAGACACCGCTGGCGGTGCCGTCGTCATGACGGACGATATGGACATGCTCGATGCTGCGCGACACGGTTCCTCGCTCTGCGAGACTGGCGGAATGGGTCGTGATCCAGCCACTCGAGGTTTTACCGCCTGTAGGTGAATTTATTGTTGCCGAATTTGCCGGGGATTTGAGATCTGGCTCATCCGACAGTGCTTGCGCTTGGCGGAATGATGCGACATGAGAAGCGCCGCGGCGAGATGGACCGCCTGCATCCCCAAGGAGATAACATCGTCATGGCCTTTCTTGCTGACGTCCTTTCCCGCGTAAAGCCTTCCGCGACTATCGCGGTGACGCAGAAAGCACGCGAGCTGAAAAACGCCGGCCGCGACGTGATCGGGTTGGGTGCCGGCGAACCCGACTTCGACACGCCGGACAACATCAAGAACGCTGCGATCGAGGCTATCCGCCGCGGCGAAACGAAATATCCTCCGGTTTCGGGCATCGTGCCGCTGCGCGAGGCGATCGTCGAAAAATTCAAGCGCGAGAACAATCTCGACTACCGGCCGGAGCAGACCATCGTCGGCACCGGCGGCAAGCAGATCCTATTCAATGCCTTTATGGCGACGCTGAATCCCGGCGACGAGGTCATCATTCCGAGGCCGTACTGGGTCAGCTATCCCGAGATGGTAGCGATCTGCGGCGGCACCCCGGCATTTGCCGACACCTCCATCGACAACGGCTTCAAGCTGACGGCGGCGGCGTTGGAAAAGGCGATTACGCCGCGCACCAAATGGCTGTTGATGAACTCACCGTCGAACCCGTCGGGCGCCGCCTACACCGAGGCTGAATTGCGCGCTCTGGCCAACGTGCTGTTGAAGCATCCCGATGTCTGGGTGCTGACCGACGACATGTACGAGCACCTGATCTATGGTGACTTCGTCTTCAAGACCATCGCCGAGGTCGAGCCGAAGCTTTATGAGCGCACGCTGACCATGAACGGCGTCTCGAAGGCCTATGCCATGACTGGCTGGCGCATCGGCTATGCGGCCGGGCCCGTGGCGCTGATCAAGGCGATGGATATGATACAGGGCCAGCAGACCTCCGGCGCCTGCACCATCGCCCAGTGGGCATCGGTGGAGGCGCTGAACGGTCCGCAGGATTTCATTGCGAAAAACAAGGCGATCTTCCAGGCTCGGCGCGATCTCGTCGTATCGATGCTCAATCAGGCGCGCGGCATCACATGTCCGTCACCCGAAGGTGCTTTCTACGTCTATCCGTCCTGCGCCCAGTTGATCGGCAAGAAGACCAAAGCCGGCAAGGTGATCGACGGCGACGAAGCCTTCTGCTCGGAGCTGCTCGAGGCCGAGGGCGTAGCGGTCGTGTTCGGTTCGGCCTTCGGCCTCGGCCCCAACTTCCGCATCTCCTATGCCACGTCGGAGGCGTTGCTCGAGGAGGCCTGCACGCGCATCCAGCGCTTCACCGCCTCGCTGACCTGATCAGGCGCATCTCGAACACCAAACCCGGCTCGCAGTCGGGTTTGGTGGGCTCAAAAGCCTCAGCCGCCATACTGCTCGTCTGTCACCATTTCCAGCCAGTCGGCATGGACGTCGTCGAGCGCCTCCTGCATGGCGATATGCGCCATCGCCGATTTTGGACCGGCGCCGTGCCAATGCTTTTCATCAGGCGCGAACGAAATGACGTCGCCGGCCCTGATCGCCTGTACCGGCTCGCCCCAGCTTTGCGCAAGGCCGGCGCCTGATATGACATAGAGCGTCTGGCCCAGCGGATGCGTATGCCAGTGGGTACGCGCGCCGGGCTCGAAACTGACCATGATGGCGCGCAGCCGCGCTGGCGCTTCCTTCTCGATGATCGGCGTCTGCCACACGCGGCCGGTGAAGTACTTTTCCGGCGCAATGGCGGTCGGCACGCTGCCGCAGGCAATGATCTTCATCGTCGCGAGTCCTCAAGCTGATGGCGGATCGGTCGGCGATTGG
This sequence comes from Mesorhizobium sp. M5C.F.Ca.ET.164.01.1.1, assembly GCF_004792125.1. Lineage (NCBI taxonomy): Bacteria > Pseudomonadati > Pseudomonadota > Alphaproteobacteria > Hyphomicrobiales > Phyllobacteriaceae > Mesorhizobium > Mesorhizobium sp. M5C.F.Ca.ET.164.01.1.1. Next base: position 2,299,799 of record NZ_SRTG01000001.1, on the reverse strand, counting down.
TCGTTCCTTTTTGTCGCAAGAAGCGGGCACTTTCGTCCGATAACCATCATGGCGCAACCGCTTTTGCGGCTGTTCGGCGACGGGCTTTGTCGCGGGACTTGATGGGAGGCTGGGCTCGCATCCGACGGCTTCGCCGATCACGGCTCAACATCTACGACATCAGGCGACCCTCAAATCCCTTGCCCTCCCGGCTCACCCGTGGGACGATGCCTTTGGGTAGGTGGCAAACTGAAAAAGCCCCGCCCGCGACGGTCGACAGGCCGGCCGCCGCTCCCAGGGAAACGCCTGAGTGGAGGTCAGTCATGGGAACTCGCGCCGGAGGACGACGCACGGGACCGAAATGCATTGCCATAGTCGGTCCCTTTGCAAGCGGTAAGACGACACTTCTCGAAGCCATTTTGGCCCGCATGGGCGCCATTCCCCGCCAGAATCCCGTTTCCTCGGGAAACACCGTTTCCGATCATTCGCCCGAGGCACGCGCCCACGCTATGAGCGTCGAGGCGACGTTTGCGACCACCGAATTCATGGGCGAGCAACTCACTTTCGTCGATTGTCCCGGCTCCATCGAATTCTCCTTCGAGGCAGAGCCGGTCCTCGCCGCCTGCGACATCGCCGTGGTCGTCGCCGAAGCCGACGAGAAGAAGATCCCTGCCCTGCAGCTGATCATGCGCAAGCTCGACGATCTCGGCGTGCCGCGCATCATGTTCCTCAACAAGGTCGATAAGGCGATATCAGGCGTGCGCGACACGCTGAAGATGCTGCAGCCGGCAAGCTCGGTGCCGTTGCTGCTTCGCCAGATTCCGCTGCGCAAGAACGGCGTCGTCATCGGCTCGATCGATCTCGCTCTGGAGCGAGCCTACATCTATCGCGAATATGCCGAAAGCGAGGTCGCCCAGATTCCCAGCGACGACAAGGCGCGCGAACTGGAAGCGCGCTTTTCCATGCTGGAGACGCTCGCCGATCATGACGACCAGTTGATGGAGCAGCTTCTCGAAGAGATTGAGCCGCCGAAGGACGCGATTTTCGACGACCTCGCCGCCGATCTGCGTGACGGCGCGGTGACGCCGGTGCTGATCGGCACCGCCGAGAAGGGCAATGGCGTGCTGCGCCTGTTGAAGACGATCCGCCACGACGCGCCCGACGTCGAGGCGACCCGCAAGCGCCTTGGTGCACCTGATGGCAATGCGACCGTGGTCCAGGTGATGAAGACCATTCACACCGCGCATGGCGGCAAGCTGTCGGTCTCGCGCATCCTGGCCGGCCAGCTTGCCGACGCCTCCGAGCTCTTCCTTTCGAATGGCACCACGGCAAAAGTCTCCGGCATCTACAAAATGCTCGGCAAGGACCAGACCAAGCTCGCCTCGGCCAGGGCCGGCGACACAGTCGCGCTCGGCAAGCTGGACGACGTCACGACCGGTCAGACCTTGAGCTCGGCAAAGGGCGGCATCAAGCCACTGGTCACGCTGATGCCGCCGCAGCCGGTCTTTGCCTTCGCGCTGCGCCCGAAGGAACGCAAAGACGAAGTGAAGATGTCGGCAGCCATCCAGCGACTTGCCGAAGAAGACCCCTCGCTCAGCCTGCGCCACAATCAGGATTCGGCCGAAACCGTGCTGTCAGGCCATGGCGAGATGCATCTGCGTGTCGTGCGCGAGCGGCTGGAGGGCAAGAACCAGATCCCGGTCGAAGGCCATGCGCCGGCCGTGCCTTATCGCGAGACGATCCGCAAAACGGCGCAGCAGCGTGGCCGCCACAAGAAGCAGTCGGGCGGCCATGGCCAGTTCGGCGACGTTGTGATCGAGATCAAGCCGCTGCCGCGCGGCTCCGGCTTCCAGTTCACCGATACCATCACCGGCGGCGCCGTGCCGAAAACCTACATCCAGTCGGTCGAGACCGGCGTGCGTGATTATCTGAAATCCGGCCCGCTCGGCTTTCCGGTGGTCGATGTCGCCGTCAACCTGTCCGACGGCTCCTATCATGCCGTCGATTCGTCGGACATGGCCTTCCAGATGGCGGCGAAGCTGGCGATGAAGGAAGGCATGGCCGCCTGCTCGCCAGTGCTGCTCGAACCGGTCATGAAGGTCGAGATCGTCACGCCGTCCGACGCCACGTCGAGGATCATCGCCCTGATCCCGCAGCGGCGCGGCCAGATCCTCGGCTACGATGCGCGGCCCGGCTGGCCGGGATGGGATGTCGTCGAGGCGACCATGCCGCAGGCCGAGATCGGCGACCTGATCATCGAGCTGCGTTCGGCTACCGCGGGCGTGGCCAGCTATCGCGCCGTCTTCGACCATATGGCCGAACTCACCGGCCGCCTGGCCGACGAGGCGTTGAACGCCAATGGCAAGGCCGCCTGACACTGGATTTTGGCGCCAGTATCGCAGGCTGCAGAACACAAGGAAACGGCGTCCGCAATGATCCGGACGCCGCTCTCTTGCGGACCGTCTTCGTGGGAGGCGAAACGGCAGGTCCGCCGCACATGCCGCCAGCGCCTGACGGCCTCAGCGGAAGAATGGTTCGGACGCGGTAGCCGCCTGAGCCCGGATCGCCCGAGTGATGCCCCCATCTCCCGCACGAACCACACCGCGTCCTATGATCTGCTTAGTCGATGCTGGGCGGCTGTGACAGGTTACCTGAGGTTACATGTCACTGTTACGTGACAATTTCGGTCGGCTTTCCCTCAGGGCCAGCAGGTTTCGGGCAACAAAAAAGCCGGATCAATGAAGATCCGGCTGAGTTTGATTGGAAGTGCCTGTTAGGGCTAACCTCCAGAGGGGAACACTCGAGGGCGCTAATGGGAGGAGAACGCGCCCAGGAGATGATCTATATATGTGCTCATCATGCTCAAGAAACAAGCATCTATTTTGCAACACACGCATGCAAAATGACACAGGCTGTGGTCTAACCCATTCCTTGGCCTCATAGGACCAGCAGAATCGTCGAAATGCGGTGCACAGCCAGGCAAAGATCGTTGGGAAATAGCGAATCAGAGCCAATTCTCGGCCCGGAACGCAAAAACAACGAATGACGGCGAATCAGGCAATACGCGTTTATTTTTGCAGCAGCCGCATCGGCCCGAGATAGGAATCGCTTTTCGGAAAGCACGATGCGCAGATTTCAAGTGCTTGAGCGTATTTTGTGCGTCCAAGTGGACGGGACGTCGCTCTAGAAGGAAGCCTCGATGAGGACACGTCAGGCGATCGCCGGCAGCGCGCTATTCTTCATCGCAGCGCCCGGCATGGTCGCGGGATTGCTGCCCTGGCTGTTGACCGATCGCTATCGTCTGCCATGGTCGACCCAGCCCGGCTTCGTCCCGGTCGGCTGGGTCCTGATTGTGGTCGCAGCGGCCTTGCTGCTTCATGCCTTCGCCCGTTTTGCTTTCGAAGGCCTGGGCACGCCCGCCCCGGTCGCGCCGACCGAGCGACTGGTTGTCGGTGGTATCTACCGCCATGTCCGCAACCCGATGTATGTGGCGGTGCTGTCGATCATCCTTGGCCAGGCACTGCTGTTTTCGAGCTGGGCTCTCGTCGCCTATGCCACTATCGCCGCCATCGCCATGGTCTCGTTCGTGAAGTACTACGAGGAACCGACGCTTGCCCGCCGCTATGGCGCCGGCTACGAGGCCTACCGCCGCGCCGTCCCAGGCTGGCTGCCCCGCCTGACCCCATGGCGCGGCCCGTAAGAGCTGATCGTCGACGGTGCAAGGCGGGGAGCGATTTTCTGAAGGTTAGAACGACCAGCTTCGGGCCTTGGCGATAATGAAATCGCGGAAGACGTGCAGTTTCGCCTGGTTCTTCATCGCATCGGGATAAGCGAAATAGGTGTCGAAGGACGGCACTTCGGTCTCCGGCAGCAATTGCACCAGCCCTGAGTCCTTGCTGACCACATAGTCGGGCAGCATGGCGATGCCGGCGCCACCCTGTACCGCGCGCTTTATCGACAATATGTCGTTGATCTGCAGCGTCGGCACCCTTTGCCCGCCTTCGAAATCGCCGACCGTTTCCAGCCAGTTCAATTCCGACAAATGCGCCGGCACCGGCACGCCGAAGGTGACGATGCGATGGCTCTTCAACTCGGCGATCGACGCCGGCTTGCCATACTTGTTGACGTAAGAAGGCGCGGCGTAGAGATGGAAATGCACGGTGAACAGGCGGCGCTGGATGAGATCAGGCTGCTGCGGCTGGCGCAGCCGGATCGCGCAGTCCGCCCGGCGCATGGTGAGGTCGAGTTCCTCGTTCGCCAGGATCAACTGCAGGCTGATCTCGGGATAGAGCTCGATGAATTCCTGCACGCGCTCGGTCAGCCAGCCCGCACCGAGCCCGACCGTGGTCGTCACCCTGAGCACGCCGGAGGGCCGATCCTTGGCCTCGGTCAGCCGCGACTTGATCGTCTCCAGCTTCATCAGCACGTCATGCGCCGTGCGGAACAGCATCTCACCCTGCTCGGTCAGCACCAGGCCGCGGGCATGGCGATTGAACAGCGGCACGCCGACGTCATGTTCGAGCGCGCTGACCTGCCGCGAGATCGCCGATTGCGACAGATGCAGTGTCTCGGCGGCATGGGTGAACGACCCAGCTTCCGCCGCAGCGTGAAACACGCGTAGCTTGTCCCAGTCCAACGCCATGATGCCCCTCGCTCTGTTTTTTGGCGTTTGAATGAAAAATCAGGCTTTTGCGCGGCTTTTCTCGGCCGCTTCCTTACTCCGCCGCTTCGCGGTGAACTTCGATCCCGGCGAGGTACTTTTCCGCCTCGAGCGCGGCCATGCAGCCGAGCCCCGCCGCCGTCACTGCCTGGCGGTAGATGTCGTCGGTCACGTCGCCGGCGGCGAACACGCCCGGCACGTCGGTGCAGGTCGAATCCGGCGCCGTCCACAGATAGCCGTTCGGCTTCTGCTTCAGCTTGCCAGCGAACAGCTCAACCGCCGGCGCATGGCCGATCGCCACGAATACGCCGTCGACCGTCAGATGCATCTCCTGGCCGGTCACCAGATTGCGCAGCTTCAGTCCCTCCACCGACGGCGGCAGCGGCATCTTGCCGGACTGACCGGTGATCTCGTCGACGACGGTGTCCCAGATGACGCGGACATTGTCCTTCTTGAACAGCCGCTCGCTCAGGATGCGCTCGGCGCGGAAGTCGCTGCGCCGGTGGATGACCGTCACGCTCTTTGCCAGATTGGAAAGATAGAGCGCCTCCTCCACCGCCGAATTGCCGCCGCCGATCACGGCGACATCCTTGCCGCGATAGAAGAAGCCGTCGCAGGTAGCGCAGGCCGATACGCCGAAGCCCATGAAGGTCTGTTCGCTCGGGATACCCAGCCATTTCGCCTGCGCGCCGGTGGCGATGATCAGCGCGTCGGCCGTATAGGTGGTGCCGGAATCGCCCTTGGCGCGGAACGGCCGCACATTGAGGTCGACCTCAGTGATGATGTCGTTGATGACGTCGGTGCCGACATGCTCGGCCTGCTTCAGCATTTGTTCCATCAGCCACGGACCCTGAATCGGATCGGCGAAGCCCGGATAGTTTTCGACATCGGTGGTGATCATCAACTGACCGCCCTGCTGCAGGCCGGCGACGAGCATCGGCTTCAGCAGGGCGCGGGCGGCGTAGATTGCCGCCGTATAGCCGGCGGGACCGGAGCCGATGATGAGAACAGGCGCGTGCTTGGTGGTCATGGACGGGCTTTCACAACAACCGGACGCGAATGAAGCGTCCGGCACAGGGATCGATATCGGCCCCTAATCTAGGTGTTGCAGGCGACGCCAGCAAGACGACCGCGCCGTCGTCCCCGGAAAGCTTCCGCACAAACAGACGATCCATGAACATCTTGCGCGGTGACTGTCCAGAAATCACCGACTTAGCGACTGTTTCGAAATTCGCTCCGGCGAGTCATATGGTGGTGGTTTCGAGCGCAGCGGACATTAGAGTGCTGCGCGTCTAATTGGACGCGCAAAGGACGCTCTAACACTTTGCATTTGCGCATGATCCTTTCCGGAAACCGAAATCGGTTTCCGGGGTCATGCGCTGGTCCGTGAGCACCGGAAGCGCAGAAAACGCCATCAGATGGCCGCCAGAGTAGAGTTTCCAAACGGTCTCTGAAGGGATGGAATGGACACCGAAGTGGTTTAATTACAAAATCACGAAAGATTCTTGCGTGAAGCGCCGAGGTATCCATGCCGCTCAAAGCCGATCTCGACGCCATCGACTGGAAGATCCTGCGCGAGCTTCAGCACGACGGGCGAATGACCAATGTCGAGCTGTCCGGCCGCGTCGGCATTTCGGCGCCGCCATGCCTGCGCCGTGTCAGGCGGCTGGAAGAGACCGGCATTATCCGCGGCTATCGCGCCCTGCTCAATGCGCCGGCGCTCGGCCTGGATGTCGTCGCCTTCTGCCTTATCGGCCTGCATCACCAGGCCGATGCGGAGCTGAAAACCTTCGCCGAACGCACCCGCGGTTGGCCGATCGTGCGCGACGCCTGGATGGTGTCGGGCGAATCCGACTTCCTGCTGCATTGCGTGGCGAGCGACCTCGGCACCTTCCAGACTTTCGTCATCGAGCAACTGGCCTCGGCGCCGAATGTCGATACGGTGCGCACCGCGCTGACCATTCGCCGCGTCAAGGATGAGGGCCTGGTGGCTTTCAGGGAAATGAGAACCTAATCCCTGCCGAGTTCGGCGATGGCCTCGCAGAGTTTGCTGTGGTCGTTGCAGGTCGTCAGTTTGCGCGTCGCGAACATACCATCGCCAGAAGTCCGATTGGATCTGCCGTGCACCAGCCAGCCTTCGCATAGCCCGGCTCGCCGGCCGGCTTCCATGTCATCGGCCTTGTCGCCGACGATGATCGATCGGCCGATATCCACTGCCAGCAGATCGCGGGCGCGCAGAAGCATGCCCGGATTGGGCTTGCGCATCGGATGGTCACCTACTGCGAGTTCACCCGTCCCGCTCGAATGGTAGGCGCAGGCGAGCACCAGATCGATCCGGCAATTCTGCGTTTCGAGAAGCGATAGCAGCCAGGCATTGACTGCGGCGAAATCCGGCCAGCCGAAATAGCCGCGGGCAATGCCTGACTGGTTGGAGACTACGATCGCGGGAAGGCCGACGATGTTGGCCGTTCGGATCACCGGCAGCATCTCCGGCCGCAGCACTATGTCGGCCGGATCGCTGGGATAGCCGCTATCGACGTTGATGGTGCCGTCGCGGTCGAGGAACAGCGCCGGCGTGCCAGTTGGAAAGGCCGCAGTACCGATCCGTTCGACCCAGAGCCCAGGCTCTTCGAGCGGATACGGCTGCGAGGTCGTGACAGCGTCCCTGTCAGCCATCACAGAGGCGCGCTTCCACCATTTCGCACAGATGATGATAGAGACAAAGATGCCCCTGCTGGATGATCGGTGTCGAGGTCGAGGGCACGTTGAGCAGGATGTCGGAGAGCGGCTTGAGCTTGCCGCCGGTGTCGCCGGTCAGGCTGATCACCGTCATGTCCATCATGCGCGCTTGTTCGGCGGCGGCAAGGATGCTGGCCGAGTTGCCGCTGGTCGAGATGGCGAGCAGCACAGCACCCGCCGCGCCATGTGCCTCGACCTGGCGTGAGAACACCGTGTCGAAGCCGTAATCATTGCCCCAGGCGGTCAGCACCGCCGCATTGGCCGGCAGCGCGATGACGTGGTAGGCCTTGCGCTCCTTCAGGAAGCGGCCGACCAGTTCGCCGGCGATGTGGATGGCGTCGCTGGCCGAACCGCCATTGCCGCAGATCAGCAGCGCCTTGCCTTGAGAAAGCGCCGCGACGACGGCGGTCACCGCCCGCTCCATCTCGCTGGTGAGGTCGCGCTCGACCATCGCGGTGATCGCGGCCGCCGAGCGGACCAGGTATTCGTTCAGTTCGGACATGAAAACCTCAGTTTGTACTGCCGGCGCGCAACTTGCCGATCGTGCCGGTCGTGCTCTTGCCGACGACGAGATCGACCAGCACGACGCGGCCGCCCGCCTTTTGCACGATTTCGGCACCGACCACCTGATCGATCGTATAGTCGGCGCCCTTGACCAGTATGTCGGGCTTGAGCGCCTCGATCAGCGCGAGCGGCGTGTCCTCCTCGAAGACGACGACGGCATCGACCGAGGCAAGCGCCGCCAGCACGCAGGCCCGGTCATGCTCGTCGTTGACCGGGCGCCCTGGCCCTTTCAGCCGGCGCACCGAGGCATCGCTGTTGAGGCCGAGAACCAGTCGATCGCATTGGCTGCGTGCCGCATGCAAAAGGCTGACATGGCCTGCGTGAAGGATATCGAAGCAGCCATTGGTGAAACCGACGCTCAGGCCTTCGTCCTTCCACGTCGCCACCAACCGTGCGGCGGCAGCGGCATCGAGGATCGCGTCCTTATGGGCAATCGGTCCGTGCGAGCGAAACAGCGCGCCGGTAAGCTCTTCGACCGTCAGCCGCGCGGTGCCGCGCTTTCCAACCACCACGCCACCCGCCGCGTTGGCAATGGCGGCGGCAATGACGCGGTCGGCGCCCGCAGCCAGAGCCAGCGCAAACGTCGCGATGACAGTATCGCCGGCGCCTGAAACGTCGAACACTTCCCGCGCCTGCGTGGCGATGTGGCGGGCATCGTCCGAGCCGACGACGCTCATGCCCTTTTCGCTGCGCGTCGCGACGACGAAATCGAAGCCGTGTGCCGAGATCAGCTCACGTGCCGCGGCCACGATCTCGTCATCGCCAAACACCGCGCGTCCGACCGCTTCGCCGAGTTCCTTGCGATTGGGCGTGATCGCCGTCGCCCCGGCATAGCACGCATAATTGCGGCCCTTGGGGTCGACAAGCACCGGCTTTCCCGCCTCGCGGCAGATCGAGATCAGCTCGCCGGCGACGCCGTCGAGCAACATGCCCTTGCCGTAGTCGGACAGGATAACGATGTCGGCTTGCGCGAGCGCGGCGCGGAAATGCCGGATCAGCGTCGCCCGCTCCGCGTCGCTCAGCGGCTTGATTTCCTCTTCGTCGAAGCGCAGCACCTGCTGGTTGAGCGCGCTGAAGCGGCTTTTCGACGAGGTCATCCGGTTCGCGTCCTGCGCGAGGCCGCCAGTGTCGACGCCAAACTCGGCGAGAATGCGCATCAGATTGTCGCCGGCCTGATCGGCGCCGATCACCGAGACCGGTATCGCGGCGGCCCCGAGCGAGACGATGTTGGCGACGACATTGCCGGCGCCGCCCATCGCCGACGTTTCGCCACGCCCGCGCAGCACCGGAATGGGCGCCTCAGGCGAAATCCGCTCGATGACGCCGTTGACGAAACGGTCGAGAATGAAGTCGCCGACCACAAGCACGGTGACGTTGCCGAATCGCGAGATGGCGCGGTGAAGGGGTTCGGGAGAAGGCAGGTATTGCTCGCTCATGTCATCCGCGACGTGCAATGAGAGCCGGTCCCGATGTTAAAACGCTGGACTGGCAGGGCTGGTCGTTCATGGCGAAGCGGATATACCGCAATTCGGCCCAGCGCAACGGCAGGCGCGCCGAGCGGATCACAGCCAACGCCGGTTGACGGATCAGCTTTTCTGCAAAGCCACATGAACGCCCAATCCGACGAGCACCGCACCGCCCGCACGCCGCATAAGGCGCTGCGCGTGGCTCGAGCGCCGCAGCCTGGTGACCATCGCACCTGCCAGCACCACGCACATGACATCCGCCGAAGAGAACATCAGATTGACGATCGTCCCGAGGACAAGGAATTGGAGCCAGACGGGAAATGTCGCCGACGCGTCGATGAATTGCGGCAGGAACGCCATGAAGAAGATCGCTGTCTTGGGATTGAGCACCTCGACGGTGATGCTCTCGAAAAAGGCGCGGCGGGCGGATTTCGGCTCAATGCCCGGCATAACAGCATCGTCTTGCGCCCTGGCGCGGAACAGCGAGACGCCCAGCCAGATCAGATAGAGTGCGCCGGCCAGTTTGACCGCAACGTAGAGCGTCGGCACGGCGTGGAAAAGCACGGACAACCCGGCTGCGGCCGCAATGACATGCACATAGCCGCCAAGATGGATACCCAACGCCGCCGTCAAGCCGGACCAACGGCCGCGCGCCATGGTTTGTGCAGCAGCGTAAAGCATCGCCGGACCGGGGATGTAGGCAAAGATCGCGGTGGTGGCGAAAAAGGCGATGAGCAGTTCGGTCGACGGCATTGCCTTGCTCCTGTCACGCTTCGCCGGTGGATCGCCGACTGAAGCGAGAGCTTTGCGGCGGCACTGTGGCGCTCATCCAACCGCCGGATTGCGACCTGCTTTATCGACAGCCTCGCAAGCCTCCCCTATAAGGGCCGGAATCGGCATAAGATACCAGAGGCTTTCATGATCATCGTTACGGGCGGCGCCGGCATGATCGGCTCAAACATCGTCGCCGCGCTCAATGCCGAAGGGATCAGCGACATCGTCGTCGTCGACGACCTGACCGACGGCCACAAGATCGCCAATCTCGCCGACCTCCAGATCGCCGATTATCTCGACAAGGACGATTTCCTGCCGCGGATGGAGGCCGGGGACCTCGGCCGCATCGAGGCCGTCTTTCACCAGGGCGCCTGCTCGACCACCACCGAATGGAACGGCAAGTTCATGATGGAGGTGAACTACGCCTATTCGAAGCGGCTGCTGCATGCCTGCCTGGCACTGCGGCTGCCTTTCCTCTATGCCTCCTCAGCTTCGGTCTACGGCGGCGGCGCCGAGTTTCGCGAGGAGCCGGAATGCGAGCGCCCGCTCAATGCCTATGCCTACTCAAAGAAGCTGTTCGACGACTATGTCCGCCGCACCGTCTTCGATACCGATCATTCGCCGGTGGCGGGCCTGCGCTATTTCAACGTCTATGGGCCACGCGAGGCGCACAAGGGCGCCATGGCCTCGGTCGCCTTCCATCTGTTCAATCAGGTCGAGCAAGGCCAGAACCCGAAACTGTTCGGCGCCTATGACGGTTTCGGACCTGGCGAGCAGAGCCGCGATTTCATCCATGTCGGCGACGTTGCCGACGTCAATCTGTGGTTGTGGAAACGGGGCTCAAGCGGCATCTTCAACTGCGGCACCGGCCTTGCCCAGCCGTTCCGCGCCATTGCCGAAACGGTGATCGGCACGCTGGGCAAAGGCGAGATCGAGTTCATCGACTTCCCCGACCACCTCAAGGGCAGCTACCAGAGTTTTACGCAAGCTGATATGTCCCGGTTGCGCGCCGCCGGTTACAATGGTCAGTTTCGCACAGTGGAAACCGGCGTCAGAGACTATGTCGAATGGCTGAAAGCCCAACGATCCTCGTGATCGGCCCACGCTGGGTGGGCGACATGGTGATGGCGCAGTGCCTGTTCTCGGCGCTAAGAGAGCTTCACCCGCACGCCGCGATCGATGTGCTGGCCCCGGCATGGGCGGCGCCACTGGTCAAGCGCATGCCCGAAATACGCCAGCAGATCGATCTGCCGCCGAAATCCGGCGCGCTGGAATTCCGCATGCGAAGGCGCTTCGGCCGCCTGCTGCGCGGCCACTACGGCATCGCCTATGTCATGCCTGGGAGCTGGAAGTCGGCGCTCGTCCCCTTCTTTGCCCGCATTCCGCGCCGCGTCGGCCATCTCAAGGAAATGCGCTACGGGCTGCTGACCGATATCGTTCCCTTGCCCGACCATTTGAAACGGCGCACGGCGCAGGCCTATTTCGGCCTCGCGCAAGGGGGCACGTTCCGCGCTCCCAAGCTCGCTGTCGATACAAAAAACCAGGCGGAATTGCTGGGCCGCTTCGGGCTGGAGGCGAAAAAATTTGTCGCGCTGATGCCCGGCGCCGAGTTCGGGCCCGCCAAACGCTGGCCGAGCGAACGCTATGCCGGCCTTGCCCGCGACATGATGACCAAAGGTTTTGAGGTCGCGCTGTTCGGATCGAAGAACGACGCCGACGTAACGGCGGAAATCGCCACGCTTGCACCTGGCGTCGTCGATCTCGCCGGCCAAACGCGGCTGGAGGACGCCATCGACCTGATCTCCGCCGCCAGGCTTGCGGTGTCGAACGACAGTGGGCTGATGCATGTTGCCGCCGCGGTCGGCACGCCGATCGTTGCCGTCTACGGCTCGACCTCGCCGCAGAATACGCCGCCCCTCGCCGAGCAGCGCGAACTGGTCTGGCTCGGCCTGTCCTGTTCGCCCTGCCACCGGAAAATCTGCCCGCTCGGCCATCTCAATTGCCTGAGCACGCTCGAGGTGGCACAGGTCGCGGCAGCGGCGGAACGGCTGCTGGAAATGCCGGCCGCCGCATGAGGGTGCTCATCGTCAAGACATCCTCGATGGGTGACGTCATCCACACCTTTCCGGCCGTCGAGGATGCGCGCCGCAACCGGCCGGATGTGTCGCTCGACTGGTGTGTGGAAGAGGCTTTTGCCGGCATCGTGGCGCTGCATCCGGCGATCGCAACCATCCACACAGTGGCAATCCGGCGCTGGCGCACAAGCCCACTCGGCCGCGGCACATGGCGCGAGGCAGCGGGATTGCGCCGCGCCTTGCGGGATTGCCGCTACGATCTCGTCGTCGACGCGCAAGGATTGGCGAAGTCGGCCCTGGTGGCGAAACAGGCCGCGGCGCCGATCGCCGGCTTCGACCGGTCGAGCGCTCGCGAGCCTTCGGCGACTTTGTTCTACGACCGCCGCTACGCTGTGCCGCGCGATCTGCACGCCATAGAACGCACAAGACGGCTGTTCGGGCTGGCGCTCGGCTATGAACCGGATTTTTCCGGGCTCGAATCCGGCATCGTGCCGCCGGCCGGCGGTTCGAATTTTGTCGGCGAAAAAACCGCCTTCCTGCTGCATGGCACCAGCCGCGAGGACAAGAAATGGCCGGTCGGCGACTGGATCGAAACTGCCCGGCTTCTCGTGGGAAGAGGAATGACGCCGGTCACCACCTGGTCTAACGACAGGGAAAAGGCGATTGCCGAGGCGATCGCCCAAGCCGTTCCGCAGACCGTGCTGGTGCCGAAATCACCGCTTGCCGAGATCGCCGCGATCATCGGCCGATCGGTGCTGGTCATCGGCGCGGACACCGGTCTCACCCACCTCGCCAGTGCCTTCGGCCTGCCGACGGTCGCGGTGTTTCTGGCGACAGAACCCGGCCTGACCGGCCCGCGCGGGCCGTTCTCGTCAACGCTGCTGGCCGCGCCCGGCGGCCGTGTCGTGCCTGCGGAAGTGGTGGCGGAGGCAGAGAGGCTTATGGAGCGCCAAGCGCACGATCTGACAACCGGAAGACGTTGATTTATTGAATCAATCCAAATGGAAAGGTCGGCGCCGCCCCTCATCCGCCTGCCGGCGATGAGGGGCAGCGCAAACCTCGGGCTAAAACAGTGCGATTCAGGACAAATCCTGCCCGCTCTACCCCTAGATGAACTGCACCTGGACGATCTCATAGCCCCGCGCACCGCCTGGCGCGTTGACCTCGATCGCATCGCCGACTTCCTTGCCGATCAGCGCCCGCGCGATCGGCGAGGAGATCGAGATGCGGCCCGACTTCACATCCGCTTCCTGGTCGCCGACGATCTGGTAGGTCTTCTTCTCTTCCGTGTCCTCGTCGACCAGCACCACGGTCGCGCCGAACTTGACCTTTTCGCCGCTGAGCTTGGTGACATCGATCACCTCGGCACGGGCGATGAAGTCCTCGAGCTCATTGACGCGACCCTCATTGAGGCTCTGCGCCTCTTTCGCCGCGTGGTACTCGGCATTCTCGGAAAGATCGCCATGCGAGCGCGCTTCGGAGATCGCTTCGATGATGCGCGGCCGCTCTTCCTGCTGGCGCCAGCGCAGTTCTTCCTTCAATGACGCGAACCCCTCGCCTGTCATCGGGACCTTGTTCATGATGCCTGACCTTTCCTGCCGCCGCCCCCGCATTCCGGGAGCGACCTTGTCGATGGGTACAAAAAGAAAACGGTCCGGCAGCCTCGGGCTAACGGAACCGTCTCACCGCAATTTCCCCCAATATAGCAATCTTCGTGGGTTTTTCACGCCAAAAAATCGGTTTTGAAAAATTCACCCGCCCTTTTTTTTAAATGCCGTCACGGCAGCACGGCTGGCCGGGCGAGCGGTAAAAAGAACCGGCTGCGATTGCTCACAGCCGGAGTGAGGAGTGTTTTGGGCTTCGAATCAGCTCTTCATGAAACGGTCTATCTGCTCAGACAGCATGCCGTATTCACGAGATCCCTTGCCGGTGCGCTTCTCGATCTCGCGGAGCTGTTCCTGGGCGCCGGCGAGATCGCCGATCTGCAGATGCGCCTCGCCGAGATATTCACGTACCAGCGTATAGTTCGGATCGATGCGCAGCGCTTCCTCGTAATAGCCGAGACCGACGGTGACGCGTCCGGAATGGCGGTGCGAGTAGCCGAGGTAGTTGAGGATGCGAGGGTCTTTCTTGTCCGCAGCCAGGCTGAGCACGGCGATCGCCTCGTCATAACGTCCGGCCATCGCCAGCGCGCGGCCGGCTTCATAGATGTTGTCGTCGTCCAGCATGCCTTGCTTGGGCGCAACGCATTTCTTCAGCTTCTTGTCCCAGACCATGCCTTTCTTGCACTGTGTCGTCTGGCCGCCATTGCCACCGCCTCCACCTTCACCGGCCGAAAACACCGGAACAGCAAATAGCGGCAGGGCGGCAACCGCCAGAACCTGGATCAGCAATCGTCTGCGCATCTAACCCTCCTTGAAGCATGACAATGCAGGACTAACGCCAAGCAAAAGCCGTTTCATCCCGGAAAAAGTCGTAACCGCTGAAACCTTCTAGAAACGGTCGGTGCCGGCCGCAAAATTGAAGAGCCGAACGTGACGTGACGAGCGCTGCAAATTCGCTATCATCCAACATACAGCAAACGGAGTGTACGGAGAAGGCCAGTGCGGCGGCGCCTTGAAAAGGAATGGGAGCTTTCGATCGGTCCCGACACGGTGCGCCTGTTCATCCTAAAGGCGAAGGCGCTGAGCGCCGCCGTCAACGAAGACTATGCCGATGGCGCCGAGCACGAGGTAGAACTCGACGGCGAGGCGCATGACAATCATCATCATGACGGTCTCGTCGAGGAAAGTTCCGAAAACCTCACCGAAGAAGAATTGCGCGAACTGATCAACGACCTCAATGTGGACGAGGCGGCCGAACTCGTCGCCCTGGCATGGGTTGGCCGCGGCGACTATGACGCTTCGGAATGGGCGGACGCGCTGACGGCCGCGCGCGAGCGCGCGAACAAGCGCACGGCGAAATATCTGCTCGGCATGCCGCTCTTGGCCGACTGGCTGGAGGAAGGGCTGGAAGCGATCGGTGCGTAACACCGCGGTTACCGTTCGTGATCGGCCAAGACTCTCGTTCAGGCAACTTCCGCATTCGCTCACCGTTAACGGCGGATGGCGGCGCTGACCCCTCCCACATTGATCAGATTGGCCACATTGATCAGATTGGCCACATTGATCAGATTGGCCGGATTGAACAGATTGGCCGGATTGAACAGATTGGCGCTGCCTTTGACGTCGGCGGTGCTGTCCGCAGGAGCGGCCCTGGCCCAAGCTCCGGAATTGCCTGAAACCGTGCCCGTCCCGGAGCTCAATCGATCGCAATCGGCGCAAGAAACCGCACCTGCCGACGTGCCGGTTCCCGAACCGCGCCCTGCGGATCAACCTGCGACCGACAAAATGGACCAGCAGACGTCGGACCAGCATAAGGAAGCCCGGCCGGAGCCGCCGGCAATCGCTCCAACGCCGAGCGAAAAGCCAGCCGAGGCCGAACCACCGGCCACCGTCCCGAAAACACCGGAGAAGCCGGCGCAAGCGCAGGAGAAAGAATTCCCTCCCGACCCGCGCTCGGCCTCTGTGCCGCAGGAAAAAATGCCGGACGAGGAACTTGCTTGCCGCAGGCGGCTGAAGTCGATGGGTGTCGACTTCGAGGAACGCAAGGCCGAGCACGATGCGGCGGTCGGCTGCTCTATCCCCTATCCGATCGCGCTAAAGACGCTGGGCAAGTCATTGGATATCAGCCCCGAAACCGAGCTGAACTGCCAGATGGCCGAGGCCGCCGCGCGCTTCGCTACCGATATCATCCAGCCGGCGGCCAAGGCTGAGCTCGGCGCCGAACTGAAGTCGGTCGGCCAAGCATCCGCCTTTGTCTGCCGACAACGCAATGGCGGCGGGAAATTGTCGGAGCACGCCTTCGGCAACGCGCTCGATATCGCGAGCTTCACCTTGTCGAACGGGAGAAGGATCGACGTCGGCCCAGTGCCGCCGGAAAAGGACGCGAAGTTCCTGAACGCGGTGCGCAAGGCAGCTTGCGGACCGTTCAAGACCGTGCTCGGCCCGGGCAGCGATGCGGATCATTCGCTGCATCTCCATCTCGATCTTGCACCGCGCCGCAACGGCGGCACCTTCTGCCAGTGACGACCGGAATGCGCGCCGCAATTTGGCCGCAGCCGTAAACGCGGCCGCTGATTTTTCCTTTACTCTTGGCGGTTAAGCTCTGTCTCATCTGATCATGATCCCGAACCGCAGGTCCGCGTCAGCGAAAAGTGGGATCCGGTTTTCGGAGAAAGATCATGATCAAACAACGAGACAGAGCCTGATCGGATCAGGCTCGGGGACAGGGATCTTGTCGATGGCCGGGATATTTCACGCCGCGCTTGTCGCCGTGCGGCAAACCAGACGCGCGCGTATGATTCCCGGCGCGCTTGCCATCGCAGCGATCTCGGCATGCACCACCGGCAGCGTACTTTCGCTGGAACCGGCCGTCGATGTCGGCAGCCAGACATCAGCCGTTCCGAACTACGCGGGCATGCAGCGCCTCGTCCCGTCCAACCCATACATGACCGCCGCCTACCCGCGCATGGACGAGCCGATGGCACCGACCGAACAGATGCCGGCCAGCGAGATCGACTGCCGCAAGGAATTGAAGCGCCTGGGCGTCGTCTACACCGACCTTGCGCCGATCCGCGAAGGCCAGTGCGGCATCGACTATCCAGTCAAGGTCTCGGCTATCGGCAGGATCGGGATGAAGCCGGCCGCGACACTGACCTGCGACATGGCCGCCACCTTCGCCGGCTGGACCAGGAACGAACTCGTCCCGTCCGCCCGCTGGCGTTATTTCTCCGGCGTCAGGACCATTCGCCAGGGCTCGAGCTATTCCTGCCGCAGGATCGCCGGCGAAGGCACGCTGTCGGAGCACGGCAAGGGCAACGCGCTCGACGTCATGAGCATCGAGCTCGGCAATGGCAAGGAGATCGACGTGCGCAAGCCCGGCCTGTTCGCCTTCCGCACCCGCGGCTTCCTCAACACTGTGCGCGCTGACGGTTGCCAGTATTTCACCACCGTGCTCGGCCCCGGCTACAATTACGACCACCGCAACCATTTCCATTTCGACATCAAGAACCGGAAGAACGGCTACCGCGCCTGCCGCTGAGCCCGAGCGCGTGCCCACTGCCCAAGGTCTGCGCCGCCGCGTAGAATGACGCCACATAAGGTGATGTCATATCACCACGGTGGTGTCTCGTGAGCCGACGAAGCCTTCGACGACGCGCAACGACCTGGCTGGTGGCGTTCTGTGCCGGCTATCTCGTGCTCGCCTATTTCGCCGCACCGGAATTCTGGACCCTGCGGGACCGCAACTTCCGAACGCAGCGCTTCGAGATGGTGACGCACACGCCGCAGGGCATTGCGGGCGATCCGATCAATGTCGGCCTCGTTGGTACCAAAAAAGAGCTGGTCCACGCCTTCGCCGTCGCCGAATGGGATACGGCCGACGCCCTCACGCTGAAGACCGCGATCGAGATCGGCGAAAGCGTGCTGTTCGATCGGCCTTATCCCGACGCGCCGGTCAGCCGGTTGTTATTCGAAGGCCGCGCACAGGATCTGGCCTTCGAGAAGCCGGTCGGCGACAGTGCCGACCGGCGTCATCACGTCCGCTTCTGGCAGACAGAGGCGACCGGAGACGATGGCCGGCCGCTCTGGCTGGGTGCGGCAAGCTTCGATCGCGGCGTCGGCCTCAGCCACGACACCGGCGCGATCACCCACCATATCGGTCCCGACATCGACGCCGAGCGCGACTTCCTGATCCGCGAGCTTTCTGCCGCAGGCATGCTGATCTCGACCAGCGAGATATCAGGCATCGGTGCGACAAAGACCGGGCGCAATGGCGGCGGTGATCCCTATTTCACCGACGGCAAGGCCGTAGTGGGCGTGCTGCTGCAGTTGCCGTAGGCGCAAGACGAGCCGCTCGCCTCCGGCTCATCGTCGCCCTGATCGAGCATTTTTCGTCGCCACCATGGGATGCCGTGCGAGATGGTTGCGCCCGCCGCCATGAAAAATGACGTCCATCTATTTTCGAAGGCCTCGCCGCAATGCTATTGACCCCTCATGCTTTACGCTGAAATCGCTATCGTGGTCGTCCTCATCTGCGTGAACGGCCTTCTGGCAATGTCCGAGCTTGCCATCGTCTCGTCACGGCCTGCCCGCCTCATGGCGATGATCGACCGCAACGTGACGGGTGCCGGACGCGCCTTGGCGCTCGGCTCCAATCCAGGCAAATTCCTGTCGTCCGTGCAGATCGGCATCACTCTGGTCGGTGTTTTGTCAGGCGCCTTTTCCGGCGCCACGCTCGGTGAGCGGCTGTCCGCGTTCCTGACATCGACCGGCATCCGCGAAAGCCTTGCCGACCCGATCGGCGTCGGCATCGTCGTCGCCCTCATCACCTACTTCTCGCTCATCATCGGCGAACTGGTGCCCAAGCAGATCGCGCTGCGCGATCCCGAACGCGTCGCCGCCAGGGTTGCTCCGGCGATGACCATCCTGGCCACCGTCTCGGCGCCGCTGGTCTTCCTGCTCGACATTTCCGGCCGCGCTATGCTGTGGCTGCTTGGCCAACGCGGTGAAAGCGAGGAGAAGGTCACCGACGAGGAGATCAAGATGCTGGTCGCCGAGGCCGAGCATCACGGCACCATCGAATCCGACGAGCGGCGCATGATCGCCGGCGTCATGCGGCTCGGCGACCGCGCCGTCCGCGCGGTGATGACGCCGCGCACCGAGGTCGATTGGATCAACCTGCAGTCCGACGACGTGGCGACCCGCAAGCTCTTGATGGAGACCCAGCATTCGCGCCTGCCAGCCGGCGATGGCAGTGTCGACGCCATGATCGGCGTCGTCCAGACCCGCGACGTGCTGGCCGCGATGCTTGGCGGTCGCGCACTCGACCCGCGCCGGCACGTGCGCACCGCTCCCATCGTCCATGACCAGGCCGACGCGCTGGATGTCCTTTCGACACTCAAGGAATCCAACGTGCCGATGGCGCTGGTCCATGACGAATACGGCCATTTCGAAGGCATTGTCACCCCGGCGGACATACTGGAAGCCATCACCGGCGTTTTCCGGGCGGACCTCGACGCCGGCGACGAGGAAAACGCCGTCAAACGCGAGGACGGCTCATGGCTGCTCGCCGGCTACATGCAGGCCGACGAGATGGCGGACGTTCTCGGCATCGACCTGCCCGAGAACCGCGACTACGAGACCGTCGCCGGTTACGTGCTGTCGCACATGCACCACCTCCCGGCGACCGGCGAATGCGTGGATGCGCAGGGCTGGCGCTTCGAGGTCGTCGACCTCGACGGCCGCCGCATCGACAAGCTCATCGCCACGCGCCTGCCCGGCGGCCATCGCGAAGTGCGCTAATAATCAACACGATGTCTGGGCCTGTTCGCAAGCAGGGATGAGCCTGTTCCGGTTAGCTCCTAATGGTGGTGCCCGTCTTGCTCCGGCAAGGATATCCCGAAAACCCGCACCAAATCGGCGACCTGTTCCGGCGATAGGTAGCGGGGATTGAGGCCGCGTAGCAGCAGATAAAGCTTGGCGGTTTCTTCCAGCTCCTCGGTAGCGAATACGGCGGCCTCGAGCGTTTCGCCCGCGACCACGGGACCGTGGTTTGCCAGCAGCACTGAGGAGTAGCGCCCGGCGAGGCCCTTGATCGCAGCGACAACCGCCGGGTCGCCTGGGCGATGATAGGACACCAGCGCGGTTTGTCCGGCGCGCATCAGGTAGTAGGGCGTCATCGGCGGCAGCACCGCCTTGGGATCTATTTCCGGCAGCATGGAAAGGGCGACTGCGTGGGTCGAGTGCAGGTGCACGATGGCGCGCGCCTCTGCCCTCGTCTGATAGAGCGCAGTATGCAATGGAATTTCCTTGGTCGGCGCATCGCCGGAGGTCAGCCGGCCTTGCGCATCGAGGCGTGAAATTCGGGCAGGATCCAGGAATCCCAGCGAGGCATTGGTGGGTGTGACCAGCCAGCCGCCATCATCGAGCCGCAGGCTGATATTGCCTGACGATCCCGGCGTCAGCCCGCGCTCGAACAACGACCGTCCGAAGCGGCAGATATCGTTCCTCAGCTTGGTTTCAGTCACGTCGTCGCCCCTTCAATCAGCTCGAACCCAATATCGACCACTGCGGATGGCCCATCGGAGCAGACGAGCCGTGCTCCGATCTCACCGACGGTCACTCGCGGCGTCAGGATGGTCGAAAGTGGCTGCGGCGCACTTCTGGCGACATCGAGACCGTTGTAGCCGAAGATCGCCAGCCGGTCCGGTATGGTGATGCCGTGGGCGAGACAGTGGAAATAGCCGCCGATCGCCATGTCGTCGTTGGAGAAGTAAACCGCATCCAGATCGGGACAACGCTCCAGCAATTGAGCCAGCCCGTCACGCCCGGCTTCGATCGAGGACGCGGCAGGAATGATTTCTTCTCCAATGACGCTCAGCCCGGCTTCGCCCAGGGCCGCGCGAAACGATGCGAAGCGCTTGGCCGCGCGAAGGTCTAGGCTGAGGTCGTGGCCGACGTAGCCGATGCAGCGATAGCCGCGCGACATCAAATGCTGAGCGCTTGCCCGGCCTGCCTTGCGGTTGGAAAAGCCCACCACAATGTCGATCCCCTCGCCATCGGTATCGAGCAATTCGGCCACTCTGATGCGGGCGTTCCGCAGCATGGCTCCGGTGCGCTCGGTGTGCTCGACCCCCGCTACCATAATCCCGGCTGGACGCCAGCTGAGGAGTGACTCGATGACGCTCTCCTCTCGCTCCAGATCGTAGTCGGTCACCGCGACGACAGGTTGAAAGCCGGCGCCGACCAGTACCGTATTGGCGCCGCGCAGAACATCCGGAAAGACGATGTTGCTTAGCGAAGGAATGACGACACCGACGAGCTTGGACCCCATGGAGGCCAAGGTTCCCGCGATCCGGTTTGGCACATAGCCGAGGCTCCGCGCGGCAGTGAGTACACTCTCGCGTGTCTTGGGCGAGAAGGAACCATGCCCGCGCAACACGCGCGAGGCGGTACTTTCGCCGACGCCAGCCGCGCGCGCAACGTCGGTGAGGGTTATCATCGCGCCGGTTTGCGTACCTTCTTCTGCTTCGCTCTGCATTCCACTTTCTCAGCTCGATGCGTCGGTACGACTCCAATTCCTGACGCTTCTTTTGTCACATTCAGGCGCCGCACTCAACAGAATTTGGCAGCGCTGCCACTTTTCGTTTGGCAGCGCTGCCATTCTCATGCTATCGGACTATGCAAGCGCTGCCAAAACTCAGCCGGGGGCGTGAGACCCTGAGGGACCCACCCCTACGTTATGGGAGGAAACAGATGACAATACTAACCCCGACGCTTCCGGCTGAGGCCGGAGCAGAAAACGACATCAAAAGGAATGCATACAGAAAAGTCTTCTGGCGCATCGTACCGTTTCTGATGCTGTGTTATGTCGTTGCGTATCTCGATCGCGTCAACGTGGGCTTTGCCAAGCTGCAGATGTCGACCGATCTTGCCTTCAGTGAAACCGTCTACGGCCTTGGCGCCGGCATCTTCTTCATCGGCTATTTCCTGTTCGAGATCCCGAGCAACGTCATCCTGCACAAAGTAGGGGCACGCGTCTGGATCGCCCGCATAATGATCACCTGGGGCCTGATTTCGGCCGGTTTCATGTTCACTGCATCTGCCCCGATGTTCTACCTGCTGCGCTTCCTGCTCGGTGTCGCCGAGGCTGGTTTCTACCCCGGCATCATCCTCTTCCTCACCTACTGGTATCCCTCGCACCGGCGCGCCAAGATCATCGCGATATTCATGTCAGCGATCCCCATTTCGGGGATTTTCGGTAATCCGCTTTCTGGCTGGATCATGGATTCGTTCCATGGCAGCAACGGCCTTGCTGGCTGGCAGTGGATGTTCCTGATCGAAGCGGTTCCAGCAATCCTGCTCGGCATCGCAGTCTTTTTCTTCCTTGACAACGGCATCCGTCACGCCAAGTGGCTGAGCGAAGCGGAGAAGCAGGCGATCGAGCGAGAGATCGCCCAGGAAGAGCACGGCAAGGAACGCTCACACTCCGTCGCCGGCATTTTTCGCGATCCCCGGATCTGGCTGATGTGTCTGATCTATTTCTGCTTCGTAATGGGCCAGTACGGATTGACGTTCTGGATGCCCACGCTGGTCAAGGCGACTGGCATCGCCGGCAACTTCAACATCGGACTGATCAGCGCAATCCCGTTTATCTGCGCTGTGATCGCCATGAACTTTTTTGGCCGCAGCGCCGACAGATATCGCGAGCGCCGCTGGCACCTGGTGGTTCCCGCTCTCTTTGGAGCAGTCGGCTTTGTGGTCGCAGCCGCCTCGCCCGATCCCACCATCGCAATTGCCTTTCTGTCGCTGGCCGCGGCAGGTGCGATCACTTGTGCGCCGCTGTTCTGGTCACTGCCCACAGCGTTCCTCGGCGGAACTGGTGCTGCGGCTGGTATTGCGCTCATCAATTCGGTCGGAAATCTCGCCGGCTTCGTCAGCCCCTATCTCGTTGGCTATCTCAAGGATCTGACAGGAACGACCCAGGTCGGCATGTACGAGCTGGCCGCAATTCTGATGGTCGGCGCGATCCTGGTGCTGACGGTCCCACCCAAACTGGTCAACCGCTAGCCGAACCGCCTCATGCAGGGAGTTTCCATCATGGCCACCAACGACAAGCAGAAGGATATCCCAGCTGCAGCCGCACTACGGGCCGCGGTTATCGGCCTCGGTTCGATGGGGTTCGGGATGGCGACGTCGCTTCGCCGCGCCGGGTTCGAGGTGACGGGCTTCGACGTCAACGAGCAGGTGGTGGCGCGCTTTGTCGCCACCGGCGGCCGGGGGGCACAAACCCCCGCCCAGGCCGCCCAGGCCGCGGACGCCGTGGTTTCAGTCGTCGTCAATGCGGCGCAGACCGAAGCGATCCTCTTCGGCGCGGATGGGGTGGCCGAAACCTTGTCAGAGGGCGCGGTGTTCGTCTCCTCAGCCACCATGGATCCTGGCGTTGCCCGCAATCTGGCCGCCCGGCTGGAAACCACCGGACGGCTCTATCTCGACGCCCCAATCAGCGGTGGGTCGGTCCGTGCGGCCGAAGGCGCCCTCACCATTCTGGCCTCTGGCAGCGCCGCCGCCTTTGCCAGGGCGCGGCCCGCACTCGACGCGATGGCAACCAAGCTTTATGAACTTGGAGATGAACCGGGCGTCGGCGCGGCATTCAAGATGATAAACCAGTTGCTCGCCGGTGTGCATATCGCGGCAGCGAGCGAAGCCATCGCCTTGGCCGCACGGCAAGGGCTCGATATTCGCAAGGTCTACGAGGTCATCACCGCCTCGGCCGGCAATTCATGGATGTTCGAGAACCGGATTCCGCACGTGCTCGACGGCGACTATGCCCCACGCAGCGCCGTCGACATTTTCGTCAAGGATCTCGGTATCATCCAGGATATGGCGCGCAGCGCCAAGTTCCCCGTGCCGGTCGCGGCCGCAGCGCTGCAGATGTTCCTGATGACCTCGGCGGCCGGGATGGGGCGCGATGACGATGCCTCGGTCGCCCGACTCTACGCACGGATCACGGGCACCGACTTGCCCGGCGAACCGCAAACCTGACCAGGACCGGACCCAGCCATGCCCCGATTCGCCGCCAATCTCACCATGATGTTCAACGAATGGCCGTTCCTCGACCGGTTCGCTGCCGCCGCCGATGCCGGCTTTGAAGCGGTCGAGTTCCTTTTCCCTTACGAGCATAGGCCCGATGCGATCGCGGAACGCCTCGCAAAGAACGGTCTTAGCCAGGTCCTGTTCAACCTGCCGCCCGGTAACTGGGCTGCCGGTGAACGTGGACTGGCCGCCCTGGCAGAACGGTTCGACGAGCTTCAGGTCGGCGTTGAAACAGCGCTCTCCTACGCAGAGGCGACCGGCGTCAAGCGCCTCCATCTCATGTCGGGGATTGCCTCTCGCGACGACAAGGAAGCTGTCGAGGCCTACCGGAAGGCCATCGTCTGGACGGCCGGAAAACTCGAACATCGAGGCATCGATCTCTTGATCGAGCCGATCAACAGCCGTGACATGCCGGGCTACTTCCTCAACGACTTCGGCTTCGCAGAAGCTCTTGTCCGCGACCTGGCGCTACCCAATCTCAAGCTGCAATTCGACATCTACCATCGCCAGATCATGCATGGTGACGTCACCATGGCGCTTCGCCGGGTGATGTCGCTCATTGGTCACATCCAGATCGCCAGCGCGCCATCGCGGCATGAACCGGCGACAGGGGAACTCAATGATCACTTCATTTTCGATGAGCTGGACCGGCTAGGATATGCCGGCTTTGTCGGCTGCGAATACCGGCCGAGGAGCAAGACGCTCGACGGGCTCAGCTGGCTCGCTCGCTATACCGGCGAGCACCAGCGCCCAATTTCAGGTGGCAAGCGTGGAGCTCTACCATGACGCTCTCGCTCGGCTGCATCGCGGACGATTACACCGGTGCCTCGGACCTGGCGAACACGCTGGCCAAAGAGGGTCTGCGTACGATCCAGACCATCGGAATTCCCACGGACGACCTGGCTTTGCCCGAAGTCGATGCGATTGTCGTTTCGCTGAAGATCCGGTCGATCGCCGCATCTGAGGCGGTCGAACGTGCCCGTGCCTCTGATCGCTGGCTGCGCGAGCGCGGCGCCGATCATGTCATGTACAAAATCTGTTCCACCTTCGATTCCACCGACTCGGGCAATATCGGCCCGGTGCTCGATTCCCTGCGCGCCGATGCCGGTGAAGCAACGGTGCTGGTGACGCCGGCCTTTCCGCAGACCGGTCGCACCGTCTATCAGGCCAATCTGTTCGTCGGTGCGGCGCCGCTCAACGAAAGCCCGCTGAAGGATCATCCGCTCAACCCCATGCACGATGCCAACCTGGTCCGCGTTCTAGCTCGGCAGAGTGCTGCGGCGGTTGGACTCGTCGATCTCGCAATCGTTGCGCGCGGCGCCGAGGCGATCGTCGAGCGGCTGGCGCGGCTTGCCTCCGATGGGAACGGAGCGGCCATCACCGATGCCGTGTTCGAGAGCGACCTCGAAGCAATCGGCGCGGCGGCGCTTCGTCAGCGATTGTCGATCGGAGCCTCGGGTCTGGGATTGGGTCTTGCCCGCGGCCTGATCGCGGCGGGCACCGTACGTCGCCACGAGCGGACTGCTATGTACGGCAAGCCGGTCGCAGGACCAGCAGCTATTCTTGCCGGAAGCTGTTCACAGGCGACTTTGCAACAGATCGCCAAAGCCGAGCAGACAATGCCGGTCCTGCGGCTCGATCCGGAAAAGCTTATGAACGGACGGGAGGAGGCAAGGCTTGCCCTCGATTGGGCGGCCGAGCGGATGGCCCGAACTCCCGTCATCATCGCCAGCAGCTCGAATCCGGATGATGTATCTAGGCTGCAAACCCGCTACGGACGCGATGCGGTCGGCCAAGTCATTGAGCAGTCCCTTGCGGCCATTGCCGAAGGCCTGGTGGAGCGGGGCGTGCGCCGCCTGATCGTCGCGGGCGGAGAGACATCCGGCGCGGTGGTCGACCGGCTTGCCATTCCCGCATTTGGACTCGGGCAGGAAATCGTTGCGGGCGTGCCCGTGTTGCACAGTATTGGAGGTCGTCACGGCGACATGGTGTTGGCTCTTAAATCGGGAAATTTCGGCGGCGAAAGCTTTTTCGCGGACGCTTTAGCCATCATGGCGTAAGCCCCGTGGCGGCTCTTGGCCGGGAGCGGACTGGCTGCTTCGGTCTGCGAATCTTTCACGAGCGGACATTCAGACGGGTGTGGGCGTCGTCGTGACGTGACCCGAAACCGACCTGAGCACCCCTAGGCTCAGGAGCAAAACTCGCCTATCATGACAGCGAGCGTGCCTCACGTTTGGAGCTGGCATGCAGCGCAGGCTTGCCGCGATTCTCGCCGCCGACGTTGTCGGCTACAGCCGCCTTATGGAAGCTGACGAAGCGGATACTTTGGCGCGCCTCAAGAGCACCCGCGAGAATCTGATCGATCCGAAAATTACCGCTCATAAGGGGCGCATCGTGAAGCTCATGGGCGATGGCGCGCTGGTAGAATTCTCCAGCGTGGTGGATGCAGTTGGTTGCGCCGTCGAAATCCAAGAGACGATGGCGGAGTGCAACGCCGAGCTGCCGAAGGAAAAACAGCTCGAATTCCGCATTAGCGTAAACCTTGGCGATGTGATTGTCGAAGGGCAGGACATCTATGGCGACGGCGTAAATGTCGCGGCGAGACTGGAAGAAATGGCCGAACCCGGAGGCGTCCTGATTTCGGGAACGGCATTCGATCAGGTCGAGAGAAAGCTGGGTTTCGACTTCGAATTTTTGGGTGAAAAACAAGTCAAAAACATCGAAAAACCAGTTCGCCTGTATCGGGTAGGCCCGCGGGCACGCTCCCCATCCGGGACGGTTCCAGCAAAACGCAAACCTCATGTCGAGTGGCGCCGGCTGACTGTCGCGGCGATGGCGCTGATCCTGGTCGCCGCAGGTGTAGCGCTTTGGAAGGTGCTTGGGGACGGTTCAGGACCGCCGGTCGAGGTGGCCTCGAAGGCACGAATGGTGCTCCCGCTGCCTGACAAGCCATCCATCGCTGTGTTGCCGTTCACCAATATGTCTGAGGAGGCGGGGCAAGAAACCTTTACTGATGGCATGACCGATGACTTGATCACCGACCTTTCAAAGGTTTCCGGCCTGTTCGTAATCGCGCGGAACTCGACATTCGCTTACCGTGGCAAGCCGGTGAAAATCAGTCAGGTCGCGGAAGAACTTGGCGTGCGTTACGTTCTCGAGGGGAGCGTACGGCGAGCCGGCGAGCAGGTGCGAGTCAACGCACAGCTCATCGATGCCCTCACCGGCGGCCATGTGTGGGCGGACAGGTTCGATGGAAACGTCGCTGATATTTTTGCGGTCCAGGACGTTTTTGTCGCAAAGATCGTCGAAGCGTTGAGGGTCAATCTCACCACCACCGAAAAAACGGAAATTGCCCGCGCCAACCCGGACAACATTGCAGCCAAGGAAGCTTTCGAAGAGGGTTGGAGCCTTTATCTCCGTTACAACGCAAAGGACACAGCTGCGGCCATTACTTCCTTGAAAAAAGCAACCGAACTTGATCCCGAATATGGGCGCGCTTATGCCGCCCTGGCGCTGGCCTACTTCCGCGTCGTGGAGTCACTCTGGGGTAAAGAACTCGGTAGGGACGAACCCTATTTCTGGTGGGGAGCTCACGATTACATAGAGCTGGCCAAAAAATATCCAACGTCACTGTCTTATACGGTCGAGGCTTTGCGGGACGTCTATCAAGGTCTGGCCGAAGATGCACGCAGGAATGCCGGTCGAGCGATTGCTTTGGATCCCAACGACCCCGAGGCACACATCGCAACGGCTTGGGCGCTGACGATCTCAGGCGAACCTGCAGAGGCGTTGAATTTCGTCGCGACCGCCATGCGGCTCAACCCGAACTATCCAAGCCACTACGTTCTCGCGCGTGGATTGGCGCTTTTTGCAATGGGCGATCTGAAACAAGCGGCTGAGGTGTTCGGAGAAGGCGTTAGGCGAAACCCAGACGCAACTGCGCTCTTTCTACCTTTTAGTTCCGTGCTGGCGCAGCTCGGTCGCCGGGAAGAAGCGAGACAAATGCTACTGAAGTTCCGACCGGGTTTAGACCAGAAAGGGCTCGAAAACCTTCCCGACACCTTACACCTCTCGTTCAAATGGGATTATGAACACGCAAGCGTCCGGGAGCGCCTGAATGACGGTGTCCGTATCGCTGCGCTGCCGCTGGACGTCACCGTGACGAGCCTGGAAGCAGAGCTTGAGACCGGCAATCCCTTTTCCCAGCAATATGCAGCAAAGCGACTGGGCTGGTTTGGACCAGCGGCGTCACAAGTCGTTCCGGCTCTGGTTGAAACGCTCAAGGTTGAGTATCTCCGCCGGGACGCCATCGAGGCGCTGGGCAAGATCGGGCCTCCGGCACAAGCTGCGATACCTGCGCTCGTGGCACTCCAGAATGAAACTCTGGTTGGCATTTACGCAAAGGACGCGTTGTCCAAGATCAGAGGTAATTGATGGACACTGGACGCCCGCCGGCGATTTCCGCTTGTGGCCCAACTCGGACCTGCTGCGATGTCCGCTCCAGAGCCGCTGTTGGGGACAAGGGGACATCAAACCCGTCCAGTCCGCCGTCCCAATTTTATGAGTACACGGGCTAGCTAGTCTTAGTCTAGGCGAACCACCAGCGTTCCGCGATCTTCTGCCCGTCCATCGGCCAGTTCGACGCCACCTCGCCGTGGGCGAGAGCCTTGGTGTGGGCATCGACATAGGAGTTGAAGACCAGGTTCACCAGCCCGCCGTCGTCATGCAGCAATTGCTGCATTTCGGCATACATGCCGGCACGCTTGGTATCGTCGGTCTCCGAGCGGGCGGCGACGAGCAGCTCATTAAAGCGCGGATCTTTCCAGAACGTTTCGTTCCACACCGCTTCCGCCGCATAAGCGACGGTGAACATCCAGTCGCACGTCGGCCGGCCTGCCCAGTAAGAGGCGAAGAACGGCTTCTTGAGCCAGACATTGTTCCAATAGCCGTCGTTGGGCTCCCTGATCACATTCAGGTTGAGCCCGGCCGCCCGGGCATGCTCCTGCCAAAGGAGAGCCGAGTCGGTCGCACCCGCGAAGGCGGCATCCGCGACCGACAGGTCGAACCGGGTGTTCTCGGCCCCCGCCTTCTTGAGGAGGCTCTTGACCATGTCGGGGTCGTAGACGTGCTTCGGCTGCGGATCGATCGCGAACTTGACGGTCGGTGCGATCGGATTGTCGTTACCGATGGCGCCGTGGCCGAGAAACACCTTCTGCACGATCTCGTCGCGATTGAGCGAGTACTTGATCGCATTACGCACATCGGGATTGTCGAAGGGCGCTTTCTGGACGTTCATGACATAGACGTAGTGGCCGTAGCCCGTCGTCTCCAAGATCACGAGATCGGGGTTCTGCTTCAGAATGTCGAGCGTCTTCAGATCGCAGCGATCCATGTAGTGGACCTCGCCGGTGTAGAGCGCGTTGGTGCGCGCCGTTACATCATTGATCGCCAGGCATTCGACATGGTCGAACCAGCCCTTGTCGGATTTGAAGTAGTTCGGGTTCTTGTTGAAGGTGGCGATGACGCCGGGCTCGAATTTCTCGAGCATATAGGGGCCGGTGCGGATGCCCGACTCCCAGTCGACGCCGCCCTCTTTCGCCGGCATGACCGGGATGTCCGACATGATGTAGGGGAAGTCGGCATTGCCGCCGTCGAGTTCGAACACCACCGTCTCGGTATCGTCGGCGACGACATTCTTGACCGAAGCCAAGAGCGATTTCATCACCGATTTCGTGCCCTCGACGTTATGATGCCTGACCGAGGCCACGACATCGTCGGCGGTAACCGTCTTGCCATTGTGAAAAGTGGCGCCTCTCCTCAGTTTGAACACCCACTTCTTGGCGCCGTCTGACGGCTCAAAGCTCTCGGCGAGGTCGGGGACCACGTTGCCCTTGGAATCGATCTCGGTCAGGCCATTCGACAAGGTTCCGAATAGCGCGGTGCCGGTGAACTGGTTGACGTTGGTACTACCCGGGTCCAGTGAATCGGTGGCGGCGGCATCGCCGATGCCGATCTTCAAGGTGCCGCCCTTCTTGGGTTCGGCGCGCACGACCCCGACGAACATCACATTCGCCACCGGCAGCGTCAGGCCTGCGGCCAACGCCAGTTGGATGAGATCACGCCGCGAGACCTTGCCCCGCCGCACCAGCTTCGCGGCCTCGGCCAGCTTCATTTCACGTTCGGTCATTGTCCTTATGCTCCACCTTGGAGCCGTCTCTCCTCCCGAAAGGGACCGTCTCATGAGAACGAATCCCCGTCAATGTGGGGGGGCCGGTCCGGCAAAAAGGCCGAATTTCTCGGCGACGGAGCACTCAGGGTCTCCCATTGCCGGCGATTGCTCGGAGGTCTCGAAATGGCGCAACCGCGACATCCACCGTAGCCGCGGCAAGGGCCGACTTTTGGGCGCAAAGCGGACAGGTTCCACGATTGGCCTGTGCGCAGTTAATCGTCGACCACTAAGAGCGGTTCATCGTTTCACGGAAACGCCGAACCGCTGCTCTAAGGTATCAAGACGACCTTGCCGGTCGAGCGTCGCTCCTCCAGCAGGCGATGCGCTTCGTTGGCCTGGTCGAGCGGATAGCGGCCGCCTTGCGTCACGGCAAGCTGGCCGCCGGCGGCCAGGTGGAAAAGCTCCGACAGGCTGGCCCTGAGGCCATCGGCAGAGAGCAGCGGAAGCAGGGCAAAACCTCGCAGGGACTTGTTCCGGGTGATCATCGCTTCCAGTTCCGCAGCGCCGATCGCGTATCTGCCCAGCGCCGCAAAGACCAGCTCTCCGCCAGGCGCGAGAGCTTGCAGCGACGCCGCCGTCATCGTGCCGCCGACAATGTCGTAGACGACATCGACGCCGGCGCCGCCTGCCGCTTCCCGGACACGCGCGGGCCAATCCGACATGCTGTAGTCGACCGCGGCATCGACTCCAAGCGACAGGGCAAGATCGAGCTTGGCCCTGCTGCCGGCGACCGCGATCACGGTGCTGGCGCCCTGGCGGTTGGCGAGCTGGACAAGCAACGAGCCGACACCGCCCGCGGCTGCAGTGACCAGCACCGATTTGCCGGCGGGCGGGCTTTGCCGCAGCAGATGAAAAGCCGTCAGCCCCTGCACCATCAACGCCGTCGCGTCTTCGAATGAGAGTATGTCCGGCAGAGGAACGGCCAGCTTTGCGTCGATCGTCACATAGTCGGCATAGCCGCCAAACGGGCGCTTCGAAGCGAACAGCGGCGCCGCGACGCGTGTCCCCGTCAGGGAGGCGTCGACCCCTTGACCAAGTGCCTCCACGGTGCCGGCAGCCTCGACGCCGAGAATGACAGGCAAGTCCGGCGTGACCGCGTATCGATCGCCGCGCATCAGCACTTCGAAGAAATTCACTCCGGCCGCGCGAACACGGATCAGCACCTCGCCGGCCTCCGGCAGCGGCTTCGGCATTTCGACGACGTCGAGGACGTCGGGACCGCCGAAACGCTTCAGTTGAATGGCTCTCATGGCATGCACCCATCGCTATGGCATCGGATGCTGTTTGCCACTATCTGCCTGATCGCGACTACACACTCATTTGTCCCCTGCTGACCAGGAGGTGACCATGGCCAAGCTGACCAAAAGGCTGCCAACCAAGAGACTGCCTCTGCTGCCGGCGGAACGGGCCCTGAAAGTGATCTCGGGCCGATGGAAGGCCGTTATTCTCTACCATCTCTTCGACGGCCCCCGGCGGCTGTCGGTGCTGAAGACGCTGGTGCCCGATATCACCCAGAAAGTACTGATCCAGCAGCTTCGTGAAATGGAGGAACACGGTCTTGTCAGACGCGAGATCTTTGCCGAAATTCCCTCACGCGTCGAATATTCGGCGACGCGGCTCGGCCTTAGCCTCGAGCCTATTCTTCTGGCGCTCTGCGAGTGGGGCCAGCACCATGCGGATGAGCTGAACGAAATGAACCGCCTTGCCGATTGCATCATCAGGCCCCGGCAGGCGCGGCAGCCAGCCCTAGCCTGAATCAAAAAAGGGGCGACGCAAGCGCCGCCCCGGAATCCTTGGGAGGATTGTTCTGGTCTGCGGTTCAGGCCGCCTTGACTTCCTCGGCCACGGCGTCGGCCTGACGCGCCGCCTTCAGCACTTTTGCCCACCAGGCAACGTCATTTACCAGCGCGGTTGCCGCCTGGTTCAGGTGCTCGAGCTCGTCGAGCTTCTTCTCACCTTGCCTGACGGCGAGGAAATCGGCCCAGGCAATATGGACGGCGGACTTGACCGGCGCCATCTGCAGCTCAACCGCATGCAGCCTCAGCTGCTCGACGGCCCGTGCGCCGCCGACGCTGCCATAGCCGACGAAGCCGGCCGGCTTCTTGTTCCATTCATTGGCGGCGTAGTCGATCGCGTTCTTCAGCACAGCGGTCGGGCCATGGTTGTATTCGGCGGCGGTGAAGATGAAGCCATCGAACTCGGCGACCTTCTTCTGCCAGCGCTTTGCCACTTCATTCTGCGACGGCGCCCAGGCGGACGATGCGACCTCGTCGAAAAACGGCAGCGGGAAGTCGCGCAGATCGACCACCTCCACGTCGATGTCGGCATGCGACTTGGCGATCTTGGCGATCCACTGGGTCGGAACGTCGGCAAATCGTGCGGCGCGGGTCGAACCGACGACAATGGCGATTTTGGGTTTGGACATAGAGGGGCTCTCCTTCAGGCAAATTTCTGGTATCGTTTAGATACCTGAGCTATATGAGTGACTGCACTCACGAGGCGCAAGGAGGCACCTTTTTGTTACCAAGGCACCCGCACCGCACCGAGGACTGCCGCGCCATCTCGGAAATCCTGCAGCGCGTCGGCGACAAATGGACCGTACTCGTCGTCGGCAAGCTCGGTGACGGGCCGCTGCGCTTCAACGAATTGCGCAGCGCCGTCGGCGGCATTTCGCAGAAGATGCTGACCACCACGTTGCGCGGGCTTGAGCGCGACGGCTTCGTCACCCGCACCGTGTTTCCGACCATTCCGCCGCGCGTCGACTATGAGCTGACCGATCTTGGCTACGAGCTTCTTGTGCCGGTCGGTGCGCTCGGCGAATGGGCGCGCAAGAACACCGAGCGGGTCAAGGCCGCGCGGGCGAGGTTCGATGGGATTCATGCCTGAAACTCTTGCGCTGCAAGGGTTTGTGCAGGGCGTGTAGCGTAGACGATTTCTACGGCTGCATCTGCATTCCGGCCCGCAGACGGCTTTCGATCTGCTTCGATTTCGGGGCCGATTGACCACCTTGCGTTGGTGGCGCAGGCCGCCCCTTTGCAGCAATTGCTCACGCTCATCGCGCCGGTGTGGCACGTCGTTGCAACGCACATCGCTTGCCCGTCGATGGTGCGGTTTTCCGACGTGCAGGTAGCGTCTAGATCGCCCTGCATGACCTCGGCAAAGGCGGTTGCCGATGAACAGCCAGAGCAGCGCGGCAAAGGCGCTCGCCACGGCAGTGTTCAGGATGTGTTGACACATTGTCTCCTCAGGATCCTTCGGTCGTGCCGCAGGTGCTTGCGGGAACCCGTCAGGCAAAGACCCCGCGAGATCGCTGCCCGGATCCCCGCACGGCATGGGCTATCGCGTCTGGGAAAATGCCCCCTCACCCGGATTGCCAACCGAATTGCGAAGGGCAATTCGGGGCAATCCGACCTCTCCCCGAGGGGAGAGGAGATCGCCAGCGCTGGCGCCGACCTCTTCTCCCCAGCGGGGAGAAGGTGGCCCGAAAGGCCGGATGAGGGGGCAAACCGCGCGAGGAGGCAACCAGTCAATTCGGGCTTCGAAAATCCAGTCGATCAGCTTTCGGCCGGAACGGCCTTCGGCTTGCCTTCGCCGTCCAGCGCGACCATGACGAAATCGGCATGGGTGACCTTCTCCATCAGGTCGGAGAGATAGCGCTGCGCCCACGCCTCGACCTTGAGCGTCATCGAGGTGCGGCCGACGCGTTCGACATGGGTGTAGATGCAAAGCGTGTCGCCGATCTTCATCGGCTTGGCGAACGACATCTCCTTCACCGCCGCCGTCACCACGCGGCCCTTGGCACGCTCGGCGGCGCGGATGCCGCAGGCAAGGTCCATCTGCGCCA
The DNA here is from genome assembly GCF_004792125.1 of Mesorhizobium sp. M5C.F.Ca.ET.164.01.1.1. Lineage (NCBI taxonomy): Bacteria > Pseudomonadati > Pseudomonadota > Alphaproteobacteria > Hyphomicrobiales > Phyllobacteriaceae > Mesorhizobium > Mesorhizobium sp. M5C.F.Ca.ET.164.01.1.1. The sequence continues at coordinate 2,265,773 of NZ_SRTG01000001.1, read as the reverse complement.
TCACCCAGCCGCCGAAGATATCGCCCGCCGCATTGGCGTCCGATGGCATGGCGAGCGTGCGCAGCGTCAGATCGCCGATCGGCCGGCCGTCCGCGTAATGCACCATGCGCCAAATCCCCTCGAGATCGATTGTCCCGATCCCGTAGCGAGGCGATGATTATACGTCAACGTACCCTCTCACCTGTGTTGGCGGGCATGCTGCGCGGCGCATGCACTAAGAGTAGACTGCGCAACGTCATCGATGGAGAACCGATCGGTCCAGTTATCTCAGGGAGCCGCTAAAAGCATGCGCACGCAGGAAGAATGGTCAAACGAAGAAGACGCTCGTGCTTACAGAGAAATCCGGGCATTGGTCGATGGATGGAAAAGTCTCGGTTACAAGACATATCCGGATGGAACGGAGTGGGTCGGCCATACGCCACATCGCGCGCCTGAAGCGTATCTGCATCAGCTGTATGCACCACTTGGCGCCACCGGAATTGAGCAGATGGAGACTGAACTTTCGGACCGACTTCCAGATAATTTCCGTTGTTTTCTCATGCTCCATAACGGCATAGGTCTGTTTGCGAATTATTTGAATATATATGGGCTCCGACGTAGCTGGTCACGCACAAATCTGGTGGAAGCGGGCCAACAACCCTTCTCCATACTCGTACCGAATGTACAGAGACGCCCCATCAGCGCACCGGACGATGTTATCTTTATTGGTTCGCTCGGAGATAATAGAAATTTAATTGGCATGAATCCGGACGGAAGCGTCTTTCGCTGGGAGAGTGACGTCAAATCCTACTCGAGCGTTTTCGCCTTCCTGTTGGAAGAAGCCAATGAGGAGGCGGCGCTGTTCAACCCGGATGGGCGCAGACGCGAATCTGGTAACTGAGCGACATTCAAACCGAATATTCCCGGTCGCATTTTTCACAACGCATGCCGGAAGGCGCGGCGACGCGGGGAAGCCGTCGCGTCTAGGCTGCGCTGAGTTCGCTGGTTGTCGGGGGGCACCATCGGTGGTTACTTTGATGACGATTTGGGAGGACAGCCTCGGACCCGGCAAGCGGGCGAAATGATGAGATTGGAGGAGACGGTGCCAGGCATTGAAGCCGCGATCAGGGAACTGCTGGAGAGCCGATCGGCTGCCATGGGCGCCAAAGACATCGAGTGGCTTATGTCCCACTACTCCAACGACATAGTCTATTTCGACCTCGTACCGCCGCTTCGGTATGTGGGATCCAACGCCCATCGCGAGCGGTTCCTGGATTGGTTTCCCCGCTGGTCTGGTCCGATTGGCCAGGAGCTTGGCCAACTGGATGTCGCAGCCGGCGACGCGGTTGCCGCCGCATGGATGCTTATCCGAGCGCATGGCACCTTGAAAACCGGCGCGAAAGTCGACTACTGGGTGCGCGTGAGCAATGCATTTCGTCGATCTGAAGACAGATGGACGATCACGCACGAGCACGTTTCCCTCCCCGACGACATGCGGAGCAGGACAGCAGTCTTGGACTTGACCCCATAGCGTCGCCGGAACGACGTTCGAGCGGAAAGCAACAGGACTTGAGAGCCAATCGCGCCGAGCGCTTCCGGCAGTGCATACGTTTCCACCTTCGCTCGCGCCGGGTTCAGTGTCGCTCGCTCACAGGATGCCAGCCCGCCCGATCATGCGTTATGATTTCATGCAAAATGCTGATGATGGCGTATGATGCTTGGACTGCTTGTTCACAAGGCAAAGGCAACTTCGGGCAGGACACCGAATGCAAACGAAGTACCGGTCGCTTTTTTCACAGAGGGTGCCGGAAGGTCCGGTGATCGCGGCGGCTTGCGGCGTCTAGGTTGAGCGAAAATTCGGAGCCGGCCTCATCAACCATGCAGAGCTATGATTTCATCGTCGTCGGCTCCGGCTCGGCCGGCTCGGTTCTGGCCGAAAGACTATCGGCCTCGGGCCGCTTCTCGGTGCTGGTGCTCGAGGCCGGCGGCACCGATCGGCGCTTCTACGTGCAGATGCCGCTCGGCTACGGCAAGACCTTCTTCGACCCGGCGGTCAACTGGAACTACAAGACCGAGCCGGACCCCGGCCTCGCCGGCAATAGGGATCATTGGCCGCGCGGCAGGCTGCTCGGCGGCTCGAGTTCGATCAACGCCATGGTCTGGATCCGGGGCGCGCGCGAGGATTTCAACGCCTGGTCGGCGGCCGGCAACCCCGGCTGGGGCTTCGACGATCTGCTGCCTGCCTTCAAGGCGCTCGAGGACAATGAGGCCGGCGCCGACCAGTGGCGCGGGGTCGGCGGTCCGCTGCACATTACCGACTGCTCGACCTCAGTCCATCCGCTCACCAAGCGCTATCTGGCGGCCGCCAATCAGGCCGGCCTGCCGTTCAACCCGGATTTCAACGGCGTCTCCCAGGAAGGCGCCGGCATCTACCAGATCACCACCAAAAACGGCCGCCGCATGTCGGCCGCCCGTGCCTTCCTGCGGCCGGCGATGAAGCGCAAAAACGTCCGCGTCGAGATGAATGCGCTGGCGACCAGAATCCTTTTTGAGGGCAAGCGTGCCGTTGGCATTGAGTACCTGCAGAACGGTGAGTCGAAGACTGCCCGCGCCGGCCACGAAGTCATTCTGTCGGGCGGCTCGATCAACTCGCCTCAATTGCTGCAACTTTCCGGCATCGGTCCCTCGGCGCTCCTTGGAGCGCTCGGTATTCCCGTCATTCACGCCAATGAGAATGTCGGCGCGAACCTGCAGGACCATGTGGGCATCAACTACACGTATCGGGGCAGGCTGCCGACGCTCAACCAGATCCTGCGGCCGTGGTGGGGCAAGCTCATGGTCGGCATGCAATACATCCTTATGCGCTCCGGCCCGCTGTCGCTGTCGATGAACAATGCCGGCGGCTTCTTCCGCACCGACCCGGCGCTTTCGCGGCCCAATATGCAGCTCTATTTCCAGGCGTTTTCGACCGTCATCCCGAAGGGCGGCGAGCGCCCGATCCTGACGCCCGACCCGTGGCCGGGCTTTTCCATCGGCCTGTCCAACTGCCGTCCATCGAGCCGTGGCGAGATCATGATCCGCTCCAGCAATCCGCGTGACTATCCGAAGATCGCCGCCAATGCCTTCTCGACCGAAGCGGACGTCGCCGAAATGCTGGCGGCGGTGAAGTTCGTGAGGAAGATCGCTTCCATGCCGGCGATGGCCGACATCATCGAGGAAGAGGTTTTGCCGGGCCCATCAATCAAGTCCGACGCGGATCTCATTCAGGATTTCAGGAAGCGCTCCGGCACTGTCTACCACCCGGTCTCGACATGTCGCATGGGACCGGACGCTGCGCGCGCCGTCGTCGACCCGCGCCTGCGGGTTCACGGCCTCGCCGGCTTGCGCGTCATCGATGCCTCGATCTTTCCCGATAACATCACCGGCAACACCAACGCCGCCTCGATCGTGACCGGATGGAAGGGCGCCGAACTGGTTCTGGAGGACCAAAGATGAAAATCACCGACGTCAAGACCTGGGTTGTCGGCAACCCGCCGCCCGGCATCGGCGGCAAGTATTTCATCTTCGTCAAGCTCACCACCGATGGCGGCGTGGTCGGTTACGGCGAGGCCTACAACGCTACCTTCTCCGCCCACGTCACCGCGAAGATGATCGAGGACATGGCCGAGCGCTATCTCGTCGGCCGAGACCCGCACGACATCGAGACCTTCTTCCGCCGTGCCTATTCGTCCGGCTTCACCCAGCGCCCCGACGTGTCCGGCATGGGCTGTTTTTCGGCGCTCGAAATCGCCTGCTGGGACATTATCGGCAAGGAGGCCGGGAAGCCGGTCTACAAGCTGCTCGGCGGCCAAGTAAACGAAACGCTGCGTTCCTATACCTACCTCTACCCGCACAGCGGCAGCGTCCATTCGGAGGACGCGCGCGGCAAGAACGTCTACAACGACCCTGATATGGCGGCCGAATGCGCGCTCGAATATGTCGAGCAGGGTTTTAACGCGGTCAAGCTCGACCCGGCCGGCCCCTATACCGCCTTTGACGGACACCAGCCGCGTCTCGTCGACATCGACCTCTCCGCCCGCATGATCAAGGCGATCCGCGAGGCGGTCGGCACAAGAGCCGACATCCTGTTCGGCACGCATGGCCAGTTCACCGCGTCGGGCGCGCTGCGCATGGCCCGCGCCATCGAACCTTACGACCCGCTGTGGTTCGAGGAGCCGGTGCCGCCCGACATGCCCGAAGTGATGGCGCAGGTCGCGCGTGGCACGTCGATCCCGATCGCCACCGGCGAACGGCTGACGACCAAGTTCGAATTCGCCCGTGTCATCGAGAACCGCGCGGCGACCATTTTGCAGCCCGACCTCGGCCGCTCCGGGGGCATTCTCGAAACCAAGAAGATCGCCGCCATGGCCGAGGCCTATCATATCCAGGTCGCCCCGCACTGCTATTGCGGGCCGATCGTCGGTGCGGCCAACATCCAGCTTGGCGTGACCTTGCCCAACTTCCTCATCCTGGAATCGCTGAAGCAGTGGGACGGCTTTCACGAAAAGCTGCTAAAGAAAAAGATCGAATGGCAGGACGGCAACGTCATTCCGTCGAAGGAACCAGGCCTTGGCGTCGAACTCGACGAAGCCGTCTGCGAGGCGCATCCCTGGACCGGCAAGGACCTGCATCTGCAGATGATGCAGACGCCGTTAATGCCGTGAGCGCGCGCGAGAGCTACGCCTTCATCGGTCTTGGCCATCTCGGCGGTCACCTCGCCGCCAGCCTGCTCCGCAACAGCTTTGCCGTCACTGTCTTCGACCGCGATCCCGCCGCTGTCGAGCGCCTGTTGACGCTCGGCGCCACCGCCGCAAAGAGCCCAGCCGAGGCCGCCGCCCTGGCCGGCAACGCCATCACCTGCCTGCCGTCGCCTGACATCAGCGAGGCGGTACTGGCCGGCCTCGGCGGATTGCTCGAAGGCCTGCCCAAAGGCGGAAGCTGGGTCGAGATGTCGACCAATGGCCAAGACGAGATCGTGCGCCTTGCATCCCTGGCTAAGGCGAGTGGCGTCGAAACGCTCGAATGTCCGGTCACTGGCGGCGTGCATCTGGCGGCCGCCGGCAAGATCACCGCCCTGGTGGGCGGCGATGCGGCACTCTATGCGCGCCACCGTCCGGCCATCGAGGCGATGTGCGCAAGGTCTTTCCTGATGGGCCCGATCGGTTCGGCGGCGGTGATCAAGGTCATCACCAACATGCTGGCCTTCATCCATCTCGTTGCCGCCGGCGAAGCGCTCATGCTGGCCAGGAAGGGCGGGCTGGATCTTGCCCAGTCCTTCCACGCCATATCAGCCTCGTCCGGCAGCAGCTTTGTCCACGAGACCGAGAGCCAGCTGGTGCTGAACGGGTCCTACGACATCGGCTTCACCATGGACCTGGCATTGAAGGACCTCGGCTTTGCATTGGGCATGGGCGAAAAATTCGGCGTGCCGCTTGATCTCGCCGCGCGCGTCAAAGCCACATTCGAACAGGGCAAGGACACCTATGGTGGCAGCGCCTGGTCGACCATGATCGTCAAGCTTCTGGAAGATGCCGTCGGGACCGACCTTCGCGCCCCTGGTTTTCCGGCCAGGCTCGAGGCCTGACGTCAGGCAATTCTCTAGCGATTTCAGCATATTGGCTGGATCGTCGGAATCGCACCCGAAGGGACTTGAATCAGTCTCTCAGCACCTTGATTCAATATCTGAGCGTCAGCGCGCCGGGTAGGATCTCGAAGGTGGCCGGTATGCGCCCGGGGGATTCGCCGTCTACGTCGACCAGCGCGGCGTTCTTTTGCGCATCACCGAGCGGTTCGACAACCACTTTCTTGCCGCGCAAAATGGTGATCGCCGAATGGTTGCGGTGCCGCCCGCCATAGAGCAGACGGATATCCCAGATCAGTTTCAGCTTGCCGGCCGCACGCAGTATGACGATGTCGAATTGACCGTCGTCCAGTTCGGCATCCGGCGCGATCATCATGCCGCCGCCGAAGAATTTTCCGTTGGCCACCGCCACCAGCGCCACGCGCGCCTCGACCGGGACGCCGTCATCGACGGTGATCACAACGTCCTGGAACCGGTAGCGCAGGAATTCCCACACGGTGCGCCAGTAGAACAGCGCCTTGGCCGACACCTTGCCCTTGCGCTTGTCGGCGTTGACCGCGCGGTCGGTGGCGCCCGAAAGCCCGAGGCTGGCAATGTTGATGAAATGGCGGCTGGCCAGCGCGCCATGGTCATCGACATAGGAGATGCGGCCGGCATCGACCTTGTGGGCCTTGGCACCGGCGATGCGCCTCAGCGTCAGGTCGACCTCGCCCGAAAGGCCGAGCCCGCGGGCGAAATCGATGCCGGCGCCGCAAGGCAGCAGGCCGAGCTCGGCCGTCCGACCGCCTTCCGCAAACGCCTGCAGCAGCCCGTCGGCGACTTCGCTGGCGGTGCCGTCGCCGCCCGCCGCGATCACCAGGTCGAAGCCGCTGGCGGCAAGGACGAGCGCCAGCCGTTCGGCGTCGCCGATCGCCTGCGTTTCGCGCAGCTCGAAATCGCCGAAATGTTTCCTGAGCGAAGCACTGACCTCCGGCCAATGTCGTTTGAGCCGGCCGCCACCGGCAATCGGATTGAGAACCACCCCGATCTTCAAGAACGCCCTCCGCAAAGGATCGCAGCGACAATGCTGTCCTAAATCCTTTGCCGGCATTGAAGCCCGCGCCGCGATGTGGGGCAAGAGCCGAATGCTGATCATGCTGCTCGCCGCAGATGAGGGCGTGTCCCGCCCCTGCATCTCGTCCAGAAAAACGCTCTGACGCCGAACTTGGTCCCCGATAATCCCGCTATCCACAGGCTCGTGGCTGTTTCGCCAAACGCTTACTCGGCGTACATTAAACCCATCTCAGGCGGCTACCGATTGCCAAGTCGAAAGACAAAGCGAAACGGCGGATTTCCTGAGGCCCGTACGGCCCCCGAATGAAAGCAGGCTTGCCTGTTTTGACGAGGGATGCCGAGACCTACGGGGCCGCGGAAAGCGTGCAAACGCCTACGGCGGACCGATGCTGCCATGAAGGACGGCAAAACCCTTCGATGGCGCGCTGGACGAAGCTCGCAAGGGTGGAGACTGGCGAGGTCCCGAACGGACGCTGCCCTCGGGCGGTGGCTGGCAGGACCGTCAACATCAAGGCCGGCATGGCGCGACGTCTTTACGGAAGTTGCTGCCGCGACCGTGTCCTGATCTGACAGGGAGGCGCTGGGAGAAATCCCGGCGCCGACTGTCTTTCATGGCCATCCCCGCGATGTTGTTGGCGCGGTTTCAGCGTACGCCGGACACCTTGGCCGAGCGCGATCTGCGGTGCCGAGGGCACGATCTTCATCACCAGGCGCAATCGAGCTGCACACCGTTCTGCCGGCGCTGATGAAGGCAGGCGCCAAGCTTGAGCACGTCTGCGACTACTGATGCCGTTCGGCCACAGGCGGAACTCCTGAAACCTTCCCTTGTGCTTCGCCACGCACATTCCACAATCGCGGCCAAATCCCGCCTTGATCTACGGCGATTGGGGAACGCACCAGCGCAGCACGTCCTTGTAGCACTCGCCAAGGCAATTCGAAGGGACAAGACCGTGATTAAGACCACCCTTGTCGCCATGACCATCGTCGGCTGCGACTGCGATGCCAGGCTTTGCGAGTATATCGGCGAGACGCCGGCCAAGTGGTCGACCATCGCCGATTGCGAAGCGGCGATGAAAAGCCAGATGTCGCACGCGCGCAATTTCAACTACCCGCTCGTGTCCGGCATCTGCCGGGCGACGCAGACCTCGTCGCAGCTTGCCGCGACGGCCTCGACGCTTGAGTTGGCGGCGGCAGCGCAGACCGCCAACGACCCACTCCCGTCCGAATTGAGCCGCCGGCCCAGCGTTGCTGTCGGGTCGCAGGCAGCAGCCACGGAAACAGAGGCTGCCAGGCCGGTCGCCTTTGAAGCTGCGGTCGATGGCGGACGCTCGGTGCTGTATCGCACGAAGAACGGTTACGCCTTGGTCAAGACCGACCTTGGCCGCGCCGCATCCGCGACCCTCGGAATGGCCAAGCGGTCGGCGAACTGGCTGGCGGCGAAAATGCCGAACGGTTTGTAAGCGCCTTCAGGCGATGCCGCTCAGCGCCTTGATCGCAGCCGACCATGGCTGAACGTCAGCGGCTAACCCGCCGCCTCGTCCTTTGCGCCGATCTTGCGCACCAGCGCCGCCGTTGCCAGCATCGCGCCCATGTCTGATATTATCGGTGCGACATGCTTGGCGTAGTCTAGCGGCACCGATTTATCAGGCAGGTCGAAGAAGTCCTTCGTCTGCGGCAACAGTAGAAAACCGTCGCCGCCATTGAGCGCAACCCGCGCCGGATCATCAGGCCAGGTCTCGCTGAGCCATGTCAGCGCCTGCGCCAGACGGCCACTCACCAGCGGCTGCGCCGCCTCGACATTGTCGGTGCGGAAGTCGTAGGCGGCATCGAGCTCGGGCACGCCGCATGATAATTCCTGCATCTTGCTGGCGAACATGCCGCGGAAGAACCCGACGGCCACGTCAGTCCGGCGGGCGGCCACCAATATGCCGGGGAACGGCACGATGGTCTCGAAGGCGACGACGATCCCCTTGAATGCTATCGTGCCGCTCTTGCCCGTGCCTTGCCGGAGATCGGCTTCGTAAAGCTCGAACGGAAATCCCTCGTAGCGGCCGGATACGATGTCGTCGAAGCGCTTGCTGTTAAAAGTGCCGATCGTCTCGCGCGGCAGCCGATCGAACGAATTCGGCGTCGCCTCATGCTGGTACCGCATATCTTCAATGAAACCGAAGATGATCGGCAGCAGCGTTTTGCGGAACGATTGCTGCAAGGTGCTCGCCGGCTTGATCGCCTGGAAATAGAGCAGGATCGCCGCCACGAACCCGACGACATAGAGCAGCACATGCGGCGTCGAGAACCATCGCTCGTATGGATCGGCGACCGTGTTGAAAAGCCAGGCGACGAGCGCCACGGACAACAGCACCAGGCCGATGAACAGCGGCACCCGCCAGCGGACTTGCCGGTAGGCCGCAACCCTTTCGACCTCATAGGCCTCGAGATTCCTTTTGATGCCGGCGATGTCAGCTTCACTTGGCATAAAATCCGCTGCTTCCATCGCCATCCCCCGTCGAAAGACCGAACACCCAGCTCGGACAGTAGCCGATTTTGCGGAAAGGCGCGCGACTACAGCGTTGGGATGGTGGTGAGCGCACACGATTCATCTGAGCCACCAGTCAACTATGGCTATCAATTCCCGTTACCAAAAACCACAACGAAACGGGCCGTAACCTTTTGCCTTAATGCGCCCTCCAGCGCCTCAACGGGAACCAGCCGCTCATGGTCGCCGGCGCGCAGCCGCATTAAGGGATGCAGCCGGTAGGCGGCAATGGCGCCACGCGTGCCGGCGTCAGCGCTGATATCGGCGGTCAGGATGCCCCCCATGCGGCCGGGCCACGGCTGGCGCGCAAAGGCGGTGCCTAGAAAATCGCCGAGCCCATAGGCGACGAGCGCCTTGCCGATCCGCTCCACCGGCTGCACGACATGGGCATGATGGCCAGCGATCAGCCCGACGCCTTGCGCGGCCAAATGCCGGGCCAATGCCCGCGTTGCGGCCTGTGGAAAATGCCGGAATTCCCAATCCCAATGTGGCACGGCACAGGTGAGGTCGACGGCGGCTGCCCGCGGCCATCGTGCCGGGTCGCCTTGCATCGACACACGGCCCGCGAACGCAGCCGCGCCGGCATTGCGCCACAGCGTGAAGGCGGCAAAGCCAATTGTCAGCGGTCCGACCACAAGGCGCTTGACCGGCCCGCCGGCGGCGGTACCGATGCTGCGGATGCCGAGACGGGTCAGCGCCGCCACGGTCTCGTCGAAACCCTCGACGCCTTGGTCGAGCACATGGTTGTTGGCGAGCGACAAAACCAGCTTCTCGCGCGAGATGCCGGCCGCCGCCAGCGCCTCGGCGAGAAACCGCTCGGTCATGGCATGATGGGTGCCAAGCTTCGTTCCCATCGTCGCGCTCGGCCGCTCCACCACCGGGCTTTCGCAATTGCCGATCACCAGATCGGCGGAGCCGAGCAGCGTGGCGATCGCCGGGTCGCATTGCGGCGCGCTGCGATTGGCCACCGCCGAGATATCGCCGACAAAGGCGAGCCGCACCGTCCGCGCCGATGGCGGCTCGATCATCGTTCCAGCCGCCGGCGCAAAGCCTTGGCGATCGCCGCTGAGCGAAGGCTTTAAGAAGCGCGGCAGCCAAGACAATTTGTAGGAAAGCGGATAGTTCGACACGCGCAGCCTGCACCGGGGATGAACGGCCACGGTAGACGATGCGCACGATATAGCGAAGCGCCTCCGTTCGGAATCGTGCTGCCAGATGCCCCGCAGTAGGCGTATCACACAAGATGCGTATATGGTTGCCGCCGAACGGCATACCGGAGGACCAAGATGACGCGATTTTCGAGCCTGCTGGCATCCGCCCTCATTCTGCTGCTGCCGGTTTCTTCCGCCGGGGCCGCAGCCCCCGAACCGGCCGCCCTGTTCGAGGCAAAGACCGTAGCGGACCGCGACAGCACGCTTACTGCGCTGGAAGCCGCCGCGCCCACTGATCCCGCGTCGGTTTACGCCGCCGGCGCCGGCCAATTCTTCACCGCGCTGGAGATCCTGGCCGGCGGGCTGCACCGCCACGGTTTCGAAAGCCCGCAATCCTTCATGCTGCCGCTGATGCGGCTGCCGGTGCCGGACAATCCCAATCCCGAGCCGCTGACCTACGACGGCTTCCGCACCATCCTGGTCGCCTTCCGTGACCGGCTGGAAAAATCCGCCGCCACGCTCGGCTCCGTGCCCGCCGGTGCCGATATCGGCATCGAGGTCGACCTCACCCGTCTTGGCATCGATCTCAACGAGGACGGCCAGATCGCGCCGGACGAAAGTGCCGCCGCGATCATGGCATCCCTGTCACGCGGCGGTGCGCCAGACCCGGCTGCACCCGCCCTCACCTTTCGCTTCGACCGAGCCGACGGCTATTGGCTGCAGGGCTATGCCGAATTCCTGATGGCGCAGGCGGGTTTCTGGCTGGCGCATGATTTCAAGAACGCCTTCGACGGTTCGTTCCACATGCTGTTTCCGCGCGCCAAACTGCCGCTGCAGGACGCTCTGGTTCCACCAGACGGCGGCATGAGCGGCGGCATTGTTGTCGTCCGAATGGCGCATCGCCGACTTCATCTCGCTGGTTCATCTGGTCAACTGGCCGGTCGTCGAGCCGGAGCGCCGGCAGGCGGCGCGCCGCCACCTCATGGAAATGATCCGGCTGTCCCGCGAAGACTGGAAGGCGATCCGCGCCGAGACAGACAACGACCGTGAATGGCTGCCGGGCCCGCAACAGAAAGGCGCCAGCCCACTCACCGGCCTCGAGGTCGGCGAGGAGCAGGTCCAGGCCTGGCACGCCGCGCTCGATATGGCCGAGGATCTGCTCGAAGGCCGCACCTTGCTGCCGCATTTTCGCATCGCCGACAAAGGCATCAACATGAAGCGCTTCTTCGACGAACCAAAACCCTTCGACCTTGTGCTGTCGATCACCGGTCCGGCCATCGCGCCCTATCTCGAGACCGGAAAGATCCTAACTGGCGAGGAGTTCGACCAGATCCAGCGCCAGTTCGGCGGCGCCGGGTTTTTGACATTCGCGCTGTGGTTCAACTGAGGGCGCGTTTCGACATCGCTCCTGACACCCTTGTGTCAGCAGCTTGGTTTCGTCTCGCGCCCCCGGTCCCTCCGCTCTTTCCATTTTGGCCGATACCTCCCATATTCGAGGCATGGCCAAACTTTCCGATAAAAAAACGCCGCCGCCGGCGCGTGATGATCGCGCTTCGCTGCCCAAGCGGCGCAGCCCGCTGACCGATTTCCTCGATGCCTCGGAGCCGTTGCACAAGGGCGGCTTTGCCGAGGCGCCGCAGGCCGAATTCTCAGGCACGCAGCTGACCGGCTCGATCGCGGATTGGGCCGAGCAGATCGAGCAGGAAGCGGAGAAGGAAGGGCGGCAAGTCGGTTCCGACAAAAATGGCGGCAAGGACGGCGGCAAATCGCCGAAGACGGCGAAAAAGATCCCCGAACGCTCCTCCTCCCCCGGCCGCACGGCACGCGGCACCTCGATGGGCGGCGCGGCGTCTGCCAGGGAGCGCACCGCGGCCGGTCTCAATCCGGTCGCCGGCCTCGATGTTTCGCTGGAGGAAGCCGAGACCATGGCCTCCGGCGGCGTCACCGCCACGGTAGCGGCGCTCTCGGCACTGATCGAATCCGGCAACCCCTTGCACAAGGATGGCGTGCTGTGGACGCCACACCGCCCGGCCCGACCCGAAAAATCCGAAGGCGGCATCGCCATCAAGATGGTGTCGGATTTCGAGCCGGCGGGCGACCAGCCGACGGCGATCAAGGATCTGGTCGAGGGCGTCAATGACAACGACCGCACCCAGGTGCTGCTCGGCGTCACCGGCTCGGGAAAAACTTTCACCATGGCCAAGGTGATCGAGGAGACGCAGCGCCCTGCTTTGATCCTTGCCCCAAACAAGACGCTGGCCGCCCAGCTCTATTCCGAATTCAAGAAATTCTTCCCGGAAAACGCCGTCGAGTATTTCGTCTCCTATTACGACTACTACCAGCCGGAAGCTTATGTGCCGCGGACGGATACCTTCATCGAGAAGGAATCCTCGATCAACGAGCAGATCGACCGCATGCGCCACTCGGCGACGCGCTCGCTGCTGGAGCGCGACGACGTCATCATAGTCGCCTCGGTGTCCTGCATCTACGGTATCGGCTCGGTCGAGACATACACGGCGATGACCTTCCAGATGCAGATCGGCGACCGGCTCGACCAGCGCGCGCTGCTCGCCGACCTCGTCGCCCAGCAGTACAAGCGCCAGGACATCAACTTCGTCCGCGGCTCGTTCCGCGTGCGCGGCGACACGATCGAGATCTTTCCGGCCCACCTTGAGGACCGCGCCTGGCGCATCTCGCTGTTCGGCGACGAGATCGAGGCGATCACCGAATTCGACCCACTGACCGGCCAGAGGACCGGCGAGTTGAAGAGCGTCAAGATCTACGCCAATTCGCACTATGTGACGCCGCGCCCAACCTTGAACCAGGCCATCAAGTCGATCAAGGAGGAGCTCAAGCATCGGCTGGTCGAACTCGAACGGGCCGGTCGCCTGCTTGAGGCGCAGCGGCTGGAGCAACGCACCCGCTTTGATCTCGAGATGCTGGAAGCGACCGGCTCCTGCGCCGGCATCGAGAATTACTCGCGCTATCTCACCGGCCGCCAGCCGGGCGATCCGCCGCCGACCCTGTTCGAATACATCCCCGACAATGCGCTGGTTTTCATCGACGAAAGCCATGTCACCGTGCCGCAGATCGGCGGCATGTATCGCGGCGACTTCCGCCGCAAGGCGACGCTGGCCGAATACGGTTTCCGTCTGCCGTCCTGCATGGACAACCGGCCGCTGCGCTTCGAGGAGTGGGACGCCATGCGCCCGCTTTCCGTCGCGGTTTCGGCGACGCCCGGCGGCTGGGAGATGGAGCAGTCCGGCGGCGTCTTTGCCGAACAGGTCATCCGCCCGACCGGCCTGATCGACCCGCCGGTCGAGGTGCGCCCGGCCAAGACCCAGGTCGACGATGTCGTCGGCGAGATCCGCGAGACCACCAAGGCCGGCTACCGCACGCTGGTCACAGTGCTGACCAAGCGCATGGCCGAGGACCTGACCGAATATTTGCACGAGCAGGGCATTCGCGTACGCTACATGCATTCCGACATCGACACGCTGGAGCGCATCGAGATCCTGCGCGATCTTCGTCTCGGCGCCTTCGACGTGCTGGTCGGCATCAACCTTTTGCGCGAAGGCCTCGACATCCCCGAATGCGGCTTCGTTGCCATTCTCGATGCGGACAAGGAGGGCTTCCTGCGCTCCGAAACGTCGCTGATCCAGACCATCGGCCGCGCCGCGCGCAATGTCGACGGCAAGGTCATCCTCTACGCCGACCAGGTCACCGGCTCGATGGAACGGGCGATGGCCGAGACCAACCGCCGTCGCGAGAAGCAGATGGAGTGGAACGCGGCCAACGGCATCACCCCGGAATCGGTCAAGTCGCGCATCTCCGACATCCTGGACTCGGTCTACGAAAAGGACCACGTCCGCGCCGACATCTCTCAGTTCACCGATAGCGCCGGCGCGATGATGGGCAACAATCTGAAAGCCCATCTCGACGCGATGGACAAGCAGATGCGTGACGCCGCCGCCAACCTCGACTTCGAGAAGGCGGCCCGCATCCGCGACGAGATCAAGCGGCTGCGCGAGATGGAGCTGTCCATCTCCGACGATCCGCTGGCCAAATATGCCGACATGGAAAGCCCGGTCTCGGGCCGCGAAAAGGGCAAGCACAACAAGGGCCGCGCCATCCACCGCACGGTCGACAATGACGGCAAGAGTCTCTTCCGCAAGCCGCATCTCGACGAGATGGGCGCCGACGGCGCCGTGCCGGTCAAGAAGCCGCTCTTCGCAAAACCTTCGCTCGACGCCATGGGGCCGGGCACCGACATGCCGACGCCCGCCGGCGCGGTGTCGCGCTCGCTGTTCAAGAAACAGTCGGCGCAAGAGGCGCACGGCTCCGACTTCGGTATCCCAGGCGACTCGACCAAGCCGCTGTTCAAGAAGAATTCGCTGGACGAGATGACGGTGCGACGGACCGAAAAGCCCGTTGGGGGCGACAAGCCAGTCAAGCGCGAACGTGCCGGCATCGGCTCCTACGAAAACCCCGCCGATGCCCGCCGTGAGAAGCGCCGACCCGGCAAGACCGGGCGGCCGGGACGGTAGGTAGCTTCCCTTCTCCCCTTGTGGGAGAAGGTGGATCGGCGCGTAGCGCCGAGACGGTTGAGGGGTGCTGGACGGATCGCCGTCGGTGCCTAGCTGGAACACCCCTCATCCGACCGCTTCGCAGCCACCTTCTCCCACAAGGGGAGAAGGTGGAGCAGGACCCCTTGCCATCGACCCTGCCCTTGGTGTAGCCAGTTTCCACTCAAAACGTCTTGAAAGGAGGGCTGCGTGACTTTCGACCACCACCGTCAGCGCGGCCCTGTCTGTGCCCTGCGAGCTTGCTTGCAGGGCTGATCAGAGACGGTCCGGGTTCTCCCGCTTCGATTTTCTTGGTCTGCCCTTCGTGGTGCCGCAACGCCGATTTTGAAGGCAAGCGCACCGTCAAAGTGCATCGAACCGGAACCTCCCTCCGGGCAGACCAGAGAAACCCACATGGCCCTGATCAGCCTCAAATCCCTCGGCGTCACCATGAGTGCGCCGCTCTTTTCCAACCTTGATCTCACCATCGGCACTGGCTACCGCCTCGGCATCGTTGCCGCCAACGGGCGCGGCAAGTCCACTTTGCTGAAGTGTCTGACCGGCGAAATGGAGCCGACATCAGGCGACATCACCCGCACGCGCGGCCTGCGCGTCGGCTATGTCGAGCAAGCCGTTCCCGCAGCATTGGCCGAGCACGGTTTTCAGCGGGTGGTGGCCGACGCCTTGCCGGCCGAGCAGGCTGAAAGCGAGCAATGGCGCGTCGACGTGGTTCTCGATTCACTCGACGTACCGCAGCCGATGCGCGAGCGGCCGATGCGGGCCTTGAGCGGCGGTTGGCAAAGGCTGGCGCTGATCGCCCGCGTCTGGGTCACCGATCCGGACGTCCTGCTTCTCGACGAGCCGACCAACCATCTCGACCTCGCCAAGATCAGCCAGCTCGAGACCTGGCTGAACACGCTGCCGCGCGAAGTGCCGGTGGTGATCGCCAGCCACGACCGGGCCTTCCTCGACGCAACGACCAACCGGACGCTGTTCCTGCGCCCAGAACAATCGCCGGTGTTCTCGCTGCCCTATTCCAAGGCACGCGATGCGTTGAGCGAAGTCGACGCCTCGACCGAGCGCAAATTCCAGCGTGACATGAGGGCGGCGCAGCAATTGCGCCGGCAGGCGGCCAAGCTTAACAACATCGGCATCAATTCGGGCAGCGACCTGCTGACGGTCAAGACCAAGCAGCTCAACCAGCGCGCCCAGCGCCTCGAGGAGGTCGCAGCACCGGCGCACCGCGAAAGATCGGCGGGCGCGATAAAGCTCGCCAATCGCGGCACCCATGCCAAGGTGCTGATCACGCTCGACGACCTGGCGGTCGAAACGCCTGACGGAACGCTGCTGTTCAGGACCGGCAAGCGCCACATCTGCCAAGGCGACCGCATCGTCCTGCTCGGCCGTAACGGTGTCGGCAAGTCGCGACTCATCAGCCTGATCAGAATTGCCGTCGTCGAGCCGGAGACGGCAGCGCAAGGCGTGAAGGTGACGCCGTCGACGGTGCTCGGCTACAGCGACCAGGCGTTGTCGGGCATCAGCGGCGGCGACACGCCGCTGGCGATGCTCTCGCGCAGATTCGATGTCGGCGAGCAGCGCGCCCGCTCGCTGCTGGCTGGTGCGGGCGTGAGCATCGACATGCAGGAGCGCAGGATCGGCGCGCTGTCGGGCGGGCAGAAGGCGCGGCTGATGATGCTGGCGCTGAGGCTCGCCAATCCCAACTTCTACCTGCTCGACGAGCCGACCAACCATCTCGACATCGACGGCCAGGAGGCACTGGAAGCGGAACTGCTCGCCCATCAGGCAAGCTGCGTGCTTGCCTCGCACGACCGCTCCTTCATCAGGGCGATCGGCAACCGCTTCTGGCTGATCGAGAAGCGGCGGTTGACCGAGATCGACAGCCCGGGGGATTTCTTTCGATCGGTGGCTGAGGGGAATGGCTGAGGAAAGCCACGCATCTGCCGGGCCGGCATTCAAGGTGCTGCCGGCCCACGCTTCCCCGCGAGCCGAAAAAGGCGCATCCTGAAGTCTTGCAAACCGAGGGAGGAAAACGGTCATGCGTGGCGCGGACGTCGTCAAGAACCTGTATGATACCTATGCAAAACGTGACATTGAGGGCGCGCTGGTCGACTGCGCCGATGATATCGTCTTCCGCTGGGTCGCCGGCGCAGTCGCGCTATGCCGGGGTGGCCAAAGGTAAGCAGGAGTTCCTTGCCCGGCTTTTGGCGCTGGACGACGATTTCGAATACCGGCGCTTCATCCCGGTCGAGATCATCGACGGCGGCGACAAGGTTGCGGCGCAGGTCGAGATCCATATGACAAGCCGAACCACCGGCGAGGAGTTTGTCATGCGCACCGCCGATTTCTGGACGCTACGCGACGGCAAAATCATCGAGATGGTGGAGTATTACGACACCGCTCTGGCCGCATCCGTCATCTGAGACGTATCCCGACATAAGGCCCTGCGACAGAAAATTCTCCGCGATCTGTCGGATCATGGCCGCGCGCCACGTCCTTGGGTTGCCGACACGGTGATGCCGGCGCCAATCGAGGAGAGAGCATCATGTCTATTCTGTCATCCGTAGGTCGCATAGCGACCCGTTATTCGGCGGCTCGCGCCCGCTACCGCAGCGAGCGCGCCCTCCTTACGTTGCCGATCGAACTCCGCAAGGACATCGGCTGGCCGGAAATCGTCGTCGACGCACAGAACAGCCCGCGTATTGGCCTGGCTCCTTGAGAAGGACCGGCCGTCGCGCGGTCGGCATTAAAAAAACGCATCGGCCATGTAGGATCGTCGCTGCCTCATTCGTCCTGTGGTTCGCAACGCCCAACCAGAGAGGAGCAAGACATGAACGATCAGCCCCAAACCCAGCCCGCAGCCAAAGTCCTCGGCGGATTGACGCCCTACCTTCAGCTGGACGGCGCCTTCAAGGCTTCAGAATTCTATCAGAAGGCGTTCGGCGCCGAGCAGGTCTTCTTCTACCCGCCGGACGAGCAGGGCCGGACGATGCACATCCATCTCCACATCAACGGTTCGACCTTGATGATTTCCGACTTCTATCCCGAGCACGGAATGGCCGCGGTGAAGCCGCAGGGCTTCACAATGCAGCTCCACCTGGGCAGCGACGACATCGACGCCTGGTGGCAGCGCGCCATCGATGCCGGTTGCCAGGAAGTGATGCCCTTGCAACTGATGTTCTGGGGCGATCGCTGGGGTAACATGCGCGATCCGTTCGGTGTCGAGTGGGCAATGAACGCGCCCGTGAAGGCCGCCTAGCTGAACAGCGCCACCAACCCAGGGAGAACCAAAATGTCCTATGTCGATGGCTTCGTACTTGCCGTGCCCAAGGCAAATCTCGATGCCTACAAAAAGCTGGCGGAAACAGCCGGCGCCATCTGGAAGGAGCATGGTGCGCTCGCCTTTGTCGAATGCACAGGCGACGATGTACCCTATGGCGAGGTCACCTCGTTCCCGCGCGCCGTTCAGGCCAAGGACGACGAGGTCGTCGTCTTCTCGTGGGCCGTCTATGAATCGCGGCAGAGCCGCGATGCCGTAATGGCCAAGGTGATGGCCGATCCGCGCCTGAACGGCGACTTGTCGACGATGCCGTTCGACGGCAAGCGCATGATCTTCGGCGGCTTTCAGCCGTTCATCGAGCTGTAGGCCCGCATTACGCCAGCCGGTCGAGCAGCGGCTTGAGCCGGTCGCCATAGCGTTTCCACAGATCGACCGAGCCCTGGTACATCGGCTGGCGCACCTGCGCCGCCGACGCCGTGCGCACCGGCCGGTCGGTCTCGTGGAACGACAGCACCGCATCGTCCCATGGCAGGCCGAGATGGGCGATCAGCGCCCGCGTCTGCCCTTCCTGGTCGGCGACGAAATCTTCGTAGCGCACATCATGCACGACATCAGGCAGAACGGTGCGCCAATGCGCCATCATATCGGTGTAGAGGTTGTGGAAATCGGCGAGCTCGCCGAGGTCGTAGCCGTAGCGGTGGCTGTCGCCGCGGAAATGCACCTTGTAGATCGACAGGCATGTCGCCGCCGCATCGCGCACGCAATGAATGATCTTGGCCTTGGGCAGCATCAGATGGATGAAGCCTACCAAAAGGAAATTGCCGAGCATCTTGTCGGTGACGTGCCGGAAACCCGGATAGCGGGCGTGCAGCAGGTCTAGATAGGCCTGGCCTGCCTCGGCATAGGCCTTGTCGGGCATGTCGGCGATGCCCCAGGGAAAGCCGCCCTTCATAGCAGGCGGAAACTGCTTGCCGAGCGCCGTCTTCAATATGCCGAGCTCACCGGCGCCATAGACCTGCGGATGGCTGGCGATGATCTGCTCGACCAGCGTGCTGCCGGAGCGCGGCATGCCGACGACGAAGATCGGCGTATCGTCGGCGATCCCGCTCGGTCTGTGCTTGTCGAAGAAGGGCTTGTCGAACACCGCCTTCATCGCCTCGAATTCGGCGCGTGTCTTGGCCGCATCGTAGTCGATGCCCGTGCGGCGGATCGCATTGCCTTCGGCGAAATAATCGAAGGCACGGCCATAATCCTTCAAATCGTCATTGGCCTTGCCGAGGCCGAAGGAAAGCTGCATGCGCGCCAGGCTGCCTTCCGGCGCCTTGGCGTGCTGCGCCTCCATCCCAGCAAGCTCGGCGTCGCGCTCCTGCTGGCGCTTGACCTGGGTGAGCATCAGCCAGGCCCTGGCCATGCCGGGATCGACCGCCAGCGCCTGCCGGAAATGCTCCGCCGCCTCTCCGAGGCTGCCCTTCTCCATCAGCCCGACGCCCAGACCGTGCAGCAAATCGGCGTCCTTCGGCCGAATTGCCAGTGCTTCGCGGAAGACGGCAAGCGCCTCGTCGAGCCGCCCAGCCTCCTGCAGCGTTTCGGCAAGCCCGATGCGGGCGCGGACATGGAACGGGTTGCGACCGATGGTGCCGCGATAAATCTCCTCCGCGCCCTCGAATTGTCCGAGCTGCTTAAGCGAGGAGCCGAGATTGTCGCGCGCCGCGAGCTGGTCCGGCCGCAGCGCCACCGCGCCACGGAAGAAATCGACGGCTGCACCGACACGGCCGAGGTCGCGCATCACCGTGCCGAGATTGTTGAGGAAATCTGGATTCTTGGGCTGCAGGCGCACCGACTGTTCGAGGAGATCGAGTCCTTCGGCGCTGCGCCCGGTCTGGTGCAGCAGCAAACCGAGGAAATGTGCTGCCGCTGCGTGATTGGCCTTTTGCGCCAGCACCTGCCGATAGAGCATCTCGGCTTCTTGCCGGCGGCCGGCCTGATGCAATTGCAGCGCCTGCTGCACGCGCTGGTCGAGCCCTAGCGGCTGCTGTCCGCCTGAGCCGAAATTGGCGCCCGCGCCTGCCGGTCTTCTCGGATCTCTGTTGATGGGAAACCTGCCGTGTTTTGTCCGCCTGCCGCGATCTAGGCCATCGGCGCGGCAGGTTCAAGGGTTAGCAGGCCAGCTTACCGGAAATCGGCCTGCGTCAGCACATCTTGCGGCCGTGCGAACAGGCTTCGCGCGCAACATCCTGGATCGACGAACGCTCCGCATCGAAGGCGCTGATATACTCGGCTTCCGCTCCACTGGTGGCCGGACTTGCCGCCGAAAGCGCTGCAATCTCCACAAAGAACGGCACTTCGAACATGCCGTCATGGCCGACGAAACGAATGCGCTTGGCCGTCGCGTCATAGGAGCGGCTGCGGTTGGGAAAATTTGGCGTCATGATCGAGCTCCTCAGCGCATGACCCGAACCGGAGGTTCTAAAAAGGATCATGCAGATCAAAGTACTACAGCGCCCTTTGCGCGTCCAAAAGGACGCGCAACGCGCTGTAGGCACTGCAAACCGGCTATGTCAGATCAGGCGGTTGGTCTCCGCAACCTGTCTGGCCCGCCGCAGCGTGCCGTCGGTGTCGGCGATCTTACGCCTTGCTGCCTCGTCACTTCGTATCGTCAGACGCGCCGACATGACTTTCGCAGGCCCGACGGTCGGCTTGACGACGGGATTGACTGTTACGGTTACGCCACTCCCGGTTTTCACAGAGATCATGAAATTTTTCCTTTCGAACGAAATAAAACATAGATGCCGGTACAAAAGTTCCGGCGACGTCTCAGACATTTTCAGAAAGCTCTTGAATCATATCAGCATTCTACAAATAATTATAGAGAGCGAATTTTGTGAATGGATCACGATCCGGCAGGAATCTTCTTGAATAAACCGCAATTTCGGATTAGAGAATTGAGATCGTTTTTTGGGCCAAGCTTGGCATCTCGCGGCGTCAGAGGTTCTCGACCCGCCAAACTCATCCAGATCGCCGATACCCAAATTGCCGATACAGGGACACACGACGTTTAAGTCCCGGTGCCGCAAAGCGGGCATCACCTATCGGATCCAAGCCGGAAACGAGACTTCGAGGCACGAGAATGTCTGGCCGAACTACCCATTCCATAGCGCATTTCGAGGCACCCTTCATGCTCGGCGGCCTGGAAGGAAAATTGCCGGCCGGCGACTACGACATCGACCGCGATGAGGAGCTTATCGATAGCACGTCGTGGCTTGCCTGGCGCCGTGTCGCCACTATCCATCTGCCGGCAAGGACGGTGAAAAGCCAGACCAGCCAATTGGTCGCCATCGACCTCGCCGAACTCGAAACCGCGCTGAAGCGCGACCAGGAGAATGCTGCATGATCCGCTTCCAGCAGAACGCGCGCCCGCGCACCGACACGCCCGCGCATCTTTTCGCGATCGGCCAGACCGTTCGCATGAAGAGCCGCACCGGCCTTGTCCAGAAGACCGCAGAGCTGTTCCAAATCAAGAGCAAGCTGCCAGTCAAGGACGGCTCGCCGCAATACCGCATCCGCAGCGACGAGGAGGCCTACGAGCGGGTCACCACGGAAGACAATCTCGAAGTGGCCGACAATCCGAGCGCCTAATGCATGTCGCCCAAACGTGCGAAGCGGTTTTGGGACAACGACATGCGTAAAAATAAAAACTTAAAGCGCGTCGGCTGAATCCTTTTCAACGCGACGCCCTTTAGGACCCACATCAGCCGCCACCGTTAACCAATCACGAGGGACCAGGAAATGGCGAAGGGTCAACAGAGCAGCAACCGCGAGACACGCAAGCCCAAGAAGGACAAGGCGGCAGCAAAGCCGGCATCGCCTTCGGCTCGGCCGTCAAGCAGGCGGAAGCCGGTTTGAAGCCGAAGTCCAAGGGCTAGCGGCGGACGGATGAGCAGCCCGGCATTCATCCAGCCACCGCGCGGATCGGATCAAAGATCACACAACGTCCGAAGCCATATGGTCAGGATTGGCTAGGGCCGAGTTCATCGCCCACTGCCATAGAGCGAGGCTGCCGGCGTAGAGGCAGGAGGCGCCAGCTACCCTCACCTGCCTGTGTCCGGTTGATAGATGGCTTCCCCCCGTCCGGAGACGGGGAGGAAACCAGCCTCTCAGCAGGGACCGTCGTCGACGATGCGATAGTCGGCGGCGCGAGCCTCGCAGGCGTTGGGGAAGGTGCGCAATTCGCCACGGCGGCGTGCGCAGACGGGGGCATATTCGCGTGTGCAGAATGTCTGCTCTTCGCCACCGCCGCCGCCGTCGCGGCACTGGCCGTCGCGGATGATGCGATACCCGGCCCGCTCGGCAAGGCAGGCATTGGCGAAGGTCTGGCGGTCGCCACCGCGCCGGGCGCAGACCGGATCATACTGCCTGGTGCAGAATTGCGGCCCGGGCCTTGGCGGGCGGTACCCCGGTCCTTCCTCCACCACCACCGCTGTGCAGGCTGCAAGAACTGCCGACAGCAACAGGATGGCAAAACCCTGCCGCGAGAAGACTGCCGCAAGAAATTTCATAACTATATCTCCCTCGAGCCCCCGCTCCGGCGCAAACGCGCGCGCTCCATTCCAAGCCGATCCTCGCCATTCCACCGCCAAACGCAACCCCTGTTTGCAAGCCCCCAGCCCGCTGGACCATGCGTGGCCAGGCGCTGGCCGATGACCGGGCGAGCACCCCGTCCTATCGATGCCATGCGTCGGAATGCGCCCATTGGGCGGCCCGCGGACGCTACCTTGCAACGATCACCTTTCCGTGCGATAAATTTCGTGTTCGGGCATTTGCGACCCGGAGAGCGGAACGTTTTGGACGACCTTTCCCCGATACTGTGAATCTCTGACGGCCCCGTTTTTCGGCGGGGGGTTTTGACCATGCGCCAATGCATGACTGCCGAAGCAACCACCGGACTTGCCCACGGCGTCAGGCGGCGGGCAAACCACAAAGACTGACACGGGTGAAGGAGTTTCCCCAATGGCCCAGACCGGCACCGTTAAATTCTTCAACGCTACCAAAGGCTTCGGCTTCATCACGCCAGATGACGGCGCCAAGGACGTGTTCGTCCACATCTCCGCGATCGAGGCTTCGGGCCTGCGCACGCTCGTCGATGGCCAGAAGGTCACCTTCGACGTCGAGCCCGACCGCATGGGCAAGGGGCCGAAGGCGGTCAATCTCCGCGCGGACTGAACCGTCGGCGCGCGCACGTCCGCCCGGACGTGCCAGGAATGAGGCCCCTCCAAAGGCCTTGAACCGGCTTTCAGGGCCGGACCCGAGTTTCGAAGGCGCGGCGGTTTTCGTCGCGCCTTTTTCGTGGCAGGGCGGCATGTGAATGCTCGCAAAACTTTCTCTTGCCGATAGCGCTAAAATAAAGGACAAATTTCCACTCGGGCATTTGCCGGCCCGAGACTTGACTTGATGGGATCAAAGGAGCTTCCCATGCCGCAGACCGGCACCGTCAAATTCTTCAATCATGCCAAAGGCTTCGGCTTCATCACGCCGGATGATGGCGCGAAGGATGTCTTCGTTCACATTTCGGCCGTGCAGGCGTCGGGTCTTCCCGGTCTTGAGGATGGGCAGAAGGTAACATTCGACACCGAGCCGGACAAACGCGGCAAGGGTCCGAAAGCCGTCAACCTGTCGGTCGGCTGAGCCGAGCTCGAGACAGCGTCGGACGGTCCCCTTCGTGCAGGTCCGCTCCTTGTTGAGCGTACGATATTTGTGCCTTGCGCCATGCCTGATCGATGAATATCGACTGATCCCATCCCGTCAATTTCGTTCAGCCCCCGTTCAGCCACGGTCGCCTATTAGCTTCGGTAAAGCCGGACCGCATCCTCCAGATTACCCGGGCCGGCACGAAGGAGACCGACATGAACCGAATTTTCAAGACCACCATCCTGTCCGCCGCGATTGTTGCGACCACGCTCGCGACCTTGCCAGCGGCCAGCGCTGGTGACTGGCGTCACCGGCACCACCATCGTGGCAATGGCGATGCGATCGCGGCAGGCGTCCTTGGCCTCGCGGCCGGCGCCCTGATCGTTGGTGCGCTCAACAACCCGCAGCCCAGCTATTACGACCCCGGCTATGACGATTATGGTCGTTATCCACGGCCCGCCCCGGTGCGCCGCTACTACGCGGAACCGCGAGTCGTCTACAATGACGGCTATGCCGAGCCATGGACCCGTGGCTGGTATGAATATTGTTCGGATCGCTACCGCTCTTTCAACGCCCGCACCGGCACATTCACCGGCTATGACGGCGAACAGCATTTCTGCACCGCGAACTGAGGCTTCCCTGCCCCCAAACAAAAGCGCTGTCCGCCAGGCCAGCGCTTTTTGGTCGTAGGCATGCATAAAGGCAGGAGACCGATGCGCGTCGCGTGAGGCTCCTCAGCCGCAACGCGTTTTAAATCAGGAATGGATTGCTCCGGCGCTCCTCGCCGAAGCGGCCGCCGGGACCGTGGCCGCAGATGAAGCCGATGTCGTCGCCGAGCGACAAAAGCTTGTCCTTGATCGAGGCGATCAGCGCGGCGTGGTCGCCGCCCGGCAGGTCGGTGCGCCCGACCGAGCCGCGAAACAACACGTCGCCGACATGGGCGAACTTAGCAGCACGATTGTAGTAGACGACATGGCCGGGCGCGTGGCCGGGGCAATGAAAGACTTCGAACGCGTGCTGGCCGAACGAGACGGTATCGCCCTCGCTGAGAAAGCGGTCGGGCACGCAATTGCGCACCGGATCGGTGATGCCGTAGTGTTTCGCCTGTTTCTCGAGATTGGCAAGCAACGGACGGTCGGCCTCATGCGGGCCGATGATCTCGACGCCGAGCGCCTCCTTCAGCTCCATGGCGCCGCCGGCATGGTCGATATGACCATGCGTGATCCAGATCGCGCCGGCGTTGATCGCATTGTTCTTGAGCACCGCCAGCACCTTCTCGATGTCGCCGCCCGGATCGACGACGACGCCTTGTCTGTCGTCCATGTCGAAGAGGATGGTGCAGTTTTGCTGGAAGGCCGTGACCGGCACGACGCCGGCGTTGAGCTGACCCATGATCGTCCTTTCGCTGTGTCGCCCCTGATGTAGATCCACGCGCGAACGTCGTCCACCGCATCCGGCTGTCGCCACAACGCAAAAAAGAAATGGGCGGCCGAAGCCGCCCATGCAAAAGCCCGAAACCGCTAGGCTGACTTCTTCGTCGCATTCATGACCGCGCCGATGATGGCCGTCAGAATGGCGCCACCACCGGCACCGCCGAGGATGTTTTGCACATTCAGCGCGCTGCCCAATCCGCTCGTTGCCGCTGCGGCTGCAGCCGGATCGATCGTGCCGCCGCCGAGCAGGCTGCCGAGGATGGCCGCACCGCCGACGCCGCCAAGGGCGCCGCCCAGGATTTTGGTAAGCTGCCCCACTGCAGCTGTCTTGATCGCCGCGCCCACCGCCTGGCCACCGATGATACCCATAATCACCTGAACAATGATCGGAAGAAGCGTGTTCATGTCCATATTACCAGTCCCTCCATAGCTGCCAGCCTCCCGGGCCGACAGCATCATGAGACGCCGAATTGGACGAAAGTCAAATGCAGAAGTGCTTAAATAAAGGGGCGGCCCGAAAACCGCCCCTACTTATAAAAAAAGCTGTGACTTTCGTTATTCTGCGGCGATTGCGTGCTTGGGTTGAACGGCCGCAGAATAGTCGTTCATCAGAGTCTTGGCAATTTCACCCACCTCGAATCGGTATGGACCGATCTCTGAAACGGGCGTCACCTCGGCCGCTGTTCCGGTGAGGAAGCACTGCTGGAAGCCTTCGAGCTCTTCCGGCATGATGGTGCGCTCGATCACCTCGAAGCCGCGATCCTTGGCAAGGCCGATCACCGTACGGCGGGTGATGCCGTCGAGGAAGCAATCGGGGGTGGGCGTGTGGATCTTGCCGTCCTTGACGAAGAAGATATTGGCGCCGGTCGCTTCCGCAACCTGGCCGCGCCAGTCGAGCATCATGGCGTCGGCATAGCCCTTGGCTTCGGCGGCATGCTTGGACATGGTGCAGATCATGTAGAGGCCGGCAGCCTTGGATTTCGACGGCGCGGTGCGCGGATCGGGGCGGCGCCATTCGGCCAGATCGAGACGGATGCCCTTCAGCTTCTGTGCCGGATCGAAATAGCTCGGCCACTGCCAGATGGCGATGGCACAGTTGATCCGGCTGTTTTGCGCCGAAACGCCCATTTGTTCGCTGCCGCGCCAGGCGATCGGCCGGACATAGGCATCCTGGAAACCCTGCTTCTTCAACAGCGTGCGGCAGGCGTCGTCGATCTCGGCAACCGAATAGGGAATCTTGAAGCCGAGCAGGCGTGCCGATTCGTGCAGGCGCTCGCTGTGGTCGGTCAGCTTGAAAATCTCGCCGCCATAGGCGCGCTCGCCCTCGAACACCGCGCTGGCGTAGTGCAGGCCATGGGTCAGCACGTGGATCTTGGCGTCGGCCCATTTGACGAACTCGCCGTTCATCCAGATGAAGCCGTCCATTTGGTCAAAGGGAACGGATGCCATGGTAACCTCCCGCGGGCGCCCGCCCGCACATTATCGTTGCGCGTTTCTTGTCAGCCGCGCCGGGCGGCCGGTATCTCGAAGCGTAGGCGGATATATAAGCTCTGGCAAACACAGGAAGTTCCGGAAAAACGGCCTTCCCTTGCCTTTTCGTTCGCAATCCGCCGAAAAGCTTGTCAAAAATTAGCATTGCCGGGAAATTACGTCAATAGTACTGACATAATTTCCCCTTCGCACGGAGAAAAGATGACAGATCGCAGCCACCCAGCCGGAAAACCGATCAGGACGGCGATCACCGACGAGGACGGCATCGACTTTGCCATCATCGAACTGTTCTTCTTCGCCTATCGCGATTTTACCTCCGATCCGGACCAGATCCTGTCCGACTATGGCTTCGGCCGGGCCCATCACCGGGTTCTGCATTTCGTCAATCGCAGGCCTGGCCTGACGGTCGCCGAACTCCTCGACGTGCTGAAGATCACCAAGCAGAGCCTGGCGCGCGTGCTCAAGCAACTGATCGACACCGACCACATCGTCCAGCTGCAGGGCCCGCGCGACCGCCGCCAGCGCGAGCTCTATCCGACAGCCAAGGGCCGCGCTCTGGCACTGGCGCTGGCACGGCCACAGTCACGCCGCATCCATGCTGCATTGGAAGATGCCGGAGCCACCGAACGCACCTTGATCGAGCGCTTCCTGGAAGCAATGGTCAATCCGGAACTAAGAGCGCAGATCGACATTGTGCCAGCAAAAACGTCAGGGAAAAGCCATGGAGACCATTGAAAGGGTTGATCAACCGGCAGCACCGGACGACGACGCGCCGCATCTGCTGGTGATTGATGACGATACCCGTATCCGCAATCTTCTCAAACAATATCTGACCGAAAACGGCTTTCGCGTCACCGTTGCCGGAAATTCCGGCGAAGCGCGGCGCAAGCTCGCCGGCCTCGATTTCGATCTGCTCGTGCTCGATATCATGATGCCGGGCGAAACCGGTGTCGATCTGGCCAAGGCGCTGCGGGCAAGCAAGAACGTGCCGATCCTGATGCTTACCGCGCTCTCCGAGACCGACAGCCGGATTACCGGGCTCGAGGCCGGAGCCGACGACTATCTGCCGAAGCCTTTCGATCCCCGCGAATTGATCCTGCGCATCAACAACATCCTGCGCCGCGGCGGTCCGGCTACGACGCCCAAAGTCGAGCAACTGGTCTTCGGCCCCTACACGTTCCAGATCGCCAGGCGGGAGCTCAAGCGCGGCGGCGAGGCTCTGAAGCTGACCGACCGCGAGCAGGAGATCCTGGCGATCTTCGCGGCGCGGGCCGGCGAAACGATACCGCGTCATGAGCTTGTCGGCGACGAGTCCGAAGTCGGCGAACGCACCATCGACGTCCAGATCAACAGGCTGCGCCGCAAGATCGAACGCGATCCGTCCAATCCGGTTTGGCTGCAGACCGTGCGCGGTATTGGGTATCGGCTCAGCGTGGAATAGACTGACGCCCACAGCCCCTTGTTGAGTGGCTGAAGATGAGCAAAAAGGGCGAATGGCGACCACGCAACTGGAACGGCCGGGAGATCGCGGCTTGAGCGCTCGCGCCACGCGGGTACTGAAGGCGGTGCCGCTCGCCTGGAAACGGTTCTGGCGCCTCGTTTCGCTTTACATGCCGAAGCGGCTCTATGCCCGCTCGCTGATCATCGTCATCGCACCGATGATCCTGCTGCAATCGGTCCTCGCCTTTGTTTTCATGGAACGCCACTGGCAGACCGTGACACAGCGCCTGTCGCAGGCCACGGTCCGCGACATTGCCGCGATCGTCGACATGGTGGAAACCTATCCGAACGACGCCGACTACGCCAACATCATCCGCATCGCGCAGGATCGCATGCAGCTGAAGATCGACTTGCTTCCGCCCGATCCGCTGCCGGCGCCCGGTCCAAAGCCGTTCTTCTCGATCCTCGACGAAATTCTCTCGTCCGAGATCACCCATCAGATCAACCGTCCGTTCTGGATCGATACGGTCGGCAATTCCAATATCATCGAGGTCCGTGTCCAGCTCGAGGGCAAGGTGCTGCGCGCCTTCGTGCGCCGCAGCCAGGCCTATGCCTCGAACACGCACATTTTCCTGATCTGGATGGTCGGCACCTCGCTGGTGCTGCTGATGATCGCCATCCCTTTCCTGCGCAATCAGATCCGGCCGATCCTGACGCTGGCCGAGGCCGCCGAAAGTTTCGGCAAGGGCCGGCCGATGCCGCTCGATTTCCGGCCGCGCGGCGCCGAGGAGGTTCGCCGCGCCGGCTTTGCCTTCATCCAGATGCGCGAGCGTATCGAACGCCAGCTCGAACAGCGCACCGCCATGCTGACCGGGGTCAGTCATGATTTGAGAACCATCCTCACCCGCTTCAAGCTGCAGCTTGCGCTGACCGGGACCAAGGCCGACACCGAGGCGCTCGGCCAGGATATCGATGACATGCAGTCGATGCTGGAAGGCTATCTCGCCTTTGCCCGCGGCGAGGCGACGGAAGACGCCGGCCGTTTCAATCTTGAAGCCTATTTCGACAAGCTCGGCGAGGAGGCCACGCTGCGCAAACGCAAACTGTCGACCACGCTCTCCGGCGACCCAAATTTGCATGTGCGCCCCCACGCCTTTGCCCGGCTGTTGTCCAATGTCGTCGGCAACGCCTTCCGTTACGCCAAGACGGTTGAGATCAACGCCAACCACGGCCGCGGCTCGCTGCTCGTCACCATCGACGACGACGGTCCGGGCATTCCGCCCGAAAAGCGCGAGGACGTGTTCAAGCCTTTCGTGCGGCTTGACGAGGCCCGCAATCTCGATGCCAGCGGTACCGGCCTTGGCCTTGCCATCGCACGCGACATTGCCCGTAGCCATGGCGGCGACATCATGCTGGACAAGAGCCCGCTCGGCGGCTTGCGCGCCGTCATCAAGGTTCCGGCCTGATTAGAGCGACGTGCGTCCAATTGGACGCACAAAGTACGCTCTGACACTTTGAACCTACGCATCGTGCTTTCCAGTGGTTGTAGACGGCCATCGGCTATGCTTTCATCGGGGCGTCATGAAACCATGCTGAAGAGCGCGCATGAAGCGCGTGATCCTGATTGATTCGGCCTTGCGGCCTCGCATCAAGGGAACCGACGACCTTTCAAGCAAAGGGCTGCTATGCGCATCCTGATGGTCACCGACGCCTGGCGCCCGCAAGTCAACGGCGTCGTCCACACGCTGGAACGGCTTTCGGAAACCCTCAAATCCTTCGACGTCGAGACGGACTTCCTGACCCCGAACATATTTCGCACCTTGCCCCTGCCGACCTACCCGGATATCCGGCTGGCGCTGACGAGGCCAAGACACGTCGCGCGCCTGATCGAAGCGCGCAACGCCGATCATATCCATATCGTCACCGAAGGCCCGCTCGGCATCATGGCGCGGCGCTATTGCCGCAAGGCCGGCCGGCCGTTCACGACAAGCTATCACACGCGCTTTCCGGAATATCTGAGCGCGCGGCTGCCTATACCGGAAGCGTGGGCCTATCGCTGGCTTCGCGATTTCCACAATTCCGGACAGGGCACGCTGGTCGCCACCCAGTCGCTGGCAGACGACCTTGCGGCGCGCGGCTTCACCAAGCTTAGGCCATGGACGCGCGGCGTCGACACCGACCATTTCCGGCCGGACAAGAGGAAGGATCTGGGGCTCAAGCGACCGATCTTCCTCTGCGTCGGACGCGTTGCGATCGAAAAGAACCTGGCCGCCTTCCTCGACCTGGATTTGCCCGGCAGCAAGGTGATCGTCGGCGAGGGGCCGGAACTGGCCAGGCTCAAGGCCAGATACCCCGATGCCCATTTCCTTGGCCACCGCCCGAACGACGAACTGGCCGAAATCTACGCCTCGGCCGATGTCTTCGTCTTTCCCAGCCGCACCGACACGTTCGGCAATGTCATCATCGAGGCGCTGGCCAGCGGCACGCCGGTCGCAGCCTATCCGGTGACCGGACCGATCGACATTGTCGGCGACGGCGTTGGCGGAGCGGTGTCGAACGATTTGCGTGAAGCCGCGCTCGCCGCGCTCCAGGTCGACCGCGCCGAGGCGCGCGAACGGGCGATGCGCTATAGCTGGAAAGCCTGCGCGGAAATGTTTCTCGACACGGTCGAGGAAGCGCTGGGAGCGACGCAAAAACTGACATTACCTTTCGTCATCCACAGGCCCAGCGGCGGCGAAGCCGACGCGCAGACCCGAGGATCCATTCCGTGACCTGCGAGCGGCCCCTTCGGTGAAGAACTAGTTGGTTGAGGCGGCGAGCCGCCTTGCTCCACAGGAGCGGCCAAGGAAAGAACAACGCGATTCTGGACCGTCCTATTCATCGACCACTGCTGCGGCATGGATCCTCGGGTCTGCGCGTCCGCTTCGCTCCCGCTCCGCCCGTGGATGACGAAGCTAAAACAACCGGCCGCCGTCCGGCACCTTGCGTTCGATTGCGCCGAGGACGACGGCACCCTCTTCGTCGGGAAAGCCAAGCGTCAGCACTTCCGACATGAAGGGTCCGATCTGGCGGGGCGGAAAATTGACCACCGCGAACACCTGCCGACCGATCAGCGTCTCGGGCGCATAATATTTGGTGATCTGCGCCGACGATTTCTTCACCCCGATCGCCGGGCCGAAATCGATCTTCAGCTTGATCGCCGGCTTGCGCGCCTCGGGGAACGGCTCGGCCTCGACGATCGTGCCGGCGCGGATATCGACCCGGTCGAAATCGGCGAAGCTGATCTCGGGCTTGCGCTGGCTGCTCGAACTCATTGAGGGTCAGGCCTGGCTCAGGCGTTTCCGTAGGTCTCGAACAGCACGCCGGCCAGCGCATCCTTGGCCGAGGTTCCCGACCAGACGACGAACTGGAACGCCTGGAAATAGCATTCGCAGGCTTCGAGTGCCGACGACAACAGCACCTCGACCTGCTGGCTCGACGGCTCGACCCCGCCGGCGAGCAGCAGCGACTGGCGGAACATGATCGCGCCCTCCTGTTCCCAGAGGTCGAAATGGCCGAACAGCATCTGCTCGTTGATCAGCGAAAGCAGCCGCATCACCTCGAGCGCGCGCGCCTCCGGCACCTTGATGTCGAAGGCGCAGGCCAGATGCAGCGCCTCGAAATCCTCCATCCAGGAGAATGAGACGTGGTAGTCGGTCCAGCTTCCGGCAACCGAAATCGAAATCTCGTCGTCGCCGGCCCGTTCGAAGGACCAGTCGTTGTTGTGAGCCACCTGCTCGATGACATCCACCGGATGGATTTCGCGCGAGAATTCGAGTTCGAGAAGTTCCATGGAATGCTTCCTATCGTTCAGGGGGAACCCACACGCTCCGCGGGGCACACACGACGAACAATTCTGTCTAGAACTCGGACGGCCGGGACTTCGTCAACGCAAAGACCCCAGACCGGACCCCACCGCCCGGCGCATGACCCTGCTCCGAATCATGCAACAAATTCAGTCTATTGATCGGGAGTCGCGTGACCAGCCCAATTTTTCGCACTGCGTCATTCGCATGTGGAAAGCCGCTGTCACAAAGATTCACGCAATGCCGGTAAGCGATTCACGACAAAGCGCTTTTTGCGATTGTGCTTTGTGGAAAAGTTTAACGATTATTTTTTGGATCTGGGCTTTGCCGCGGCCGCAGGTGCGGCCTGCCCGGTCAATTCGGCGAGCTTCGCCTCGAGTGCCTCGATGCGCGCAGCGAGACGGGTGTTTTCCTCCCTGGCCTTCGCCGCCATATCGCGGGCGGCCTCGAATTCTTCGCGCTGCACCAGGTCCATTGAGTTGAGAACACGCTCGGCCTGCCCCTTGAAGGCGGTTTCCACTTCGCGGCGCACGCCTTGCGCGGCACCTGCGGCGTCGGTCATCAGCTTGGCGAATTCATCGAGAATGCGGTTCGGTCCGGTCGACATGGCAAATCCTCGCTTGCTCGATTTGACGTAGTGGCGCGCGACGCGGAATGCAAGCATCCACGTCGCCTTGACCGCGCCAAAACCCTGCCGCATGGTCCGCGCCCGAACACGATCGCAACCGGGAGAGCCTGTTGAGCGAATATTTTATGCTGCCGTTGGCCGCCCTGCCCTTTCCCAATATCGACCCGGTCATCGTCAAGATCGGGCCGCTGGCGGTGCATTGGTATGGCGTCGGCTATATCGTCGGCATTCTCTTCGCCTGGTGGTATGCCAAGCGGCTCGTCACCAATGCAAGGCTCTGGCCCGACGGCACGGTGCCTATGAAACCCGAGGACCTCGACGACTTCATCGTGTGGGCGGCCATCGGCGTGGTGCTTGGCGGGCGTGTCGGCTACGTGCTGTTCTACGACCTGCCACGTTACATCGCCCATCCGCTCGATATCCTTGCCGTCTGGCAGGGCGGCATGTCGTTCCACGGCGGGCTGCTCGGCGTCATTCTCGCCATGACGCTGTTTTCCTGGTCGCGCGGTATCCGCACATGGTCGCTGTTCGACGTGGTGGCGGCCGGCGTGCCGGTCGGCCTTGGCCTCGTCCGCATGGCGAATTTCATCAACTCCGAACTCTGGGGCAGGCCGACCGACGTGCCATGGGCGGTCGAATTCCCCAATGGCGGGCCATTTGCGCGCCATCCGAGCCAGATCTACGAGGCGCTGCTTGAAGGCCTGGTGCTGTTCCTGGTCCTGCGCTTCCTCACCCATTCCAGGCTCAAGCTGAAGACGCCGCGCTTCGTCGGCGGCGCCTTCATCGCCGGCTACGGTCTCTCGCGCATCTTCGTCGAATTCTTCCGCGAGCCCGATCAGCAGCTCGGCTACCTCCTCGGCACCGGCTGGCTGACGATGGGCATGGTGCTGTCGCTGCCGATGCTGCTGGCCGGCATCTGGGCGATGGCGACGGCAAAGCCGGTTACACAGCCACAGCCGGTATGACCCGACTGAAAGCCCGCATCGTTGAGCTGATCGGTGCGGCGGGGCCGATCCCCGTCAACCAATACATGGCGCTTTGCCTGTTCGATCCGCGGGACGGCTACTATACGACGCGCGAGCCGTTCGGGGCTGCCGGCGACTTCGTCACCGCGCCGGAGATCAGCCAGATGTTCGGCGAGCTGGTCGCTGTCTGGCTCTACGAAGCCTGGCTGGCGACCGGCCGGCCGATGCCGGTCACCATCGCCGAGATCGGCCCCGGCCGCGGCACGCTGATGAAGGACATGCTGCGCACGCTTTCGCGGCTCGATCCGGCGCTGACCGCCGGCGCATCGTTCGCCATGATCGAGACCAGCCCGCGGCTGGCAGATGTGCAAAGGCAAACGCTTGCCGCCACGCCGGCGACGATCGGCTGGCACGAAAGCATCGCCACGCTGCCGCAGACCCCGCTTTTCATCGTCGGCAACGAATTGTTCGACGCGGTGCCGATCCGCCAGTTCGTCCGTGCCGGAACAGGCTGGCGCGAACGGATGATCGGCCTCGATGACGCTGACGAATTGCACTTCTTCGCCGGCGCCGGCTCGGTCGATCCGACGCTGTTGCCGGACGATGCCGAAAACGCACCACAGGGCGCGATCGTCGAGGTCGCGCCGGCCCGAGCCGCGCTGATGGCGACCATCGCTGAGCGATTGGACCGGCTCGGTGGCGCCGGCCTGTTCCTCGACTATGGTTATTTCCGGCCAGGGATCGGCGACACGTTGCAGGCCTTGCGCAAGCACGATCACGAAGATGTGCTGGCCAATCCGGGCGAAGCCGATCTCACCGCCCATGTCGATTTCGCCGCCCTTGCCGCGATTGTGCGGGCGCATGGCCTCGATGCCCATCTCTCCACGCAAGGCGAATTTCTGGTGGAAATGGGTCTTCTCGAACGCGCCGGCCAGCTCGGCGCCAATGCCGATGAAGCGGCTCGCGAAAAGATTGCAGGCGAGGTCGAACGCCTCGCCGGCCCGCAAGCCATGGGCGACCTGTTCAAGGTGCTTGCTGTCCTGCCTGCCGGCATCGCCGTTCCGCCTTTTCCAACGGCGGATTGACTTTTCGCTGCCGCCTCTCCCACTCTCCCAATTTCCGACTGTCGCCCATTTTGGACTGTCGCCGATTTTTGGACTGTCGCTTGACGAAATCGCCCGCACGGACAACAACGCCGCCATGCTGAATCAGACCAAACCGGATCCCGTTCGGTCGCCCCTGCTGGAAAAAGTGCGGGCGCAAGGCATTCGCCACGGATATTTCACCCGTGTTGGCGGCGTCTCCAGCGGCATCTATCAAGGCCTCAACATCGGCACCGGCTCGAGCGACGACCAGACGCAGGTAGCCGAGAACCGCCGCCGCGTCGCCGACTGGATGGGTGTGCCCCCGAGCCATCTCTTGACCGCCCACCAAATCCATTCGCCCGACGTCATCATCGCGAGGGAGCCTTTTCCCGGCGAGCGGCCAAGGGCCGACGCCGTCGTCACCGACCGGCCAGGAATTGCCGTCGGCGCCTCGACCGCCGATTGCGGACCGGTGCTGTTCGCCGATGCCGAGGCGCATGTCATCGGCGCAGCCCATGCCGGCTGGAAGGGCGCCTTGTCGGGCGTGCTGGAAAACACCATTGCGGCGATGGAGGGCCTCGGCGCCCGGCGCGAGCGCATCGTTGCGGTTCTCGGTCCGTCCATCGGCCCCGAAAACTATGAAGTCGGGCCGGAATTCATCGCCCGCTTCGTCGAGGCCGATGCCAACAATATCAGCTATTTCGCGCCGTCCGCAAAGTCGGGACATGCAATGTTCGACCTCAACCTCTATACGGTCGATCGGCTGACTCGAGCCGGCGTCACCGCCGATGGGCTTGGACGCTGCACCTACGCCGAGGAGGATCTGTTCTATTCCTACCGGCGCAGCACCCATCGCAAGGAGCCGGATTACGGGCGGCAGATTTCGGCAATCGTTTTGGAGACTGAATAATGGCGCTGCATTTCGAACGGTCGGAATTTGACGCGCGGCGCGATCGGCTGATGATCGAGATCGCCGAGAAGAAGCTCGATGCCGTCCTGTTGTTTGCACAGGAGAGCATGTACTGGCTGACCGGCTACGATACGTTCGGCTTCTGCTTCTTTCAGTGCCTGGTGGTGAAGGCAGACGGTTCGATGATCCTGCTCACGCGCTCGGCCGATCTGCGCCAGGCGCGCCACACCTCGATTATCGACAACATCGTGCTGTGGACCGATCGCGACGGCGCCAATCCGGCGATCGACCTGCGCAATTTGCTCAACGATCTCGACCTGCTCGGCGCCCGCATCGGAGTCGAATACGACACCCACGGCCTGACCGCCTACAATGGCCGGCGCCTGGACGAGCAATTGCAGACCTTTGGCCAGATCGCCGACGCGTCCGGCATCGTCAGCCGGCTGCGCCTGTTCAAGAGCCCGGCCGAAATCGCCAAGGTGGAAAAGGCCGCAAATCTCGCCGACGACGCGCTGGATGCGGCCCTGCCGCTGATCAAGCAGGGTGGCGACGAAGCCCTGATCCTTGCTGCCATGCAGGGCGCGATCTTTGCCGGCGGCGGCGATTATCCGGCGAACGAGTTCATCATCGGCTCTGGCTTGGACGCGCTGCTTTGCCGTTACAAGGCCGGCCGTCGCAAGCTGAGCAAGAACGACCAGGTGACGCTCGAATGGGCCGGCGTCTTCCACCACTACCATGCTGCGATGATGCGCACGGTGCTGACCGGCAAGGTGTCGAAACGTCACCAGGAACTGTTCGATGCCGCACGCGCCGCACTTCTGGCCGTCGAAAAGGCGATGACGCCCGGAAATACTTTCGGCGACGTGTTCGAGGCGCATGCCCGCACGCTCGAGGCGCACAACTTGACCAAACACCGGCTCAACGCCTGCGGCTATTCGCTCGGTGCCCGATTCACCCCATCATGGATGGACATGCCGATGTTCTATCAGGGCAATCCCGAACCCATCGCGCCAAACATGACGCTGTTCGCCCACATGATCATCATGGACTCCGAAACCGAGACGGCAATGACGCTCGGCCGCACGTATCTGACGACCGAATCGCAGCCGAAACCGCTGTCCCGCCATGATCTCGACTTGATTGTGCAATGAATCCATAATGGTAAGAATGCAAGGGGCGTTCATCGCCAGGGAGTTTTGAGGCAAATGAGGCGATCGCATGTGACGACCGTGTCATTGCTCGCGGCGCTGATGCTGGCCGCCTGCACCAACGCGAAGGACGTTCTCGAACCCTCCGCCATCGCCTCGCAGTCGACACAGGCCGTACCAACGACCGGAACCGGCACGGCTGCAACGCCCACCACACCTGCAACGACCGCGCAGCCTTCCGCAGCAACAGAGCCTTCCGCCACTGCGCAGCCTGCAACCACGACCGTGCCGCCGGCAAAGAGCGCCGCCGTCATCGCACGAACCCGCCTGCAGGTAGCGCCGATCGTCGGCGCCTCGGTGGAAGCCGCGACACCGCTGACCGCGGAGCTTCAGACGCGAGCCAAGCAGCGCGGCATCACCTTGGCCGGTAGCGCCGGCCAGACCCCTACGCACGTGCTGAAGGGCTATTTCTCGACGATGTCGGAAGGCAAGGACACCACCGTCATCTATGTCTGGGACGTCTATGACCCGGCAGGCAACCGGCTGCATCGCATCAATGGCCAGCAAAAGGCGCCCTCGGCCAATGGTGGCGAAGGCTGGGCTGCGGTCGCGCCGGAGACCATGCAGGCGATCGCCGACCAGACGATCGACCAGTTTGCCACATGGCTTGGCGGCCAAGCGGGGTGACTGGCGGGCTGACATGTTGCCGGCTTTCCTCGTCGTAGACGTTTATTGAGATTAGCCGGCCGATTCCGATCACGACGCTTGCAATACCGGCACGGGCCGCTAAAAGCCCCGACTAAGGGGCTCAAGAGAGTCTGCCAGAGTCTCCATCCTTCACCAGGACCGGTGCATGAAGCTTTTCGCGGGCAATTCCAACAGGGTGCTGGCCGAAGCGGTCGCCCGCTATCTCAACATCCCGCTGGGCAAAGCCAGCGTCAGGCGCTTCGCCGATCAGGAAATCTTCGTCGAGATCCAGGAGAATGTGCGCGGCGAGGATGTCTTCATCCTGCAGTCCACCTCGTTCCCGACCAACGATCACCTGATGGAACTGCTCATCATGATCGATGCCTTTATGCGCTCGTCGGCCAAGCGCATCACGGCGGTCATTCCCTATTTCGGCTATGCCAGGCAAGATCGCCGCGCCTCGGGCCGCACGCCGATCTCGGCCAAGCTGGTCGCCAACATGATCACGCGGGCGGGCGTCGATCGCGTCTTGACGCTGGATCTCCACGCCGGCCAGATCCAGGGCTTCTTCGATATCCCGACCGACAACCTGTTCTCGGTGCCGGTCATGGCCCGCGACGTGAAGGCGAAATATAAGCAGCTTGCCAATGTCATGGTCGTGTCGCCGGATGTCGGTGGCGTGGTCCGCGCCCGCGCGCTCGCCAAACGCATCGATGCTCAACTCGCCATCGTCGACAAGCGTCGCGAGCGCCCCGGTGAATCGGAAGTCATGAACGTCATCGGCGACGTGCGCGGCAAGGATTGCCTGCTGATCGACGACATCATCGATTCGGGCGGCACCTTGTGCAATGCGGCCGATGCACTGCTTGCCGCCGGCGCCACCAGCGTCACTGCCTACACCACCCATGGCGTTCTGTCGGGCGGCGCCATCGCCCGCATCGGTGCCTCGAAGCTGCAGGAACTGGTCATTACCGATTCCATCCAGCCGACCCAGGCGGTGCTCGACGCCAGCAACATCCGCGTCATCTCCATCGCCGACCTGATGGGTGAGGCGATCTCGCGCACGGCGACCGAGGAATCGGTATCGAGCCTGTTCGACTGAAATCTGCCAGCGCTACAGCGCCGCGCGTCCAGCGGACGCGCAAAGGACGCTGTAGCACGTTGATTTTGCGCATGATCTCCAGCGAAATCGGTACCGATTTCGCTGAAGCGAACCGAAGGTTCGGGGTCATGCGTTACCCGTTCGACACCCTGATATTGTCCCTTGACCCTCGCATGTAGCCCCGCGGCGATGCCCCCAGCATACGCTTGAACATGGTGATGAAGGCCGGCACGCTGTCATAGCCGAGGTCGAACGCCACCCTTGTGACCGGCTCGCCATCGGCCAGCCTCGGCAAGGCCGCGAACAGGCAGGCCTGTTGGCGCCATGTCGACAGCGACAATCCGGTCTGGCGATGAAAGGCGCGGGTAAAGGAACGGCGGCTCATGCCGACGATATCGGCCCATTCGTCGATTGTCGCGTGCGGCGAAGGTGCTGCGACGAAGCGCCGGCACAGTGCCGCAAGCTTTGGATCTGAAGGAAAAGGCAGGCCGAGCGGCCGTTCCGGCAGGTTCGGGATTTCATGCAGCAGGAGGCTCATGATCAGCCCGCCGCGCCCCTCCAGCTCGGCGCCCTGCGGCAGCTTTTCCGATTCCACGATCAGGCTGTGCATCAGATCTGTAATGCCGACGACGCGGAGTCCATGCGGCAGCCCCGCAATGGCGTCCGGCATCACATAGACCGAGCGCATGCTGACGTCGCCAAGCATCTCGACGGAATGCTCGGTGCCGGCGGGAATCCACATGGCATGATCGGGAGGCACCATCCAGCGCCCATGCCGCGTCGTCACCAGCACGACGCCGACAAGCGCATGCAGCAACTGACTGCGACTGTGACGGTGCTGAGGCACGTGGTAGCCGTCGGGATATTCGGTCGGCAGGGCCACCGCTGGCCCGACTGCCTGCTCCAGCCACTGCCAGCGGCGCTCATGCAACTGCCCGAGTTCGGCAAACTGGCCGAGATCGGTGTCGCCCACTTTGAAGATTTCATTGCCACGCGGCATTGAGTAATGGCCCACTCGCGAAACTATTGGACCAAACCACGAAAGAAGTCGCCCGGCAAGTGACTTATAAGGCAACCCGGCTATGAGGCCGCCTGCGCGAGCGCCCGCCAAAAAGACCACGGAGCATGCCTTGACCGAT
The DNA here is from genome assembly GCF_004792125.1 of Mesorhizobium sp. M5C.F.Ca.ET.164.01.1.1. Taxonomy (NCBI): domain Bacteria; kingdom Pseudomonadati; phylum Pseudomonadota; class Alphaproteobacteria; order Hyphomicrobiales; family Phyllobacteriaceae; genus Mesorhizobium; species Mesorhizobium sp. M5C.F.Ca.ET.164.01.1.1. Next base: position 2,226,013 of record NZ_SRTG01000001.1, on the reverse strand, counting down.
ACGACAGCCACCACCGCCGCCACGCCTGCGACGGCCAGCCACACTTCGGCGCAAGCGACGGCCTTCAGCGTCATTCTTGCGGTGAGCTTCTGCCATTGTGTCAACGACATCATGCAGTCGCTGCTCTCGGCCATCTATCCGCTGCTGAAAAACAATTACGGTCTCGATTTCTGGCAGATCGGCCTTTTGACCTTCACCTTCCAGGTGACGGCCTCATTGCTGCAGCCGCTGATCGGCATGATCACCGACAAGCGGCCGATGCCCTATTCGCTGCCCTACGGCATGGCGTCCTCGCTGATCGGCCTGATCGTGCTGGCCTATGCCGGACACTATTGGCTGCTGCTGATCGGCGCGTCGCTGATCGGCATCGGCTCGGCGATCTTCCACCCGGAGTCCTCGCGCATCGCCCGCTTCGCCTCGGGCGGCAGGTTCGGTCTGGCGCAATCTCTGTTCCAGGTCGGCGGCAACTTCGGCCAGGCCATCGGGCCGCTGCTGGCTGCCTTCATCGTCGTGCCTTTCGGCCAGACCAGCATAGCGTGGTTTGCCGTCGGATCGCTGCTCGGTATCATCGTGCTGTGGCGGGTCGGCGGCTGGTACAGCCGCCTGCGCGCCTCGCTCGCCAACCGCAAGGCGGCAGGTTTTGTCTCGCCCTTCCCGCGCCGCAAGGTGATGGGCGCGTTGGCGGTGCTGACCTTGCTGGTGCTGACCAAGAACGCCTACATCGCCAGCCTCGCCAGCTACTACACCTTCTACGCCATCGATAAATTCGGCGTTTCGGTGCAGATGTCGCAGGTCATGCTGTTCCTGTTCCTCGGCGCCTCGGCGCTGGGCATCCTGCTCGGTGGCCCGTTCGGCGACCGCTACGGACAGAAGGCGATGATCTGGTTCTCCATCGTCGGCGTGCTGCCCTTTACGCTGGCTCTGCCCTACGCCAATTTCGAATGGACGATGATCCTGACGGTGCTGATCGGCCTGATCCTGTCCTCGGCATTCTCGAACATCGTCGTCTTCGCGCAGGAACTGGTGCCTGGCCGCGTCGGCATGATCGCCGGTATCTTCTTCGGCTTCGCCTTCGGCATGGGCGGCATCGCCGCCGCCGTGCTCGGCGTCGTCGCCGACATGAAAGGCATCGACTTCGTCTTTCAGGTCTGCTCCTACCTGCCGCTGCTCGGGCTGCTGACGGTTTTTTTGCCGAACATGAAGGAAGCGAGGAAGCTCGAGCCACGATCGGGTGAAGCTTGAATTTGGTTTCGGCCTCGCCCCGAGGAGGTCGGGAGCGCCGGACCCCGACCTCGGCAGCTGTCAGCCGCTTTCGTAGTTCATGCCGTCGACATCAAGGCTTGAGGTCAGCCACTCGGGAAAACCACCTTCGAACCGGCGTGAGGCCCAGCCTCGCGCCCTCAGGATAGCCAGCGCGTCGGCAGAGAGAACACACTGGACACCACGGCAATAGGCAACGATGACCTTCTCTCGTGGAAGCTCCGCAAGTCGTTCCTCCAGCTCACCCACGGGAATGTTGATCGCATCCGGCAAATGCCCGGCTGCGTATTCTTCCTGCGGCCGAACGTCGAGCAGCACGATTTCGTCGTCCCGCATGCGGCGCACGAGTTCCTCGCGCGAGATGTTCTCCAGCCTGTCCGGCCGGCTCATAGTGTCATTGATAAGTTCGCGGATTTGCTCGCGCCTATGGTTCGCAAGGCTTCGCAGGGCGGCGAGCACGTTTTCGATCGGGCCATCGGCCAAACGATAGAGCACGCGTTTCCCGTCTCGCCGGGTCTGCACCAAGCCGGCCCGCTTGAGGTGCTGAAGATGCTGCGACGTGTTGGCCAACGCGATCCCGGAAAGTTGAGTCAGCTGCTCCACGGCGAGTTCGCCGTCGGCAATGTGGCGGAGAAGAACCAGCCGATGTGGATGTCCCAGCGTGCGGGCGAGATCCGCTATTTCGTCACAGATAGGGTGATGAACGTCTGCCTTTTTCATACCGCATGACTATCATAATTCAATTAATCAATCAATATGTTGAATGAACGATCTTATCCAGCTAATGTCCGACCCGTAGGACAGGAGCATTAGAAATGAACCAGCAGTTGGAGTTCGTTGTCCGCGCAGCCGCGATCGGAACGGGGGCGACGGCGGTGATGGATCTTTGGGGATTGTTTCTGAACCGAGCGTTCGCGATTTCATCGCTTGACTATGCCTGGGTCGGCCGCTGGATCGGGCACTTTCCGCGAGGCCGTTTTGCGCATGCGAATATCGCGCAGGCTCCCCGAATTCCAGGCGAAACGCCGATTGGATGGGTCGCGCATTACGCGATCGGCATCGTCTTTGCTGCATTGCTGATGGGAGTATGGGGCATCGACTGGGCACGATATCCGACATTGCTTCCCGCCCTTCTTGTCGGCATGTTCAGTGTCGTCGCCCCATTCTTCCTAATGCAGCCAGCCTTTGGAGCCGGAAGGCAGCCTCGAAACTCCCAACCCGCACACTGCGCGTCTGCGCGGCCTCATGTCCTTCGGGTTCGGACTGTATGTCGCTGCGTTGCTTTCGGCACTCCTGTTTCCGGTCTGACACTGATCGGTTGCGGTCGGCTTTCAAGACACGACCCCAATGTCTAAAAGTGAGGCGCAAAGCCGAAGTTCGTAGTAAAGACACTGCCCACTCGCCTTTGGCTTGCACCTCGTCCCACCTTCCGCTATAGAGCCGCCACCCGCGTAGACACCCTTGGAGGCAACGCGGCGGAAGGCTGTCCGGCCTAACGTGATCCCAAAAAGAATTTGGACCAGATCATGTAAGGCCATGACGGCTTTCGACGTTTACGGCCCCAGGCACCTCGCCGGCCGCGAACGCTCCAGAACAACGCGAAAGGAAATGCCATGAGCGATACTTACGAGCTCAAGGCCGAAGCGCGCGAACAGGTCGGTAAGGGGTCCGCCCGTGCAGTTCGCCGCAACGGTAAAGTGCCTGCAGTAATTTACGGCGACAAGCAGCCTCCCCTGGCGATTGCGCTGACCTACAAGGACATCTACTACAAGATCCATGGCGGGGGGTTCCTGACCACGATCGCCACGATCGATGTCGACGGCAAGAAGATCCAGGTCCTGCCCAAGGACTACCAGCTTGACCCGGTCAGGGATTTCCCGGTCCATGTCGACTTCCTGCGCATCGGCAAGGACACCGAAGTCAATGTCGACGTGCCGGTCCACTTCATCAACGAGGACAAGTCGCCCGGCATCAAGCGCGGCGGCGTGCTCAACATCGTGCGTCATGAAGTCGAGTTCCACTGCCCGGCCAATGCGATTCCGGAATTCATCACCGTCGATCTCACCGGCACCGATATCGGCGATTCGATCCACATCTCGGCGGTCAAGCTGCCGGCCGGCGTCAAGCCGGTGATCTCCGACCGCGACTTCACCGTCGCGACCATTGCCGGCTCCGCGGCGATGAAGCCGGAGGCCGAAGAGACGGTCGAAGCGGCTGAACCCGAAGCGGCTCCTGCCGAAGAAGAGAAGTAATCCCTTTCCGCCCGGAGGTGACGATGCTGCTGTTTGCAGGCCTCGGCAATCCGGGCGCGAAATACGCCAACAACCGGCACAATGTCGGCTTCATGGCGGCGGACGCAATCGCCAGCCGCCACGCTTTTTCGCCCTGGTCGAAGAAGTTCCAGGGGCTGATCGCCGAAGGTACGCTTGCCGGCGAAAAGGTCATCCTGATCAAGCCGCAGACCTTCATGAACAATTCAGGCCAGTCGATCGGCGAAGCGCTGCGCTTTTATAAGCTCACTCCCTCGGCGCTCACCGTCTTCTATGACGAGATCGACCTCGCCGACGGTAAGGTCCGCGTCAAGACCGGCGGCGGCGCCGGCGGTCACAACGGCATCCGATCGATCGACGGCCATGTCGGCAACGCTTACCGCCGCGTGCGCATCGGCGTCGGCCATCCCGGCGTCAAGGAATTCGTCCAGCATCATGTGCTTGGCGATTTCGCCAGGGCCGATCGCGAATGGCTGGAGCCGCTGCTCGACGCCATCGGTGATCATGCCGACTTGATCGTGAGGGGTGATGAGCCCGGCTTCATGAACAAGGTCAGTGTTGCCGTCCAGCGAAAGACCGGCGTCGCGCCCGAGCCGGAAAAGCCCTGGCAAAAACAACAGGGTGCAAAACAGCAGAGCCACGTCCGTCAGGCGCGGCCGCAGCAGCCGGCAGTCAAGCTGCCCGAAACCGGCCCGATGGCCGCCATGCTGAAGAAGCTGTTTGGCGGCAAGGATTGAGCTTCGGCGCGAACGGAGCCGAAGGGGTTGACGTTCGTCACCCCTTTCGCCCATAGCCCTCATCAAATTCGATTTCCCGATAGGACTGGATAAAATGGGTTTCAAATGCGGCATCGTTGGCTTGCCCAACGTCGGCAAGTCGACGCTTTTCAACGCGCTGACCAGGACGGCGGCGGCGCAGGCCGCCAACTATCCGTTCTGCACCATCGAACCGAACACCGGCGAGGTGGCGGTGCCGGACCCGCGCCTGCAGAAGATCGCGGCGATCGGCAAGTCCAAGGAGATCATCCCGACCCGCATCTCCTTCGTCGACATCGCCGGCCTGGTGCGCGGCGCCTCGAAAGGCGAAGGGCTGGGCAACCAGTTCCTGGCCAATATCCGCGAGGTCGACGCCATCGTCCACGTGCTGCGCTGCTTCGAGGATGACGACATCACCCATGTCGAAGGCCGCATCGATCCCGTTGCCGACGCCGAGACCGTCGAGACCGAGCTGATGCTTGCCGACCTCGACAGCCTCGAGCGTCGCATCGTGCAGTTCCGCAAGCGCGCTTCCGGCAAGGACAAGGAGGCGCTGACCGTGCTGCCGATGATGGAAGCCGCTCTCGAACTCCTGCAGGCCGGCAAGCCCGCCCGCATCCTGCTCAAAGGTATCTCCGCGGAGGATCTGCGCATCCTGCAGGGGCTGAACCTGCTGACATCGCACCCCGTGCTCTATGTCTGCAATGTCGCCGAAGCCGATGCCGCCACCGGCAATGCACACACCAAGGCGGTCGAACAGATGGCTGCCGCGCAAGGCGCCCGCACCGTGGTGATTTCCGCGGCGATCGAAGCCGAGGTCGCGCAGCTCAGCGACGAAGAGGAAATGGAATTCCTCGCGACGCTGGGCCTCGAGGAGCCTGGCTTGAACAAGGTGATCCGCGCCGGCTACGAGCTGCTGCAGCTCATCACCTATTTCACCGTCGGGCCGAAGGAGACACGCGCCTGGACCGTGCACAAGGGCGCCAAGGCGCCGCAGGCTGCAGGCGTCATTCACACCGATTTCGAGCGCGGCTTCATCCGCGCCCAGACCATCGCCTACAACGACTTCGTCACGCTGGGCGGCGAAGTGGCGGCCAAGGAGGCCGGCAAGGCACGCGACGAAGGCAAGGAGTATGTCGTCCAGGACGGCGACATCATGCTGTTCAAGTTCAACACCTGAGCTGACCGACGGCACGCCGGAAGCCATCACGGCCGCCGCTGCGATCAGCCTCGTGCACGCCGCACGGCCGTTTCCGCGCGGCTTGACTGCCCGCAATGCCCGGTCTAAGGGGCGTCTGCACCGGCCCGTGCTTTCGTCGAAAGCGCCTGTCCCGTGCAATCCGAAACGACGCGCCCGCTCGAACCATCCTTTTGGCCTCAGCAAGGGAGACCCGGTGATGATCAAGGCATTCGTCGTGGACAATGATCGCCTGCGCCTCGCCGACGATCTCTTGGCAAACAGCGACAAGGTCGTCTGGGCCGATCTTCTGAACCCGACAAAGGAAGAGGAAGCGGCCATCGAGGCCTGGCTCGGTGTTGCCATTCCGACGCGCGAGGAGATGGAGGAGATCGAGATTTCCAGCCGCCTTTACGTCGAGGACGGCGCCTATTTCATGACCGCCATTCTGCCGGCCCAGACCGAGGCCGACGATCCCCTGATGTCGCCGGTCACCTTCGTGCTGGCCGGCAACAGGCTGATCACCGTGCGCTATCACGAACCGAAGGCCTTCAAGACGTTTCCGCTGCGCGCCGAGAAGGTGGCGACCGGCTGCACCAGCGGCGACACCATCCTGATCGGCCTGCTGGAGGCGATCGTAGACCGCCTCGCCGACATTCTGGAGCGCGCCGGCCGCGACATCGAGACGATCTCGCGCGACATCTTCGAGGCACGCTCGACCAAGGTTTCCAAGCGCAACCGCGACTTCCAGGAATTGCTCAAGGCGATCGGCCGCAAGGAGGACATCGCCTCCTCGATCCGCGACAGCCTGATTTCACTGCAGCGGCTCGCCGGTTTTCTCGCCCACGCCTCGACCCAGACCAAGATGAGCAAGGACATCCGCGCGCGCATCAAGACCTTGTCGCGCGATGTGCTGTCGCTCGCCGACCACGCCACCTTCCTGTCACAGAAGATCAACTTCCTGCTCGACGCGACGCTCGGCATGATCTCGATCGAGCAGAACGCCATCATCAAGATCTTCTCCGTCGCCGCAGTCATCTTCCTGCCGCCGACGCTGGTCGCTTCGATCTACGGCATGAATTTCGACATCATGCCCGAGCTCAAATGGCAGCTCGGCTATCCCTTCGCCATCGGCTTGATGATCGTGTCGGCGATCCTGCCTTTCTGGTATTTCCGCCGCCGTGGCTGGTTGTAGCTTCTATTCCGTTGGGCGCGATGGCCTGGCGCACCAGAAATTACTTGACCAAATTGGCCCCTGCCTGCATCCGGGAACCCTGATCCGTGGCGATCGTACAAACTTGAACCGGATTCCAGACCATGACCGGAAAGATTTGGGCCTATGAGGATTTCGTCGAGGGCGCCTCGCTCGACCTCGGGACGAAGCTGGTGAGTGCGGCCGAGATCATCGAATTCGCGCAAGAGTTCGATGCGCAGCCGATGCATCTCGACGAGGCGGCGGGCAAGGCCAGCATCCTTGGCGGGCTGGCGGCCTCCGGCTGGCACACTTGCGCGATGTTCATGCGTATGCTGTGCGACGCCTTCCTGCTGGACTCGACCTCGCAAGGCGCCCCCGGCGTCGACCAGGTTCGGTGGAAGAAGCCGGTTCTGGCCGGCGACATCTTGACCGGCAACACCACCGTCCTTGCCAAGCGCCTGTCCAGGTCCAAGCCTCAGCTTGGTCTCGTCACCCTGCGCAGCGAGCTTTTCAACCAGCGTGGCGAAGGCGTCTTCGAACTCGAGAACACGGTGATGTTCCTGACCCGTGGGGCCAGCGCGTGAGCCTCGACGAGTTCTTCTGCATCGGCGTCACCGTCACGCTCGGTTCGCATACATTCGAACCCGAGGCGATCAAGGCGTTCGCCAGGAAATACGATCCGCAGATATTCCATCTCGACGAAGAGGCGGCGAAGAAGACCGTATTCGGCGGCCTGTGCGCCTCGGGCTGGCACACAGCTGCAACCTGGATGAAATTGAACCTCGAGACCGGCGTGGAAGCCGGGGGCGTCCGCTGGGTCGGCGCAGGACCCGCACCCGAATTCGGCCCCTCGCCCGGTTTCAAGAACCTCAAATGGCTGAAGCCCGTCTATGCCGGAGAAACCGTGACATTCACCCGCACAGCGCTTGCCCACCGCCCCATCATGTCACGGCCGGGCTGGCGGCTGCTCACGCTTCGCTCGGAGGCCTTCGATTCGACCGGCGACAGGGTCATCGAGTTCGAAAGCGCCGTGCTGGTCAAGGTGGGATAGGATAGTCTCTTCCTTCTCCCCTTGTGGGAGAAGGTGGCCGAGCGAAGCTCGGTCGGATGAGGGGTGCTCCAGCTTGGCACTGCGGCACTCCGTCCAACACCCCTCTTCCGTCTCGGCGCTGCGCGCCGATCCACCTTCTCCCACAAGGGGAGAAGGCAGAACACTCTCTCAATGCCCTTCGAATCCGATCAGCGTCCTGACCGGCACGCCGAGGGCCTCCAGCTTCTGACGGCCGCCGAGGTCCGGCAGGTCGATGACGAAGCAGGCGGCGAGAATGTCGGCGCCGATCTGCCGCAACAGCTGGACCGCCGCCGCCGCCGTGCCGCCGGTGGCGATCAGGTCGTCGACCAGGATCACCTTCTCACCCGGAGATACGCCATCCCTGTGCATCTCCATCTCGTCCAGCCCGTATTCGAGGCTGTAGGCGACGCGCACCGTCTCGTAAGGCAGCTTGCCCTTCTTGCGGATCGGCACGAAGCCGGCCGAAAGCTGATGGGCGACGGCGCCGCCAAGGATGAAGCCGCGCGCCTCGATGCCGGCGATCTTGTCGACTTTCTGGCCGGCATAGGGATGCACCAGCTCGTCGATGGCGCGGCGGAAGGCGCGCGCATTGCTTAGCAGCGTGGTGATGTCGCGAAACAGGATGCCCGGCTTGGGATAGTCCGGAATGGTGCGGATCGCGGCAAGCAGCGTGTCTTCGAGCGAAGGTTTCATGGGCGGCTCTCTGGGGCATTCGTCCGATTCGACTTGAAGACCTGAAAAGGAACTCCGGCCGATCGTAACCCGGCGCGGCCGGCGACGGCTACCGCGATGTGACGCCTGGAATAAAATTGTCCCGGCAAAGGACCGAGCCGGCGGTCTTCGGAGGCAGTGTTCGGAAATGCAAAAGGGCGCCCTTCGACGCCCTTTGCGTAACTCAGTGCGCCACGCCGGCCCACACCTTGCGCTTGGTTAGATAGACCAGCGCGCCGAACAGCAACAGGAAGACCAGCACGCGAAAGCCGGTCTTCTTGCGGGCTTCCAGATGCGGCTCGGCCGCCCACATCAGGAAGGCCGACACGTCGCGGGAATACTGGTCGACCGTCTGCGGCGCGCCGTCGTCATAGGTCACCTGGTCGTCGGAGAGCGGGTTGGGCATCTTCAGCGACACGCCGGCAATGAAGTACGGATTGTAGTGCGTGCCTTCCGGTATCTCCATGCCCGCCGGCGGCTGCTCATCATAGCCGGTCAGCAGCGAGTGGATATAGTCGGGACCGCCCTGGGCGTATTGCGTGAAGATGTCGAAGACGAAACGCGGAAAGCCGCGCTCGACGCCACGCGCCTTGGCCAGCAGCGACATGTCGGGCGGGGCAGCCCCGCCATTGGCGGCCGCTGCTGCCTGATCGTTGGGGAACGGCGCCGGGAAATAGTCGGACGGTATGCCGGGACGATCGAACATGTCGCCGGCATCGTTGGGACCATCATTGATCGTGTACTCGGCAGCCAGCGCCTTGACCTGCGCTTCCGAATAGCCAAGATCTTCCAGGGTGCGGAACGCCACCAATTTCATCGAATGGCAGGCCGCGCAGACTTCCTTGTAGACCTTCAGCCCGCGCTGCAACTGCGCCTTGTCGTAGGTGCCGAACGGCCCGGCGAAGCTCCAGTCCATCTCCTTCGGCTCGTGTATCGGGAAATGCGTCGGCGCGGCTTCGTTGTGCGCCTCCTCCTGGGCGGTGGCCCCGGTGGTCGCGGCGCCAGTGCCTGCCAACACAAGGCCGAGCAGCGCCAGCGAGGTGAGAATCTTCTTCATGCCAAATCCCCTTGAGATTCTCTGCCGCGCCGTCGTCTCGAGCATGATCTTTTCCGAAAACCGGTCTCCACTTTTCGGCAACATGCTCAGCTCTTGGTTTCCGGTGCGGCTGTCGCGCGAGCCGGATGTCCGCCACCGCCACCCTTGTTTTTCTCGAGCACCGCCTCGGTGATCGAATTCGGCAACCGCCGCGGGGTCTCGATCAGGCCGAGCACCGGCAGCACGACCACGAAGAAGGCGAAGTAGAACAATGTCGCCATCTGCGCCATGAAGACATAGCTGCCTTCGGCCGGCTGCGAACCCAGCCAGCCAAGCAGGACGGCATCGATCACGAACAGCCAGAAGAACAGCTTGTACCAGGGCCGGTAGACCGCCGAGCGCACCTTCGAGGTGTCGAGCCACGGCACCAGGAACAGCATGGCGATGGAGCCGAACATCGCGAGCACGCCGCCGAGCTTGGAGTTGATCGGCCCGATATTGAAGGTTATGGCGCGCAGGATCGCGTAGAACGGCAGGAAGTACCATTCCGGCACGATATGGGCAGGCGTCTTCAGCGGGTCGGCGACTACGTAGTTGTCCGGATGGCCGAGGAAGTTCGGCAGGTAGAAGACGAAATAGGCGAAGATGAACAGGAACACGAGCATCCCGAACGCGTCCTTGATGGTCGCGTAAGGGGTGAAGGCGACGGTATCGGTCTTCGACTTGACCTCGATGCCGGTCGGGTTCGACTGGCCGACCACATGCAGCGCCCATATATGCAGCACGACGACGCCGGCGATCATGAACGGCAGAAGATAGTGCAGTGAAAAGAAGCGGTTCAGCGTCGGGTTGTCGACGGCGTAGCCGCCGAGCAAAAGCTGCTGGATCCAGTCGCCGACCAGCGGGATGGCGCTGAAGAAGCCGGTGATGACGGTGGCGCCCCAGAACGACATCTGCCCCCAGGGCAGGACATAGCCCATGAAGCCTGTCGCCATCATCAGGAGGTAGATGATGCAGCCGAGGATCCACAGAAGCTCGCGCGGCGCCTTGTAGGAACCGTAGTAGAGGCCGCGGAAGATGTGGATGTAGACCGCGACGAAGAAGAACGATGCGCCGTTCGAATGCATGTAGCGCAACAGCCAGCCCGAATTCACGTCGCGCATGATCTTTTCGACCGAATCGAAGGCGAGAGTGCTGTCCGCCGCATAATGCATGGCCAGCACGATGCCGGTCAGCATCTGCGCCGCCAGCATGAGCGCCAGGATGCCGCCGAAGGTCCACGCATAGTTGAGGTTCCGCGGCACCGGATAGGCGACGAAGCTGTCATAGACCAGCCGCGGCAACGGCATGCGGGCGTCGAACCAGCGTCCGATACCGGTCTTGGGCGTATAGGTCGAGTGTCCCTCGCTCATCGAAATATCCCTTAGCCTTAGCCGATACGGATCTTGGTGTCGGAAATGAACTGGAACACCGGCACCGTCATGTTCTCCGGCGCCGGCCCGCCGCGGACGCGGCCGGCGGTGTCGTATACCGAGCCGTGGCACGGGCAGAACCAGCCGCCGAACTCGCCTTCCTGGCCGAGCGGAATGCAGCCGAGATGGGTGCAGACCTGAACCATCACCATCCAGGCCTCCTTGCCGGGCATGGTGCGGTTTGCGTCGGTTGCCGGCGCTTCGGCCGGCAGATTGGCGTTGCGGGCGAGCGGATCCTTGAGCTGGGCCAGATTGACCGCCTCGCCGTCCTTCATCTCTTGTTCGGTGCGGTTGCGCACCACAACCGGCTTGCCGCGCCATTTCACGACAAGCGACATCCCCGGCGTCAGCGAGGAGACGTCGACCTCGACCGAGGCCAGCGCCAGCGTCGAGGCATCCGGGCGCATCTGGTCGATGAACGGCCAGGCGACGGCACCCGCGCCGACCACCGCGGCCATGCCGGTGGCGACGTAGAGAAAATCACGACGGTTGGGATCCTGGATGTCGGTTGCGCTCACGGGTGCCTGATCCTTTCGCCTCTTCCGTGCCGGTGGCCGAGGCTTGTTCCCCGCTCTTTCACGCCAACCCGACAGCGCATGGCGAACAGGCTAGCGAATTCCTCCGGCAATTGGCCTTCGGTTTATGCGTGAAGCCCGTTTTTGTCCAGACGGGTGAAGGCACAAGGGCAGATTGTCGCGGGGACGCAATTCGACGTCGGGCGGCGTGGCGACGAAGACGGCGAAACCACAGGAAAACAATGGCAAAACCGGCGCCCGCGTTTGCCTCGACAGGAGCCCCGGCCTCGGTCTATCCTGGCTCATGGCGCATGTCATCGACCGCGACAAATGGGCCAAAGCGACCGACCGCTGGCCCGACCATTGGCAAGGCGAACTGCAGTGCGGCGCCTACGGCTCCAAAAGCTGCCTGATCTTCAACTATCTGCCGGAGATCGGCGGCGGCCCGCGGCTGCACATGCATCCCTATTGCGAGATTTTCATCATCCGCACTGGCACCGGGCTGTTCACTGTCGGCGACCGGCAGATCGAGGCGTCGGCCGGCCAGATCCTGATCGTGCCGCCGAACACGCCGCACAAATTCACCAATCTCGGCCCAGGCCCGCTGGAGACGATCGACATCCACGAAAACGGCAGCTTCGTCACCGAGTGGCTGGAGTAGATCATGATCCCGAAGGTCCGCGTCAGCGAAAAGTGGAACCGGTTTTCGGAATAGATCGGGGGGGTCAACTGTGGTGAAAATCTGACGCTGGGGTGCCGCCTCAGCTCGTAGCGAACAACGCGCCACCCCGGGAAATGTCGTCTCAGTCGAGGCTGGCCGGCGACGAGAACGGCTGATTGGCGTCGACCACGAAGATGGCCAGCTCATCGAGATCGGTTGTGCCGGCGCTGAACACCTCCATCGGCGTGTTGGGCCCGTGTCCGGTCATGGCCGTGCCGACTTCGGCGTAGGTTACGCCGTGGGGCGTTCTCTGGCCGAGCTTGCCGGCCAGCACGTAGAAGGCCTCCGGTCCAGGATGCGTATGGATCGGCGTCTTGGCACCGGGCGCTCCGCCGGCGCGGTTGACGCGCAGCAAATACTCGCTGGCGCTGATCGGCGGAAGGGGTCCGATCTCGACGACCTTGGCTCCGCCGGGCGTCGAGCCATCCTTCGGTCCAAGCGTGAACAGCCAGACCTTGCCCGCGACCTCCGCCGCAAGCGAGGTCGGGCCCGCAGCGCTCTGGGCCTGCGCCAGCGTTGGGAAATTTTCCAGCCGCCAGTACAACGGTCCGGAGGGCAGTTCCTTCAGCTTTTTCTCAACCACCGGCTCGACGGCGAATTTGCTGTCTGCGGGCATTGAGGCTGACGTCATCAGCCCGAAAGCACACAGTGAGAACAGAAGCACGCCAGAACGGCGCGCTCTGAGGGATCGCAGGTTCATGGTTGGTCCTCCTTTGCATGGTAGCCCCTCGACCAAAACATTAGCTGCTAGTAAGATAGCATCTGTGCCGCCTTACGGCACGACCAAATTCCGGGCTACCCCGAGAGCGCCTGCCGCCAAAGAAGTCGGATCGCACGAAGGTCTGCTTGTGGCGCGACCGCGCCGGCCGGGGCATCAGCTCGGATTGTACGGCGATGGAGCGTTCTACGTCTCAATCGGGCGGAGAGCGGTCCGGCAGCTTCGGGCTGCGAATATTCAAGAGCGGACATTCAGGTTGGTGTGGGTATCGTCGTGACCTGACCCCTTTTGAGTGCGGGAACGTCGGCAATCGGGCCGACTTGCGCCAAAGTGCGCTCGCACCTGAACTTCTGGAATGGTTTCAACACCGGCATCTATTTCGCGCCGAGCCTGGCCAGCACGGCCTTGGGAATATTGTATTCCCGGATCACTGCGTCGTGCTTGCGCAAGCCGCACAATTCGCGCTGGATGAAATAGCCGTGGACGGCCTCCGCCGCGTCCTTGAGCAGCCGGGCACGTTGTTCGCCGTCATCGCTATGCTCACGCAGCTTCGTCAGCGTTTCATCAACGCGCCGGCCGGCGCGGCCGAGCGCCGCCGCCTTTTCGCCGAGGATTTCATGGCCGAGCAGGTCGAGCGCGCTCTCTTGCGCTCCCGACCGTCCGAAATTCGATGGCATTCGCACCGACATGGTCCACTCCGGTTCTTGCTGAAATCCTGGCCCTATTCCGCCGGCCGCGTCTCCTCGAGCACGCTCTCCTCGTTGAACAGGAAGCCGCCGGACTGCCGCTTCCACAGCCGCGCATAGAGCCCGTCGAGCGCCACCAGTTCGTCATGCGTGCCTTGTTCGACGATACGGCCGCCGTCGAGCACCACCAGGCGATCGAGTGCCGCGATGGTCGACAGCCGGTGCGCGATGGCGATGACCGTCTTGTTCTCCATCAGCCTCGCCAGATTTTCCTGGATGGCCGCCTCGATGTCGGAATCGAGCGCCGACGTCGCCTCGTCGAGTATCAGGATCGGCGCGTCCTTGAGGAAGACGCGGGCGATCGCCACGCGCTGGCGCTGGCCGCCAGACAATTTCACGCCGCGCTCGCCGACAAAGGCCTCATAGCCCTGGCGATCACGATTGTCGCGCAAGTCGAGGATGAAGTCGTGCGCCTCGGCCTTCTTCGCGGCCGCGATCACCTCGGCGTCGGTCGCTTCCGGCATGCCGAGCTTGATGTTGTCGCGAAGCGAGCGATGGAACAGTGCGGTATCCTGGCTGACGACGCCGATATTGGCGCGCAGCGAATCCTGCGTCACCTTTGAAACATCCTGGCCGTCGATGGTGATCTTTCCGGCCTCGAGGTCGTAGAGGCGCAGGATCAGATTGGCGAGCGTCGTCTTGCCGGCGCCGGATGGCCCGACCAGTCCGACCTTCTCGCCCGGCCGCACGACGAGGTCGATGCCGTTGAGCACGCCGAACCCCTTGCCATAGTGGAACTCGACCTTCTTCACGTCGATCCGGCCGCCGGTCACGACAAGCTCCCTGGCGTCGGGTGCGTCGGTCAAGCCGAGCGGCTGCGAGATCAGCGCCTTGGAGTTTTCCAGCACGCCGAGATTCCGCAGGATGCTATTGAGCTGCATCATCAGCCGGCCGAGCAGCATGTTGAGTCGCAACACCAGCGATAGCGTGAAGGCGACGGCGCCGACTGTGATCGAGCCTTCGACCCAGAGATAGACCGCAAAACAGGCGATCGCGGTGATCATGATCCCCGACAGCGTCGTCAGCGCCATGCGCACGCCGGTCAGTCGGCGGGTGAACGGCCGCAGCGCCTCGAGATAGATATCGAAGCCGCTCCTGATGTAACGGTCGTCGCCATCGGCCGAGAACAGCTTCAGCGTCTGCACGTTCGAATAGGAATCGACGAAGCGGCCGGTGATCATCGAACCGGCCTCGGCGGTTTGCTCGGCATGCTTGCGGATCTCCGGCAGATATTGCTTGGCCAGCCAGCCGAAGGCGGTGATCCAGATCACCACCAGCACCGCCAGCCGCAAGTCGAGGCCGGCGACCAGGACCAGTGTCGTCACCGTGTAGACGACCATGAACCAGACGACCTCGATGAAGCTTTCCATCAAATCGCCGGTCGCCTGCCCTGCCTGCCAGACCTTTGTGGCGATGCGGCCGGCGAAATCGTTCTGGAAAAAGGCGTAGGATTGGCGCGAGACATGGCGGTGCGCCTGCCAGCGCACCAGATTGTAGAAGCCGGGGGTGATCGTCTGCTCGTCGACCAATGCCGCCAGGCCGACGACGATGGTGCGGACGAACAGCACCACGGCGGCCATGAAGACAAGTTCGGGACCGGCGGCAGTCCACAGCGCGTCCCAGCTGCGCTCGCCGGGGAGCTGGTCGAGAATGTCGACCAGCCTGCCGACGAAGTAGAACAGTCCGGCCTCGACCAGCGGCGCGATACCGCCGATGACCAGCATGGCGAAGAAGGCGACCTTCGCCTGGCCGACATAGTGCCAGAGGAAACCGCTGACGCTGATCGGTGGCCGAAGGTCCGCGGGCTCCCTGAACGGATAGACCCAGTTCTCGAACCAGCGATAGACGGCAATCATCATTCGGCGGCCATCATTCTGCTGCCCTCATTCTGCTGCCATCATTCTGCTGCTTGACCCTTGACGATAGCATCGTTGGCGGCGGCACCGTCGTCGAGCAGGAAGCCGCCCGACTGGCGCTGCCAAAGCTGCGCATAGAGTCCGCCGCCGGCAACGAGTTCCTCATGCGAACCTTCCTCGATGACACGGCCCTTATCCATCACGACGAGCCGGTCCATCGCCGCGATGGTCGAGAGCCGGTGCGCGATCGCGATGACGGTCTTGCCTTGCATGAGCTTGTAGAGGTTCTCCTGGATCGCCGCTTCGGCCTCCGAATCGAGCGCAGACGTCGCCTCGTCGAGAATGAGAATCGGCGCGTCCTTCAGCATAACGCGGGCAATGGCAATGCGTTGCCGCTGGCCGCCGGACAATTTGACGCCGCGATCGCCGACATGCGCATCGAAACCCGTGCGGCCACTGGCGTCCGAAAGCCTTGATATGAAATCAAGCGCCTCGGCGCGGCGAGCTGCCTCGACCAGCATCTCGTCGCTGGCGTCCGGTCGGCCATAAAGGATGTTCTCGCGCACCGAACGATGCAGCAGCGAGGTATCCTGCGTGACCATGCCGATCTGGGCGCGCAGCGAATCCTGCGTCACCGCCGCGATTTCCTGGCCGTCGATCAGGATCTTGCCGCTCTCTAGATCGTAGAAGCGCAAGAGAAGGTTGACGAGCGTCGACTTGCCGGCGCCCGAGCGGCCGACGATGCCGACCTTTTCGCCCGGCTTCACCGTCAGCGACAGGCTTTCGATCACGCCCTTCTGTTTGCCGTAGTGGAAGCGGATGTCCTCGAAACGGATCTCGCCCTTGGTCACGGCAATATCCTTGGCCCCAGGCCTGTCTTCGACGAGGCGCGGCAGCGAGATCGAACTGATGCCGTCCTGCACCGTGCCGATATTCTCGAACAGGGTGGACATCTCCCACATGATCCATTGCGACATGCCCCACAGCCGAAGCACGAGGCCGATGACCAGGGCGACGGCGCCGATCGTCACCGCCTGGCCGAGCCACAGCCACAGCGAGATCGCGGTGACCGAAAACAACAGCAGCGAATTCAGGATGTAGAGCAGGCCGTAGAGCTGCGTCACCAGCCGCATCGACCGGTAAACGGTATCGAGAAAGCCGGCCATGCCTTCCCGGGCGAAGGACGCCTCGCGCCGCGCATGCGAGAACAGCTTGACCGTCTGGATGTTGGAGTAGCTGTCGACGACGCGGCCGGTCATGGTCGAGCGCGCATTGGCCTGCTCCTCGCCGACCTTGCCCAATCGCGGGATGAAATAGCGCAAGAGCAGGATATAGCCGGCAAGCCAGACGGCAAGCGGTGCCGCCAGCCGCCAGTCGGCCGAGCCGACAATGAACAGCATCCCGACGAAATAGACCACGACATAGTTGAGCACGTCGATGAGCTTGATTACGCATTCGCGCACGGCGAGCGCCGTTTGCATCAGCTTGGTCGCGATGCGTCCGGCGAACTCGTCCTGATAGAAGGCCATCGACTGCTTGAGCAGGTAGCGATGCACCTGCCAGCGGATACGCATCGGATAGTTGCCCATCAGCGTCTGCTGGTTGAGGAGCGCATGGAACCAGACCGTCACCGGCAGCGCGAAAACCACGATGAAAGCCATGCCGGCGAGCTTCCAGCCCTCGGTCTGCAGGAATGTCTCGCGATTCTGCGCCGACAGCCAGTCGACGATCCGGCCCATGAAGCCGAACATCCAAACCTCGGCAAGGGCGATAGCCGTCACCAGCATCGCATCGACAGCGATGTAGGGCCAGGCGCCGCGCGTATAGTGCACGCAGAAGGCGATCAGCGTCTTCGGCGGCTCGACCGGCTCCTCGGCAGGGAACGGATCGAGCCTTGTTTCAAACCAGCGGAACATTGTCTTGGTACTCATATGCTTGTTTTCGCTCACACGGCGCGGAGCGCGTGGCATCCTTGGGGCGCGTAGCGTCCTGGGATCGCGTGGCGGCAAGGGCCGGCGTCCCGGAATCACTCGGGCCGCCGGTCCTGCTTCGCGCAATATAGGATGTCGCGGGCTTTTCGCCGACAGGCTCGCTTGACGATCCTGACAGTGCTGTGTCGACGACCCGGAGTTTCGCGCCGGTTTTTGCGCCGGGCCGGATCAGCCTGATGATCCGGCGCACCAGCGACGGCCGGCTGCGGTCGGGAACCGCGCGCGAAAAATCGACGTCCGGCAGCATACCGCGATGTGGGCGCCGGCGGGTCTCGGCGTGAGCCGCAGACGAATAGGTTTCGCCGATCAAAAGCGCCCATGTCGCCATCCTGCGCTCGTGCAGGCTTCTTGAACCGGGAATTTTGCAGGGATCGAACATCGGTCCGTCCTCCATGTGAAAATACGGAAAGAAGTCCGGCCTGTTCGCGGGCCAATGGCCGGCGAAAGGCAGGGATTGAACAGAGGCGTGTTCAGGCGGGGCGTTCAGCCCCTTCGACAGCTTGAAAAACATCGCAGGATTCCTTCGAAGGCCGAAAAGGGGTTTCGGCTAAGAATCGGTGCGATCGAAGTCTAAAAGGTCAGGAGAATCGTCGTACCGAAACCGCCGGCAGGCTGGTAAGCCCACAAGAGGGGCGCTGGATGTACATGATCATCATGAATTACCCCTCCATCGGTTCGGGTTGACAATGCCCGGCGTATAACCGACTTCGCAGAAAATGACCACCCGCCAGTCCAGCAATTTCCAAAACCGCGAGCCTGCTGTGGCCGATCTGCCACTTATTAGAAGGATGCGGAAATGAACAACCGTCTCCGCATCGCGCTCTACCAGCCGGATATCGCCGGCAACACCGGAACAATCCTGCGCTTCGCCGCTTGCCTCGGTCTCGGCGTCGACATCATCGAACCGGCCGGCTTCCCGCTCTCCGACCGGGCGCTGAAACGGGCCGGCATGAACTATCTCGAAATGGCGGCTCTCACCCGGCATGTCGACTGGCACGCCTTCGAGAACTGGCGCAGAGGCGAAGCGCGGCGGCTGGTGCTGCTGTCGACCAGAGCCGCGAACGCCTACACCGATTTCGCCTTCGCCGACGCCGACATTCTTTTGTTCGGCCGCGAATCCGCAGGCGTGCCGGATCCTGTCCACGAGGCGGCGGATGCGCGACTGATCATCCCGATGCAGCCGGGCGCGCGCAGCATCAACGTCGCGCTTTCCGTCGCCATGGTGGCCGGCGAAGCGATCCGGCAGCTCGGATAGGATTTGCAGACGGTCGACGGCAGCGATTATGGCCGCTTTCTGGCCGACGACCGCACCCTCTCTTGTCATTCTCACCCAGGCGCACATCGCCTTCTCCTGCGGTTTGCATGTCCAGGGTTTCTTCGTTACAAGCTCAACTTAACTTGAGGTCAAGCGGAAAATTCGAATGGCGGTGATGGAACTGACGGTCGGCCAGGTGGCTACGCGAAGCGGGGTGGCGGTATCGGCGCTGCATTTCTACGAGGCGCGCGGACTGATCCGCAGCCACCGCACATCAGGCAACCAGCGGCGCTACGGCCGCGACGTCCTGAGGCGTGTGGCGATCATCAGGATCGCGCAGGAGGTCGGCATCTCGCTGGCCGAGATCGGTGCTGCACTTGAATCGCTGCCTGAGGGCCGCACACCGACGCGCGAGGACTGGAACCTGCTTTCAACGGCCTGGCGCGACCAGCTCGATCAGAAGATTGCCCAGCTGAAGAAGCTGCGCGACGGGCTGACCGACTGCATCGGCTGCGGCTGCATGTCGATCGACAAGTGCCCGCTGCGGAACAAGGAAGACCGATTGAGCGCCCAAGGCCCAGGAGCAAGGCGGTTGTTGGTCGCTCGTTAATCTGCCGCCGGCAATCGCCTGATGGTGAACTCGATGACGTCGCCCGGCCGCTCGAACCAGCTTTCGATCTCGGTCCAGTAGGCCTGCTTGGGAAAGCGCTCGAACCACTCCTTCGCCTTAAGCCGCGCATCGGAGCGCGGCAGGACGAAGGTCTCGCGCAGGAACCCGTCGCGCGGCATACGCTCGCGCTCGACGCGCGAACGGTCGAGCCTCTTCTTCAGGCCATCCAGCGGCGGTCTTGCCGGGGTGCGCACGAAAGAACTCCATTCACACTTGACCCTTGCACCTAAGAGATTAGGGATCGCGGCCGGAAAAGACGAGTCATTTGTCGGGGTACGCGCCCCACAGCCGGAGACAGCATTTGCAACGACCCGAAATACCGGCGGGGCTGCCGGCCGACATCGAACAGAAGAAGATGAAGGCGCGGCTGTGGTTCGAGACGTTGCGCGAGCGCATCTGCGCCGCTTTCGAGCAGATCGAGCAGGACCTGCAGGGGCCGCAGGCCTCATGGTCGCCCGGCCGCTTCGAAAGGACGCCGTGGGAGCGCGACGCCGGCAAGGGCGGCGGCGGCATCATGTCGATGATGCGTGGCCGCGTCTTCGAGAAGGTCGGCGTCCACACCTCCACCGTCCATGGCGAGTTCTCGCCGGAGTTCAGGAAGCAGATGCCGGGCGCCGAGGAAGACCCGCGCTTTTGGGCGAGCGGCATTTCGCTGATCGCCCATCCGTGGAACCCCAACGTGCCGGCCGTGCACATGAACACGCGCATGGTCGTCACCTCGCGCCAGTGGTTCGGCGGCGGCGCCGACCTGACGCCGGTGCTCGACCGTCGCCGCAACCAGGAAGACCCGGACACGGTTGCCTTCCACCGGGCCATGCAATTCGCCTGCGAGAAGCACGCTGGCGTCGCCGACCACGCGAAATTCAAGGCCTGGTGCGACGAGTATTTCTATCTGCCGCACCGCAACGAACCGCGCGGCACCGGCGGCATCTTCTTCGATTGGCTGCATTCGGGTGAGGACAAAGGCGGCTGGAACGCCGATTTCAACTTCGTCCAGGATGTCGGGCGATCTTTTCTCGTCGTCTACGGACATCTGGTGCGGGCCAATTTCAACGACAACTGGACCGACGGCGACCGTGAAGAACAGCTTATTCGCCGCGGCCGCTACGTGGAATTCAACTTGCTTCACGATCGCGGCACTATCTTCGGACTGAAGACCGGCGGCAACGTCGCCTCGATCCTCTCCAGCCTGCCGCCGGTAGTGAAATGGCCGTAAAATCTCGGTGAGTTGGACGTGAGCCGCAATCAGGTCCAAATCGTTTGATTTTGGCGGCGAATGTGGCGCGCAGAATATCTTTTTCGTCTAATATCCACTTGAAAAAACAGGACTATTTTTCGATCCGGGCCGGGAAACGCCGGCGGTTCATCCTCCCCTAGAACCGCGACCCGACGCGACCGGACGGCCCATGATTGAGTGGGGCACCTTCCCAAAATGGTGCCTCTCATCTCCAGGAGAGCATGCCATGCGCAAGCTTATTATGTCGGTTGCGGCTGCTGCCGTTCTTGCCTCTGGTGGCGCTGCCTTTGCAGCGGTCAAGCACACCACGGGCACGGTCAAGACCTATGATCGAACGGCCATGAGCCTTGTTCTGGATGACGGATCTACCTTTACGCTGCCCAAGGCCTTCAAGAATCCTGGCCTGAAGGCCGGCGAAAAGATCCGCGTTTCGTGGGACATGAGCGGCAAGCACAAAATTGCCGAGGCAGTCAAGATCATGAAGTGATCGCCTGCCCGCTGGAGCAAGACGAGGTCTTGCCTCCGGGGTAGCGTAAGAGGGCGGAGCGCTGCTCCGCCTTTTCGGCCTTTGCGGCAACCAAACCCATTCGACCGTGTTATGCTGGCTCGGTCAGCGCATGACCCGAATACCGACACCCGATTTCAGACAGGGTCATGCGTCGATCAAGGTGCTGAGCTTCCGTGTCAGAGCAGATGCGGCGCTCCGATGAGGAAAAGGGAGAGATCCGATGAAGGAATTCCACTGCGGCTCGCTCGTTCCGGGTTGTGACTGGCATACGCGCGCCGACGAGGAAGCCGAGATCATGCGTCGTGCGGTCGAGCACATGCGTGAGACGCATGGCGAGACGATCATCCGCGAGACGATGATCGAAGCCATCCGTTCGCGTATCGAAAAGCCCCGCGACGCGGCCTGATTTGCCTAAGAGACTGTTTCGAAATTCGTTCTGGCGAGTCATATGGTGGTGGTTTCGAGAACCGGAGCGCAGCGGACATTTGGGTCCGTGAGCACCGGAAGCGCAGAAAACGCCATCAGATGGCCGCCAGGGTAGAGTTTCCAAACGGTCTCTAACTTTCGAGTGCTTCTGCGGCGCGCTCGAGGAGTGCGCCGCGATCCAGCGCAAAACCCGACTCGACCCACTCGTTTTCAAGGTTTTTCAAGGTTGCGCCGAGTTTCGGTCCGGGCGACGCGCCAAGCGTCGTCAGATCGGCGCCCTTGAGCGGAAAATCGGGCTTTTTCCACTTTCCGGCGAAGGCGAGCAGGCGCGAGAAGCCGCCGGCTTCGAGCAGCGCGTCATTGTCCTCGACGGCGCGGCCTCGAGCGGAAGCGAGCGACAGCCGCAAGCGATCGACAAGGCCCTGATGATCGCCACGATAGAGCCGCTTTGCGAGTTCCGCTTCGGTCGTCTTCGGCTCGACAGGCACTGTCAGCGCCCACTGCCTGAGACGGCCGGCATCGCTGACGGAGAATCTCAGCCGCTCAGCCAGCGCCTTCAGCCGCGCGGCGTCCGGCGGCACGATCGCTTCCAGCCTGAGCAGCGGGTCCGGCGTCCAGCCTAGATCCTTCTCGGCCCTGGTCAGCGCATTGATCGCATCGATGCCCCATTTCTCGCTCTCCGGCAGAACGCTGGTGAGCACGCTGGCCTGGCGCATCCACAGCAAGGCACGCGATGGATCGGGGGCCGACAGCAGCTTCTTCAGCTCGGACCAGACGCGCTCGACCGAGAGTTGGCCAAGCCCCTCCTTGAGCCGGGCGCAGGCCTTCAGCCCTTCGGCATCCGGCCGGCCGTCGCCATACCAGGCGAAGAAGCGGAAAAAGCGCAGGATGCGCAGATAATCCTCGCGGATGCGCGCCTCCGGATCGCCGATGAAACGCAGCCGGCGCGCCTCGATGTCGGCGACGCCGCCGACCAGGTCGACGATCGTCCCGTCGGCCTCGGCGTAAAGCGCGTTGATGGTGAAATCGCGCCGTTCCGCGTCGGCCTTCCAGTCGCGCCCGAACGACACCTTGGCCCTCCGTCCGTCGGTCTCGATGTCGGCGCGCAGCGTGGTCACCTCGAACGGCTTCCCGCCGGCGACAATCGTGATGGTGCCGTGCTCGATGCCGGTCGGCACGGCCTTGAAGCCCGCCGCCTCGGCGCGGCGGATGGTTTCATCAGGCACGGTCGTGGTGGCGATATCGACGTCGGCGACCGGTTGGCCGATGAGCGCATTGCGCACCGCGCCGCCGGCGACGCGCGCCTCCTCGCCGCCATCCGCCAGCGCCGCCAGCAGGCGCTGCAGGTGCTTTTCGCCGAGCCAATCGGCTTTGCCCGCGAGCGACGCCCGGCCGCTCACGTATAGAGCCTTTCATAGAGCGTGCGGATGATGCCGGCGGTGACGCCCCAGATGCGTTGTCCGTCATAGGGCATCTCGTAAAAGACCCATTCGAGGTCGTTCCACATGCGGCTGTCGCGGCCGTGGTTGGCCGGGTCCATGAGGAAGCGCAGCGGCACTTCGAAGGCGGCGTCGACCTCCTCGGAATTCAGCGCCAGTGAAAAATCCGGCCGCACTATTCCCAGCACCGGGGCGATGCGGTAGCCGCTGCCGGAGACGTAATCAGGCATGCGGCCGATGATCTCGACCCGGTCCTGGCCGAGCCCGATCTCCTCGAATGTCTCGCGCAATGCCGCCGCCTCCGGGCTCGGATCGGTTGGATCGATCGTGCCGCCGGGAAAAGCCACCTGCCCCGAATGGTTGCGCAGCTTTTCCGCCCGCTTGGTCAGCAGAACCGTGGCATCACGTCCGTGATCGACCACCGGGATCAGCACGGCGGCATCGCGCAGCGCCTTTGCGAGCTTCAAACGCGGATGGCCGGGGTTGAAGCGATGGTCGCCATAATCGTCGGCGGCATGCGCCAGCGGCTGCGCCGCGACGCGGGCGCGAAAATCCTCGGCCGAAAACGGCTCCCGCGTCACCTGGTCCATCGCGTCACCTGGTCCACCATACGCTGCCAATCATGCACTCAGCCGCTGCAGTTTTTCCGCCGGCATTATCGGATAGACCGCGCCCTTCGAGCGGACGGCAAACATCCTTCTGCCGCCGACATCGATCTCTTCGCCATGCTCGACCAGTTCGTACATGACCGGCCGCGCCACCAGCGCTTCCAGCCGCCCGCGCACCAGCACATAGGGTTTCAGGCCACCGGTCGCGTCTTCGTCGACGAAGCGTAGCGGATGGTCCGGTCCGGCCTCGACCACGTCGCCGACATTGGTGCGGAAAGTGATGACTTGGCCATCGCCGGTGCCGGAAACGTCCATCTCGACGGCGATGAAGGGCGCGTCGACGACGCGGATGCCGACCCTTTCCACCGGTGTTACAAGATAGGTCTTGCCGTCTTTGTCCTTGCGCAGCACGGAGGAAAACAGCTGCACCAGCGGCATGCGGCCGATCGGCGTACCCTGGTAGAACCAGGTGCCGTCCTCTCTGATCTCCATGTCGAGATCGCCGCAAAAGGCCGGATTCCAGCGCTCCACCGGCGCCGTCCCCTTGCCCGCGCGGGCGGCACGCGAGATCAGTGCCTCCAGTCCGCGCGCCTCGGTGGCGGCCGTCAGGCTCTCTTCACGATCGTCGGCGCGTTCTGTCATGGTCACGAAATAGTCACTGTTGTTCCGCTTGTCAGCCTAAGCCAGTGATTTAAGTTCAAAGACAGGCGCCATGCGAGGCCGAATCGCGGCACTTTGCAGCGTCGAAGGTGCAAGCCGGTATTTCCAACGAGAAGGATCGATGCTGCATGAGCGTGATGATCAAGGAAAGCCCGATCAGCGAAAAGGACATGATCGTCCAGGCCGAGACGGCGCTGGCCGACATTTCCAGGGTTCGCGATGGCGTCGGCCGCGTCATCTTCGGCCAGGAAAGCGTCGTCGAACGCACGCTGGTGGCGCTGCTTGCCGGCGGCCATGCGCTGCTCGTCGGCGTGCCCGGCCTCGCCAAGACCAAGCTGGTCGAGACGCTGGGCATCGTGCTCGGCCTCGATTCCCGCCGCATCCAGTTCACGCCTGACCTGATGCCGTCCGACATTCTCGGCTCCGAGGTGATGGAGCAGGACGAATTCGGCAAGCGTTCCTTCCGTTTCATCTCCGGGCCGATCTTCGCGCAGCTGCTGATGGCGGATGAGATCAACCGCGCCTCGCCGCGCACTCAGTCGGCGCTGCTGCAGTCGATGCAGGAATACCACGTCACCATTGCGGGTGTCCGCCACGACCTGCCGGCGCCCTTCCACGTATTGGCGACGCAGAACCCGCTGGAGCAGGAAGGCACCTATCCGCTGCCCGAGGCGCAGCTCGACCGCTTCCTGATGCAGGTCGACATCCTCTATCCGGAAATCGAGGCGGAGCGCCGCATTCTTCTGGAAACCACCGGCATCGAGGACGCCAGGGCGCAGAACGTGCTGCAGCCGGCGCGGCTGAAGGAGATCCAGACCCTCATTCGCCGCATGCCGGTGCCGGAAAGCGTCGTCGAGGCGATCCTCCAGCTGGTGCGCTCGGCGCGCCCGGGCCAGGGCAATGCCGAGACCGACAAGCACGTCGCCTGGGGCCCAGGCCCGCGCGCCAGTCAGGCGTTGACACTGTGCGCACGCGCCCGCGCCCTCTATGACGGACGGCTGGCGCCGTCGGTCGACGATATCAGAGCGCTGGCCGAGCCTGTGCTGCAGCACCGCATGGCGCTGACCTTTGCCGCCCGTGCCGAGGGCACGACCGTGCGCGACGTGGTGGCGAAACTGGCAAAAGGCATCTGATGGCGCGTATAGGCGAGGCCCAGGCACCGGCAGCGACGCGTGACGCGCTCGCCCGCGGCCGGTTGCGGGCGTCGCTGGTGCCGGACCTGCTGGTCGAGGCACGCCGCATCGTCAACACGGTGATCGCCGGCTGGCACGGCCGCCGCAAGCGCGGCATCGGCGAGAATTTCTGGCAGTTCCGGCCCTATGTCGAAGGCGATTCCTCGCGTGTCGACTGGCGCCGCTCGGCCCGCGACGACCACATCTATGTGCGCGACCGCGAATGGGAGGCCGCCCATACGGTGTGGCTGTGGGCAGACCCCTCGCCTTCCATGCTCTACAAATCGACCGGCGCCACCGTCTCGAAGGAATCCCGCGCGCTGGTGCTGGCGCTGGCCATGGCAGAGCTTCTGTCGCGCAGCGGCGAACGCATCGCCTGGCCCGGACTGACCGATCCGTTCACCGCCCGCAACGGCGCCGAGCGCATCGCAGCACAACTCACCCATGCCGGCGAATTGCCGGCAAAGCCCGACCTGTCCGCCATCCGCCGCTTCTGCGACATCGTCATCGTCAGCGACTTCCTCGATCCGGTCGAGGACACCATCGCCTGGCTCGACGTGCTCGCCCGCCACGGCGTGCGTGCCCATCTGATCGAGGTCGCCGACCCCGCCGAGGAGCGATTCCCCTATGCCGGCCGCACCGAGTTCACCGATCCCGAGACCGGCGACAAGTTGACCGCCGGCCGCGCCGAAACGCTGGGCGATGATTACCGGCTGCTTTACATCGCCCGCCGCCAGGAACTGACCGACTGGTGCAAGCGGCTCGGCTGGAGCTTCACCGTCAACCACACCGACCGTCTCGCCTCTGATGCGCTGGTGCGTGTCCACATGGCGATGACCGTCGATGGCAGCTCAGCCGGGAGGATCCGCGCATGAGTTGGCTGCCGCTCTCCTTCGGGGCGCCGATGGTGCTGTGGGGCCTTCTGGCACTGCCGGTGATCTGGTGGCTTTTGCGGTTCACCCCGCCCAAACCGCAGACCGAGGTCTTCCCGCCGCTGAAGATCCTGGCCCGGGTGCTGAAGCGCGAGGAGACGCC
The DNA here is from genome assembly GCF_004792125.1 of Mesorhizobium sp. M5C.F.Ca.ET.164.01.1.1. Lineage (NCBI taxonomy): Bacteria > Pseudomonadati > Pseudomonadota > Alphaproteobacteria > Hyphomicrobiales > Phyllobacteriaceae > Mesorhizobium > Mesorhizobium sp. M5C.F.Ca.ET.164.01.1.1. The sequence goes on along the minus strand of NZ_SRTG01000001.1, from coordinate 2,199,508 downwards.
GCAACAGAGCCCGTGGTGGCTGACGCTGCTCAGGCTGCTGATGGCGGCTCTTATCGTTACGGCGCTGGCCGAACCCGTCTTCAACCCGCGTGAAAGACTGCCGGCCGAGGGCGCCGCTCTTGCGCTGGTCATCGACAATGACTGGGCAACTGCCGCCGACTGGGGCCAGCGCGTCGCCACCGCCGAACGGCTGATCACCGATGCCGGCTCCAACGACGTTCCTGTCATCATCGCCTTCACCGCCGAGAAGCCGAACGCCGAGATCGGCCCGTTCGACGCCGCCACTGCGCTCGACCGGCTGCGCGCGGCAAAGCCGCGGCCGATCCCGACCGACCGCCCCGCCGTCTACGCGCGCGTCGCGGCAACCTTGGAGACCTTGCCGGGCGCCAGTGTCGCCGTGCTCGCCGACGGTCTGGCGGCGGAAGGCGACGAGGCCGCCTTCAACACGCTTTTGTCGAAGAACGCCGCCCGTGTCGTCTGGGCCGCCTCCGACCGGCCTAGCTTGACCGGCCTGACCGGCGCCGACAACCAGGTGGACGGCTTCGAGCTGACCGCCATCCGCGCGCCGGGCGATCCGACCCCGGCTCAGGTGACCGCCGGCGCCTTCGACGACAAGGGCCGCCGCATCGCCGACGCCACGCTGACCTTCTCGCCGGGCGAATCCACCGCCACCGGCACGATGGCGGTGCCGTTCGAACTGCGCAACGACTTCGCCTCGATCGCGCTCGACGGCCAGCGGCAGGCCGGCGCCGTCCGCGTGCTCGATGAGAATTCCAAGCGCCGTCGCGTCGGACTGCTGTCGCAGGCCGAAGCCGACCAGGCGCAGCCGCTTTTGTCGCCGCTGTACTACATCCGCCGCGCGCTGCAGCCCTTCGCCGATCTGGCCGAAGCGTCGAGCGCCGACCTTGCCGACGCCATCCCGCAGCTCCTCGACCAGAAGCCGGCGATGATTGTCATGGCCGATGTCGGCACCATTCCGGAGCAGGTGCGGCAGCGGCTGGTCGACTGGGTCGACAATGGCGGCACGCTGGTGCGGTTCGCCGGCTCGCGGCTGGTGGCCGCCGGCAATGATGACGACCTGCTGCCGGTCAGGCTGCGTACCGGCGAGCGTTCGCTCGGCGGCGCGCTGTCATGGACGACGCCGCAACCGGTCACCGACTTCCCGAAGACCGGTCCCTTCTCCGACCTCGCTCCGCCGGCCGAAGTCACCGTCACCAGGCAGGTGCTGGCCGAGCCGACGCCCGACATCGTCGAGCGCACCTGGGCCACGCTTGCCGACGGCACGCCGCTGGTGACCGGGATGAAGAAGGGCAAGGGCACGCTCGTCCTGTTCCATGTCACGCCGGAGGCGACCTGGTCGAACCTGCCGATATCCGGCAGCTTCGTCGAGATGCTGCGCCGCATCGTGCAACTGTCACGGAACCAGGGTGCAGCGGTCGCCAATGCCGAAGCCGCCGCCACCTCGCTGGCGCCCTACCGCATGATATCAGCCGACGGCACGCTGGTGCCGCCGACGCCGGATGCACGGCCACTGGTGCCGGGCGCCGGCCCGCTGCCGGTGACGTTCGAGAACCCGCCTGGCCTCTACGGCTCCGAAACCGGCGTCCTCGCCCACAATCTGCTCAATGCTGAAAGCAGATTCGCACCGCTGGTCCGTCCTCAGATCACCGTGCCGGTCACCACCATCCAGTACGCCTTCGACGAATCGCACAATTTGAAGGGCCCGCTGGTGGCGGCAGCCCTTTTGCTGATGGTGCTCGACACGCTGGCCGTGTTCTGGATGGGCGGCCTGTTCTCGCGCCGGCCGCGCCGCGCCGGCACGGTTGCTGCAACCACAGCCGCTCTGCTGATTGCGCTCGGCGCGCTGGTCGGCCACACCGACATCACCCGCGCCGACGATTCCAAACCCGGCGACGAGCGGGCGATCGAGGACATTTCGAAGACCCGGATCGCCTATGTGCAGACCGGCGAACGGAGCGTCGATTCGATCAGCCAAGCCGGGCTCGAGGGCCTGACCCGCTTCCTGATCGAGAAGACCGCGCTCGAGCCGGGGGCGCCGGCGAGCGTCGATATCTCGAAGGACCAGCTGTCCTTCTATCCCCTGATTTACTGGCCGATCGACCCTGCCGCACCGATGCCGAGCCAGGCCGCGATCGGCCGCGTCGACGCCTATATGCAGCAGGGCGGCACGGTGCTGTTCGACACCCGCGACCAGTTCGCCACCGGCATCGGCGCGGATTCGGCCAGCCCGGCGACGGAGCGGCTGCGCGACATCCTCGGCAATCTCAACGTGCCGCCGCTGGAACCGGTGCCGTCGGACCATGTGCTGACGAAATCCTTCTACATCCTGCCTGAGTTTCCCGGACGTTTCGCCGGCGGCCCGCTCTGGGTCGCGGCGTCGCTCGAAGCCACCAACACCGAGAACCGCCCGGTGCGCACCGGCGACGGCGTCTCGCCGATCATGATCACCGCCAATGATTTCGCGGGCGCCTGGGCGGTCGACGAGAATGGCGATCCGCTTTTGCCGACCGTGCCGTCGGACCCGATGCAGCGCGTTTATGCGCTGCGCGCCGGCGTCAACATTATGATGTACATGCTGACCGGTAACTATAAATCCGATCAGGTGCACGTGCCGGTGCTGCTCGAACGGCTGGGGCAGTAAGCCATGAACTGGTCGCTCGCCTTCGAACCGCTCATCTCCTTGCCACTGCTTGGCTTGGTGCTGGCACCGCTGTTGCTGCTGGCATTGGCCGGACTTTGGTTTCGCCAGCGCGGCGCGGTCTTCCGTTTTGCCGCCCTGCTCGCGCTGGGCGCGGCCCTGCTTAACCCTGTGTTCCTCGACGAAGAGCGCGAGGCGCTGAAAAGCGTCGTCGCCGTCGTCGTCGACCGCAGCCAGAGTCAGGACATTGGCGAGCGCACCAAGCAGACCGACGAGGCGCTGGCCGGGCTTCAGCAGCGCCTTGGCCGCTTCAAGCAGTTCGATGTCCGCGTTGTCGAAGCCGGCAAGTCGGAAGCCGCCGAGGAGCGCACCGAAACGCGGCTTTTCGGCGCGCTTGAAAGCGCTTTCCGCGACGTGCCGCCTTCGCGCATCGGCGGCGCCATCATGATCACCGATGGCGAGGTGCACGACGCCCCCGGCGGCACACCCGACTTCAACGCCCCGCTGCACGCGCTGATCACCGGCAACGACCAGGAAAAGGATCGCCGCATCCGCTTCGAGAATGCGCCGCGCTTCGGTCTGGTCGGCAAGCCGCTCGAAATGACCTATCGCGTCCTCGGCACCAACAACGAGGCCGGCTCGGTCGACGTGCGCGTGTCGGTCAATGGCGAGCAGGTTTCGGTCGAGAGCGCCACCATCGGCCAGGCCATGCCGCTGCAAGTGACCATTCCCGGCGCCGGCCGCAACATCGTCGAACTCGCTATCGATCCCGAGCCCGACGAACTCACCGACACCAACAACCGCGCCATCGCGCTGATCGACGGCATCCGCGAGAATTTGCGCGTGCTGCTGGTCTCCGGCGAGCCGCATGCCGGCGAGCGCACCTGGCGCAACCTTCTGAAATCCGACGCCTCGGTCGATCTGGTCCACTTCACCATTCTGCGGCCGCCGGAAAAGCAGGACGGCACGCCGATCAACGAATTGTCGCTGATCGCCTTCCCGACGCGCGAGCTGTTCGTCGAGAAGATCAAGGATTTCGACCTGATCATCTTCGACCGCTATCAGCACCGCGACGTGCTGCCGATCCTCTATTACGACTACATCGCCGAATTTGTCGAAAAGGGTGGCGCACTGCTGATCGCCGCAGGGCCCGAATATGCCGGCGAAAGTTCCATCGCCCGCACGCCTTTGATGTCGGCGCTGCCGGCGATGCCGACCGGCGAAGTCGTCGACAAGGCCTTTTACCCGCGCCTCACCGAACTCGGCCAGCGCCATCCGGTGACGCGCGGGCTCGACGGCTCCGCCACCGAGCCGCCGCACTGGAGCCGCTGGTTCCGCACCATCGGCGTCGAAAACCCCGAGGGCGAGGCGGTGATGAAGGGGGCAGACGACCGTCCGCTGCTCCTGCTCGATCGCAAGGGCGAAGGCCGCGTCGGCATGTTTCTGTCCGACCAGGGCTGGTTGTGGGCGCGCGGCTTCGAGGGCGGCGGCCCGCATGTCCAGCTCTATCGCCGCATCGCCCACTGGCTGATGAAGGAACCTGAACTTGAGGAGGAGCGGCTGACCGCCGACGGCCGCGGCATGATGCTGGAAATCCGCCGCCAGACGATGAGCGACGATCCCGGCCCGGCGCAGATCATCACCCCGTCCGGCAAGGCCATGACCGTCAAGCTGGAGAGAGCCGAACCCGGCGTCTTCCTGGGCAGCATCGAAACCAGCGAGATCGGCCTTTACCAGGTCGGAAATGGCGACCTGAAGGCGCTTGCCCATGTCGGCCCGGTCAATGCGCCGGAATTTACCGACGTCGTCTCCACCGAGAACCGGCTGAAAGCGCCGGCCGAGGCCACCGGCGGCAGCGTGCGCCGGCTGGCGCAATCGTCGGCCCTTGGCAACCTCACCGGCGGCGTGACGCTGCCGTCGGTCGTCCCGGTCCGCTCCACGGGCGCGGCCGCCGGCAACGACTGGATCGGCCTGCGCACTACCGACGACAGCGTGCTGAAGGCCGTCTCGCGCGTGCCGCTGTTCGGCGGGTTCCTCGGCCTCGGCCTGCTGCTTCTGGCATTGGGCTCGATGTGGTACCGCGAGGGGCGGTAGCGCAGCGGTTTATCCTTCTCCCCTTGTGGGAGAAGGTGGATTGGCGCGCAGCGCCAAGACGGTTGAGGGGTGCTGGACGGAGTGCCGTCGACGCCAAGCTGGAACACCCCTCATCCGACGGAGCTGCGCTCGCCCACCCGCTCCCCAGGGGAGAAGGGGAAAACGGCACTACTCCTCCGGTTCCGTCGTGAACATCAGCGGGTAGCCCTTGGCCTTGCCGGCATCGGTCGCCCGCGTCGCCTTGGTCTCGGCGACGTCCCTGGTGAAGACGGCGACGACGCAGACGCCGCGCTGGTGCGCGGTGATCATCACCCGCCGCGCCTGGTCTTCGCTCAGCTTGAATTCGCCCTTGAGCACCGTCACCACGAACTCGCGCGGCGTGAAATCGTCATTGAGAAGGATGACCTTGTAGAGCTTCGGCCGTTCGATTTGCGGCTTCGTTTTGGTGCGGGGTTTGGCGACGATCTCAGGCATCGGAACCGGCAACTGCGCGCAAGAATTTCGCGTTTATTCTGGCATAGGCAAAAGCGGGCGTCCATTTTGAGCCGCGCACAAACCGCCTTTCCGGCGGGCGCGCCGTTCACAAGTCTGAGATTGCCGCTGGCGGCTTAGGGCCGACCTTCCTCCGATGAGAAAAACTACCTTCTCAACACCGCCGACAGCACGTCCCTGATGCCGATGGCGCCGACGAAGCGCGACTGGTCGTCGAACAGCGCCACGGGTGCGGTCTGCGAGCGGTGCATGGCCAGCATCACGGTCTTCAGCGAGGTGCCGGGATTGGCCCAGAACACCTGCGCCGTCTCCTCCGGCTGCGCCTCGACATCGGCGCAGGACACCCAGAAAGCCGGCTTGCCGTCGCGCTCGGCAGCCGCCACCAGCCCGTGCTCGTCGATCTTGAAACGCGTCGTTTTGCGGCGGTCGAGCCACACCCAGCCGTCCTCGCCGTGCTCGAGGTCGCGGCGGTCGCGCATCACGTTCCAGGCGGTCAGCACCGAGAGCGGATTCACATTGGCGATGAAGTCGCGGACATAGTCGTTGGCGGGGCGCAGCACGATGTCTTCCGGCGCGCCGGTCTGCACGATGCGCCCGCCTTCCATGATGGTGATGTGGCTGCCGATCTTCAGCGCCTCCTCGAGGTCGTGGCTGACGAAGATGATGGTCTTTTTCAGTTCTGCCTGAAGCTGCAGCAACTCGTCCTGCAGCTTGGTCCGGATCAGCGGGTCGAGCGCCGAGAACGGCTCGTCCATCAGCAGGATCGGCGCTTCGGTGGCAAACGCACGCGCCAGCCCGACGCGCTGCTGCATGCCGCCGGAAAGTTCGTGGGCGTATTTCGACGCCCACTGGTCGAGGCCGACGAGCTTCAACTGGCGCTCGACGCGCGCCTTGCGCTCGGCGTCGGGCACGCCGGAAAGCTCGAGGCCGAAGCCGACATTTTCCGCGACGGTGCGCCAGGGCAGAAGGCCGAACTGCTGGAACACCATGGCGACCCGCGTCTGTCGGATGTGGCGCAGCGTGGCGGCGTCGCAGGTCGCGACATCGACCATGCGGTCGCGGTCCTTGACCATGACATTGCCGCGCGCCGGCACGTTGAGCAAGTTGACGGCGCGGAGCAGCGTCGATTTGCCGGAGCCGGAGAGGCCCATCAGGACGGAAATCTCGCCCTCGTTGACGGTCAAATTGGCGCCGGCGCAGCCGAGCACGGCGCCGGTCTTCTCCAGGATCTCCTGACGCGTCGCGCCGCTGTCTACGAGCGCCAGCGCTTCCTTGCGCGCCGCGCCGAAGACGATGTCGACATTCTTAAAATCGACCGCAGCGCTCATTTGGCGGCTCCTGTGCCGATGCGGCTGATGCGGTCGAGGATGATGGCGAGCACGACGATGGCGAGGCCGGCCTCGAGCCCGAGCGGGATGTTGACCGAGTTCAGCGCGCGCACCACCGGCTTGCCAAGGCCGTTGGCGCCAATAAGCGCAGCAATCACGACCATGGAGAGGCAGAGCATGATGCACTGCGTCAGCCCCGCCATGATGGTCGGCAGCGCCGCCGGCAGCTCTACTTTCCACAGGAGCTGGCGTTTTGTCGCGCCGAAGGCCTCGCCGGCCTCGATCATCGGTTTCGGCACCGAGGTGATGCCGAGATAGGTCAGGCGGATCGGAGCGGGAGCGGCGAAGATGACGGTGACGATGAGGCCGGGAGCGATGCCGAGGCCGAAGAGAATGAGCACCGGGATGAGGTAGACGAAGGTCGGCATCGTCTGCATCAGGTCGAGGATTGGCTGGAGATAGCGGTAGCCACGCTCGTTATGCGCCGCCCAGATGCCGATCGGCACGCCGATGGCCATGGAGGCCGCAGCGGCGCCCACGACCAACACCAGCGTCTCGACGGTTTCTTGCCAGAGATCCTGGTTGACGATGAAGAGGAGGCCGAGCGCGACGGCAAGCGCCAGCTTCCATGATTTCTGCAGGTACCAGGCAAGCCCGGCTATGGCGGCAACCAGGAGAACCGGCGGGACGAGCAGCAAAAGATCGACCAACCCGTCGAGAACGACGGTGAGCCCGTCGGCGATACTGTCGAAAAACCATTCGAAATTGGTGGTCAGAAAGTCGAAGAAGGTCTTGCCCCACCGCCCGATCGGGATCTTGAAGCTCGAAATCAGTTGCGAAACCGGATCCATGGCAAATGTCCCCTCATTCTACTTCGCCCCCCTGGCGGAGTGGGTCGAACCGCGCAGCGGAGTGGGGTGGTCACGGTTATGCTCCGTTCTGCACCACCCCCAACGCGGCGCGTGCCGCGCCGACCCTCCCGCAAGGGAGGGTGTAAATCTGCTACGAACCCAGCGCAGTTTTCACGGCGGCCGCGGCGTCGCCGCCGTCGAAGGTCGTCACACCGGCGAGCCATGGGGTAATCGCGTCCGGATTGGCCTTGAGCCATTCGGTAGCCGCGGCCTTCGGGTCGGCGCCATCATTGAGGATCGCACCCATGATCTCGTTTTCCATCTTGAGCGAGAACACCATGTTCTTGAGCAGCGCGCCGACGTTCGGGCATTCGGTGGTGTAGCCGGCCCGGACATTGGTGGCGACGGTCGCGCCGCCGAAATTCGGGCCGAACACCTCGTCGCCACCCGACAGATAGGCCATCTTGATGTTGGCGTTCATCGGATGCGGCTCCCAGCCGAGGAAGACCACGTCTTCGCCCGATGCGGCAGCCTTCTGCACCGCCGACAGCATGCCGGCTTCCGAGCTTTCGACGAGCTCGAAATCCTTCAGGCCGAACTTGTCGGCGGCGATCATGTCGAGGATCAGGCGGTTGCCGTCATTGCCGGCTTCGATGCCGTAAATCTTGTTGTCGAGCTTGTCCTTGAACTTGGCGATATCAGCGAAATCCTTGAGACCGGCGTCATAGGTGTGCTGCGGCACGGCAAGCGTATACTTTGCGCCTTCGAGGTTGGTCACGACCGTCTCGACCGACTTGTCTTCGAGATAGGGCTTTATGTCGGCTTCCATGGTCGGCATCCAATTGCCGAGAAAGACGTCGACGTCCTTGTTCTTCAGCGAGGTGTAGGTGACCGGAACCGACAGCACCTGCACGTCGGGCTCGTAGCCGAGCGCTTCGAGGATGACGCTGGCGGTAGCGGTGGTGGCGGCAATGTCGGTCCAGCCGACATCGGCAAAACGCACCGGCTTGCAGCTTTCCGGCTCGGCGGCGAGTGCGCCGCCCGCGGAAAGAAATGCCGCCAGACCGAAGCCGGCGGCGAATAGTTTCATACGCGACATTATGTATTCTCCCATTGTGATCTATCGGCGAAGCGAAGTTGCGGTTTTGTCTCCGCCTTGTTTCGTCAGCCAAACACCATTCTGGTGCGGTTTCAAGCGATAAGACAATCGCGATCAACGGCGCGGGCTGGCCGATCAGCGACACGTTCGCCGCTTTTCCGGTGGAATGTAGGGACGCCCCCTCCCCGCGCCGGGACAACTCGGCTTAAAACGGCGGCATGGCCAAGCTGTACTTCCACTACGCGACGATGAATGCCGGCAAAACGACGATGCTGCTGCAGGCCTCGTACAATTACCGCGAGCGCGGCATGACGACGATGCTGTTCGTCGCCGGTCACTACCGCAAGGGCGATACCGGGCTGATCTCGTCGCGCATCGGCCTGGAGACGGAGGCCGAGATGTTCCGCGACGGCGACGATCTGTTCGCCCGGGTCGCCGAGCATCACGACCACACGACTGTGCATTGCGTCTTCGTCGACGAGGCGCAGTTCCTCGAGGAGGAGCAGGTGTGGCAGCTTGCCCGCATCGCCGACCGGCTGAACATCCCGGTCATGTGCTACGGCCTGCGCACGGATTTCCAAGGCAAGCTGTTTTCCGGCTCGCGCGCGCTTCTGGCGATATCCGACGAGCTGCGCGAGGTGCGCACCATCTGCCGCTGCGGCCGCAAGGCGACGATGGTCGTGCGCCTCGGCGCGGACGGCAAGGTGGCGAGACAGGGCGAACAGGTGGCGATCGGCAAGGATGTCTATGTCTCGCTCTGCCGCCGCCATTGGGAAGAAGAAATGGGCCGCGCCGCGCCCGACGATTTCATCGGCTTCACCAAAGCCTGACCAGCGCTATTCCGCGTTGCGTGCGTATGGATCGAACGGTGCGAGGACAGAGGGGGAAGAACTGCGGCAAGAAGAACTGCGATCGGTGAGCTTCGTTGCTTTGTGACGGCAGTTATGCTATTGGTTTGAGTATGGTGCTGATCGCGCCAACGACCCGCCGCCGAGGCGGGTTTTTTGTGTCGGGTTTCGGCGCTATCCTTCGCAAACTCCTAATCTTCCGCCTTCCCTTCCCCCTATGCCGCACATATATTCGCGGCGGTTCGCGACACGAACAAATGCCGAAGCGGGAGGCCCCTATGGCGACATTGCAGAATTTCGATGCCGAAATTGCCAAGACCAAGCAGGTCGTGCAGGACATGCGCACCAAAATCGAGCAGTCCGGCACGGTGCTCGACACGCTCGCCAAGACCGACCAGAAGATCGGCGACGCCAATTTCGACCTCGAGAACGCCCGCATCGAGGATGTGCTGAAGCAGCAGAAGGTGATGGAAGGCAACATCGCCGACCTGATCATCGGGCTGGAGGACGCCACCAACGTCTTCGGCGCCGAATTCGAGAGCATGAAGAACTACACCGGCTGGGAAAGCTTCGTCGGCATATTTTCCGACCAGAGCAAGCAGCGCATGCGCACCGACCGCGTCCGCAACATGTCGCTGGCCGGCAATCTGCAGGAGCTGCTGGCGAAATCCGACACCATTGTCGGCATCCTCAAGGCGCAGAAGCAGATCCTCGACCAGCGTTACAAGACCTCCGAGGCCAGCCTGTCGCAGGTGATCGAGCGCCGCAAGGCGACCATGTCCAATCTGGAGACCGTGCAGAAGCGCATTGAGGAGCTCAATCCGATGCTGCTCGACATCGAGAACAGGATCGCCGCCTCGACCAGCCAGAAGGAGCGCACGCAGCTTGAGGGCGAGCGTTCGAAACTTGCTACGGAATACAACGAGAAGCAGGCCAAGGAGCAGGAGCTGCTGGCCGAAAGCCAGACGCTGGAACGCTACACCTCGATGTTCCAGACTTTTGTCGATTCGCTCAACAACCAGATCGCGGCGCAGTCGACGCTGATCAACAAGCTGACCATCGATACCGAGCAGCGCATCGTGCTGTACAAGGCGCTGGAAGATTCGCTGAAGACCGCCGCCCAGCAGGACGTCGCCCACAAGATCAACACCCTGGGCAGCCAGGTCGACAACACCGCCGAGGAGACCATGGCCGGCATCGGCGCGGCCTCGCAGAAGCACATCGGCGATCTCCTCGAAATGCACGAGAAGAACATGGTGGCGACCGCCGACATTCAGCGCCGCAAGAAGCTGGCCGACGACGCCTTTGCCCGCCGCTTCGACGAGGTGCTGAAAAAGCACAATGCGGCAAACTACGTGCAGTCGTAATTGCTGCACTCGTATACCTCCCAAGGGCTGGCTGCATGACCCCCGAAAACGAAGCGGCAACGCGTTATTTCTCGGCGATCACGGCGGCACTCAGCGGCCTTGAAGTGTTCATGCGCGACGATCGCTCGCCGCTTTACCGGCACGGCATCGTCGCCAAGATCGTCGCCGAATATATTGCGCGGCTCGACAACTCCTTTTCCTGCTGGCGCAACCGGCTGGGCTTCATGGAGACGTTCCGAATTTCGCGCGCCGAAAGCGGCTTTCCGGTCTTCCAGAACGTGCTCGAGCTGGAGAACGACCGCCGCCAGGCCGATACGCGGCTCGCCAACATCCCGCTGGCCGGCGAGCTGCGCGAGGAAATGGCCGACTTCATCCTGCGCCACAAGGAATTCCCCGAGGCGCTGCAGAAGTCGATGGCCGAGCGGCTCTATCTGGAGGGCGTCAGGAGCGAGACGACCTTCGGGCCGTTCACCTTGGCGCAGACGGCAAAAGTCTCGGTCAATCCGAAGACCGGGCGGCCCTACTATCTCGTCCATTGGGCCGCCTTCGACGGCAGCGCCAACCTGCCGCTGGTCTACATGGTGACGGTCGAGGATTCCTCCGAAGAGATGGTCCGGCAGCTTATCGACCGCAATGGCAAGCTCAACGACAAGGTCGACATTCCGCTTCCCGTTGAAGGGCTGCTCAATCCCGAGCTTGCCCATCGCTTCGACGACTTCACCGAGAAGAATTCCGCCTATACGCTGTCGCCGGCGACGATCGCCGTCAACCTCGACAAGGATTTCGAGCCGCTCCACCCCAAGCAGCTGCGCCGCGTCGTGCTCGGGCCCTTTTATTCGGCCGGCATCACCGACAACAATTCGACGGTGAGCGACGTGCTGGATAAGGTGCGCAAGCCAGAAAACGCCTGGCTGCTGACCTGGACCATCCAGGAGGTCTATTCGAAGGCCGAGAAGCCGGGCCGCAAGGGGTTGTTTTCGAGCGAGAAGACGACGCAGGAATTCTTCATCGACACCGACGATCTCGAGGCCGCGCGGCAGGGCGTGTCGAGCTACGAGAAGCATGCGCTGATCCCGCATGAGGCCTATCAGGCGCTCTATGCCGCCGGCGAGGCGCAGAAGATCTTTTCAGGCTACAAGGTCCACATCCTGTCCAAAGGACAGGTCATCAGTGACGTCTGACCGTCAAACCGCGGAGCATCCTTCATGGACACCGGCCTGACCACCATTTCGGAAGCGGCAATCGAAAAGCACCGCGCTACGGCGCAGAGCTTCATCACCCGCATCGTCGTGCTGGAGGACCCGTCGCGGGAATCCGGGACCGCACTGGCCGGCACCAATCGCCGCTTCGTCTCGACCGTCTCGGTCGGCTCGGTGCGCCGCACGCGCGAGGTCGAGCTTTCCAAGACCGTCGCCGCCGTCCATCCCGGCGACCAGCTGCTGAGCATTGCGCAGCACATGCTGCTCTTTCGCACCCGGCGCGGGCTGGCGATCGCGTTGGCGATCGCTGATGTCTTCGCCGAAGGCTCCGATCTCGAAAGCCTGCAGGCGAAAAACGCCCGCGCGCCGCTCGAAGGCGACGAGGCCGCCACCTTCAAGAAGCTGCTGTCGGCTTCGGCCTATATTTCGGCCTTCAGCCTCGCCTCCTATCTGTTCCAGCTGATCGACAGCGACGGCGAGGCCCCGAACGACACGCCCGAGCCGGATCTCTTGTTCGACACCCCGCAGGACGCGGTGAAGTCGATCGTGGCCGGCCTCGACACGGCGATATCAGGCGCCAAGGACGACGCCGATCTGATGACCCGGGCGCGCGCCTTCGCCCGTGTCGCCATCGATGGACTTTTGGCGCGAAAGGGCCGCTTCGACGGCATCGGCCCGTTCGAGAACGCGCATATCCGCATCGACATCGACGACTTCACCCTTGACGGCTTCGACGTCGCACCGGGCAAGCGGTCTAAGCCGCTGGTGATGACCTTCAAGAAGCCCGAAGAGGTCGTCGGCAACCACATCGCCAAGTACCAGTCGATCAAGCTCGCCAAGATGCTGATGGCCTATGATTTCGAGCGGGAGTTGAACCCGTTCGTCGAGCTCGGCGGCTTCCTGTTCACCTTCATAGGCGACGGCGCGCCCGGCACCGGCAAAACGACGCTGATCCAGATGATCGCCGGTCTCGTCAACGGCTACTGCCAGGTCGCCGGCTATCCGTTCGCCTACGAGAATTTCGGTGTCGACCAGATCTCCTCCTACCAGGGCAAGTCGGGCCAGAACTGCCGCCAGTTCATCAACAATGTGCTGAACCCGCGCGTCATCGGCTTCGGCACCATCGACGATATCGATCAGGTGGCGGCACGCCGCTCCGACGATCGCGCCTCGGCAGGCCAGCAGGAAATCACCGGTGTCCTGATGGACGCGTTTGCGGGTGCCGGCACCGTGGTGCGCGGCAACTGCTCCTTCGGCATGTTCTCCAACTATCCCGAAAACGTCGACGACGCGCTGCGCCAGCGCGCCGGCGCCCGCTGGCTGGTCGACGGGCCACAAACGCGCGACGACTACATCGACATCTTCGTGCTGCTCGCAGGCAAGAACCACAAGATCCCGCTCGGCGACCACAAGCTCTACGCCGCCCAGGAAATCCAGCGCGCGGTGATGGAAGCCTATGAAGAGCATGAAAAACCCAGGGAAGACGGGCTGATGAAGGTCTATGAGCGCTACATGAAGGAGAACGGCGCACCGAAATCGATGGCCGACATCGGCACCTATCTGCACATGATCAAGGAGGCCGAGCCCCGCTTCACCGGCCGCGCCATCAAGAACGTCACCGACGCGATCAAGATGCGCGCCATGGACATCGAGCTGCCGGACGAATGGTTCGAGAAGCCGGAAGTTTTCATGCACAAGGGCTACGACGACAAGAAGGCGATGATCGAGGAACTGCGCGGTCCGTTCTCGATGGATATGGTCATGCAGGAGGTCAACCGCTACGCCGACTCGGAGTTCCGCTATTCCGACAAGTCCGACGACGCGGCGGTGACCAAGATGATCCGCGACACCCGCCTGCGCGACCGCGCGGTGCGCGAGATCGAGGAATTGAAGAAGAAGGGCCTGTGGAATGCTTGAGCTCGGCGTCCCTTCCTTCTCCCCGTTTACGGGGAGAAGGTGCCCGAAGGGCGGATGAGGGGCAGCACCATGCGAAGCAGAAATGAGATGAAAGTCTCAAAGGCCCGGCAACTTCGGAAGGTTGAGAACGATGCCGAGGAAAAGCTATGGAGCGAACTGCGTGGTCGGCGATTGAATGGCCATAAATTTGTTCGTCAGCTGCCAGTCGGTCCATATTTCGCAGACTTCGCCTGCCGTGAAGCCAATCTTGTCGTGGAAGTTGATGGAAGCCAGCACGTAAATCGATCGCAGGATCGGTACAGGGACGAAACGATGAATCGGAATGGTTGGTCGGTATTAAGGGTGTGGCACGCCGATGTCCTGGCAAGCCGCAAGAGCGTGCTTGATACGATCGTGGCGGTCCTCGACGGTCGACTGGATAGGAAAATGATTGCCATCGACGCAAAATTTCTGCCTTCATCAATCGTAGAGAAAAGATGATGAGCGCTTGCGCCGCCCCTCATCCGCCCTTCGGGCACCTTCTCCCCGTGAACGGGGAGAAGGAAGCATGAGCCCCGCCAGGAAATCCGATCTGCTGCGCGAGAACGAGCTGATCTATGGCCGGCTGCTGACCATCGACGAGCCGCATCTCATCCAGCGCTACAACAAGGCTTTGGTCGCCTTCGGCCTGAAGCCGACGAAGCTGCAGAGTTTCGAGATCGACCGCACCGGCTTCTCGCCGCAGGTGGCCGAGGAATGCGGCGACTACAACTACCTAGATCCCAACGAGATCAACCGCCGTTTCATCATCCTGACGCCGTCGCAGATCGACCTGCCGGTGGTCCACACAGCCTTTTCCAACACCTCGCAACTGATGTTCGAGTTCATGTCGACGAACCAGCGCGCCATCGACGCGCTGACCATCAAGGATGTCATCTACGGCGAGATCGAGGATTCGGTCCCCAAGGTCGACGACATCGAGGATCTGCTGTCGATCAACCAGGTCGAGTTCAAGGTGCTGTCGGCGGAAGACGTGCTCGGCAAGGCCGCCGAACTCGGCAAGCTCGTCGACCAGCTGAAGCAGGAGCCGGACGCCTGGCGCGACAACGCCATGCTCACCCGCATGGTGGAGCTGGCCAAGATCTGCGGCGACATCCGCGAGAACGCGCTGGTGCCGGATCAGGTGATCTTTCGTCACAGCGCCTATTGGACCAGCCATTTCGGCGGGCTCTATGTGTTCATCGACCCGGACATGACGACGGTGATCAGCGACCCGGCAGCCCCAGGCTTCCGTCGCTCGCGACCGTGGCAAGTGAGCTACCTCTCGATCAATGATGCTGACCGGGTGTTCAAGTTCCTCGCCGCAACCGGCCGCATCGAACTGCCGCGCGCCTCATGGATCGAAACGTCAGGCTATCTCGAACATCGCGCCGAAATGGTGGTGCGCGCGCTGATCCGCGATGCCGAGCCCGACCGTAATCTGACCGATGTCGACAAAGTCTGGCTGCAGACCTGGATCCACGGCCATGCCAACCTGATCACCAGGGACGGCAATTTTCCCTTTCTCAACGCCGCCAAGCGCGAGATCGCTCACCTTGGCTATCTAAAAATCGAAGACGTGTTCCCGCAGCAGCGTTTTCTGGTGATCCGAGCCAAGCCCGGCCATCCCGACGCCTGGCTGACCAACCAGCTGATCTCGGATTTCGTGCCGCAGGACTTCGTCTCTCGCTACGTCTTCAACAAACCGGGATTCTACAGGGACTATGACGGCTTCAGCGACCCCTGGAGATCACATGTTGTGGACGTTCTGAAAACCACATATCTGAAAGACAAGGTGGCGTTTCGCACACGCCTCTACGGCCTTACCGATTGAAGGACCGGCTGACTGACGAGGGGGTGACATCGCCATGCTTGATCCGATCGTGAATTTCTTCACACGGATTTTCCAGTGGATCGGCCGCGGCATCGGCTTCGCAGTCGGCGTGATCCTGTGGCCGTTCATGTGGGCCGGGCACTGGTATACGCAGCGCGGCTGGATCCTGAAGGCGGTGCTCGGCCTCGCTCTGCTCATGCTGATCGGCCTCTATGGCTACTTCATCTGGAACACGCAGGTTTGGAGCAATTTCAATCCCGCGTATGCGGAGGCATATAAATTCACGCAGCCGGCCGGAACCACCCCGGCGCAGCCCGCTCCTTCTGCCACCGGGGAAACCGCCGGTGTCGAGGGAGAGGTCAAGACCTGCACCAACTCGGCCATTGTCCAGGTCGCGGCCGATCTCATCGATTTCAACGTCAACGAGAACGCCTGGATCTCGTCGATGATACTCTACAAGCTCGGGTTCTTCGGCATGGACTGGGACCGCACGCCGTTTCTCGACAACAAGGCCTCCTTCCAGCGCGGGGTCAATCAGGCCATCCGGCGCACCGCTGTCGAGCTTGTCGACACGCTGGGCCGCGTCCGCGGCACCAGCCAGATAGATCAGAACCTGCAGGATGCGCGCGGCGCGATCACCTTCGACGAGGAAACCTGGTATTTCGGCCTCAGGCCCTTTGGTCCGAAAACCCCAACGCCGAGTTTCTATCGCACGGCGGCGAGCAGCCTTCGCGCCTTCAACGACCGGCTCATGAAATGCGAGGTTGTCTTCAACGCGCGCGCCGACAATCTGTTGCAGTTCGTCGACCGGATCGCGAGTGACATAGGCTCGACGTCGGACCTGATCCGCGACCGTTCGCAGAATTTCAACAGCGGCTGGTTCGACACGCGGGCTGACGACCGCTTCTGGTTCGCCTACGGCCAGCTCTACGGCTATTACGGCATCCTGACGGCGGCGCATCACGACTTCCAGCAGATCCTCGACAATCGCGGCCTCACACCACTTTGGAACAGCGTGGAAGGCCAGCTCAGGGCGGCGCTCGCCATCCAGCCTTTGATAATCTCGAACGGGCGCGAGGATGGCTGGATCATGCCCACCCACCTCACCACGATGGGTTTCTATGTGCTTAGGGTGCGATCGAACCTCGTCGAGGTCAGGTCCGTTCTGGATCGGTGAAGGGCCGAATAGTGAAAGACGTCCTGGCTTGAAATCACCGCTGTCCCTGGTCGAAATCGGCAACTTGTCGAGGCAATAGCTCGGCCGCATGTCGCGGAGAGCGGAACCTGACTGCCTCGTCGTCGTTCAACCGCTGGGCGGCGGTTAGCGAGGACACGAGATGGATATCCGGGAAGTTGCTCGAAATTTCTACGCCACGGTCGACACGCAAGACTGAGACAAACTGGCCAGTCTGGTCTCCTCTCCAGATCTGGCCGTTCATCTCGGCAGCGCCAACCCGATCGGCTTCGATGACTGGCGCAAATCGCTGACCGAGTTCTTTTTTGGATTTCCGGACGGACATCACGTCGTCGACGACTATGTCAGCGACGCCGACAAGGTGGTCACGCGCGGCCGCTTTCAGGGCACGCACACCGGCGTCTTCCATGGTGTCGAACCGAGCGGAAAATGCGTGTCGGTTGGTGTGATTCACATCGATCGCGTTGAGAACGGTATCGTAGTGGAACATTTCGGCCAGCTAGACGGCTTGGGGCTGATGCACCAGATCGGCGCATTCTAACGCGACCGTTCGAAGCGCCGACCGGGGCTCGAACCCTGTCGCATTCCGTGCATTCCGCGGCTGTTTTGAGACGGCAGGACGGCGCGTGCTCTGGCTTTTATACGGCGCGACAACCGGGCGCGAAGATCCGGGACAGGTCGACCGGGAAACAGAGAGCTGTCTTTTCTTCATAGGAAACATAGTTGCATGCAAGTTGACGCCACGGCAGCGACAGGGTTAGAACGTGCCCTCGCCTGAAGTGCCAGGCTGTTTCGAACAGGCTTGCGACCACGCTGATCAAACCCGTCCCCTCCACCGTCCAATCCAGAGGAAAGCCGCCATGGCCGAAGTGAAGTCCGACATCGAGATCGCGCGCGCCGCCGACAAGAAGCAGATCCAGGCCATCGGCCAGAAGATCGGCATTCCAAGCGAGCACCTTTTGCCCTACGGCCACGACAAGGCGAAGATCTCGGCCGAGTTCATCAAGTCGGTGAAGACAAACAAGGACGGTAGGCTGATCCTCGTTACCGCCATCAACCCAACGCCGGCCGGCGAAGGCAAGACGACGACGACGGTGGGCCTCGGTGACGGTCTCAATCGCATTGGCAAGAAGGCCATCGTCTGTATCCGCGAGGCTTCGCTCGGGCCGAATTTCGGCGTCAAGGGCGGTGCTGCCGGCGGCGGCTATGCGCAGGTCGTGCCGATGGAGGATATGAACCTCCACTTCACTGGCGATTTCCATGCCATCACCACGGCGCATAATCTGCTTTCGGCGCTGATCGACAACCATATCTACTGGGGCAACGAGCTCGGCATCGACACCCGCCGAGTCGTCTGGCGCCGCGTCATGGACATGAACGACCGCGCACTGCGCGAGATCATCTGCTCGCTCGGCGGCGTCGCCAACGGCTTTCCGCGCGAGGGGGGCTTCGACATCACCGTCGCCTCGGAAGTCATGGCGATCCTGTGCCTTGCCACCGACCTGAAGGACCTGGAAAAGCGCCTCGGCGACATCATCGTCGCCTATCGCCGAGACAAGTCGGCCGTCTACGCCCGCGACCTCAAGGCCGACGGCGCCATGGCCGTGTTGCTCAAGGACGCCATGCAGCCCAACCTCGTGCAGACGCTGGAGAACAACCCGGCCTTCGTCCATGGCGGCCCCTTCGCCAACATCGCGCATGGCTGCAACTCGGTCGTCGCCACCACGACGGCGCTGAAGCTCGCCGATTATGTCGTCACCGAAGCCGGTTTTGGCGCCGATCTCGGTGCGGAAAAGTTCTTCGACATCAAGTGCCGCAAGGCCGGCCTGAAGCCGGCGGCCACGGTTATCGTCGCCACCGTGCGCGCCATGAAGATGAACGGCGGCGTCAAGAAGGAAGACCTCGGCAAGGAAAACGTCGAGGCGGTCAAGAAGGGCTGCGCCAATCTCGGCCGTCACATCGAGAATATCAGGCAGTTCGGCGTGCCGGCCGTGGTCGCCATCAACCATTTCTATTCCGACACCGACGCTGAAATCAGGGCGATGAAGGACTACGTCGCCTCGATGGGCGAAGAGGCGATCCTGTGCAAGCACTGGGCCCACGGCTCGGCCGGCATCGAGGAACTCGCCAACAAGGTGGTGGCGCTGGCCGAATCCGGCTCCTCGCAGTTTGCGCCGCTCTATCCCGACGCGATGCCGCTGTTCGAGAAGATCAACACCATCGTACAGCGCATCTATCGCGGTTCCGAAGCGATCGCCGACAAGTCGGTGCGCGACCAGCTCCACGCCTGGGAGCACGCCGGCTACGGACACCTGCCGGTCTGCATGGCCAAGACGCAGTACTCGTTCTCGACCGACCCGAACCTGCGCGGCGCGCCGACCGGCCACACCGTGCCGGTGCGCGAGGTCAGGCTGTCTGCCGGCGCCGGCTTCATCGTCGTCATCTGCGGCGAGGTCATGACCATGCCCGGCTTGCCCAAGGCGCCGTCCTCGGAGAAGATCTTCCTGAACGAAATGGGCCAGATCGAAGGTCTGTTCTGAGATTTTGAAGGCCGGAATGATAAAGGCGCCGCATCGCTGCGGCGCCTTTTGCTTATCCGACGACCGACTTTTAAGCGGCGTTCCGTGCCAGCGCGCGCTGGTTGGAAGCGTGGATCGTGTCGCGTTCGGGCAGCGTGCCGGTCTTCAGACAGTCGATCCATTCGGCGGTCCTGAGAACGGCAGCGAAGCGCGACTGCAGGATAATAGTCACCACGCGGTGGATGTCCTCGGCCGAAGCATAGCCGGCGCTGTTGGCATAGGGCACCGAGCCGGTGGCGTCGGACAGGAATTCCACCGCAAAACCCATATGGACTGCGTGGATAACGGTCGAGAGATCGCAATTATGCGTCATGTAGCCAACGACGGTTATCGTATCGATGGCGTTGGCGCGCAACCAGTCCTCGAGGTCCGTACCGGTGAAAGCGCTCGGCAAGGTCTTTTCGACGTAATGATCGCGGCTTCGCCTTGATATCTCAGGATGCAATTCGGCGCCGTGGCTGCCTTTGGCGAAAATCGGCGACGTTTCAGGCGCCAGCTGCTTGATGACCACGACCTTGACGCCTGCCTCGGCGGCGGCGTCCATCGCTCGTGCTGCGTTGACGACGCTGTCGCGAAACGGCGGATATTGGATGGCGAGGTTGCCGCCATCATAGTCGTTCTGGATGTCGACGACGATGAGGGCGCGGCGTGGCGCCTTGCCTTTGACTGGTTCAGACACTGAGTTTTCCTTTCCCGTTTGGCTTTAATTGGTCGACGATAGGCCTGCTGCCGGATTGCAAAAAGTGTCCCAATTGACATTATTCAAAAGAATTGGGACAAATCGGATCCAACCCTTATTGGTGCTCAGCATGGCCGATCCGATCGTTGCCGCCATCGCCTTCGATGGCATCAGTCCGTTCCACCTTTCCGTGCCGTGCCTTGTATTCGGCGAAGACCGCGCCGCGCTCGGCCTGCCGCGCTTCGACTTCCGCATCTGTGCGATCGAAAGCGGGCCTATCCATACCGAAGCAGGATTGACCGTGACTGCGCCGCAAGGGCTTGGCAGCCTCGATGGCGCGGACATCGTCATCGTCCCAAGCTGGCGAGATCTCGAAAATCCGCCACCTGCCTTTCTGGTAGAGGCGCTGCTGCGAGCGCACCGCAACGGCGCATTGATTGTCGGACTGTGCCTCGGCACCTTCGCTGTTGCGGCGACCGGACTGCTTTCGGGGCGGCGAGCCGCGACGCACTGGGCCTATACCGAGCAGCTGCAGGCGCGTTATCCCGACATGATCGTCGATCCGGACGTGCTCTACATCGACAATGGCGATGTCATGACATCTGCCGGCGTCGCCGCCGGGCTTGACTGCTGTCTCCACATCGTGCGAGCCCGCTACGGCGCCGAGGCGGCTCTTCGACTTGCCCGGCAGATCGTGCTTTCTCCCCATCGGCAAGGTGGGCAGGCGCAGTTCATAGAACGCCCCATCGCCAGGACCGGCAACGCGGATCGCTTCACACAGGCCCTCGACACGGTGCGCAAAACGCTGGGCGATCTGCACAGTCTGGACAGCGTCGCCGACGCCGCCGGTCTCACCCGCCGGACGTTCACGCGCCGCTTCCAGAAGACGATCGGCACCAGTTTCGGCGACTGGCTGATCGATCAGCGCGTCGCGCTGGCGCAGCGGCTGCTGGAAGCAACGGAAAAATCGATGGACACGGTTGCCTTCGAGGCCGGGTTCGGTAGCGCCACGTCGCTGCGCCAGCACTTCGCGGCGCGGCTCAGAACGTCACCGGTGCAGTACCGGCGCGAATTCTCGAAGAACGCTCAGGGGGGCACGTGGTAAAATAGCGCCAACTCATGTCGATGTCGGCCCTGCCATCATTGCCCTGAGCTCGATCCTACCGTCCTTGAAAGGCTTAGCGTCATCTGTCATATATTAAAGCGACAGATGACGCGAGAGGCGAGCCATGGCGATGGCGTTGGATAAGGCTGCCCCAGCAGCAAAAAACAATGAACTGCAGAAGGTGGCCAGATTGCTCGGCGGCACCCGCATCCTATCGCGGCACCTCCGGAGCGCATTGGACGCCCATGAGCTGCTTGTGCACGGCCTGCCAGGTTCGGCGCTGGATCATCTCATTGGGCAGCTCATGTTCATCCAGAAGACTGATTCGCTCGAGAAGGCCGTCGGCATGAGCTTGCGCACCTACCAGCGCCGGAAGGATGCCCCTTCCAAGCCTCTCAGCCAGGATCAGAGCGGACGAACCTGGAAATTCGCGGAGATCCTGTCGAAAGCGACCGATGTGTTCGGTTCGCAGGCGGAAGCGGAGCAATGGCTGGAACGCCCGGCGATCGGGCTCGACCAGCGCCGTCCAATCGATCTTCTGGCAACCCCGGCTGGTGTCGAGCTTGTGGAAGACTATCTCGAGCGACTTGAATATGGCGTTTATGCATGACGCCCCTGCCGGCCGTACTTGGCGGCTCCAACCTCGTTGGCTGGCGTCTCGATCAGGCTGCGTTCGCGCCTACATGGGACAGTGGCGAGGGCGCATACAGGGTCGGCGGACGATGGAACAGCAGGGGCGTGCGCGCAGTCTACTGCTCAATCGATCCTTCGACTGCGATTCTCGAAGTTGCAGTCCACAAGGGCTTCAGGGCGCTCGACACGATCGCGCATGTGATGACGGCCGTGATAATCAGCGATGTCACGGATGTGCATGTCGTCGACCCCGCCGCCGTTCCGAACGCTAACTGGCTGCGTCCGGGCATCCCGAGCTCTGGGCAGCAGGCCTTCGGCGATGATCTTCTCAAACGACATCGCTTCGTGGTGATTCCGAGCGCGGTGTCCCAGTATAGCTGGAATCTGATCTTCGACGCGAGCGTGGCGAAGGGCGCCTATGAAATGAAAAACCAGGAGGCCTTTGCGCTCGATACGCGATTGCATCCACCTCCTGCCAAATGACCGTGCTTATCTCGCCGCTTCGCTGATCCAGCTGGAGCAAAGGATGCTCAGCCGCGCCTGACCGGCCGCGCCGGGTTGCCCACAACCGTGGTGTTTGGCGGCACATCGCGCGTCACCACAGCACCCGCTCCGACAATAGCGCCGGCGCCGATGCCGATCCCAGCGAGGATGACCGCACTGCCGCCGATCCAGGTATTGTCGCCGATCTCGACCGGCTTGGCGATCTCCAGCCCGGCCTGTCGCCCCGCTGCCTCATTGTGATGCTCGGCGCAGTAGATCTGCACGTTGGGGCCGAGTAGCGTTCCCTTGCCGATGCGGACTGGCGCCGTATCGAGGATGATGCAGCCGGCATTGAGGAAGACGCCGTCGCCGAGAAAGATGTTGAAGCCGTAGGCGCAGTGGAACGGCGCTTCGATCCGGGCGCGCTCGCCCGCAGCGCCGAGCAGCGACTTCAAGGCAGGTCCGACGTCGCCACGTTGCCGGGGCGACAAGCTGTTGTGTTCGAACACCGCGTCGCGAGCGAGGATGCGCAGCGCCTCCAGCTCTGAGTCGAGGCAAGTATACCACTCGCCCGCGGCCATTTTTATGCGCTCGCTTCCGTTCAAGGCGATGCCCTCCTGTCTTACCCTGCTGTTTCAACGTGGTGTCAAAGCACAGTCCATAAATCGGGTAACGCGGAGATCGCGCTGGTCAAATGCCGATCCTATGCTAGCCTGCCCCGGCTGGGCCATCCCAGGCCGTGTGATCGAGGGGGGATCAATCATGCTGTACATCCTTGCACTTCTGATCGGCGTCGTTGCCGGCCTTCGCGCAATGACTGCGCCCGCCGCAGTCGCCTGGGGCGCCTGCCTCGGCTGGCTGCCGGTCGCCGGCACCTGGGCTGGTTTCATGGGCCATTGGATCACCGTCGGCATCTTCACCATCCTGGCCGTCGTCGAGCTCGTCACCGACCAGTTGCCGTCGACGCCGAGCCGCAAGGTCCCACAGCAGTTCGGCGCACGCATCGTCATGGGCGCCTTCACCGGCGCAGTGATCGGCGCGACCGGCGGCGCCACCATCGGCGGCCTGATCGCCGGCGCCATCGGCGCGGTGATCGGCACGCTGGGCGGCGCCGAGCTGCGCAAACGCCTGGCGATCGCCTTCGGCAAGGACCTGCCAGCCGCCCTTATCGAGGACGCGGTGGCGATCATCGGTGGCCTGCTGATCGTGGCGGCGGTGGCATGACGGCAAAGACATTCGACGCCATCATCATCGGCGCCGGGCAGGCCGGCCCGCCGCTCGCCGGCCGGCTGACGGCGGCCGGCATGAGCGTGGCGCTGATCGAGCGAAAGCTGGTCGGCGGCACCTGCGTCAACACCGGCTGCATGCCGACCAAGGCCATGGTGGCCAGCGCCTATGCCGCGCATCTCGCCCGCCGCTCCGCCGACTACGGCGTGACACTCTCCGGTCCGGTCGGCGTCGACTACAAGGTGATCAAGGCGCGTAAGGACAAGGTGTCTAACGACGCCCGCGACAATCTCGAGAGCTGGATTGCCGGCATGGACAAATGCATGCTTTATCGCGGCCATGCGCGCTTCGCATCCGCCAATACCGTGCGCGTCGGCGATGATCTTCTGACCGCCGAAAAAATATTCCTCAACACCGGCGGCCGGGCCTCGGTGCCCGACCTGCCAGGCGTCGACGACATTTCGTACCTGACCAATTCATCGATGATGAATCTCGACGTGCTGCCGCGCCATCTCGTCGTCGTCGGCGGCAGCTACGTCTCGCTCGAGTTCGCGCAGATGTTCCGCCGTTTCGGTTCGGAGGTCACGGTGGTTGAAAAGAACCCGCGGCTGATCGGCCGCGAGGACGAGGACGTCTCGGCCGCCATCCTGTCGATCTTCGAAAACGAAGACATCACGGTCCATCTCGGCGCCGACGACATCAGCTTCGCCAGAAAGGGCAGCGACATTGCCGTGTCCTTCTCCGCTGGCAAGGCGCCGGCGATCGGCTCGCATCTGCTGCTGGCAGTCGGCCGGACGCCCAACACCGACGATCTCGGACTCGACAAGGCCGGCGTCGAGGTCGACAACCGCGGCTTTATCGTCGTCGACGATCAGCTGCGTACCAGCGTGCCCGGCATCTGGGCGATGGGCGACTGCAACGGCAAGGGCGCCTTCACCCACACCTCCTACAATGACTACGAGATCGTCGCCGCCAATCTGCTCGACAACGATCCGCGCAAGGTGAGCGACCGCATAGAGGCCTATGCACTCTATACCGATCCGCCGCTCGGCCGCTGCGGCATGACGGAGACAGCCGTAAGAAAGTCCGGGCGTCGCGCGCTGGTCGGCCAGCGGCCGATGACCCGCGTCGGCCGCGCCGTCGAGAAAGGCGAGACGCAAGGTTTCATGAGGATCCTGGTCGACGCCGACACCAAGGAAATCCTCGGCTGTTCGGTGCTCGGTCCCGGTGGCGACGAGGCGATACACTGCGTGCTCGATCTGATGTACGCCAAGGCGCCGGTCAGCACGCTCGCGCGGGCAACCCATATCCACCCCAATGTCTCGGAACTTCTGCCCACCATTGCCCAGGAATTGAAGCCGCTGGCATAGGCCGGGCAGGCGTTTGGAACCAGTAGTGTCCACCGCGCCCCTTCGGGAGCCGGCCGAGTAGAGTCTTGCGCCCATAGCGCGAAAAGCTGGATCAATCGACAGCGTATCGGCGAAAGGGCATGTGTTCGGCCTCTTTCCTGGAGGAATATCATGCAGAAATCGGTCGAGCGCATCGCCGGCGACAGCGAGGGCGTTTCCTACGAATTCCCAGTGTTCCGCTTCGAAGGGTTCCGCTTTGACGGCAGTGACAAGTCAGCACCCTCAGCCTATCTGCAGGCGGCTCTGCATGCCGGCGAACTGCCGGGTGTCGTCGCCATTGACGCGCTGATGCCGATGCTCGGAAAAGCCGAAGCGGAAGGCCGCATCAAAGGCAATATCACCGTCGTGCCCCAAGCCAATCCCATCGGCCGCGCCCAGTATCATTTCGGCGAGCACCAGGGCCGTTTTCACTTGGGCACGCGCACCAACTTCAACCGCGGCTTTCCGCTGCTGGCCGCGCCGGACATGATGCTGTTGCCGGACACCACGCTTGGCACGGCCGATCAGCGGCTTAAGGCCCGGTTGCTGCAACTGTCGATCGGCCACGACATCGTGCTCGATCTGCACTGCGACGACGAGGGCCTCGCCTACCTCTATGTCAACGCCAGCCTGTGGCCGGCGATGGCGGATTGTGCGGTGACCATGGGCGTCGATGCGGTGATCCTATGGAATGAGGACACCGACGGCACCTTCGAAGGCGCCTCGATCATACCGTATCTGAACGTCCCTGCAGAGCTGGCGCGGTTAGACCGCCGCGTCGCCACCACGGTCGAGTATCGCGGCATACTTGATGTCGATGGCGCTCTGGCCGGCTCCGATGCCGATGGGCTCTATCGGCTGCTGGTGGCGCGCGGCGTGATCCTGGATCAGACGCTGCCCACGTCCGGCAGCTTTGCCGGGCCTAATTCTTTCACCGGCATTGTCGCACCGCTCGAAAACATCGACATGATGCCGGCGCCCCGAGCGGGCGCGGTCCTTTACGAGGTGAAGCCCGGCGACCGTGTGGCTAAAGGCGCACTGCTCGCCACCATCGTCCATGCGCCGGGTGAACCTGGCGGCCGCACGCAGGTGTTCGCGCCGCAGGCGGGCATCATCCTGACACGGCGCTCCCGCCGCATTATCCGTGCCGGCGAAGATCTGCTGAAGCTGGTCGGCGACAGGAAGAGCGCCGATGCCAGGTCGGGGACGCTGGAGGACTGAGGGCCTATGCCCTTCGCCAAGCGCTTCATTGAATCCAGTTGCGTGGCCGTTCAATCGCCGCTATTGGAATCGCCATGAACATGCGCTCGATCAAGACCGTTTGGTGGTGGGCTCGCTGACAGCGGCCTGTTCGAACGCGTGCGCGTGAAAATAGAAGGTGGCCGCAACGGAATGTCCGGGCGGCCATTTGTTTTTTCAAGCCATGCCCGGGTCCGTTGCCCCAAGACGCTGATATAGCCAAGACGCTGATGGAGACGGCAATGACGACGAAAATTCTGGAGAACGGGGCGGAGCGCTTCGTCACGGCGGGTGGCGTGACGATTACCCGCGAGCGCCATGACCGGCCTTACGAAGGCGCGATCGACGCCTATATCGACGGGCTGAATGCGCGCCGCGGCGCCGTGTTTTCCTCGAATTACGAATATCCCGGCCGCTATACGCGCTGGGACACCGCCATCATCGACCCGCCGCTGGTGATCTCGGCGCGCGGCCGCGCCATGCGCATCGATGCGCTGAACAGCCGTGGCGAGGTGCTTCTACCGGTGATCGGCAAGGCGCTCGGCGGCCTTGACGACGTGACGATCGCCGAGACCTCGAAAAAACTCATCCGCCTTGAAGTAGCCAAGCCCGGCCGTGTCTTCACTGAAGAAGAACGCAGCCGCGTTCCCTCCGTCTTCACCGTGCTGCGCGCCATCACCGCTCTGTTCAAGACGGAGGAAGACGCCAATCTCGGCCTCTACGGTGCCTTCGGCTACGACCTCGCCTTCCAGTTTGATCCGGTCGACTACAAGCTTGAGCGCCAGCAAAGCCAGCGCGACCTTGTGCTGTTCCTGCCCGACGAGATCCTGGTCGTCGACCACTATTCGACCAAGGCCTGGACCGACCGCTACGACTATTCCAGCGACGAGTTTTCGACGGAGGGATTGCCCCGCGACGAAATCGTCGAGCCGTTCAAGACCGCCGACCGCATTCCGCCTCGCGGCGACCATGAGCCCGGCGAATATGCCAATCTGGTGCGCAAGGCGATGGAAAGCTTCAAACGCGGCGACCTGTTCGAGGTGGTGCCGGGCCAGATGTTCTACGAGCGCTGCGAAACGCCGCCCTCCGACATTTCCCGCAAGCTGAAGACCATCAACCCCTCGCCCTATTCCTTCTTCATCAATCTCGGCGAAGGCGAATATCTGATCGGCGCCTCTCCCGAAATGTTCGTGCGCGTCAACGGCCGCCGCGTCGAGACCTGCCCGATCTCGGGCACGATCAAGCGCGGCGGCGACGCCATTTCCGACTCGGAGCAGATTCTGAAGCTGCTCAATTCGAAGAAGGACGAATCCGAGTTGACCATGTGCTCGGACGTCGATCGCAACGACAAGTCGAGGGTCTGCGACCCGGGCTCCGTGCGCGTCATTGGCCGCCGCCAGATCGAGATGTATTCGCGGCTGATCCACACCGTCGACCACATAGAGGGGCGGCTGCGCGAAGGCATGGACGCCTTCGACGCGTTCTTGTCGCATGCCTGGGCGGTCACCGTCACCGGCGCGCCGAAATTATGGGCGATGCGCTTCATCGAGCAGAACGAGAAGAGCCCGCGCGCCTGGTATGGCGGGGCGATCGGCATGGTCAATTTCAACGGTGACATGAACACCGGCATGACGCTTCGCACCATCCGCATCAAGGACGGCATCGCCGAGGTGCGCGCCGGCGCCACGCTGCTCTTCGACAGCATTCCCGAGGAAGAAGAAGCCGAAACCGAACTGAAGGCATCCGCCATGATCTCCGCCATCCGCGACGCCAAATCAGGCAATGCCGCCGACACCGAACGCGCCACTGCGCGCGTCGGCGACGGCGTCAACATCCTGCTGGTCGACCACGAGGACTCCTTCGTCCACACCTTGGCCAACTATTTTCGCCAGACCGGCGCCAATGTCTCGACCGTGCGCACACCTGTGCCGGACGAGGTCTTCGACCGGCTAAAGCCAAATCTGGTCGTGCTGTCGCCCGGTCCCGGCACACCGAAGGACTTCGACTGCGCCGCCACCATCAAACGGGCCCGCGCGCGCGACCTGCCGATCTTCGGCGTCTGCCTCGGCCTACAGGCGCTGGCCGAGGCCTATGGCGGAGAGCTGCGGCAGTTGCACGTGCCAATGCATGGCAAACCGTCACGCATCCGCGTGTCGAAGCCGGGCATCATCTTTTCCGGCCTGCCCAAGGAGGTGACGGTCGGCCGCTATCACTCGATCTTCGCCGATCCGGTGCGGTTGCCCGATGGTTTCGTCGTCACGGCCGAGACGGAAGAAGGCGTCATCATGGCCTTCGAGCACAGCAAGGAGCCGATCGCTGCGGTGCAGTTCCACCCGGAATCGATCATGACGCTCGGCCACAATGCCGGCATGCGCATCATCGAGAACATCGTTGCGCATCTGCCGCGCAAGGCCAAGGAAAAGGCGGCTTAGCTCCGGTTTCGGCGGCCGGAAGCAATCAATGACCGCAATCGATCCGAAAACCGCCGCCAGGCGCAAGGTCGCCAGCCTCGCGTTCTGGTCGATCATCGTCGCTTTCGTCGTGCTCGGCCTGAAGCTGGCGGCCTGGCACGTCACCGGTTCCGTGGCGCTGTATTCGGACGCACTGGAATCGATCGTCAACGTCATTGCCTCGGCCGCCGCCTATTGGGCGATCCAGGTCAGCTACAAGCCGGCCGACCTGGATCATCCTTTCGGTCATCACAAGGCCGAGTATTTCTCGGCTGTTCTGGAAGGCGTGCTGATCGTGCTGGCAGCCCTTCTGATCCTCAACGAAGTGTGGTGGTCCTTGCGGCATCCCGTTCCGCTCGAACAGCCCTGGGCCGGCCTTGCCATCAACGGCGTCGCGACGGTGATCAACGCCTTCTGGGCCTTGACGCTGATCCGTGCCGGCCGTGCCGAGAAGTCGCCGGCACTGGTCGCCGACGGCAGGCACATCATGACCGACGTGGCGACCTCGGTCGGCGTGTTCATTGGTCTGGTCGGCGCCGTGCTCACCGGCTGGCAAGTCCTTGATCCCGCTCTTGCCGTTATCGTCGCGCTGAACATCCTGTGGCAGGGCTGGCACGTCATCGGCTCTTCGATGGACGGGCTGATGGATCGCGCCGTCGACACGCAGGAGCACATGCACATCCGCGACGTCATTTCGGCCAATTGCAAGGGCGCAATGGAAGTCCACGATCTCAAGACGCGCATTGCCGGCCGCGCCACCTTCATCGAGTTCCACCTGGTCGTCGATGCCGATATGTCGGTGGGCGCCAGCCACGTCATTTGCGACCGCATCGAGGATGCGCTGAAGGCCGAGATCCCCTCGGTGCGCGTCACCATTCATGTCGAGCCCGACGACGAGGCAAAGCTGCCCAAGGGCACGACGGCCGTGCCGTTCGCGTGAGGCGGTTCTGTAGGCCCTCAAAACTTCTCAAGGCGCGCAGGCAGCCTGCGGCATTGGCTCCAGCCGATAGACCCTGTCGTCGGATGCTGTCTCGCCTTCGGCCGCCTTCGAGCATAGGTCGATGATCGGCAGGCTGCTGTTGGGATTGGCCAGCATCATCGTGCCGTTGGCGCCGCGACGCAGATAAATCTCCTTGGCTGCGATGTCGCAGGAAAAGTCGCTCGTCTTTCCGCTCGCCACACAGCGCCACTGGTCCGCTTCGCCGTCACAACTGTAGCTCTGCGTGACCTCGGCGGCGTTCCGACGCGTGGTGACGGAAACAACTATGTCGGCGCCGCTTGGCCAGCTTGCCGGATCGCCGTCCTTGGCGAAGGAGGCCAGCTCGATCGGGCCCCGGAAAACCCGGATGGTGTGGGTAGCCTGATCGGGATGCGAGCCGAGATGCGCGGCATCGTAGTCGCGCCCGTAGCAGAACGGCTGGTCCGGTTTCAGCCGCTCACGCAGCGGTGCTCCCAGCGCCGGATCGACCGGATCGATGCGCGCGAATTCGGCCTTGCAGGTCTGCGCCGGCATACGGTCGAGCCGAAAGCCGTCGTCTTCTGTGCCGAGTGCCTGCTTGGCGTATTCCTTTTCACCCAGTTCATCCTCGGCGCCGGCATCGAGATAAAGGTCGCGATGCACGCCGGAGACGATCAACCGGCCTTTTTCATCGACGTTCAGTAAGGCCATGGTGCGGTCGCATTCCATGCCGCAATGAATCTCGCTCGACTGCGGATCATCCTGGCCGCACCAACCGCCAACCCACTCGGGTTTCTTGGCGCCGCGCACCCTCGTCGCCATGAAGCCGTTGTAGCCGGACGGACCGCTGCTCGGCTCCTCGTTCGGATGGCTGACCGGATCGCTGCCGTAGTAGAAGAAAATCCGTCCCACCTTCTGGTTCGGACGTAGCTTGAGATGCGCGGCATCATAGATACGCCCGAAACAGGCATCCTTGCCGTCCGGGCTGAGTTCGGTGAGCTTAGGCGTATCCTCGGCAAGGGCGGTGCCGGTAACAGCGGCAAGCAAGGCGACACCAAGTCCGGCGCCCACAATGGTATTCGATGTCATCTGCCCCTCCTCGCCCGACAGGACGTGACTTCAACTTATGCTAGGATCGAGGCCGAAGCCACGCAATTTGCGAGGACGGCATTCTGGAGAACGACATGATGCGACGCCGCGATATTTTCCGCTTAAGCCTTGCCGGAGCCGCCGGTCTTTTCGGGCTGCGCCCGGTCAAGGCGGCGGCCGTGGAAGAGGAAAGGCAGAAGGTCGCCTATCACCTCAGCGACCTCGACAAGGTCGGGTTCATTTTGGGCAATATCAAAAACCATTATGAGGGCACTGGCGGCAAGGTCGACATCGTGCTGGTCGTGCATGGCCCGGCACTCGCCGCTTTCAAGTCGAAGAGCGCGTCAGCTGCCATTTCCAGCCGTTTTTCCGGCCTGGTCCGCGACGGGCTGACCCCGCATGCTTGCGCCAACACCATGCACGCCATGGATATTGCGCTCACCGATTTGCTCGATGGCTTCCATGCCGCCGAGACCGGCGGCGTCGTCAAGCTCGCCGAATTGCAGCGCCAGGGCTACGCCTATTTGCGGCCCTGAACCTCTACTGACTTGAACATGAGGGCGGCGAGGCCCTACGAAGGGTGGGAGAGTCCCGGAGGAATAGACGTGCCAGCAACCACAACCACCCTTGTCACCCCCACCCTGGTCATCCCCGATCTCGCCGGCAGGGCAGTGCTGGTCACCGGCGCTTCGACCGGCATCGGGGCGGCACTTGCACTGGCCTACGCCGCGCAGAAATGCCGCGTCGCGCTGCATTACCATTCCAGTCGCGCGGCTGCCGAAAACCTGGCCGGGACCATCCGCAACGGCGGCGGCGAGATATTCCTGATCCAGGGCGATTTCTCGATCTCCGCCGATGTCGAGCGCGTCGTCGAGGACAGCGCGCAACACTTCGGCCGGCTCGATGGCCTGGTCAACAATGCCGGCGGCATGCTTGGGCGCGTACCCTATGCCGAGCAGACCGAGGCGCATTACGACGCGGTGATGGACCTCAATGCCCGCTCCGTGCTGACTGCCTCGCGCAAAGCGATGCCATGGCTGAAGCGCCAGGGCGGCTTCATCGTCAACACCTCGTCGATCGCGGCGCGCAATGGCGCCGGCGGCGGCGCCGGCCTTTATGGCTCGGCCAAGGCCTTTGTCTCCAATGTGACCCGCGGCATGGCCAAGGAACTGATCGGCTTCAACATCCGCGTCAACGCGGTGGCGCCGGGCACCATCGCGACGCCTTTCCACGAGCGCTATTCCACCGAGGAGCAGATGAAGGGCATGGTGGCCACCATTCCTCAGGGCCGCGCCGGCACGCCCGAGGACTGCGTCGGCGCCTATCTGTTCCTCTCGTCCGCTCTGTTAAGCGGTTACATCACCGGCCAGGTGATCGAGGTGAATGGTGGCCAGTTGATGCCGTGAGCGGCGACCTGCATACTTGCCGCGGAAGCCAACGGAGAAAACGGCAATGTACGGTCTGATCGGCAAGATGCGGGCGACGCGCGGCCAGCGCGACGCAATGATGGATGTCCTGCTTGCCAGCACCGGCGCCATGCCTGGCTGCCTGAGCTACATCATCGCCACCGATCCGGCCGATGCCGACGCGATCTGGGTGACCGAGGTGTGGACCGACCAGGCAAGCCACAAGGCTTCGCTGCAATTGCCGGAAGTCCAGGCGGCGATTGCCAGGGCGCGGCCGATCATCGCCGGCTTCGAATTCCAGGTCGAGACCCGGCCCGTAGGCGGCTTCGGCCTGCCGGCGGTCAAAACCGGCTGACGCCTGGGCTGACGCATTTTTCACCGCCGCGGGGGTTCGCATCTCCCCGCTTCGGGGCTAAGACCGAAAAATGGATTCCCTGCCAGACCAGCCGACCGTCGAACGCATGGCGCGGGTGCCCAAAGTCTGGCAGTGGCTGGCACTGCTGATCTTCTCGATCCTGTTTGCCGGCGCGCTTGAATTCGGCGCCTTGCCGGCAGCACTGCTGATCGGACCGATGCTGGCGGCGATCCTGGCCGGCACCAACGGCGCCACGGTGCGCGTGCCGCGCCCTTTGTTCGGCGCCGCCCAGGCGATCGTTGGCTGCCTTGTCGCCGCTTCGATCTCCCCTGACATCTTTCCGGTCTTCCACAAGGAATGGCCGCTGTTCCTCGGCACCGTGGTGGCGACCGTTGCGGCGTCCAGCCTGCTCGGCTGGCTGATCAGCCGCTGGCGCATCCTGCCCGGCACCACCGCCGTCTGGGGCTCATCGCCGGGCGCGGCCACCGCCATGGTGCTGATGGCAGGCGCCTTCGGCGCCGACCAGCGCCTCGTCGCCTTCATGCAATATCTGCGCGTCATCTTCGTCTCGGTGACTGCCGCACTTGTTGCAAAGATGTGGGTCGACACATCAGGCATCGAGGTCCCGGCCGTCATCTGGTTCCCGCCGATCGATCCAACAGCCGTTGCCGGGACACTTGGCGTGGCGCTCGTCGGCAGCCTCATCGGAAAGCTGCTCAGGTTGCCGTCACCCTTCTTCCTCGGCACCTTCATTTTCGGCACTGCTGTGCATCTCGGACTAGGCGTGCCGATGCAGTTGCCGCCTTGGCTGCTTGCCCTCGGCTATACGATGATCGGCTGGACCATCGGCCTGAATTTCACCAGGGCAATTCTGCAGCACGCGACGCGGGCGCTGCCGCAGATCGTCGGTTCGATCATCATCCTCATCGCCTTCTGCGGCGGTCTCGGCTTCATGATCAGTCATGTGCTCGGCATCGATCCGCTGACCGCCTATCTGGCGACCAGCCCCGGCGGCATGGACAGCGTCGCCATCATCGCCGCCGCCGCACAGCACGTCGACATCTCTTTCGTCATGGCGCTGCAATCGGCCCGCTTCCTCGTCGTGCTGCTGGTCGGACCGAGCGTGGCGCGGCTGGTGGCGCGAAGTCTGAGGGAGTAGAGGGTACTCTGCGGCTCCAGAAAGTCCTGCGGCGCTGTCACCAAAATGGATCAGGCGCCACGCAATCTGCTCGCGGCCGCTGAAGGACCAGCCCAAGTCGCTCAGGAATGCGTCGGGTAGGTATAGGAAACGCCAGTCGTTCCGCCCCACTTGCCTCTCTTTGGCTGCTCCTGTATGAAAACCGCCATGACCAACCGCGCCACCTCCGTCGCCTCCCGTCAGACCGGCTTCGCTGGCGAGACCGTGCGCGCGCTTGCTTCCGCTCTGCTGCTTCTCGGCCTTATCGGCGATCGCCGGGTTCGCTGAAGGAGCGCCCGGCGGTCGATCCGCCGCTCACGCGCATGCTCCTTGGCCAGTCTCAAAATTGGCAAGTCACATCAAGCGAATGAACATCTGGTAAAGGCGCTGCTCGGCACCAAATCCGCCTGAAGGCGGATCCCGCGAGCCGCCGGGAGAGACGACAATGAACGCACGAGAAGAGGTCCGCGCAGACAGCGGGGAGATGGCCAAGGATGCCCGGGGCATGCCGGAGGCAGCCCGGGGCATGCCGGAGGCAGCCCGGAAATACCAACCTTACCCGACGGTCGGTCTCACCGACCGCATTTGGCCTTCGAAGGTCATCGACAAGGCGCCGATCTGGTGCTCGGTCGACCTGCGCGACGGCAACCAGGCGCTGATCGACCCGATGGGCCACGAGCGCAAGGCGCGCATGTTCGCCCTGCTCCTCGACATGGGCTTCAAAGAGATCGAGATCGGCTTCCCGTCGGCCTCGCAGACCGATTTCGATTTCGCCCGCTGGTGTATCGAAGAGGGCAATGTCTCAGCCGATGTCTCGCTGCAGGTACTGGTGCAGTGCCGGCCGGAACTGATCACCCGCACCTTCGAGGCGCTGCAGGGCGCCACCAACCCGATCGTGCATTTCTATAATTCGACCAGCGAATTGCAGCGCCGCGTCGTCTTCGAGAAGGACGTTGCCGGCATCAGGCGGATCGCCACCGATGCGGCCAAGATGATCACCGACATGGCGGCGAAGGCCGGCGGCGGTTATCGTTTTGAATATTCGCCGGAGAGCTTTACCGGCACCGAGCTCGAAGTGGCGCTGGAAATCTGCAACGCCGTCACCGAAATCGTGAAGCCGACGGCGGAAAACAAGCTGATCATCAACCTGCCGTCCACGGTCGAGATGTCGACACCCAACATCTATGCCGATCGCATCGAATGGATGTGCCGCAATCTCGACAGCCGCGAGAACCTGCTCATTTCGTTGCATCCGCACAACGACCGCGGCACCGGCGTTGCCACCACCGAACTCGGTCTGATGGCGGGCGCGGACCGCGTCGAAGGCACGCTGTTCGGCAATGGCGAGCGCACCGGCAATGTCGACATCGTCACGCTGGCGCTCAACATGTACACGCAAGGCGTCGATCCCGAGCTCGACTGCTCCGACATCAATCGGATGAAGGACGTCTATGAATATTCGAACCAGTTGAAGATCCCCGAACGTCATCCCTATGTCGGCGAGCTCGTCTATACGGCCTTTTCCGGCTCGCACCAGGATGCCATCAACAAGGGCATGAAGGCGTTGCGCAAGGCCAACACGCCGTACTGGGAAGTGCCTTATCTGCCGATCGATCCCGCCGATGTCGGGCGCAATTACGAGGCGATCATCCGCATCAACTCGCAGTCCGGCAAGGGCGGCATCGCCTATGTGCTGCAGGCGGACTACGGCCTCAACCTGCCACGCAACCTGCAGATCGAGTTCAGTCAAGCGATTCAGGCGATCACCGACGCCGAAGGCAAGGAGGTGCCGGCCAAGCGCATCTACGAGCGCTTTCTCGACACCTATGTCGATCAGCCCGGCGCGCGGCTGAAGTTCCTCGACCACCATACCTATCCGGACATTGAGACCAAGGGCCGCCGTGCGGTGGAGGCGGTCATCCTCGACAGGGGCAAGGAGGTGACGATATCCGGCTCCGGAACCGGCCCGATCGACGGCTTTGTCGACGCGTTGTCGCGCCATGTCGGCGTGCCGATGTCGGTGCTCGACTATTCGGAGCACTCCCTGCAGCGCGGCTCGAATGCCTCGGCCATCTCCTATGTCGAGATGGAGCATCCCGGCGGCAAGCTGTTCGGCGCCGGCATCAACACCAACATCGTGGCCGCTTCGCTGGAAGCCGTGGTTTCCGCCGCCAATCGCATTGTCGGCCGAAAGGTCGACTAGACAAGCCGTCGAAAGCTAACAGCGCTGGAGCAAGATGAACCCACATGGTATCTTCTTGCTCTGGCCTTTCGCGCCATTAACCACCGGAAAATTATCCGGTGGGGTACGCGATCGCATAATGGATGCATGCTTGTGTGGCAGTGCAGGCTCTATATGATTGCGTCTCAACCTGTGCCGACTTCGAAAGGATCGACACTTGCAGCATGCCACGCCTGCCGCCCCCGCAGTGCGCGAGACGTTGGAGCGATTGCTAGCCAGCGAAACGTTCGGGAGATCCGAACGAGCGCGTAAGCTGCTTCGCTATCTGGTCGAGCGCGAGCAGGCAGGCGAAGCCGACAAGCTCAAGGGCTTTTCCATCGCGATGGATGTTTTCGGCAAGGACGGCGATTTCGATCCGTCGACCGACGCCGTGGTCCGGGTGCAGGCGGGCAGGCTGCGCGAGCTTCTGCAGCATTACTTCGCCAATGAGGGCGTTGCCGAGCCGATCCGCATCGCCATTCCGCGTGGCGGCTATGTTCCATCCTATGAACTCAACGCGATCCGCCTGCCGGCCGAGCCGGCGCCGAAGGAACACACCGAGGCGGCTGCCACCTTGTCGGGGTCGCTCGAAGAACCCCGCATGGCCGCACCTGCCGTATCGTTGATGTCCCCTGTCGTTCGCGAGCCGGCGCCGTCGCTGCTGCGCCATCTCCAGTTCTTCTGGTTGGCGATCGCTCTGGTCATCGCCATGCTGGGCGTGCTGATCCTTCGCCAAGGAAGCGGCGCATTGCTGGCGGGAAGCGATGCCGCGCCGACGATCGAAAACGCGGTGGCAACCGGCAGCATTGCGCCATGGGCTCCGATTGAAACTCTTCCGCTCGTCTACATTGCGGTGAAAACCAACAGCGCCGAGGCTGCCCGCGTCGCGGCATCGCTGCGCGCCGGCCTCAGCGGCTTCGATACGGTCAACTTCATCGGTCGGGACGCCGACGGCCCGCCCGATCCGGTCACCGATGCAATCAGCTTCGTATTCGATGTCTTGCCGGGACCAACGGCGGGCGATGTCACTCTGGAGCTTCAAAGCGTGGCGACCGGACGGGTCCTGCTGTCACGCAACTTGACTGCCGCCGACAGCACACCCTCCACCGTCGAGGATAGTGTCGCCGGCATTTTGAGTTCGGCCGTTCCCGCCTCTGGCACGATCTACAACTACATCGAACAGAGCGGCCTTCAGACCGGCCTGACGGAATGTCTGCTGCTCAACGACAAGTACTATCTCGACCAGGGCGCCAAAACCCATGAGGCTGCCTATCGCTGTCTCGAAAACCTGATCAACCGGGATGCGAAATCGTCACTCGTCTATTCGGAGCTTACGACCCTGCATCTCGAGGCGGCCACAGATCACTACGCCTATCCGGCCGGCGCAACGATCGAACAGGCGATGTCGCTTGCCCGTCGCGCCGTGCAGATGGGGCCGACCAGTCCCTATGCCCACCGTGCCTATGGCTATCTCAATTCCCGCCTCGGCAATTCGGAGGAATCGATCCGCTGGATGCACAAGGCCTACGAACTCAACCCTTACGACCTCAGCATGGCGGCAGCTTACGCCTATGGGCTGATTTTTGCCGGCAGGTATAGGGAGGGTACACCGATCCTAGCTCACGCCGCCGAAACTTCCAGCGCCCATCCGACCTGGTGGGACTACGGGCTTTTCGTCGGGCAGTTCATGGCGGGCGATATGAATAAGGCCGCGCTTGCCAGTGATGCGTTGCAAGCGACGCCGACCAAATCGCACTATCTGGCTGCGCGGCTGATCGGCGCGAAGGCAACCGGCCGCAATCAACTGGCGAACGAACTCGCGGACGAGATGACTGTCAAATTTCCGAAATTCACTGCAGATCCGCGCGCAACCTTTGTCGAGCGGAGATACCCCGCCGATCTGATCGACCGGCTGGTCGAGGCCTTGCGTGCCGCCGGGCTCGGCAATGCCAGCTAGCGCTTCTAACGCACGGCTGA
The DNA here is from genome assembly GCF_004792125.1 of Mesorhizobium sp. M5C.F.Ca.ET.164.01.1.1. Lineage (NCBI taxonomy): Bacteria > Pseudomonadati > Pseudomonadota > Alphaproteobacteria > Hyphomicrobiales > Phyllobacteriaceae > Mesorhizobium > Mesorhizobium sp. M5C.F.Ca.ET.164.01.1.1. Next base: position 2,161,641 of record NZ_SRTG01000001.1, on the reverse strand, counting down.
TCGCGGAATTTTACTGGCCATCGGTTTGGACAAGGCGCAGTCGAGCCACAATCTGGAATCTCGCGTCCTGTTTGATTTTTCAATAAAACCATAAATTCATGATTTCATCCCTTTACGCTGCCGAACGGGGCGCCGGCCCGAAGACGGTTGTCTTCCTGCATGGCTTCGGCGGTTGTCACGGCGACTGGCAGGAGGTGATTTCGACACTGGCACTTGGTTCACGGACGCTGGCCTATGATCTTCCGGGCCATGGGCTATCCCTCGACTTCCCGGGTGGCGGTCCGGCCAAGGCGGCCGCTCGAGCCGTTCTTGCAGACCTCGCCGCACGCAGAATTAGGAGGGTGCATCTCGTCGGCCATTCGATGGGCGGGGCGGCGGCAGTGCTGATGGCATTGGCCGAGCCCGAAAGGATAGCCTCGCTGACGCTTCTGGCGCCGGGCGGTTTTGGGACTGAGATCGACGGGCCGCTGTTGCGCCGTTACGCGGCCGCTGCCGGCAAGAGTGAAATTCGCGCCTGCCTCGCCGCCATGTCCGGACCGCAAAGCCTGCCCTCGGACCGCATCGTGGATATGCTTGGCGAAATGCGTGCGCGTCCCGGCCAGTTGCAGAAACTTGTCGAGATCGCGGCCTCTATGACCAGGGGTGATCGGCAGGGCGTCATCCCGCGCGAACGGCTCGAAACACTTGATATGCCGGTGATGGTGGTTTGGGGGATAGATGACGCTGTGCTGCCCTTCACACAGGCCGATGGTCTGCCGGCGCATTTCCACCTGCACCACGTGTTGGAGGCCGGCCATATGCTGGTCGAGGAAGCGCCCGGCCTTGTCGCCGAGATCGTCCGCCGCAACATGAAACGCCGCAGCAGGCCGCTTCGTCCAAAATCCGCCGCCGCGGCGAATCGATCCCTGCCTGCCAAAGACTGATGGCGCGGCTTCGGGCTGGCTTATTGTCTGGTAAGCCGCTTAAAGGCTTATCGATCTCGCAAGTGCATTTTACCAACGGCTGTGTTAATTCGGTGTTAACCAAACCCGCGAGGCAACGCCGATGAAGGATGCAGGCGAGAACATCACCCAGATCGATCAGTCGCGAAAACTGTCCGACGCCATACGTGACGTGAAAAACGCCTTCGCCGACCGCGACGACGTCGTAGTCGATATGCGCGAGGCGCATCGCATGCGGCTCGATTTGCTTGCCGCCGAACTCGCGCCCATCTTCGCCGACGTGCCCGCCGACATGGACAATTTCGACTTCGCCGTCTCGTCCGGGCTGCAGCCGCGCCTATGGATCGACGCCGTCAGCCATGTCGCCATGGGGCGCGACCGCCGCACCTATCGCTTCCTCAAGGACACACGCATCGGCCGGGTGGTGCTCGCCGAATCAACCGAGATGAAACCGGTTGCCGATCAGGTGACGCGCTACGTCGCGGAACGCGTCGTCGAACGCCAGCGAATGATGGAAGGGGGGATCGAGCAGGCTGTCGCCGGCCTGAAACGTGCCTTGGTCCCGGAAGCCGAGCCGCCACTGCGATCCGTGCCGCGCGGCAAGGGTTGGTCGGCCTTTCTCTCCGGTCTTGGCCTGATCGCCGCCGGCGCCCTGGTCGGGCTGGCTGTATCGATCGTGTTGTTCTGGGACCGCCTTGTTGCGATGGGACTGGTTTTTAGACCATGATCCTGAACCGAAGGTCCGCGTAGCGAAAAGTGGAATCCGGTTTCGGAAAAGATCATGTCAAACAAGAAGATAGAGCCCCATCCCTATTCCATCGGGATGGAATAGGCTCTAGGCCATAGCGTCCGCGCCAAGCTCCAGAATCTCCAGATCGGAAGGCGGGATGGCCGGGCCGGTCAGGCCACGTCGCGTCAGCCTGATCCGCCAATTGTCCTTATCGCCATCGATCTCCAACAGATTATATTGCGCCGCCGGACGCCTGCCGCCTGGCGCCTGCCCTGCGGCGGCGACGCCGACGACTGGAATTTTGGCGCCGCGCCCATTGACGGAGAACAGCGTCGGCTCGTGCGAATGGCCGTGCAGCACAAGCTCGGCCCCGTGCCGCTGAAGGACCTTGTGAAAGCGGGCAATGCCGAACAGCCGCTTGGGCTGCGAAACGGCGCCGCGCACTGGCGGATGGTGGATCATGATCACCCGGAACAGTCCGCGCTTGGCCGTAGCATCGAGCACTTCGCGCAATCTTTCCGCCTGGTCTTCCAGAAAGAAGCCGTTGGCCATGAACGGAGCCGTGGCCCGCGCGGTCGTCACACCGATCAGCGCGACGTTGCGACGCACGCGCAGATACGGAAAAGCGTCGCGGTCGATTGGCGTATTGACGCCGTCGCCGGTCATCCATGGCGTCCACGACCGGCAGGCCTTGTCGAAGGCGCCAGGCACATAGGCGTCGTGGTTTCCTGGAACGACCGACACATCATCGGGAGAACCCAGCGTCTCCAGCCAGTGCTTGCCCATTTCGATCTCGCCGTCGAGCGCCAGATTGACCAGATCGCCGGTGACAGCAAGGTGATCCGGTGCGCTCGCCTTGATATCGGCGAGGATCGTGTCGATGACGGCATCGCGCATGTGGCGGCGGCGGTTGCGCTGCCAATTGACGTAACCGACCACGCGCTTGGAGGCGAGATCGCGATAGGTTACACCGGGAAGCGGTCCCAGATGGATATCGGAAATATGCGCGAGCCTGAACATCCTCTCTTCATAAGCGACGCGCGCGCTGCTTTCCACCCTCGGTTTCTTGGGTGATGACGCAGCCCGATCTGGAGCAAGTTTTTCGCCAGGCCGGCTGGCCGGGTCTCAGGGCAAGGCTGTTTCATCTGTATTTCGTGCTGCGGCGGCCGATGACGCTCGGGGTACGCGGCTTGATCCACGACCGCTCGTCCAATTCCGTCTTCCTCATTCGCCACACCTATGTACCGGGCTGGCAGCTTCCCGGCGGTGGCGTCGAGTTGGGCGAGACGATGATCGAAGCGCTGGCACGCGAGCTCTCCGAGGAGGGCAATATCGCATTGACCGCGCCGCCGGTGCTGAAATCGATGCATTTCAACCGTCGGGCCAGCCGCCGCGACCATGTCGGCCTCTACTTGGTCGAGCAGTTCAATCAGACGGCGCCGAAGCTGCCGGACCACGAGATCGCCGCAGCCGGTTTTTTTCCGCTCGACCGCCTGCCGGAAGCAACGACGCCGGCCACACTGCGACGGATTGCCGAGATTTTTGGCGGCGCAGCGGCGTCGCCCTACTGGTAGGTCACGCCGCCTTCCTGAACCGTTTGCGATCATGCGGCGCCGCGTAGTCCAGTTCCGGTCCGACCGGCACGATGTGCGTCGGGTTGATCGTTTCGTGGCTGCCATAATAGTGCGCCTTGATGTGGTGCAGGCTCACCGTGCCTGCGACGCCCGGAACCTGATAGAGGTCGCGCAGATAGTTCGACAGGTTCGGATAGTCGGCGATGCGGCGCAGGTTGCACTTGAAATGGCCGACATAGACCGGATCGAAGCGGATCAGTGTCGTGAACAGCCGCCAATCGGCCTCGGTGATGCGGTCACCCACGAGATAACGCTGGCGAGATAGACGATCCTCGAGTTGATCGAGCGCCGAGAACAGTTCGCCAAACGCTTTTTCATAGGCCGTTTGCGTAGTGGCGAAGCCGGCGCGATAGACGCCGTTGTTGACTGAGGGATAGACCAGCGCATTGACCGCGTCGATTTCGCCGCGCAGTGCTTTCGGATAGAAATCGAGGCTGGCATCGCCCCATTTGTCGAAGACTGAATTGAGCATCCGGATGATCTCGGAGGACTCATTGGAGACGATTGTTTGTTCTCGCCTGTCCCACAGAACCGGGACGGTCACGCGGCCGGAATAGGCGTGATCGGCCTTGGTGTAGATCTGATGCAGGAAATCGAAACCGTAGAGCGTGTCGCCGGTGGCGCCATCCTCGGCCAGGAAGGTCCAGCCGTTGGCGCCCATGAAATGATGGACGACCGAGACGGAAATCACGTCCTCGAGTTTCTTCAGTGCTCGAAAGATCAGTGTCCGGTGCGCCCAGGGACAGGCAAGCGAGACATAGAGATGGTAGCGGCCCGGCTCGGCCTTGAAGCCGCGCTTGCGGCCTGCGGCCGGCGTACCGTCAACCGTGACCCAGTCGCGCCATTGCGACTGCGCCCGCACGAACTCGCCGTCGCTGCCCTTGGTGTCGTACCCGCTGTCCTGCCATTTGCCGCCGACCAGCAATCCCATGCGATGTCCTTTCGTCTTCGTAGGGATGTAGGCACAAACCGAAGATGCGGAAATCGCCAGGCGTTGAACAGTTCGTCAATCGCCAGGGCGGCAACCGAAGGGCGGCAAGCAAACGGCCGATTGCAGTGGCTGAAGATTGGTGCTAGCGGAAAATCCGCATGTTCGACTTCGCTTTGATCCGGTTCGACCGACGACGAAAGGGCGCCCGCGCTTGATGAAGCGCTGACTGGCGAACGCTGCCGTTTGCAGCAAACCTTTTCCCGTATACCGGAACGCAAAGACCATGAGCCTTGCCGACGTGAAATACCTGCCGGAAAATCCGGCGCATGACCCCGAAATCGAAGCCATAAACGATGAAGCCTTCGGGCCGGGCCGTTTCGTGCTGGGCGCCTACAAGATCCGTGAGGGCGGCCCGCACGAACGCGCCCTGTCCTTCGTGGCCGTCGATGGCGATATCGTTGTCGCCTCGGTGCGCATGACGCGCATCGCGGCCGGCGCCGGTCGCGCGCTGATGCTCGGACCGCTTGCCGTGCGGCCGGCCTTCAAGAATCTCGGTATCGGCCGCCGGCTGGTGGCAATCGCGCTGGAGGCCGCCGCCAAGGCCGGCACGCCGGCCGTGATGCTTGTCGGCGACGAGCCCTATTACGGCCCGCTCGGCTTCAAGAGAATCCCGCGTGGGCAAATCTCCATGCCGCGCCCGGTCGATCTCGACCGGCTTTTGTCGCACGAGATCGTGCCGGGCGCGGTGGCAAGGCTGGTGGGGGAGGTTTGCCACGCCGATCAGGCAAGGATTGCCGCGAACGTCGCCGCGATGGCGTGACGGTCCGGATGCTGTTGCGCCGTCCTGTCGGGCTTCGTAGCATGTGGCCGATGGTGCATGTCGCCCAAAAGAGCGCAGCGGTTTTTGGGGTAACGACATGCATAAAAACAGAGATTTGAAGCGCGTCGATTGAATCCGTTTCAACGCGACGCGCTTTAGATAACGCGCGCTTTAGGTGGAGGACGCCGACATGAACCCGAACGGCCAGATTGCGATCGTCACCGGCGGCGGCTCCGGCCTCGGCGAAGCGACGGCACGTGCACTGGCCGCGAAGGGCGCGGACGTTGCCATCCTCGACCTCGGCATCGAGCGTGCGGCGAAAATTGCGGCCGATATCGGCGGCATCGCCATCCAATGCGACGTAAGCAGCGCCGACGGCGGTGCTGCTTCAGTGGCGGAAGTGGTAAAAAAGTTCGGCGAACCCCGTATCCTGGTCAATTGCGCCGGCATCGCCATCGGCATGAAGACGATCGGCAAGGACGGCCCGCACCCGCTCGATCAGTACCGCAAAGTGATCGAGGTCAATTTGATCGGCACCTTCAACATGATCCGCCTCGTCGCCGACCGGGCCGCGAAGCTTGAGCCGCTGGAGGGCGGCGAGCGCGGCGTCATCGTCAACACGGCATCGGTCTCAGCCTATGACGGTCAAATCGGCCAGGCGGCCTACTCAGCCTCCAAGGGCGGCGTCGTCGGCATGACGCTGCCGGTGGCGCGCGACCTTGCCCGGTCGGGCATTCGCGTCTGCACCATCGCGCCCGGCATCTTTAAGACGCCGATGATGGCCGGCATGCCGCAAGAGGTGCAGGATTCGCTTGGCGCTGCGGTACCCTTCCCGTCCCGTCTAGGCGAGCCTTCCGAATATGCAGCGCTTGTGCTGCACATCGTCGAAAACCAGATGCTCAACGGCGAGACCATCCGCCTCGATGGCGCCATCCGCATGGCGCCGAAGTAGCCGACCATGAATGCCGAAGTCGCCCCGCAGGCGAAGACCGGCCCGCTCGCCGGCCTGACGGTGATCGAGATGGCCGGGATTGGACCGGTGCCGCTAGCCGGCCTGATGCTGTCGGAGATGGGAGCCGAGGTGCTGCGCATCGAGCGGGCTGGGTCGACCCGGCCGTTTCTGACGCTACCGGATGAATACGACATCGACCGTCACGGCCGCTCCATCCTGCGGATTGACCTGAAGCGCTGGGAAGGCGCCGAACTGGTGCTGCGCCTTGTCGAAAAGGCCGACATGCTGATCGAAGGGTTTCGTCCCGATGTCATGGAGCGGCTTGGTCTAGGGCCGGACGCGGTACTGGCACGCAACTCGGCGCTGATCTACGGCCGCACGACCGGATTCGGCCAGGACGGACCGCTATCGGATCGTGCCGGCCACGACATCACCTACCTCGCCTATTCGGGTGTGCTGCATGCCATCGGCCAGGAAGGAGGCCGGCCAGTCCCACCGCTCAACCTCGTCGCCGACTATGGCGGCGGCGCCGTGATGCTGGTTGCCGGCGCACTGGCCGCCCTGTTTGAGCGTTCGCGCTCCGGCAGGGGCCAGGTGATCGACGCCGCGATGACCGAGGGCGCTTCGATGCTGACGACACCTGTGCACGCCTTGATGGCAGCGGGCCTGTGGCGTGACATGCGCGGCGCGAACCTGCTCGATTCCGGCGCACCCTTCTACGATACCTATGAGACGGCGGACGCACGCCACGTCGCCGTCGGCTGCCTTGAACCCCGGTTCTTCGCCGAATTCGCAAGACTGCTGCCGCTCGACGAACGTTTTGTACGCGGCCAATACGACAGGACATTGTGGGCGCAGATGCGCGCCGCCATTGTCGATCGAGTCGGGCAGAAGACACGGGACGACTGGGACCGTCTCTTTGCTGCGACCGATGCTTGTGTTGCACCGGTTCTGTCGCTGCGGGAAGCCAGGGATCATCCCCACAATCGTGCTCGCAACGCCTTTGTGACGTCGGGTGCGCTTGAGCGCCCCGCCCCGGCGCCGCGTTTTTCGCGCTCCCGGCCGACGCTTGCCGCTATGCCGGCCGATCACGATCGTCAGGCGGCGACCGTGCTGGCACGCTTCGGCCTTCCCGAAATCGAAACTGAGGCCCTTGTCAAATCCGGTGTGATAGGTTGATAACCAGAGAATAACAATCAGCTTAAGACGGTGTGGATTTTGGCCGACCGAAAGAAGGACGTGATCCGCGAGACCGATGCCGAAGCGATCAGGCTGGCAAAGACGCTGATCCGCAGTGCCCGTTTCGGAGCGCTGGCGGTGATCGAACCCGGGACCGGTTCGCCGCTGGCCAGCAGGGTTGGCGTCGCCACCGATCTCGACGGCGCGCCGCTGATCCTTGTATCGATGCTGTCCGCCCATACCGGCGCGATCCTTGCCGATCCTCGCTGTTCGCTGCTTGTCGGCGAGCCCGGCAAGGGCGACCCGCTGGCGCACCCGCGGTTGACGCTCGTCTGTCGGGCAGCGCGGCTTGCGCGCGGATCCGGCGAGCACGCCCGCGCCGACCGGCGCTATCTCAACCGCAACCCCAAGGCGAAGCTCTATGCCGGTCTTGGCGACTTCTCGATCTTCCGCCTCGAGCCGGAGCGCGCCAGTCTCAACGGCGGCTTTGGCAAGGCCTACTTGCTCGAACGCGCCGATCTGGTCACGACCGCACCGATCGTCGAAGAGCTTGCCGCTGGTGAACAATCTGCCCTCGACCACATGAATGCGAACCATAGCGACGCAATTGCCGTCTACGCGCGCCACTTCGCCAAGGCGGTGGGCGACGGCTGGGTCGTCACCGGCTTCGACGCCGACGGCATGGACCTGGCGCTGGGCGACGATGTCTGCCGGGTGTTCTTTCCCGAGCCATTGAGGACGGCGCGTGAGCTCAGGCATGTTCTGGTCGACATGGCAAAAACCGGCCGAGTGGCGGATTAAACACAGTCCGACAGTTAATCGCGTCGGATCGAAAGCAAGTCTTGAGGTTTGAGCGAGATGTTCTACGCTTTCCCCGTAGCGTTGAATCGCCAGCGCACATTCGCGAGTGAGCCTATGGAATCAGACGCTATTGCCCCCATAGCGCCGGATGAGCAGGAAGGCATGGGGGATCGATGGTCTCGAAAAAGCTAATCGCCAATGCCGAATCAGCGGCTGCGTTTCTGACGCTGATGGGCAACGAGAAACGGCTGTTGATCATGAACTATCTGGCCGACGGTGAAATGTCGGTCGGTGCTATCGCCGAGAAGGTTCTGCTCAGCCAATCCGCCCTGTCACAGCATCTGGCCAAACTGCGGGCGCTCGATCTCGTCGAGACCCGTCGCGACCGGCAAATGATCTACTATTCCTGTAAATCCGATGCCGTGCGCGAACTTCTCAGCACGCTGGACGGGATTTTCGGCGAGGGTGAGCTATCGCAGATGGCATACCGCCCGCGTCGCTCCGGGACGTAACCGGCCAATGCATGTCGCCCAAAAGCCTGCCCTTGGGCTTGACCGAGGGTGCGAAGCGGTTTTGGGATAACGACATCCATAAATGCAAGAACTGGCCCGGGCACCCTTACCTCGCTAACGATTCTAGAGCGACTTGCGTCGAGTTGGACGCAGAAAGTACGCTCTAACACTTTGGATCCACGCGTCGTGCTGTCGGAAAGCCCACCACGATCGGGCCGATGCGAGTCAGCTGAGGCAAGCATGCGCCCCATTCGTATCGACGACCCGCAAGACCCGCGCGTCGCCGCTTATCTCGACATCCGCGAGCGCGATCTTGCCGGCCGGCAGGGCCGTTTCGTCGCTGAAGGAAAGGTGGTGCTCGAAATGCTGCTCGGGGCCAAACGCTTTGCGGCCGAATCGGTGCTGGTCCTCGAAAATCGGCTGGCAGGTCTCGACGGAACCCTGCGCAAAGCACCCGTGGACCTTCCGGTCTACGTGGCGGCCAGCGAGGTCATGGACAGGATTGCCGGCTTTCACATGCATCGCGGCATATTGGCGATTGGCCGCAAAGGCGCGGCGCAGCCTGCAGAGGCCTTGCTGGATACCCTGCCCGCCCGGGCGTTGATCGTCGTGCTGGTCGGCATCGCCAACCATGACAATATGGGCTCGATCTTTCGCAACGCCGCCGCCTTCCGCGCCGATGCCGTGTTTCTAGACTCGACCTGCTGCGATCCTCTGTACCGCAAGGCGATCCGCGTTTCGGTCGGCGCCGCGCTGAAAGTTCCCTTCGCCTCCTTCACTGAGACCATCGGCTTCACCACAGCGCTCGACCGGCTGGGCTTCGGCCAGTTCGCTTTGTCGCCGCGCGGGCGAACCGGCATCCGCGATACGAAAAGGACTGAACGGCTGGCGCTCTATCTCGGCACCGAAGGCGAAGGCCTGCCCGAAAGCCTGCTCGCCCGCCTGCGGACGGTGCGGATCGATATGGCAGAAGGCTTCGACAGCCTGAATGTCGCCGCCGCGTCAGCCATCGCCTTACATCATTTTTCGGCAAGCAGGACCTGAGCCGCAGAAGACAGCATCACTGCCTGGGTTCAATGCGTCGATTCGGCCTTCTGCAGCGCCCGCACGCGATCGGCAAGGCTGCGTTCGCCGCTTCCCGGTTGGTCGGGTGCCGCAAGAACCTTTGCGATCGGCGACTCCGGCCCGTCGAGCTTCGCCGTCAGGGCGACGACTTGCGCCGCCAGGTCACTCATCTGCTCACGCAATGCAGCGCTGGCGCGGCGCGCATCGTCGCCGTCTTCGGATTTGGATGCCCCGAAGGCGGCAAGCTCCGTTTTCAGTTTCTTGTTCTCGCGGGCCAGTTCCGTCAGCCTCGCCTCCAACCGCTCTCGGTCGCTGTCGAGCTTGGCGATGGTTTTTTGGATGTCGTCGTCGCCCTTGACGGCCGCATCGCCCTGACTACCTTGCACGCCGACGAGACGCACCGCCGAGGCGTTTTCCACGCTTTCGCTTTTCGACTTTTGGCGAAGCCGCGCGATTTCCTTTTCGCGGCGGTCAAGCTTGTCTTCGCGATCGGCAAGCGTGGCGAGCAGGCGCTCGACCTTCTTGTCCAGTTCGCCGGTCCTTTTCTTCTCGGCCTTCAACGCGTCTCGTGCGGCCTTGTTCTCGGCCGCGCTCTCCTGTTGGCGCCTATCCGCCTCCTTGCGCTGGCCACGCAGCACCGAAATGTCGTCGGCCAGCTTTTGCAGTTCGGACTCGCGCGCCACAAGTTCGATCTGACGGCTGCTGGAAGAAAAGCTGGCGTCGTCATACATATGCTCCAGTTTTTTCAGCTCGAGCACACGTTTTTCCAGGGCATGTTCGGTTTGAGCAAGCCGATCCGACAAAAGCTGCAGCTGGTCTTCGCGCTGTCGAAGGTCTTCGCCCTTGGCCTCGAGTTCGGAAAGGGCCTGTTTCTTGTCCTTCCGCTCGAGCGCCAGCTCCTTCAGGGCCTCGCGGCCGCGGCTGATCTCGACAAGCTGTTCGGCCGCTTTCTCGCGCAACGACTTGACGCTCATTTCGAGCCGGCGCGTGGACATGGCGAACTCGGCGCGGATGCGATCCTTCTCCGCCTGAATCTCGGCCAGCGTCAGCGGCATCGAGCCCTCGACGCGTTTGCGCGTCAGCATCACGGCCCGCCGCCAGATGGCCGGGGCAATCATCAGCGCCACAAAGCCGGCGCAGAGAAAGCCGAGGACAAAGAACAGGACCGACTGAACCAAGGTGACTATCCGTTATGGACCGTTAGGGACTGTGCCACGTTCGCATGACGGAATTCCAGTGCTGCGGCAAGGATTTGCCGCAGCAATGTTCAAGTCGTCGACCCTGGAACCAATCGGGATGACGAGGCAACCGCCTGCTCAGAACGGATTCCAGGTGGCACGCTGGGTAAGCTTGAGATAACCGAGATTGACGCCAAGCCGGGCGCCTACGCCGGTACGGATCGGCACCAGCAGCACATTGTTGTTCTTCATCACGTTGAAGCCGACGCCAGCCACGAGATAGGCGGAGCCGGCAACGCCGCCGAAACGATTGTAGAGACTGTTCACATCGTCGAGATTGTAGACCAGCATCATCACCCGCGAGCCCTCGCCGCCAAAATCCCAGCCGAGCGACGGGCCCTGCCAGAACACTTTGTGATCGCCGGCATTCTTGGTGTAGAGCGTGCCTTCGCCATAGGTCAGGCCACCGATCAGCGCGCCCGAGCCCTCCTCGCCAAGCAAATAGCCATTAGGCAGGCCGTAGGAGGCGAAAATCTTCTCGACGACGGTGGCGAGACCGCCCGACGTCGCGCCGAAGAATTTATGACCGGAATCGACGATCTCCTGAGCGGTGTATTCCTGGGCCCGCGAAGGCGAGGTTGAAAAGACGACGACAAGGCCCATGAGAGCGATCGCCATTGAGATGACACGGAAAGAACTCCGGTCGTAGTATCGGGAAAACATGCTTCCAATCTCCGTCAGGGAGCACTTTCGCCGACGCCTCGCATCCGTGCGGCTCTTTGGCGGCCGTTAAGGATGACTGTTATGGGCAAACTATGCCGTAATCCTTTTTCAACCATTAAGCTTTCACATGAAGATGGCGGTTAGAAGGCTGGTTTCGAGGTGGTTTCGCGTCGCCCCGCAGTATCCGCACCCTGCGTGAACACACCATTTTCGATAACGGCAATTCCGGATTTGTTGCTGCACGCTCAGCCGCTGTGTATTCAGTAGGCCTTGGGAGAGAGCGTGATTCGTGTGGACAGGCGTGATCATCGATCGCCCGGCCATTTTTAGTGAAATTTTGCAGGGACTTTCGCCAATGGCCGAGCTTTTCACCCTTTCCGCACCCGATCTCGCGGCGCTTTTGTGCAGCCGGGTCTGCCACGACATCATTTCGCCGGTCGGCGCCATAAACAACGGGCTTGAGCTGCTCGACGAAGGCGGCGCCGACGAAGATGCCATGAAATTGATTCGCCAGAGCGCCAAAAACGCTTCGGCCCGCCTGCAATTCGCCCGCATCGCCTTCGGCGCAGCCGGTTCTGCCGGCATGATGATCGACACGGGGGACGCCGAGGCCGTTGCGATCGCCTTTTTGAAGAACGAAAAGCCGGAACTGGTCTGGAACGGAACCCGTGCGCTGCTGCCCAAGAACAAGGTAAAGCTGCTACTCAACCTCATTCTCGTCGCCAACGCCGCCATTCCGCGTGGCGGTAAGCTTACGGTTACGCTTGAAAGCCTCGACACAGAACCACGCTTTGCGCTCGCCGCGAGCGGTCCGATGCTGCGCGTGCCGCCCAAATTTCTGGAACTCCATTCCGGCAACAAGCCTGAGGAACCGATCGACGCGCATTCGGTGCAGCCCTACTACACGCTGCTTCTGGCGCGCGAGGCGAACATGACGATATCGATACACGCAACCGCAGAAGAAATCGTGCTATCGGCCGCTTAAAGTTACTAAGGTGAGTGACAAGAACAGATAAGTATTTTTAGACAATGTTTACTACGCCTTCACGGTCGAATGAAATGAACCTTCCAGGCTAGTTCGACCGACGCATCGTCAAGAAGTTTCCGTAAAAGCTGCTCTTGCAAAAATTTTATCTATCGGCTTTTCAGCTTCTTTACCGGATTGATCCTACCGTGCCTTTCAGTACCGCGACGCTGCCGGATTGCCGCATGGAACAGAGGGCCCGGAAATGAAACGCTGCATGTTCATCGATGATTCGAGCGTCATCAGGAAGGTCGCAAAGCGCATCCTGGGTGGTTCCGACATGCTGGTCATCGAAGCTGCGCGCGGTTTTGACGCGGTCGAGATGTGCACTGCTGACATGCCGGATATCATCGTTGTCGACGGCGCCTTGCCGGACATGCAGGCGGAGGACGTCATCCGCCGCGTACGCGCCATGGAGGGTCCGATACGGCCCCAGATCCTCATTTCGCTGGTTGAGGTCGACGTCGCTTCGATCATGCGGGCAAAGCGCGCCGGCGCTCAAGGCTATCTGCTGAAGCCGTTCAATCGGCCGCAACTTCTCGAGTGCTTCCGCACCCTGAGAATTGCAGCCTGATTCGCCACCCCTGGCGCATGGCCCTGAAAATCGGCGCTCTAATGTCTGCGCTATAACGCAAAAGTCCGGCCGAAGCCGGATTTTGTCGGAAAATCAATCGGATCGGCGTCGTCAGCTCAGGCGCTGACGCGGATATCTTCCGGCTCGCGCAGCACATAGCCGCGACCCCAAACCGTCTCGATGTAGTTCTGGCCGCCGGAAGCGGCGTCGAGCTTCTTGCGCAGCTTGCAGATGAAGACGTCGATGATCTTCAGTTCCGGTTCGTCCATGCCGCCGTAAAGGTGGTTGAGGAACATTTCCTTCGTGAGCGTAGTGCCCTTGCGCAGCGAGAGCAGCTCCAGCATCTGGTATTCCTTGCCGGTCAGATGCACGCGCTGGCCACCGACCTCAACGGTCTTGGCGTCGAGATTGACCACCAGGTCGCCGGTGGTGATGACCGACTGGGCATGGCCCTTGGAACGCCGCACGATAGCGTGGATGCGGGCGACCAGTTCGTCCTTGTGGAACGGCTTGGTCATATAGTCGTCCGCGCCGAAGCCGAGGCCACGTACCTTGTCCTCGATGCCGGCCATGCCGGAGAGGATAAGGATCGGGGTCTTCACCTTGGAAAGGCGAAGTGTTCTCAAGACCTCGTAACCCGACATGTCGGGCAGATTGAGATCGAGAAGGATGATGTCGTAGTCGTAGAGCTTGCCTAGATCGACACCTTCTTCGCCAAGATCGGTCGTATAGACGTTGAAACTTTCCGATTTCAACATCAGCTCGATGCTTTGTGCGGTCGCACTGTCATCTTCTATCAGCAGAACACGCATTTCATTCCCCTTTTCTGCTGCCGGACCATTTCACGACCCGTCCAGGACCGGAGCAGTGATTGCCTGAGCAGAGGCTGCCATCGAATGGTTAACAAAACCTAATTCCGTGCCGCTGACGGTATCAGATTTTTTAACCCCTTTCTACACCTTGTTGAATCTAATAGTGAATCACAGAACGAAAACGCTAATGCAAAACATTAATGACTCCGACTAAGTGACTCCAGAGACTCGCTGGCCGTGCTTCCGCATCGAGAGCCGGAATTTTTACCCGGCCTTAAGTCCTGAGCCGTATGATTAACAATGCCCGTAAACGAATGGTTACCGCCGGCAAAAAACTTTAGGAATTTGTTTCCCATAGTTCCGGTAAAGTCGGTGGAGACGGGTGAAGCCTGAGTTTGCCAGGTGGATTGGACGATATGTGCAGGTGTGCGTTTCCAGGAGTACCGAATCATGAAGTCACGTGAAAACCTCGTTCGGCTGAAGCAGTTTCAGGTGAACGAGAAGCGGCGGCAATTGCTGCAACTCGACATGATGATCGCCGAATTCGAGCGCATGGCTGTCGAACTGGAGCTTCAGATCACGGCCGAAGAAAAGAAAGCCGGCATTACCGACATCAACCATTTTGCCTATCCGACCTTCGCCAAGGCAGCGCGCCTGCGCCGCGACAATCTCAGAAATTCGCAAAGCGATCTCGCCCAGCAGCGAAGCGTTGCCGAATCACTGCTCGGCGAAGCCGAAGCGGAGCTTTCCAAAGCGGAAATGCTCGAATCACGCGACACCAAGATTCGCGACGCCGAGACCGGCGGCCGCAGCGCCATGATCGGCTGAAAACAAGGCTTTAAGGCCAGTCAACACCCAGCGATCAGGGCGTTGCTCATCTGGAACGTCGCCGCCCATTGGTCGAGCAGCCGCCAGTTTAAGGCCTATGCTACCAAATCCCCTTCATATTCCGCGACCGGCCGCATCCGGGCATCCCTAATGTCGGGCGTATGCGGTTCCGACCAGGACCTTCTGATTGAGTAGCCCATCGGGTTCTGGCCGAGTTCGGCGCGTCGAGCGGATGTCCAGCGGGCCCGACCGCGCAGGCCTTGTGGAACTTGGCTAGGTCGATGCGAAAGAGCTTGCCGCCTAATGTGGCAAAGACCCGCTCGAAGATGCGGGCGCTATCCAAGCCTTTCCCGCCGCCAAGCCGATCGGCAACACGGTGCTGACGGTCTGAAGCAGAGAGAACCGTTGCGGCAAAGCGAAAAGGGCGCGGATTGTCGCGCCTTTTTGAGTTCCTTGAACCAGCCCTAATGCCGATATTGCTGGATGCGCGTCGTGCGCAGCCCGGCAAGGCCATATTCGTCTATCGACGCTTGCCAGGACAGGAATTCCTCGGTGGTCAGCTTATAACGCTGGCATGCCTCTTCGAGGCTCAGAAGCCCGCCGCGCACCGCCGCCACAACTTCGGCCTTGCGCCGGATAACCCAGCGACGTGTGTTCGTCGGCGGCAGATCGGCAATCGTAAGGGGGCTGCCGTCAGGCCCGATAACATATTTGACGCGCGGTCTAACAAGATCGGTCATCGTACTCTCTACTAAAAACTCAAAGACCCAATCCCCACCACATTACCGCCACAGCTTTAAAAATTGCCTAAGCGAACCCTAATAGCTAGGTAAGGATCATGAACGGCGCGTTAGTCTTTTCGTCGGCATTTGAGGCATCTGCCCGCAAGCGCCGTATCCATTCGAAAAATCCGCCGGCTCGCGAAGCTGGCGCACCCGGAAAGCTTGACCTATATTCCGGCCATTGGCATTCAAGCGCCGTCATCCAAGGCGCCGTGCAGAACGAAAGAACCATGAACAGCCTCGACCTTCCCGGACGCCCCGAAGATACCCGCATCGTTGTTGCCATGTCGGGCGGCGTCGATTCGTCGGTCGTTGCCGGCCTTTTGAAGCATGAAGGCTATGACGTCGTCGGCGTCACGCTGCAGCTCTACGACCACGGCGCGGCAACGCACCGGGCCGGCTCATGCTGCGCCGGCCAGGATATCGACGATGCCCGCCGCGTTTCCGAGACGCTCGGCATTCCGCACTATGTGCTCAATTACGAGGAGCGCTTCCGCAAGGCGGTGATCGACCCCTTCGCCGAGAGTTATGTCGCCGGCGAAACGCCGATCCCTTGCGTTTCCTGCAACCAAACGGTGAAATTCGCCGACCTTCTGGCGACCGCCAAGGAGCTCGGTGCCGACGCGCTGGCCACCGGCCATTACATCCGCTCCAGCGCCAACGGCGCCCATCGCGCACTGTACCGGCCGGTCGACGCGGACCGCGACCAGAGCTATTTCCTGTTCGCCACCACGCAGGCGCAGATCGACTATCTGCGTTTTCCGCTCGGCGGCCTGTCGAAGCCGCAGGTTCGCGCCATCGCCGAGGAAATGGGGCTGACGGTCGCCGCCAAGCAGGATAGCCAGGACATCTGCTTCGTCCCGCAGGGCAAATATTCCGACATCATCGCCAAGCTGAAGCCGGCTGCTGCCAATCCGGGCGACATCGTCCATATCGACGGCCGCGTGCTCGGCCGCCATGAAGGCATTTTGCGCTACACGATCGGTCAGCGCCGCGGCATCGGCATCGCCTCGGGCGAGCCGCTCTACGTCGTCCATCTCGACGCCGATCGGGCCCGCGTCGTCGTTGGCCCGCGCGAAGCGCTGGAGACGCATAAGATCTATTTGCGCGACATGAACTGGCTGGGCGACGCTGCACTGTCAGATATCCCGGCGGCCGGGCTGGAGCTTTTCGCCAAGGTCCGCTCGACACGCCCGCCGCGCCCGGCCGTGCTGCATCACAACGCCGGGATCACTTCGGTTGAACTGGTCGACGGCGAGTCCGGCATCGCGCCCGGCCAGGCCTGCGTGCTCTATTCCGACGACGGCAACGAAGCCCGCGTGTTCGGCGGCGGCTTCATCGAGCGTTCCGAGCGTGGCCCCGAGGCCGAGGCGATGCTGACGCGGCTGGCAGCCCGCCCGGCGCAGATTCCCGCCGAATAGACGATGATCCCGATTTTATCGGGATGGATCAGGCTCTGATACAGCCGCATTTTTCTCTCAGGAAGACGAACCGGTGTGGATAACCGTGCCAGCGGTCAGGATACGCAGCACCCTGATGGCTTCCTCGCCGCTGGTACGCGGTTCTGCCCGCGTCTCGATGCACTGGAGGAAATGCTCGAGCTCTCGCGTCAGCGGCATGCCCTCGCCCACCGCCACATAGGACGGCTCGTTGGTGGTGAAGGCCCATTGGCCGCTGTCTTGCCACACCGCGTGGCGGTAAACGGCGAGCTTGCGCTCCCACGGCTCGACATCGTCGAACACCGCCATCGCCTTGGTGCCGACCACGGTCAGCCGCCGTTCGCGGTAAGGGTTGAGCCGCGACGCGAAGAGATGGCTGCGCAGACCATTGGGAAAGCGCATGTGCAAATGCGCGAAATCGCTGAGATTGTCGAGGAGCGCTGCCCCCTCGCCACGCACCTCGATCGGTTCCGTGCCGGTGATGGCCAGGATCATCGACAGATCGTGCGGCGCAAGGTCCCACAGCGCATCGTTTTCGGTATGGAACTTGCCGAGCCCGAGGCGGTGCGAATGGATATAGCGGACCTCGCCGAGCTCGCCATTGTCGATCAGCGCCTTCAACGTCTCGAAGGCTGGATGAAAGCGCAGCACATGGCCGACCATGAAGACGCGGCCATTGTCGGCCGCCGCCTTCACGGAGCGCTCGGCATCCGCCACCGTCAGCGCGATTGGCTTTTCCACCAGCACGTCCTTGCCGCCCTGGACGGCGCGCACCGCCATATCGGCGTGGAACTGCGGCGGCAGCGCCATGACGATGGCATCGACGTCGCTGCGGACAAAGAGCGCCTCCGGCTCGATCGCCAGGCAATCCTGCTCACTGGCGAAGCCTTCGGCGCGGGCAGGATTGACGTCCGAGACCGCGTGTAGCGCGCCGAGCGCCTTGAGGGTGCGGATGTGGTTGCTGCCCCAGTATCCGCAACCGAGGACTGCAATGCGCGGTTTCATCAATTCCAACTCTAGAATTTCGTGGCCGAGACATAGCGGCGCGCCCCGCCGAACTCAACCCCGGCATTTCTGCGCCCAATTATCTGCCCGGCAAAGCTTTTCGCCATTAGAGCGACCTGCGTCCGCTCGAACGCGTAAGGTACACGTCTCAAGACGGTGAACCTTCGCATCGTTACGGAAGATCGATTCCGATTTCGGAAAAGCACGATGCGACACAAGTGGCGGCATGCCGGCTGCATCGATGCTTGACAGGCTTGGCGTCCCAACCTTATATCCGCCCGACCTTGGCGAACGCTTCGACATGCCTTCTGATTTAAGGCGGATTTCGGACCTTTCGCCGCCCTGGCGGGGTAGCTCAGTTGGTTAGAGCACGGGAATCATAATCCTGGGGTCGGGGGTTCAAGTCCCTCTCCCGCTACCAAAATTCACCAAATTAAATCAGTCACTTAGGTGCACTAGAATGCATCCAGGGGGCTGATTTCATGTCGCGCCATGTTGCAAGCCAGTTCCGTTGATTTCCAACAGTTCCCGGAAGTTGTCGGCTAGTCCACGCGACATGAACGCGACATGACTACATGAAAAAGCCCGCCACCGTGAGGCAGCGGGCTAGCAAGTGGAAATGCTTTTCCGATTGATCAGTGCCGCCCAGCGGGGGCATCGAGAAATTCAAGGAATGCGTTTGCTACTTCAGTGGCGCTCGCGTCGGTGCGGATTGTGTCACAGCCCCGAACAATCGCCGCTGCGATTTTCAACATGTCCGATCGACTGCCGACAAGTTTGGCCACCAGCGAGTTCTCCGGAGATTTGTCGTGGATTGACCGGCCAGACACTACGAGCAGCAGGCGCATATTGTCGCCAATAGCCTGTAGCGGGCGTGCGCTGGTGACAAAAGTGTCGACAAGAGCCAGTGGCTCGACGGTGGGAATCTCCACGCCAGGGAACGGTGCGGTGCTCATATTTCCCGTGCCCTCTTCCAGTCCATGTGATTTTGCTGACACTGGGTTCTGACAAAATTCCTGATCGTTTGGAAATCTTCGCCTCGGGCGCACATCTCTTTGACAGCGGCGATGATCGCTAGAATTTCTATCCTCAATCGGTGCGCCTCTTCCGGCGGCTACACCTCGACAATCAGCCGCCGCTGTTCGGCAACCGCCACGTTGAGCGCTCGCGTCGAAGCCAACGATCCTGACGTTTTCTCAGCCTGCCTCAGATCGGGCAAGCGAGCGCTGAGCCGGACGAATTGCTCGACCAAACCAGCCCTTGCGTCGGCATCAATCCCACGGTCGATCAGCGTTTTGACCGTGCTCCGTTGAAGTGGACCCCCAGAGACCTAATGAGAGATGCCGTTAAGGCAAGTATGATCGGTAGGACGATGAAAAAGAGGATTGCGAGAACGTAGATTACGGCCTTGTTGTCGGTGATCGGCTCAACCAACCAGTGGTCATCTCCATAGCGGTTGCGCTTAAGCCAACCGCGCTCCCATCTGTCACGGGCCTTCTTGCTTCGATATGGATTTGCCGCAACAGGTTGGCCCGCGTGTCTCGCCCGATAGCCAGCCTCGTATTCCGCCGAAAAGTTGTGTCGACTGGTATTGAGCATCGCGATGCTCACCTTATGGGTGCTGGTCTCCTCATCGTAGGAATATACGCCGTAGCCTGTCACTGGAGACAGAGACTCGTGTGCGGCGAGGGGCTTGGAGCGGCCCGCGCGCCTGTCTTGGAACTGCTTCAGCTGCCGTGCGATTTCAGCATCCGCCGCATCGCCGTGAATTTCACGCTGCTTCGCTATCCAATCAGTCCCGAATAGTTCGCCTGCAATCTGGATATTCGATTTAGTTTCCCCTTGCGGCATCGATTCCCCCCGGTTTATGGACCCGAGAGGACCCCATTTTTTTCCGATTTTGAGCTTATTCGGCTAGGGACTTCCCGGCTAGGCCTTTGATTTATTTGGTCGGAGTGGCCGGATTCGAACCGACGACCCCTTGCCCCCAGCAAGGGCTTCGCCGACATCAACCTGCGCCGCCGAATGCTGATGCGGTTCAAGACCCACCACGAAGCCGGGCGGAAGTGCGTCCTGCTCCACGTCGGCGACCACGATCCCGCTGGCCTGCTGATCTCCGATGTCATCAAGTCGAACCTGATGGACTGCGCCAACGTCAAGGGCGTCGACTTCGATCCGTCGCCGATCCGCGTCGAGCGCATCGGTCTGACACGCGAGCAGATCGGCGACCTCGGCCTGCCTTGGATCGAGAACTTGGAGACCGGCAGCGGCAAGGACCTCGGCGATCCGGGTCACCCCGATCGCCGCAAGCCCTACGTCCAGAACTACATCGCCAGTCAAGGTCGGCGAAAGGTTGAGGCCGATGCGCTGGTTCGCGATCTGCGTGGTTCGCGTGCGTTGGTCGAGGCGGCGATCAACCGCTACATCCCGGCAAGCTGGCCCGCTGAGCACGAAGCGCGGCTGGCTCGGCATCGACAGGCTGCCCGCGATGCGTTCGCGGCGCTGATCGCGGTCAGGTCATGACTCAGGCAATCTCGATCTCGTCGGCAGGACCTTCGCCACCGTTGCCGAATCCGGCGTTAACATTGCCGCTATTGCACGCCGTTGTCAGCGCGCGACGCTGCCGCTGCCTCCGACGCTGCCGCTGCCGTCAATGCTGCCGCTGCCACCGATGCTGCCGGTGGCGCTGCCGCCGATGCTGCCGCTGCCGCCGATGCTGCCGGTGCCGCCGATGCTGCCGGTGCCGCTGCCGTCAATGCTGCCGCTGCCGCTGATGCTGCCGGTGCCGCTGATGCTGCCGGTGCCGCTGCCGTCAATGCTGCCGCTGCCGCTGATGCTGCCGGTGCCGCTGCCGTCAATGCTGCCGCTGCCGCTGATGCTGCCGGTGCCGCTGCCGTCAATGCTGCCGCTGCCGTCAATGCTGCCGCTGCCGTCAATGCTGCCGCTGCCGCCGATGCTGCCGGTGCCGCTGCCGTCAATGCTGCCGCTGCCACCGATGCTGCCGGTGCCGCTGCCGTCAATGCTGCCGCTGCCGCTGATGCTGCCGGTGCCGCCGACGCTGCCGGTGCCGTGGTCGCCGACGCTGCCGGTGCCGTGGTCGCCGACGCTGCCGCTGCCGGCGATGGTGTCCCTACTAGCTGTGCCTGTCGGATGGCCCTCGCCATTGGTGAGCGGCGGGCACAAGCGACATTGCTTCCCCGCCGAGATCTGGCGCTCAATCGCCTGCGCAAATGCTGGAACGGTCGCCGTTGAGCCGAAAAATGCACTTGAAATCAGCACCATACCGGTGCCGGCGAGGAGATGATGGATGGTTTTCATTGTGTTGCTCCCTAAGACTTTCACCTTGGGTTAACAATTGAAACTCAGATTTTGTTAAATCGGTTCCCTGCCATGTCGTTCTTAGGCGGGCCGTGGCCGGAAACTGGCCGTTTGGCAAGCGCCTGGGTTTGAATTTTGAAACGCAGGCGAGCCGCTGGACGCGATCTCGCCCTTGGCTGGTCTTATGGACCGGGATGCGGCTCCCGCGCGTCCTGACGCGCCGTAGGACTCGCCAATCGCCCATCCTGCGCCAGTCTGGTCAGCCGCGCATCGTCTTCGATCCACTCGGCTTGCGTTTCCTACGGCTTCGAGCCAGGAACCCCAGCCATGGCCCAATGCATCCAAAACGAGTCGATTTCGTCTCGCGGCAGGGCTTCCGCCCGAGCGAATGCGGCCTTTGCCAACATGCAGAACAGTCAGCCAAGAACAACGACTTGCAACCGCTTCGGCAACACCGTGAATTGCACGACTTTTTGATGGGACACTAGCCGGCGACACTCTTTATGTCACATGGCCCGCCAGTCCGCTTTGACGACGCGGCGGGTATAGGCTCGCTCGACGCCGACGACCGCTTCGTCCTTCGTGGGCACCTTCCCGTTCGCGCCACCTTCATAACATGTCCAGAACCATGTCCCGGCTTCTTTGCCGTGGAGCGTCTTCAGGATGCGGCCGACTGTATCCTGCATGAAACTAGCCGCGAAGTCATATGGCGGTGCTTTCCCGCCGATGACGGTCCTGCTCCATTCCAACCGGACGCGGGCGCCTCGGTCCACCAAGAACTGGAACGCGTCCTCCTTCTTTTCGAAGGTCCGCACGACCGTGCTGCCATCCACGACTTGCCAGCCGCGCTGATAGGCGAAACGGACCTTGAGGCGCTCGCTCATCCACGGAACCGCTCGGTGGTCCAATGGATTTTGCCGTCCGGACCCTTCATCGGCTTGTGGATCATCAATCGCTTGGGAAGGTGCTCGGGATGCACTTCGAGCAGCGTGATCTTGATCTCGGGTTTGCACCGGCTGCAGTCGAATTTAAGCTTCAGCGGGTCGATGCCGCCGCCATAGACCATCATGAGATCGGCGGAGCGGCAGTAGCGCACGTTGCCGCAGCTGCATTCCGCCTTGACGAGCATGTTGTGCCGGGTCGCCTTTCCCAGGGTGTCGATCGGATCGTGCGCCATGAGAACGAATAAGGAACATTTTCCTTGATCGTCAAGACGCCCTGTGGAATCTTTCCATCAAAGTGAAACCTGCGGAGCATGCGCTTTGAGCGATGAAATTCGCCTGCCGAGGCCAGAGGTGACCGCGCCAGGCATTCAGCACCACAAGTGCGAGCATCCCGGCTGTGGCAAGAATGCGGGCTGGGGCTTCGCCAAGCCAAGGCAGACTCCGCACTGGTCCTGTTTCGAGCACCGCGCCGAAGGCGAGCGATACCTCTGAGGATGCCCGGATGATCAGACCGCCAAGACGACAGGGCGAATACGCCGATCGCGAGATCGATTGCCAGGGCTCCTGAAGTGAGGCTTGCGAAACACCGCTGAGAGGATCAATCCGTCGAGATCGTACACTGAACTACTTGACCCGTTGCTTTGTCACGAACCCTTTTTGAAAACACGCGATGAAGGCCGATTGCGCGTGATTTAGCTTCACTGCTCGCAACGTAATCGGGAGTGCCGACATGCATTACCCAGCGAATGTCTCTGGGGGCGGCAGGTTTCCACGTAACTTTTGATCCATAGGCCGCTTTGCCCGGAGCTGTGCTATCGAACCGGCAGTCGATCGCTACGGGCATCATGCCTTTCTTAAACATTGCTTCGGTAACCCCGTCAAAATCTCCCTTCCTAAGCCATCCATGCGCACCGCTAGTTGAGCCTGTAGTTCACCCTGCCAGAGATATGCTCGACATCAAAAGCCCGATGGCCAATGCGCCGCCTACGGATGACCGCCGATTGCCTTCCTGATTCTGTTTCATACCGCCCCCCTGAGATTGAAAGTAGTTCGGGCTAGATAGGACGTCGGCGGGAAACAACGCAAGGCCCACTTTTAGTGTTCCCCTCTCGAAAATCTTGTGGCGAAGCACGCGGCAGGTCTCCTTGCCGTGCAGGTGCATCACACGGCCGATCATCCCCGGCTTGACCCCTGTGTCGCTGGCTCTTCATCCCCCTCGGTAGTGCCGCTGGCCAAGGCAATCATCGAGACGGTGGGAACGGCTAAGCCGTTGCCCCGACGGACGCGGGGCCGGCGAGTAAGGCCTATTTTTCGCCCGCCCTTCGGTGTGGCGGTATCGCACCTTGGTGATTTAGTCTCTGCGGTGCAGCTACTCTCGGTACATATTGAACGCCCTCGGGAACCCCGTGCGTCTCCTGTAAAAGCAGCCAGAGGTGCATGCCTTCGTTTAAAAGGTCCTCGAATCGCTCAAAGCAGCGCAGGATCTCTGCGCTCCGGTAGAAGTAGTTGCCCCCCATTGGCCAGCCTTCTTCCAGATCGAACTTCCGCTTCTTCGTAGAGTAGTAAGACGGCGTCAGATAATAGCCTAGCTCGACGGTATCAGGTTGTGGCCTCGAAACCATAGCATGTACGATCTTATTGCGCTCGAAGCTGGCCTGCGCAAAAGCGCGCACAAGAGCATCGGCTCGGGCCTGTTGCTCCAAATTTTCGATGCTCTCCGGCCGGCGCAAAAAGAATTCATCGGATGCGACCTGCACCAATGCGAGCCGGCCAGCAAAACCGGTTGGTTCTCCATAGACCTGTGATGCTGCGAAAGAAGGCGTCTCGCAGAAAAATTGGAACAGCCGACATAGCACCACTTCGTTGTGTTCCCACTGCGTGGTTGCTTTTCCGATTGCGGCGTAAATCGGTTCCGGGCTTGTCTCCCCGAGGTAAGCTGCAGACGGCCGCGCGCGCGCAGGTGGTGTCCACTCTGAGATCGCCATGCCTGCCCCTGCCTCCACCAAATAAGATGAGAGTAGATCAGGTTAGATGGGGGGCGGCAAGAATGACTGGCGGTCCGTCACTCCTCCTCCCCGAAACCCAGCAACGACGCATGGCGTATATGGCTGTGGTCGCCGCGCAGATGCTTGATCCGCAGCTTCGGCCCCGGCTGGACCCATTGCGTGGCCGGTCGCTTCATGCCCTTTGGCGGTGGCCCGGCGCGTTCCCTAACACGGCTCCACAGCCGGTCCTTCAGCGAAGACGTTCATTACGCAGCGCGCCAAGTTTGTCCCTGTTTTGGTATGCCAGATGCCCAGCATCGCCAATGCGAGATTAGCCATAATTGTTTTCCCTGTGTCGCTGCAGGAGAATCTTTCTTATCTGGAAAAAGTTCGTCGCTATCAGAGGGCTAAACAAAGTCGCTGGGCGATAAGCGCGCTCGCTGATCTGCACAAGTTCCCTGGAACCTCGCGGGCACGGGCCCGTTTTTGCTCCATACCGACGGGAAGGAGCAAATCATGACAAACCAGGACCCCGACATTCGCGAGACCCACGATCTTATCGCCAGCGACATGGTCGTCGGCACCAACGTCTATGACATCCAGGGAAATCACATCGGGCAGGTCGAAAGGCTGATCCTCGAGAAGAGGGGCGGCAGGGTATCCTATGCCGTTCTCAGCTTTGGTGGTTTTCTTGGAATTGGCGACGACTACTATCCGCTGCCGTGGCAGAAGCTCGACTATGACGAGAGCCTTGCAGGCTTCCGCATTGACATCACGAAGGAGCAAGTCGAAGGCGCTCCGCGCTATGGTCGCGACCAGGATTTCGACTGGAATGCCGAGAGTGGCCGCCGCGTTTACGACTACTATGGAATCCGGCCGTATTGGATATAGGCCACGCTGTAGCAGGCCGATGGACTAGCGGACTGGCTGATCAGCTCGACTCCATGGGCCGGCGCACGATTATAGGGCCGAGGCCGTACGGGTACTTTTCGTTGAGACCAAATTTGCTTCATTGCCAACCAAACAACACGGGTAGACGTACCACCATCCGGCCATAGCTGGTCCGTCCGGCGGATTGATTTCAGGCAGTTGAGAGTGAGGCTCTCGTCAATTTACAAACCTCGGCGAGTAGGTATAAGGCGGTCGGCAAAGACTGGGTGGACCACCCCAGAACGGCCACCAAACCAGCCCGCAATCGCGCCAAGGACAAGGGAAACGAATGCCAGAAGCGCGCCGGTCGATACGACCGAAGCAGCGGCATCTGCAGCTTCCGCCGCTTGTTGCTGCGCCTGCTCGACGGCTTGGCGATATTGCTGTTCCATCTGCGTTACCTGTTGCGTGGCTTGTTCGAGCGGAATGCCGCGCGCCGTCGCCAGTGCTTGTGCCGCGTTTTGACGCGCCTCGGCCGCATCCGCCTCGCTGCCCAGGACGAGCGCACGCATTCCGTTAATGGCCGCATTGTTTAGCGCTTCCGGATTTGTTCCGGTCGCGCGCACCTGGGCTTCAATCGCTTGGAGAGGATTGGCCTCGGCGACAATCGGTGCCGCGGTCTGCGCTACAGACTCACCCAAGCCGCCAACGGCACTTGCGATGCCACTGAAAGCGCCTCCAACAATCATGCCGACGGTGCTGGTGAGAAAGTATAAGACCAGCAAGGTTGTGAGTGCCCATGTTGTCAGGCCATGAAACGCGCCCGTGGTCGGGAGTGTCTTGCCCGACATCCGAGCAGCGATGTAGCCGCCGACGAACGCAGCAACAATGCCGGACAGGACGTACCAGATTCCGGCTACAATCGAAAAGGTCGATGCCTCCGGATTGTCCCCGGTCCCGGGATCGAGTGTGGCGATGCCGATACCCGCACCCAGCATGGTCAGCAGGACTTGCGTTACGAGCGCGACGACCACTCCCGCGAAAATGGCGCCCCAACTGACTTTGTTCAGCAAGATCGTGTGAGCGTCGTCACTGGCGGTCGAGTAAGCCAAATTTTCTTCCTGGCCGGAGTTGGAAATTGCGTCGCTCATCATTCTCATCCCTGAATTCGCAGCGAGTTCCTAAAGAACGAGCGCTGCAGTGTTGCCTACACCGTTCCGGGCCCAGTACAGTCGGTCCTCGCTCTTAACGGCAGCGAATAGGCAATGTTCCTTACGGATTGCAATTAAGGTCGGAGGCAGCCGGAACGCAGCGAATGGGCGGTGGTAACGGCGGGTGGGGCTTTAGCTGGGAGCCACTCGCCAAAACCCTGAAGTTGCGGACTTTTCCCAGCCGCTTTTAATCGCCCAAAGCTTCCGCCCCTTGAGCTGGGGCGCATCGCGTGCGCCGCGTAGCCGATGAATGAGCGTTTCGGCTGGCCGCTGTCTACCCCAGCGGAGAAGAGCCCCGCGCGTCCTGGCGAGCGCTTGTGCAAGCGCTGCGAGGTGCTTTGCTCCGCGACCCTAATTCGAACGCTCGACCGCAAATGTTGGCGCGTCATCTCCCTTGCCTGCCTGGAGAAATTCAACGATGGCAAACAGAAGTTGCTCGGCCAGGATCCTATTCATGGCCAGCTCGATCGTGCCGGTGTCGGTCTCCAGTTCGAGCAATCCGATCAGCGGTTCGGCCGACAGCAGTGTCGTGTCGGCCGCGAGCAGTTTGTTGAACCCGGATTTGCTGGGCTTGCGTTTCATGGTGGTCAATCCTCTTCCCGGAAGTCCTGCAGCGAGGCATGCCGCAGGTCTTCCTCGCCGCGCAGGTGCTTGACGCGGCCTATCAGCCCCGGCTTGACCCATTGCGTCGCCGGCCGCTTCATCCCCTTCGGCGCCGGCCCGGCGTGCTCCTGGACCCGCTTCCATAGGCGCTCGCGGATCGCCCGGCTCGAATTGATGAAGGCCGACCCAACATATTTGCGCGTGCCGATCTCGCCCATAAGGGCGAATGCCGGCTTGCCGGCCTCGCGCTCGACGCCCAGCAGTTCGAACTCGCCAACCGCGAAGCATTTCGCCTTCAGCCAATTGGTCGACGGGCCGCTGCGATATTTGCTGTCCCGACGTTTCGACACCATGCCCTCAAGTCCGGCCTGGTCGACCAGGTGAAAGATCGCCTTGGCGTCGCCAGGTAGAGCCTGGCTGAACTGGATATAGAGGGCATGCTGCCGACTGGTGATGGCCTTGCGCAGCGCCTTGAAGTCGGACAACCCAGCCTCGTTGGTGACGATCACCTCGCCGTCGATGATGGCGCTCTCGACCTCAAGCTCGGCTGCTGCTTTAGCGAGTCGCGATACTTCGATGTCCAGTCGAGACCGCGCAGGGTGAAGATGCGCACGCCCTCGGCATCCCTGACGATCTGAGAGCGGTAGCCGTCGAACTTCACCTCGTGAATCCAGCCGTCCCCCTCGGGCGGCTTCTCGACCAGGGTCGGCACGAACGGCTCGATAAACTCCACCGGTCCCCGCGGCGCGCTTACTCATCGGAACGCCCCACGCAAAACTCGAATTTGATTCAATAGCGGAGAGCCGTTTCCGTTCCGTTTAGCTCTTGCTTAAAGGGCCGACCGGAACATTCGCTCGCGCCCGCTGTTCTGTTTCGGCAGGAGGAACGAACTCTGGCAGCCAAGCCCCGTCCGCGGTAGCATGGGACAGAGGGACATTCTCCAACCCCAGCAAGGGAGGTCCGCCATGAAAGTCAAAGACGCAATGCATAAGGGTGTCGACTGGGTCAGCCCCGAAATCGCTGTAACCGAACTGGCGAAAATGATGCGAGCCCAAGATATCGGGTCGATTCCCATCGGAGAGAACGACCGACTGATCGGAATGGTGACCGACCGCGATATTGTCTGCAAAGGACTGGCGGAGGATGGTTTCGACAGCCGCACCGCAACGGCGCGCGATGTCATGACGGCCGGCATTCACTGCTGCCGCGAAGACGACGATCTGGCCAAGGCCGTACGGCACATGGAAGAACTGAAAATCCGCAGGTTGCCGGTGATCAACAAGAATATGCGGATGGTCGGCATCCTTAGCGTCGGCGACGTCAGTCAGTCGGCACCGACGGAACTGGTGTCCGAATACGTCAAGAAGGTTTCCGCCCATCACCACTGAAGGGCGGCTCGCCCGTGCTCTTTTCGAAGACCTTCACTCTGCCGCCGCGCTGGCCACAGCGCGGCGGCAGAAATGTCCCTCATCGAGGAGCCGAGGCGGAACAAAAAGCCCGCCGGCCGAAGCCAGCGGGAGGGTCTACTGGAGTCGCCAGAGTGTGGGACGTCAGATTGCACACGGCCCGATCCGGCTTTTGTTTCAGTGAACATAACGGGATTCTGCTAGTGCTCTGTCCCCGCGCTAATTGTTTCTGGCATGACGCAGCCCCATGTCGCGGACCCTGATTGTCGTTGGTCTCATCATAGTTGCGGTGGGCCTATTGTGGCCGTGGTTGTCACGGATCGGCCTTGGCCGACTGCCTGGTGACATCGTGATCGAGCGTGAGAACTTCACGTTCTATGTTCCGATCGCCACCGGGATCCTGATCAGCATCGTGCTCTCGATTATTCTGTGGCTGGTCAACCGGTAGCGGGAGAACTCGGGGAAGACAGCCGCCCCCGCTCGGGGTCTTTCTCAGGATCGATGTGCAGGATTATCTTGGCGGCCTCTCGTCACTCCGGATCGGCTGTCGAGCCGCCTTAGAGGCTGATGGCTGAATGAAAAACCTCGCCGCTCCATTCGCGAAGCGGCGAGGCCCCCATCGCCCCAATGCCGGTCCCAACACCCGGCGTAGCTGACCATGCAATCGCGGTGCCAAGGCGTATTGACCCATTACAGGACGCCTACGTGCCCCGGCTTAGGCGACATCGGCAAAGATCAGTCCGGCGGGAAATCGTGCGCCGGGGCAAGCGTGGCACGGTTCTTGCTTCCATAGCGTCAGGCATGCCGGGCGCAAAGACCTGTTCCACATCAACACCGGCGTGTGAGGTTGGGACAATGATGTCGCGCAAGCTTCTGTTCGGCCTTCCCGCAGTGTTCTTGGCCGCGGCCCTAGGGCTGGCCCTCTTGTCGTCCGAGACCTCATGGGGATCTCTGGCTGCTACCCAATCCGACTCGGTCTTTTGTTCAAGCGGTCCATCACCCGAGACCGTATCGGCGTCGGCGTCGCGGACTTTGCCATCATGTCGGCCGGCCGGCACAAGGTCATAGGGAGCGCCTCGATGGACGCGAGACTCTGGATGTGGTCGCGCATAGCATTCCTGAAAGGGAAAGATTGGGTCATGGAACATTGGGCTTTGATCACGCGGTTGGCATCAGCCTTTCGCGAATTCGTTGCACCGCGTTACCGGCCAGAGCTCTACTATATGCGCGGCCCGGGGCCGGCCTCCGCGCGGCGCGTGAGCGCGCGCTGAGCGTGTGTTTCGGCTGGCAGATTTCTCCCTACACCGGCGAAGCGCTTGGCGCGTCCTGGCGACCGCGGCGCGTTTGCCGGTCCCGCCGGCTGATCGAAGCGCGCGAAGTTGCCGGGGCTCGAAGAGTGGCGATAGAGTCAGCGAGCGTCGCGCGTTCCGAGCCTAGGCCATTCCCTCAGTCTCGCTCTCCTCATCAAAGGTATCGGCACCCAGCCGGCCGGCAATGACCAACCAATCTCGCACGATCGTTTGCAACACTTCAGGCCGCGACATGACGCCATCCTTCCAAGGCGTCCAGCCGCGGCCGGGGCGCTCGGTGAGTTCGCTGTCTCGCAAGCTGAACTCTCGCGTCCGCAGTTCGGTTAATCGTCCCCAAGATATTCCATCACGGCGCCGAAATCCGGCTTGCCGTCGGCCTCATGCCATAGGATCCGCCAGAGGCCAGTATCCTCCATCGTTTCGAGCGCATCGATCAGGCTGTCGCCGGTGCCGAATTTCGCTGTCACCAGGTCGTTCACGGCTCCGATTCCGCCGGAGCGATAAGCCTGTACAAAATCGTCGTCTGCCATTGGCCATGCCTCCCATTCGAAATAGACGCTATCCTACTCGTCACCGGCCCCGCAATCGGCCGCGGCCCTGGGTGTTCGCCTACCCCGTTTGAACGAGTAGCCGAAAGCGCCTATGCTTGGACGGAAAGCTTAGGAGGGGTGATGGCAAAGCTGACAAGCGCCGCCGACATGGCTCGAGCCGTCGGCGTTGATCCGAAAGCGTTTCGACAGGCGCTGCGAAACGCGAATTTCCCTTGGCATAAGCATAACGATGATTGGATTGTTGAGCTTGATAGCGCAGAGCACTCGTCAATGCGGACCGTGCTGGTAACGCTCCTGAAGCGGAAGACTGCAAAAAGGCAACCGGAGGCCGACCCTTCCTAATGAAACGATATTGCC
Source organism: Mesorhizobium sp. M5C.F.Ca.ET.164.01.1.1 (assembly GCF_004792125.1). Lineage (NCBI taxonomy): Bacteria > Pseudomonadati > Pseudomonadota > Alphaproteobacteria > Hyphomicrobiales > Phyllobacteriaceae > Mesorhizobium > Mesorhizobium sp. M5C.F.Ca.ET.164.01.1.1. The sequence goes on along the minus strand of NZ_SRTG01000001.1, from coordinate 2,131,156 downwards.
GCTACGACTTCGAAGCCTGCCGTTGAGGTTGCTTGCACGTTGTAGGTGCTTGTGGGTCCGACGCCTGATATCTTGCCGCAACCATTGCGCATGTTGGCCAAAGTGCCGCTTGACTGGCCTTCAGCGTCCAACGTCACACCAGTGAAAGACATCGCGCCCGTAGAAGGCTCGAATCCGCTTGCCGCCGCGATGACGCAGCCTGCAGATGCTACCGTCAAAAGTGCTGATCGTCGGATTGTTACCGGTCGCAGTCTTGATGTCGTCATGGGTGTTCGATGTATAGCCGGTGATCGTATAAACATCGATGACAGAGCGGGAATGCGCAGCGGACCAATCGGCGATGATGGTGATACTGCCACCCGTGGAAATCTTAGATTGCCGCTGGGTGGCAACGGCCAGCGGCAGACGATCCGACATTTACCGCCCCTATTGCGGCCGATGGTCGCGGCGGACGCCTCTTCGATCAGACGCCGGATTTCGCGATACGCTCGCACCCGCCAAGGCTCTAGTTGTTCGTAGGCATAGCGCTTGATAGCGGCGATGACCTCGTCTTCAGTCTTCCCTTCGGCCGCGAGTTCACTTGCATCTCGACACGCCTCACGGCCGGCGGCGATGAGGCGCCCGTTGGCTTCAGCCAAGAGCCATATTTTCTCTACTGGCGTCATTTGGCGAGCCCGCTACGCTGCATCGCTGCTCGCATCGGGCGCAGGTAGTTTTTAAGCAGCGGGCATGCCGTGAAGATCTCCGGGGTCTTCAGATGGCCCCCTCGATGATAAGAATCGCCAACGCTCGTTCCGAGCGCCAACAGCGCGTCGAGTTCAGCAACCTTGCGCTTGATCGTCTCGGCGAACTCGCCAACGACGTCGGCCATCTCGATTTGCACCGCCTTTCTGCGGTGTTCGAGGATGCGGCCCAAAGACTCCTGCGCTTCGGCTTCAGTTTTGGAACAGCGCTCCATGTCGGCGATGACCTCCGACATTTCTTTCGCCGAGACCTCGCTTGGTCGACCGAGATTCTTCGCATCCGCGTCTTTCTTTTCAGCCGCCCTCATCCGGACAGAAGCGCTTGCCATCTCGGCCGCTGCCTCCTGATGCCGTGCCTCGGCTGCACGCAATTCCGCGCTGGGCTCGGGCACCTGCAAGGTTTGCCGAAAATGCGACGTCAGGGAACTCTGTTTTTGTCAGCATCGTCCTGAGGCCTTTCGACGTTTTTGAGATCATCCGAGGTCGCCCTTCTTGACGCAAAGTTGCCAATGGTCCGGGGTTGATCCGTCTGGAACGATGCCCTCTTCAACGCTTCGGAGAGCACACCAAAGCGAGCCGCCGCAGACGACCAGGCTGCCCTTTCTGTAGGGCAAGCTCCTTTGGAAGACGCCGCGGAAGACCGTCGCATCAGCCTCGATCGCGGCAACACGCGACTCGAGCTCGCGCATGCGAAGGCCGCTCCATTCCGTCGTGGCCAGCACCTCCCCATGCAACGACATCAGATCGAGCAGGGCGACGTTTTGCATTGGGCCGTCTCCGCTTTCGCCGGCGGCCTTGTACGCAACGTCTATGAAATAATCGATCAGCGCCGCTCGCGCCTCATGCAGGCGATCGTCATTAGGGTTGGCGACGCGGATGCCGGCAGGATATTCTGGCCGTGGCAAATTCCGCACCGGCCAGGTTGCCACCGAATGCTGCGGCTTGGCTATCGCCGCGTTGACTTCCTGAAGCAAGTCGACGTGCTCTTTACGCCTACTTCTCGCTCGACGAGCTGCCGGCGCTCTACGGCGAATTTGCTTTTGGCGTCGTTCGCCGCGTTGACGAAATCGAGATCCCGGAATCGGTAATATTCGTCGGCTTTGATTCGCTTCGGCGCCTTGTCAATCTCGCGCACGCGGTAGCGGATGCGCTGGACTTCGATATCCGTCGAGACGACGGTCGGTGAAAACATCGCCGGGCGCTCATCCGGCACGCCTTTGATGCTCTCGATCAGCGCCTGTGGGTTGGATGGAATCGAGACCATCGAAAGCTCTAGCCAAGACCATGTCTTGAACCTAATTCCTCCGCCGGGAAGCTGTTCGGCTTCTATGCCGCGAAAGCCGATAGAGACAGTCTTTCGCAGGCCGCTTTTGATCAAATCCCAGGCATAATTCACCAAATCCTGCGCCGCGCCTGGCTGCTCGATCTTGATGATCTGAGCTTTGAAGCGAATTCCCTTCGCCGTTGCGTGGGCCTCGAAAACCTCTCCGACGGCCTGATCGGTCCGATGGTCTAGCAGCAGAGGTATCGGCAGATGCCACGTTGCACCCAGGGGCTCTATGATATCGCCCTGCCAATCGGTTACCGGGGTGCTTGCCGTGCCCTCAATGATGCGCTGTTCTGTGTCGAGGAACTTGACGCGAACGTACTTCACCGTCGCCGCTGTGGTCCAAGTCAAACCCGGTTCGTCTTCAGTCGTCATGCTTCCTTGGTAGCACCGAGCAGGACGTCGCGACGTAACGCGTTACCTGCAGGATCAGGCACCGCGAGCCTGTCGAGCAGCTTTCCCGTCGCCTCGTCGATAGCCGCAGAAAATTCTGACGGGCGGCTCGTTCGCAAGGCTGCCCCGGGGTCGCTTGCAATCAACGGTAGCGGCCACCTGAACGAGTAAGTAGCGCCATAACCACCCATCGCGACCCTATCATTGAACAACCGAAATTGGGCCGGACTGGCAGCTTTGATGCTTGGATCGTCAGAAGCGGACCGGCGAGGGCATCGACGTGATTTGACCCAAAGGCGCCCTACTTCAAAATGGACGACTGCTTTTGCAACGCATCTGCACCGATCACGGAAAGCGGCCCACGCAACGATAGGACTGACGCCCGCGCCGTTCACGATATTGACGAGGCGCCGGACATTCGGCGCGAGAACCTGGAGGTGATATGCCTCGCTGGATAACGAATCGATTCGCTATGGATGGGCCCGTGACGACGCGGCGAACCCGAACCGGGTCGTCCTTCGCCACCTCGACGTCGGCGATCTGCGCTATGTGGAGTTGCAAACGCGTTCTGTAGTGAATCCGCGCATGCAAGGTCCACATGCCTGTCCGGCGGGGTCGCGAACTATACCCTGGGGATAGGGTAACCTCTGCTTGATACTCATAGACCGAGATCGACGGGCTGACGTATCGTGCGAAAATGTCTGGGTATTCGCATCGATGCCGAGCGCCGCAAAAAGATCTTGATGGCATCGGTGGGGACGCTGGGTTGGACAAGAGCGTGGAATGCCTCGTTGGCCAAGAATTGACTGCGGGCCTTCCTGCAGTCCCTAGTGAAGTACCAGGCCAGCGGGAAATCCTTCATGCAGATTTGCGCGTACCGGACCGAACGATCTTACAAGCGCAGCTTCGGGCTGCGCATGCTGGGACTCGCTCTCGGTTTGCTGGTCTGGATTGCGCCGGTCAACGCGCAAGAGGTGTTGCGCATACCTTACGTGGCCGATATCGGCACCTTCGATCCGGACAACGGGTTCGAGACCGGCGCGATAAGCGCAATCAACAACGTCTACGAGGGTCTCGTCGAATACGAGCCGGGTTCGACCAGGATCGTTGGTCGGCTTGCCAGGAGTTGGGAGATCTCGGACGACGGGCTGACTTACACCTTCCACCTGGTCGACGGTGTCAAGTTCCATGATGGCACGCCATTCAATGCGGCGGCGGTCATGAGTTCGTTCGAACGCCGCCGCGATCGTGGACTGAACCAGAGCTACACGCTGGCCAACGTGAGGGATATGAGGGCGCCCGACGATTCAACGGTCGTGCTCACGCTGGGCCATCCTCAGCCTTCGCTGCTCCATGCCCTTTCCAGTCCATGGGGGCCCAAGATCATCAGTCCGGCAGCGCTCGCCGAGCATGACAACGGGGACTTCGCAACGACCTGGCTCAACGAGCATGCGGTCGGCACGGGTCCATTCAAACTGGCTGAATTCAAACGCGGTCAGCGCTATGTGCTCGAACGCAACGACGACTATTGGGGCGACAGACCGTTCTTCCGGCAGATCCTAATTTCGGTCGTGCCCGACATCAGCCAGCAGATACTTCAATTGCAAGCGGGTGTGATCGATGCCGTGCCGCTCAACTATCCATTCTCGCAACTCACCAGCCTGCCGGGTGGTCTCGAGATCACCACCGCCCCGAGCATGATACCATACGATCTCTTCGTTAAGCCGAACTCGCCACTCGACGACGCGGAGGTCCGCAAGGCCGTTTTGACGGCGATCAACCCGGCGCTGTGGGTCAAGGACGCCTTTGGAGAGTTCGCAAGCCTGTCGAAGTCGGTTTATCCGAACGTGATGCTCGATCCGGTCAATCCGATCCGGTTCCCGACCGACTTCGAGGCAGCGAAAGCCGCGATCGCCAGACATGGCCCGGTCAATCTGGTGATTGGCCTGCATAGCGCGGCCCCGAGCTACGCCCGTATCGCCGACCTGATGATCGCGCAACTGGCGTCGATCGGCGTAAAGGCGACGGCTTACGTGCTGCCCTCCGGCGCTGCCTACACGTTGAAGGATGACCCGAACCCTCCCGACTTGCTACTCACGATCGCGGGCCCGGACGCCGCTCACCCGGATAGCCAGGCCAAGGCGTTCTTCACAAAAGACGCTCCCCTCAATTTTTTTGGGCGGGCGCTGCCGGAGGCCGACGCCATCGTGGACCAGGCCGGGCAGTTGACCGACGTCAAAGAACGCGACGCTCTCTACGAGAGAGCGGGACAGATGTATTTCGATGCCGGCATCATCATCCCGCTTGTCGACGTCAACGATGTGGTCGTCCACGCCAAGGGTCTGACGGACCTCGGACTCCGTCCCGTGAACCCGCCCGGCAACATCGACTTCGCCACCGTTCGCCGGGGACCCTGAACTCCGGCCATCCGGTTCCATCGCTGGAAGCAGGTCAGGTTCGTATCGCAGATGATCAAGCTTTCGCACCGAATGTCCGAGCCCGTCCTCGCCGTCAAAGACCTCTCGGTTGTTCTCAGTCGCGAAGGCCGTCCTTCCCGCGTCCTCGATGGCATCAGTTTCGACATGTTTCGGGGCGAGATCATCGCACTGGTCGGGGAAAGCGGTTCCGGCAAGACGAGCATCGGGCTGACGCTCCAGGGGCTCCTGCCGCGCGAACACCTGCCGCAGATTGCAGGCTCGATACGGCTGGCGGGGATCGAGCTCGTCGGCGCGCGAAGGCGCACCTTGCAGTCGGCCCGCCGCGACCTCGTCCGCGCCATCCCGCAAGATCCGATGGGCGCGCTCAACCCCACGATGACAATCCGCCGCCAGATGCGGGAATCCAATGGGGGATCGATCGAAGAATGGCTCAGCCGAACCGGCCTGCCCGACCCGGACCGCATCGCCGATGCGCTTCCCCATCGCCTGTCGGGAGGGCAGCGTCAGCGAGTGCTGATCGCCATGGCGATGATGGCAAGACCGAAGCTGCTCATCGCCGATGAACCGACCACCGCGCTCGACGTCACCATGCAGGCGCAGATCCTCGACCTGTTGCGCGATCTCGCCCGCGATCAGCAGACGGCAATCCTGTTCGTCACGCACGATCTGAGTGTGGCGGCCTCGCTGGCCGAGCGCGTCCTGGTCCTCTACGCCGGACGCATCGTTGAAATGGGCAGCATGCAGGATGTGGCCCGCAATGCCGCGCACCCCTATTCCGCCGGCCTGCTCGCCGCTCGATTCGATTTGGACTCTGATCGACGGCGCCCGCTTCCCACTCTCCCGTCCGAACACACGCCCTCCATAAAGGTTGAGAACGCCTGCGCCTATGCGACGCGTTGCCCGATCGCCCAGCCGGATTGCATGGCGATCCGCCCACCGCTGGCGCCTGCCTCCGTCCATGATGGCGCAGTCGCCTGCTTTCACCACGAACAGACCCCGTCTCTCTCGGCGCAGCGCGCCGATGCGAAGCCATGGCCGGCCCAGGCGATTCAGGAGACCGCCGCCTTGAGGCTCTCCAACATCGGAAAAACATATCCGACAGGCACCCGATCGTTTTGGGGACGGCGTCAACCGCAGGCCGTTCTCAGGTCGGTGAACCTCTCGATCAAGCTTGGCGAGTGCGTAGCCCTGGTGGGCGAGAGTGGCGCCGGCAAGTCTACCCTTCTGAGGATTGCTGCCGGGCTCGTGGTGCCCGAGAGCGGCACTGTCACCCGGTTCGACAGGCTTCCTCCGCAAGTCGTGTTTCAAGACCCCGTGGCGGCGCTGACGCCGTGGCTCACGATCGGCGAGCAGATCGGCGAGCGCCTGCGGGCCGTTTCGCCGGACAGTGACTACGGCCGCCGTCGCGTCGGAGAGGCAATGAAATTGGTCGGCCTCGATCCGGTCCTGATGGACGCGCTGCCGGCCGAGATGTCGGTCGGGCAGTGCCAGCGCGCCGTTTTGGCACGCGCGGTAATCGTCCCCCCAGGGCTGCTGCTCTGCGATGAGCCGATCAGCGCCATGGACGTGTCGTTGGCGGCCACCACCTTGAACCTTCTTAGCGACCTTCGGCGGCGGCTCGACATGGCGATGCTGTTCGTCACGCACGACCTGGCGGCCGCCAGGATCATCGCCGACCGTGTCGCGGTGCTGAAGGACGGCGAGCTGGTCGAGATTGCCGATCCAGATGCCATCATTGCCGCGCCACAATCCGCCTACACGCGGTCTCTCATCGCGGCGATGCCGAGCCTGCAGGCGGGAGGCGGACCATGACAGGCAGGCCGAACACTGTGCCTGCGCGACCCCGGTTCAACTGGCGCGATTTCTTCCGGCGTGCCGGCTGGCTTGGTAGCGCCGGCATTGTCGGCGTGCTTGTTGTCACCGTCGTGGCGGTGCTGGCGCCCTGGGTCACGCCGTTCGACCCACAACTGCGCGTCGGCAGGGCCTACCTGCCGCCTTCGGCCGGACATTGGTTCGGCACCGACGAGATCGGCCGCGACCTGTTCTCGCGCGTCATCCTCGGCGTTCAATATACGTGGCTGCCGGGGCTTGCCGTTATCGGTTTCAGTCTCATTGTGGGCTCTCTGGTAGGACTGGTTTCTGGCCTCGCGGGCGGCAAGGTCGACTTGGTCATTGAGCGGATCGTCGACTTGTTCCTGGTCCTTCCAGGAACGCTTATCGCGCTCGCTGTCGTGGCTTCGCTTGGCCCGGGGCTCGTCAACACGATGATCGCGCTCGCCGTTGTCTGGTGGATGTGGTACGCGCGTATATCCCGTGATGAAATTCGCCGGCTCAAGGCTCGTCCTCATGTCGAGGCGGCGCGTATCGCCGGCATCCGCGGTCCGCGCCTGCTGCTGCGCTATCTGTTGCCGGGTGTGGTCCCGGCCCTGCTCATCGGGGCGTCGCTGGATGTTGCCAACGTCATCATGACGATGTCGCTGATGTCGTTCCTTGGCCTTGGACTGCCTGCGCCGGCGCCTGAACTCGGAGCGATGACGGCGCGTACCCTCGACAGTCTCACCGTCCACTGGTGGCTGCCGATCCTGCCGGCCGCGATCATCTTTCTCCTCTGCCTCCTCGCCAACCTTGCGGGTGACGGCATTCGTGCCGCGCTGAGGGGAGCGTAGATGCTGGCATATCTCGCCAAAAGCATCGTCGGCGCCGTCGTCGTTCTTCTCATGATGAGCTTCATCGTTTTCGGTCTCCAAAGCATTATCCCCGCCGATCCAGCCCGGGCCATTGCCGGGCCGAACGCTCCACTGGACACGGTCGAAGCGATGCGCGAGCAGCTCGGATTGGAGGATCCGGCTGTCGTTCAGTATGGGCGCTTTTTATTGCGCCTCGCGCATGCGGATCTAGGGACGTCGGTAAGGACCCGGCAGCCGGTGTCCGACGACATCCGGCAGTACCTTCCCGCTACGCTTGAGCTCGGATTGGCGGCGATCGCTTTGGGGGTGGCGCTCGCCGGCGTCATGGCGGCGCTTCAGTTCCTGATTCCAGGATCGGGCGGCATAAGGCTCGCAATAGTGGGAGTGGGCTCCACGCCGATCTTTCTCTCGGCCTTGCTTCTCGCCTACTTTTTCTGGTTCCGGCTCGATTGGCTTCCCGGAGCGGGTCGACTTGCCTACCGCGACTTCGCGGGCCCTACGGGACTCAACGTCATCGACGGAATGCTGGTCGGCCGGCCCGAAGTCAGCGTCGACGCCCTGCTGCACATGATCTTGCCGGCGCTTGCGCTGGCGTTGCCAATCGGCATCGCTGTCGGGCGAAGCCTGAACGGTGCGCTTCACGAGGTGATGAGGCAGACATACATCCGGACCGCTCGTGGCAAAGGTCTCAGCGAGACCAAGGTGCTATTGCGCCACGGTTTGCGCAACGCGGCCACGGCCCCACTGTCGATGCTTAGCCTGCAGGTGCGCCTTCTCTTCGGCAATTTGCTTGTTGTCGAGCGCGTTTTCGGGTGGCCTGGTCTGGGTCTTTATACGGTCCAGGCCTTTGCCAGCGCCGATCTACCGGCAGTGCTAGGCGTCGCCATCGTTTTCGGAACCCTGTACATCCTGGTCAACACACTCATCGAGATCGCGCAGTCGATGGCCGATTCCCGGATCAAACTCTGAAAGCGCTCATTCAGGCGCTTATTGTCGCGCCGGTGGATGTCTTGGTCGAATCGGCAGCGCGGATGGGCAGCCTGAAGGTTATGGATGCCCCCCCTGTCCCGACATTTTCCGCCCAAAGCCGTCCGCGGTGTGCCTCGATAATCGAGTGGCAGATTGCCAGACCCATTCCCATTCCATCCGGCTTGGTTGTGTAGAACGCCTCGAAAATCCGTTCCGGATCGCTGAACCCACGGCCGCTGTCTCGCACTTCGACCTCGACTGTACCGTCATTTTGACGCGACACGATCCGCAGGCTTCGCGCATCGATGCTGACGTCCTGCATCGCTTCGATGCCGTTGCGGACGAGGTTGAGGACGACCTGCTCCATCTGAACGTGATCGGCAGCCGTGGCAGGAAGGCCGGGATCGAGTTGAAGGTTAAGCTTGACGCTGCTCGATGCGAGCCTGTCGGCCAGGAGATCACACACGTCGTGGATCACCGCGTTCAAATCGATCGCGTGCGGTTGGCCTTCGGTCTTGCTGAACAGCGCACGGATGCGGGTTATCACCTGTGCCGCCGCGTCGGCGTTTCTGATGATTTTCTGGGCGACACGGTTGGCGTGATTGAAGTTTGGCGGATCGGCGTTCAGCCATCTCTGGAAGGCGCCGGCGTTGGCCACCACCGCCTGAAGCGGCTGGTTGAGCTCATGCGCAATGGACACCGACAATTCGGAGAGGCTGGCGGCGCGCAAGGCGCGCGCGAGCCGTTCGTCCGCGAGGCGCAGGGATTCTTGGGCGCGGACCTCGTCGTCGATGTCGAAGTTGACGACGTACCAGCGAAGGATGGTACCGTCTTCGTCGCGTAGCGGTTCGAAGCGCGAATCAATCCACCGATATTCGCCATCCTTCCGGCACAGTCGACCCTTGTGCTGGAGTGGCTCTCCACGGGCAAAGGACTTCTCGAACACAGCCTTGACGGCTGCCCGGTCATCGGGATGGAACAATTCCACATGCGAGGCAAATTGCCGCGTGCCTCGCGGTTGTTCCTTAGCCGAGTCGATGCCCGCCCAGTCGACAAACCGTTTGTTGAAATAGTACGGCAGTCCCGCCGGCGTCATCAGCCAGATCATGGTGGGAACTGTATCGACCAGCAAACGCAGCTCGCGCTCACGCTCACGCAACGCAGCTTCGGCCTTCTTCTGATCGTCGATATCCGCCGTATGTCCATACCAACCGGTTATCCTTCCGTGCTCATCGCGCGAGGCAATCCCGGTGTCGCGACACCATCGATACGTTCCGTCGAATCTTCGCACACGATGCTCGTCGATTACAGGCTCGCCCGTCTGCAGGCTGTGACGCCATCGCGCCATGCTCGCCTCGACATCGTCAGGATGGATAAACTGCGTCCAATGATAATCACCGCCATCCATGATCCGGCGCATCTCGTCGGCCGTGACACCTACATATTCGAGCGCCGCGGGATTGAGTGCGCGAAGGCGGCCATCCGGTAAGGCCGACCATCCGAGGCCTGGAATATCGGCAATACTGGGTCCGGCATCACGGTAGACCCGGCTATAGAAGCTCATGGTCCTGAAAATCTTTATCACGAACCACAGGGCCAATGCCGCGACGACAAATACGGCCAACCGGACCGCCCCGCTCGTCGCCCCTGACTCCTGCGGAAGCAGGATCACTGATGAAAGCAGACCGGCCGCGGCAACGGCCACCAAGCCGGCCTCCCAGCCGATGCAGATACATATGACCGCCACCGCGACCAGTAGACCGGACGGCTCATTGACGAATAGTGCCAGCAAGACGCTCGAAGCGCCGACCGCCAATGCCACGGCGCGGCGTTGTTTCGTCGACACCAGATTCATTTCAGACCTCTCGAGACGGCCTCTACGCCCCACTCCCTGTCGCGGCCGTTACCCACGTCAGCTACGAAGCCCTGCGTCTGATTGTCCACCTGTCCTCTCCCGCAACCGAACGCGCTCAGCGGCTCTCGACTGGAAGCGACTGCCACACGTTGAAGAGATGGGTGATGGACCTTGCGTTCATCTTCTTCATCATGTTGCTCCGATGGAGCTTTACGGTGATCTCACTGATGCCGAGATCCAATGCAATCTGCTTGTTCATCGCACCGGAGACGACAAGCCTCAGCACTTCCCGCTCGCGGGGTGTAAGGGTCTCATAAAGGGCCAGGTTCTTGCGCGATACGGTTGATGCCGCTCTTCGCGCGACGTCGTTGGCGATAGCGGTTGACACCGCATCAAGGAACGTCTGGTCGCGCACCGGCTTGGTCAGGAAATCCACTGCCCCCGCCTTCATCGCCTGGACGCTCATGGCGATGTCGCCATGACCCGTCAAGAATACGATCGGCGTCAGTATGCCTTTGGTTGCAAGGAGATTCTGAAGATCGAGGCCGCTCAAACCCGGCATTCGCACATCGAGAACGAGGCAGCCTGGGCGGTCCGGCAGTTTGGCGTCCAATAGTTCCTGGCCCGAAGAAAACGACATCGTCTCAATGCCGACCGAATTCAGCAACTCCTCCAGAGCGTCACGGACCGTTGCATCATCGTCGACCAAAATTGTTATGGGACTGTCTGCCATTCCTGAAGTTGCCACGCCCATGACTCTCGCCTCGGGGAGATAAGCTGACACGAACTGGCCGCGCTCACGCAGTCAGTATCAGCCGCGCTTCTGTCACACGTCAACCAGGCCCGCGCCTCACGCGAGGTTGCCGGAACTTGTCGATGGCCGGTTATGCCCGTCACTTCGTAGTCTGTACGTCCGGTCTTGCGTACCTGTATGGCTGCTGGCAACGCAACACTACAAAGGGTGATCGGACCTAGCGATTTGAATGGCTGACCTGGACCTCGGTATAGGTGTGCGGACCGCGGGTTCCAATCTCCCCGGACTCCGCCGCTTTCAAAGTGGCGCACCGCCATCACAGCAATCGGCTACTGCGCCGGAAGCCGCTGTACAGTGCCTATCCTGACTGGTTTCACAAGCGCCAAGCGCAAGTGTCCTGTACTTATGCAGAGCAACATAAAGACCCCTGTAGAATAGGTTGGCGCCGCGGCCTGGCGCATTCTCCTCTGTACTGGCTAAAGGCCTCCATGGAGGAAACAATGCGCAATTCGACCGGAATGCCGTTCCACCGCGCTTCCCTTGCCGGCATGTCCTTCGCGCTGATTCTGCTCTCGCGCCCCGTCAGTGCACATGAGGCGCTGCCCACAACCGCCAAGCCGCTGGGCTGGAGCTACCCGCACTCGTGCTGCTCCGGCATCGACTGCCGCCAGGTCAGCGACAAGGCCATCAGCGAGCGACCGGAAGGCTACGTCATCAACGGGACCGGCGAGGTCGTCGCCTATAGAGACGGCCGGGTGAAGAATTCCCCAGACGGTGTCTATCACTGGTGCTCGGTGGCCGGGGCCGACGACAGCAGGACCATCTGCCTCTTCGTTCCCCCGAAGGGCTACTAGGCTGCGGGCCTTCGCGATTGAACTAGCCATGAAAGCGGCGTTGGCACTCCATCTCCTCGCGCTCGGCGCCTGCTTCGTGGTGCAGTCTGGCGGGTTGGAATTGTCGGGGGTCAGGCGTGCCCTTCAGACGATGGAAACGCGCACGGAGCCATCATTACAGCGGATAGAACCGCGGTCTCACGACTCACTGCAGCAGACTACCTATACCGCGGTATGACACGCCATCATCCTTGAATTGATCGACTACAACCGCGCTTTCCAGATAGCCTGCTCCATGCGGCTGATCACCGAGCGATGAGCACGCCATACGCGTGATACGTTGGGCGTGTCGTGCTGCCGGCGTCATGGCTTGCCTGATGAAGATCGAGTCTCATCACGGGAAGCCAGGCGTTCGACCGAGTTGTCGGAGATCCGCGGCCATCAGGCAGAGCGAACTTGCTCCGGCGTTCACGAAGCCAAGCACGTTGGAGATTCAGTTTGCGTCCGTTGAAAGTATTGGTGCTCGTTGGGCTGGCGGCACTGGTTGCGATATTCGTTTGGTTCCGGGGTTGCGACGGTCGGATCGCCGCCACGGACATACCGCTTGACGCTGCAGAAGCAGAGAAGGCTTCTATCCCCGGCTATGGCGAGATCCGGATATATCGCGACGCTCGGATCGCAGCGGGAGACGTTCGCGACTGGACGCCGGCAACCGAGCCGGATGGCCTCAATGTCCTCATGATCTCCGGCGGTGGTGCGGGAGGCGCCTTCGGCGTCGGCGTGCTTTCGGCGTGGAGCGCTGCCGGAACCCGCCCGCAATTCGATGTGGTCACCGGCGTAAGCACTGGCGCCCTGATCGCGCCGTTCGCGTTCCTCGGATCGGCTCATGACGATACGCTGGTCCATCTCTTTACGAGCGGCGTCGCCGACGACCTTGTCGCAACCAAATTTCCCGTCGGGTTGCTTGGATCGAGCTTGCTGAGATCAACGCCAATGAGGCGGATGGTCGAGGACCTCATCACACAAGCGGTCCTGCAGCAGGTTGCCGCCCTACATCGGAAGGGGCGTCGCCTCCTGGTCCTCACGACCAACCTCGACACCCAACGTGCCGTCGTGTGGAACATGGGCGCCATCGCCAATAGCGGCCAACCAGACGCCCTGAAGTTGTTCCAGGACGTTATGGTCGCGTCGGCGAGCATTCCGGGCGTTTATCCGGCGGTCATGATCGAGGCCGAGTCAGGAGGACGTCGCTTCCAGGAAATGCATTCCGATGGAGGGTCGACGTCGCAAGTCTTGATTCTTCCACAGGCAATTCTGGCAAGCACGAATCCTCTCGTGCCGAGCGACCGCCAGAGTGTCGATTTTCATGTGATCGTAAACAACGCACTCATACCGGAGTTCGCCACCACGCGGAACAGAACGTTGTCTGTTATCGCAAGGGCGTACTTCGTCCTCCTCAAGTCCCAGACACAGAGCGAACTGGCTATCCTCTACAATTACGCCAAGCTGACCGGGGCACGGTTCCACCTGGCGACCATTGACGCTCAGGTACCCTATTCGATGCTCGATCCTTTCAACGCCAACTATATGCAAGCTGTCTATGACCTCGGCTACGCCGGTTTCATGGCTGGAAACCTGTGGAAAGACCGACCTGTATTCGCCGACAGACGGCTGTGATCGGCATCCTGAACATCAGGCGCTGCTCAGCAGGAGCGTGTTCGACAGTAAGAATGACGGCATCCCTACGCCAAAGAACATTGTGACCCCAAGCGCTTCGATAATCCAGGCCAACACCGCGGTCGGCCGCACTACACCTTAGCATCGCCCGACAGATGCCTGCGTAGAATAGGCTGTTGCGCGGGATCTTCTCATTCTCCTCGTACCCGGCCGCCCCGACATCGATGGCGTGGGCACGAAGCCGGACTGGAGAAGGAGATGAAGATGACAAGTGAAGTACCGAGCAAGGGGCTGGAATGGACGAACCTCGTTCTGGGCGCATGTCTGGCCTGCGCTGCCTTCGCATTCGCCGAGCTGCCCGCCGCCTGGAATGCGGGGATCGTCGGCGTACTGATTGCCTGCTGCTCTGCAGTGGCGCTCTACCGTTATGGAGCCTGGGCCGAGTGGACCAATCTCACCTTGGGGTGCTGGGCAGTATTCGCCCCGTTCCTGCTCGGCTTCGGATCGGCGCAGGCGGCGATGTGGACGCACGTCCTGGTTGGGCTTTGCGTCGCGACGATCGCCATCATCCAGCTTTCGAGCGGCAGCAAGGCGCAGATGGCTTCGAGCACCAAGTCCGGCGGAAGGTAATGTCATCAGGGCCGGCACCAGAGGACGCGCGTGGTTTCTGCCAGCGTCCCCTGGATGCTCCGGGTGGTCGCGAAGTGAAACCCACACCGCAAGCCGGCAAGGGGACAGATCATGGACCTCGTGAATTCCGAACCAACACTCGAAGAAATGCCGGACGATCCCGTCGTCCAACCGCGGATGCGGCGCGACAACGTTTGCGCCGACGATGTGAGGCGGATCGTTCACGAGCGCCGCGTGGCATGCCGACATCGAGGCTTGTTGGTCGAACGCGGCACACCGCCCGATCTCCCGGCAAACAGCTGGGTGCTGACGACGACGATTGCCCTTCTACTTCGGGCCGCGTCGAACGCCGTTCAAAAAGATTTCCACGGCGGAAGCGACCGCCTCCTGCGCTTCTTTTTCCGACAGCGGTGGCCGGAGGCCGAGAACGACCTGCAGATGAAGGTTGTCGCGGATCATGCCTACAAAGTGCCCGGCCAGGCGCAAGCAATCATCCGCCTGGATTTCCCCTCGTTCCCTGGCGGCTTCGAGGACTTCGGCAAGCCGGATCGTGGTCCGACCCGGCCCCTGTTCGTAGAACGACTTCACGAGATCGGGGAAGCGGTTGGCCTCGGTGACGGCAATTCGATAGATGCCGATCAAGGTGGGCGACATGTAGACGCCCATGGAATGCCGACCGAACGCCGTCAGCGTTGCCCGCAAATCGTGGCCTTCTATTTCCTCGATCAACAGGGGCGACAGCACCTTGTCTGCGCTTTCCTTGACGATGGCGGAGAACAGGCCCTCCTTGTTGCCGAACTCATTGTAGATGTTGCGTTTCGATCCGCCGGCACGTTCGATTATCGCGTCGATGCTTGTCGAAGCGTAGCCCTGTTCGAAAAAGACCTCGGCGGCCGCTTGAAGGAGGGCCTCTCGGCGGCCCTTGCGTCGCGTGGTCTTTGCAGCCGCAGCCATTCATCCACTCCAATGCATCTCTTGACTGGTAACAACCATTACCATAAACGTCAATGGTAACGCCAATTACCGGAGGCCGTCATGCCGCAACGTAGCAGGAAAAAGACGGTCGGCTTGCTGCTGTGCTTGTCAGCCGTGGTCGCCCTCGGTGCGGGATGGGCGTGGGCCAGTTCGGACGAGACGTCGACCGACAACGCGTACGTCCGCGGGGACGTGACTGGCCTCGCGCCGAAGATTGCGGGCTATGTCACTGCGGTTGAGGTTCAGGACAACCAAGCCGTTCAGGCCGGTGACGTCCTGTTCCGGATCGACGATCGAGACTATCGGGCACGGCTCGCGCAAGCCGTAGCCAATGTCGAAGCCGCCCAGGCGCGCCTCGGCAATGTCGATGCCGAAGTCCAGCTTCAATATGCCCTCATCAGGCAGGCCGAAGCCCAGAGACGTTCGGCCGAGGCCGAGCTGAACTTCGCGATAAAGGCGTCCGACCGCCGCCGCGAACTCATTCGCACCAGCGCGGTAAGCCAAGCCCAGGTCGATGAAAGCGACGCCGTGCGGTCGAGAGCCGAAGCAGCTGTGGCAGCGGCATCGGCAGCGCTGGAGGCACAGCGACAGCGCATCGCCGTTCTCGACGCCCAGCGCGAAGCCGCCGTAGCCGCGGTAGCGCAAGCCCGGGCGGCAGAGGAGCTCGCTCAAATCGACCTCGACAATACCGTGGTACGTGCACCAATCGGTGGCGTCGTCGGCAACCGCCAGGTCCGCATCGGCCGACTTGTGGCGCCGGGCGCCTCCTTGCTCGATATCGTTCCGGTCAACGACCTGTGGGTCGTGGCGAACTTCAAGGAAACCCAGATCGAACATATCCGGGCCGGTCAGCGTGCGCGTGTTACCATCGACGGCTTCCCGGAAGAGACCGTGGAGGGCGTTGTGGACAGCTTTTCGCCAGGCAGCGGGTCCGCCTTCAGTCTGCTTCCCGCGGACAATGCGACAGGGAACTTCGTTCGCGTCGTCCAGCGCGTTCCGGTGAAGATCCGGCTTGTCGGCAATCCACTATACGGCCTCGTCCCAGGCTTGTCCGCGCGCGTCGATATCGATGACGGGAGCGGCGGCTCAACGGAATTAGCTCGCTAGCATCACGGTCAGCGCCATGGATGTGCCGAGGCAAAGGGACGGAACATGATTGCAGGATCCGGCAAACCTGGAGCACGCGTTGCGACCGGAGACGGCCCCGGCCATTCGGCTGCCGCGGTCGAACTGATCGAATGGCTGGTGGGAGACGAATGCCACGATCTCGATGAGGCCGGTCTCGCTGCGGGACTCGGACAGCGCCTCCGCGCGGCCGGCTTGCCGATCGACCGGCTGACGCTCCACCTAAGAACCCTTCACCCGGAAATATTTGGCCGCAGCGTATTGTGGGCACCCGACGAAGCCGTGGAAGTCCGCAGCAGGGAACACGGCATCGAGGTTTCGCCAGGATTCGCTGGGAGCCCGTTGCGGCATGTCATGGAGTCGCGGGAGCCGTTGGTCGTGCGGCTCGACGGTTCCGCCGACCCGCCGTGGGTCCATACCGATCTTTTCCAAGGGCGCGATCTCGTGGAATTCGCCATCGTTCCTTTGCGCAATGCCGACGGCTTGGTCAGCGCCGCATCGTTCTCAACCACGCGACAAACCGGTTTCAGCGCATCTGAGCAGGCAGTCCTGAGCCGGATCGTTCCAGCTTTGCGCAACGCCTGCGAGATCCTGACTCTCAGGAGAGTCGAGCTGACACTGCTCAATACCTATGTCGGCGCGACAACTGCGCGGCGCGTCATGGCGGGCCACATTCGCCGCGGCGACTTCGAAACGATCGAGGCCGGGCTGATGCTCTGTGATCTGCGCGGCTTCACCGAGCTGTCCAACAGACTACCCGGAGGGCGTGTCCTCGAACTGCTAAACGCCTATTTCGACCTGGTCGTGCCAGCAATCACCCAGGCAGGCGGTGAAGTGATCAAATTCATGGGCGATGCGGTGCTAGCCTTTTTCCATCACGGCAGCCCCGCTGCATCTTGCGCGGCCGCTTTACAGGGCGCGCTGAGTGCCCGGGACGGATTGGGCCGATTCAAGCCACCCGACGCTGAATTGCATGCCGGCATCGCGCTGCACTACGGAGAAGTCGGCTACGGCAACATCGGTTCTGGCCAGCGGCTCGATTTCACGATGATAGGGCCTGACGTCAATCTGGTTAGCCGGATTCAGGCTGTGTGCAGTGCGACAGGGCGTTCACTCCTGATGTCGGAGCGATTTGCAAAGCTTCTCGGTCCCGGAACGGCGATAACGATCGGTCGGCATAAGCTCACGGGATTTTCCGAGCCAGCGGAACTTTATTCGGTCGCCAACAGCCTGCTCAACGGCGTCCTCCACATAGGACATAAGAACTGCGGATTCCACGTTGCGGACATGGATGTCGAGAATGATAGAGGGAGCGGGTCATGACAGCCGCAATGCCGACTTACAAGAGACCAGGTGTTCTGCTCGTCGCCGGCATAGTGCTCGCCACCCTGACGGAGGCGATCGCCAGTACGGTCCTGTCGCTCGGGCGCGGCGACATCATCGGCGACACCTATGCGACTCCCGATGAGTTCGCCTGGCTGGATGTCGGATATACCGCTCCGAAACTGATCGGGTTTATTGCCGCGGCTTGGCTGATGAGCCGTATTAACCCCCGGAACCTGATCGTCGGCTCGACCCTGGTCATGGGCGCGGCCTGTGCCGTTGCCGCCATCACGACCCGATTGGAACTGCTCGTCGCGCTTCGGGTGATGCAAGGCTTCTCCGGAGGCGTCCTGCTCGTGGCGGGGCAGGGGATCATCTTTCTCGCCTTTCCGCGGCGCCACCAACCGATCCTCCAGGCCCTGTTCGCAATGGGCTCGGTCGTTGCTCCCGCGACGATTGCCCCGGCCCTTCAGGGCTCCTTGCTCGACAGCCAGTCGTGGACGTGGATCTTCTTCAGTGTCGTCCCGGTGTCGCTGGCGGCCGGCGGACTCCTGCTGCACGCCGACTGCTCGGCGCCCGTAAATGTCGGACGCCGCCCATTCGACTGGATCGGCTTCTCGCTCGTTGCCACAACACTCTTCTGCTTCACCTATGTGTTCGGCCAGGGCAGTCGGTGGGACTGGTTCGAGGAATCCCGCATCCTGTGGCTGACGGTAATCGGTACGGCCGCGCTGCTGGCGTTTCTTGGCCAGCAGGCGATGGCCAAAGGCCAGGGCCTGCTGGACATCACTGTGTTCCGGTCAGAGGATTTCTCGTTCGCGTTCACCGTCAGTTTCGTCGCCGGAGCCGCCTTGTTTGGCAGCGCGTTCCTGATTCCGTCGTTCGCCGTGTCCGTCCTTGCATTCACGCCAACCGACGCCGGGCTGCTGCTGTTGCCGAGTGGCGCGCTTTTCATCGGCGCGCTTCTCATCGCTGCTTTCCTTATGCAGGTCCGTCGCGTTCCTCCGATCGCCACAGTGCCATTCGGAATCCTGATGATCATGGTTGCGATGTGGATGCTGTCCGGCTCGACGATCGAGAGCGGCGCGGACGACATGATGCCGGCGATCCTGTTGCGTGGTCTCGGCCTTGGCTTGCTCTTCCTATCGATCACCCTCATCGCCTTCGGCAAGCTCAACGACCAAAACCTGGCATCGGGCATAGGCCTCTTCAACGCGGGCCGTCAGCTCGGCGGTCTTATGGGAGTCGCCTGGCTGCAGACTTTCATCGAGCACAACATCACCGCCAATGCGGCCGTGCTCGGCGCAAACGTCACCGCGGGCATTCCGGCGGTCAACGAGCGCCTGGCGACGACGACAGCCATGCTCACGGCAAGAGGAATGGATTCCCTTGCAGCCGGCCGCGCAGCGATCAGCCTGCTGGGCAGAGCCGTCACGGGTCAGTCCACAGTGATCGCCTTCGACACGGCGTTCAACGCAGTCGCGCTGCTATTTGTGATCGCCGCGCCCGCGCTGATCGCGATCAAGATCGGCCTATCCCGATTCATGGGAAAACGCGCGGAACAGTCGTCCCCGAACCTGGCTGCGGTCCCGATGCCGATCACATCGACGCCCGACAAATCCCCTATTTGGCCGTCTCCAATCCTGTCCTCGAATGTCCTCCCCGACGGGAGCCAGAGGCAAGTGGAAGACACACGGTTGCCAGCCTGACAACGTGCTGGGAGTGTGTCGCCGCCATGCCGCGGATGCCTGTCGGCCAAGGGTGAGTTCCCGGATTACTGAGATGGGTATGGGAGCGGGCGGCGGCGGAAGCCGGCCGAAGCGACTGAAGGATACGCCTGCTTCCCGAAAGCCCTCCCCGGCGGGTCGCAGGGGAGCCGCCAGGGAGGCGTGGTGACACGGCGAGAGCCGCGCCGCCGATCGATAGGAGGTTAATTGAGCCCCGCCTTGTCCAGGCCATACATTGCGTCGGCGGAACCCGGCACGGCCTTGAAACCGACGTTGAGGCGGTTCCACGCGTTAATCACCATGACAGCGAAGCTGAGGTCGGAGATCTCCTTCTCCGACAGCTGCGTGCGGACGCGCTCATAGATCTCGTCCGGAACGCCCTGTTCCGGCAGCTTGGTCAGGACCTCTGTCCATGCGAGTGCGGCGCGCTCGCGCGGGGTGAATAGGGTCGAGTCCCTCCACGCCGCCAAGTGGTAGAGGCGCAGTTCGCGCTCACCGTGGATCTTGGCCTGCTTGACATGCATGTCGAGGCAGAAGGAGCAGCCGTTGAGCTGCGAAGCACGAATATCGACAAGATTGAGGATGGATTCCTCGATCGAGCTTGCACGGAGTGCCATGACAACCCCGGTGAACTTCTTCACGAGTTCCGGAGATTGCTCGGCCCAGTTGATGCGAGGCCCATTCAGAGTCCCGGCCTGCGCCTGCGGCTTGGCGGCGATGTTCATAAGTGTCTCCTTGAAGGCGGTTTATCGCGTGCAAATCATGCTCGGGCGCGCCGGTTCGAGCCATCATGCGAGGGGCCATGTCGCCGCTCGGCTGGTCTAGGCAGCATCATCCTGAAGGCTAGGCTAGGTACGCCTCGGACCAGCGCCTCATGGATTTCCATAGGGTGCGGCGGCGGCGTGACGGGACTAGGGTGCGGGTATGAGTTTGCCGGCCCAGACATCGAGGAGAAGTGCTACATCAAGCACTGACAGTCCCCAGCCCTTCTTTGCCCGGCAGGAGAAGCCGATGATGTCCGTCTGGTCGCACCGCCCGCAATTGCTTCACCTGGGGTTATTTTTTGCGGCATATGTCTTGGGCTGTGGGTTCGCCCAGGCGCTCGCAATCGTCCCCGGGATAACGGTTTCCATTTGGCCTCCGGGCGGCGTTTTCATTGCGACGCTCGTCCTCACCTCTCCTTACAGTTGGCCGTGGTGGATATTGGCGGGCTGCCTGGCGGAGATGTTCGCGCAGCTCGTGTGGTTCCACAGTCCGCTGCCCGCGGGCTTCCTGATTTATGTCGGCAACGCCCTTGGCGCGGCTGTTGGCGCAACGCTGGTAAACCGGGCATGCGGGCGCCCGGTTCGGCTGGAAACTTTACAGGAAGTCCTCGCATTCGTCGTACTAGGCGCTGGAGCTGCGCCGCTCGTCAGCGCGACGGTGGGAAGCGCGACGCTTGCGTGGTTTGGAGTTGAATCGCAAACCTTCACGGCGGTATGGCCGCTGTTTTGGATTGGAGACGCGACAGGAATCCTGCTCGTAGCGCCACCGGCACTGGTCGTGATCCAGTATTGGCGCAGGAAGACCCAACTCTCTCCCGCGCAGCTAGTGGAAGCCGGCATCCTGGGTCTGATCTTTCTAGGGGTCGCCGCGCTTTCTCTGAGCGACGTCTACCTCCCCACCCCCTACATCATCCTGCCGCCCCTTCTTTGGGCCGCGGCGCGCTTTGAATTCAGCGGCGCCGCCGTCGCTCTGACGCTACTCGCCCTAGTGACGATGGCGCTTACGGTATCCGGAGACAGCCAGTTTGTCGGCGATCCCGAGTCTCAGAGGGAAAGGCAAGTCATGCTGCAGCTTTTCCTGGCCATCTCGGCATTTTCGGCGCTCATCGTGGCGGCCATATCCCGGCAGCGCCAGCTGGCGCTGGTCACATCGCGCGACCGGGAGCGGGAACTCTCGCAGCTCGTGAACATGGTTCCGAGCCACGTTTGGCGTCTGACACCCGACGGCGAGCCGACTTTCTTCAACAAGCGCATGGTCGATTTCCTCGGCCTGGACGTAGCGGATACGGACAAACCGGGCATGAGCCGGCTGGAGGCGGTCATGGAGACCGTCCATCCGGACGACGCAGCGGGGTTCGGCGTTGCGCTCCGTCGCTGCCTCGCCACAGGCGAGCACTTCGCCATGCGCTATCGCCTGCGCCGCGCCGATGGCGTCTATCGCTGGATGTCGAGCCGGGCGGACCCAATGCGGGATCTGGACGGAGGCATCGTCCGGTGGTTCGGCCTCTGTCACGACATAGACGATCAGATGCACGCCGAAGAGGCGCTGCGGCGGAGCGAGCGGCAGCTTCAGCAGATGATCGACGCACTCCCGGTCCGCATCTGGAGCGCGACGCCTACGGGCGGGCCATTGTACTTCAATAAGCGATACCAGGATCATTTCCGCGCCGTTATCCCGAACTTCGAAGCACTCGAGGAGCCGCGCTTCGAGAAATTGGTGCAAGAGCTGACTTATCCCGAAGACGCTCCCGATTTGCTGCGCACGTTAGGGAACTGTTTCGAAACCGGCGATGGCTCCGTAATACGGTTTCGTTGGCGTGAGAAGGGCGGGGCCTATCGGTGGGCGGAGTGCAGAGTGGAGCCCCGGCGCGATCAAGACGGAGCGATTGCGGAATGGTATGGCGTTTCTATCGACATCGACGACGAGGTGCGCACGCAGGAGGCGCTGCGCGACCGGGAGCGGGAGCTCTCGCAGCTCGTCGACATGGTCCCCGTCCAGATCAGACGTCTGACGCCTGAAGGCGAGCCGACCTTCTTCAACAAGCGCTTGCTTGACTTCTTCGGCTTGAACGATGTGGCGCAATTGGACAAGCCGGACATGAGCCGGCTGGCGGCAGCCATACAGACCCTCGTCCATCCCGATGATGCAGCCAGCCTGCTAGAGACGGCCCGGCATTCCTTCGTCACCGGCGAGCCTTTCTCCATAAAATACCGCATGCGTCGAGCGGACGGAGCGTATCGCTGGGTTGATGGCCGCGGGGAACCATTGCGCGATCAGGACGGAGCGATCGTGCAATGGTACGTGATTTCGCTCGACATCGACGACGAGGTGCGCGCGCAGGAGGCGCTTCGACAAAGTGAACGGGACCTCCAACAGGTCATCGACACCGTGCCCGTATTGATCTTCCTCGCGACACCCGCCGGCGATCCCATCTACGTCAACAAGCGCCTGGCAGACTTTCATGGATTCCAGCAGGAGGAGTTCGACGCACCGGGGGAGACGCGGATGGACCGGGCTGTCCGCATGCTCGTCCATCCAGACGAAATGCCCACTGTCCATCAAGCGTTGAAGCGGAGCTTCAGCCGGGGTGAACCGTTCGCGATGCGGTACCGGCAGCGTCGGCACGATGGGGTGTACCGCTGGATCGAGGGGAGAGCCGAACCCCTACGAAACGAGATAGGAGAAATCGTGCGATGGTACGGTGTCAACCTGGACGTCGATGACGAGGTGCGTGCACAGGAGGCACTAAGTCAGGCCTCCCACAAGTTAGCGCAGGCGACGCAAGCTGCAAGCTTGGCTGAGCTCTCTGCCTCGATCGCGCACGAGGTAAACCAACCGCTAGCAGCCGTCGTCGCGAATTCGCACGCATGCCAGCGCTGGCTCTCTGCTGAACCGCCGAATCTCGAACGTGCGCAGAAGACGGTGGAGCGCATCATTCGTGACGCAAATGCAGCCGCCGATGTTGTGCGTCGGATCCGCGCTTTGTTCAAGCAATCTGGCGAGGCAAGGAGCTCTACGGCGCTCAGTGGCGTTATCGCCGAGGCGCGCGACCTCATGGCCGACGAAGCGACGCGGCGGCGCGTCCGCATGGATGTCGATGTCGAGAGCGGCCTGCCGCTCGTCGCGCTGGACCGCGTGCACATCCAGCAGGTGCTAGTGAACCTCATTCGCAACGGCATGGATGCCATGGACGCCGTTGCGGGCGACCGGGTTCTTGGGATCCGTGTGTGCCGCATGGGCGATGTGGCCCAAACGGAGATCAGCGATCGTGGCGCGGGAATCGAATTTCCCGACAAGATATTCGAACCGTTCTTCACGACGAAGGGGGACGGAATGGGCATGGGGCTCGCGATCTGCCGTTCGATCGTCGAATCGCACGGCGGACGCCTATGGGCGGAGAAGAACGAACCGCAGGGGGCGACGTTCGTCTTCACCTTGCCGATTGAAGCGGAAGCGGCGCCATGACCGTAGATGAGCATATCGTCTTCATCGTCGACGACGATGCGCGCCTGCGGGAGGCGTTGAGCGAACTGCTGGCCTCGCACGGTATTCGCGCTGCTGCGTTCGGATCGGCCAGCGAATACATCAGTGCGGACAAACCGGACGTCCCAGCATGCCTTATCCTCGACGTCGAGCTGCCCGACATCAACGGCCTCGATCTGCAGAGGCAGATCTCAATGGGAGATCATCCGCCGATCGTTTTCATAACAGGGCACGGCGACATCCCGTCTTCCGTCCGGGCGATCAAGCATGGCGCTGTGGACTTCCTGACGAAGCCTTTCAGTGATGCCGACCTGATGGCTGCAATCGACGCGGCGATCGCCCAGGATCGGCAAAAGAGATCAGAGCGCGCTGACCTTGGTGTGTTGAGGGAACGCTATCTTGACCTGACGCCGCGCGAACGTGAGGTGCTGCCGCTCGTGGTGAGCGGTCTGCTCAACAAGCAGGCCGCCGCCGAACTGGGGATCAGCGAAGTCACACTGGAAATTCACAGAAGGAATGTGATGCAGAAAATGGCAGCGACGTCGCTCGCCGATCTCGTACGAATCGCTGAGCGACTGGAAATACCGATCACCCACTCGCGCCGAGCGGGAGGGAACCGGGCGTGACCCAGGGAGGACCTGTCGTGGCGGTTGTCGATGACGATCCAAGGCTGCTCGAGTCGATGGAGGACCTTCTGGAGTCCGCCGGCTATGTGGCCCGCAGCTTCTCGTCAGCACGATCGTTGCTCGTCAGCGGTCTGGCCGGCCTGGACGTGCTCATCACCGACATCGGGATGCCCGGCATGGACGGCTTCGAACTTTGTGATCTGGTGAAGAAGGTACGTCCCGACTTGCCGATGTTCCTGATCACCGGGCGCCACGAAATTGCCGATGCGGACAGAACCCAGGGCGTCAGCGGGTGCTTCCGTAAGCCCTTCGATGCGCAGGTCATGCTGGCAGCCATCGGCAACGCGTTACACAAATCGAAAAATGGAGGTGAGCATGAGAGTTGAGCAACCGCCGCCCTTACGGAGATCGGCGCCGTTGTCAGCACAGCGCAAGAGCGAAGCGGAGCAGCCACTCGTCATCATCGTGGATGACGATGCGTCTGTTCGGGAGGCGCTGTCCGAATTGATACTTTCCGCCGGATTCCAGCCTGTCTGTTTCAGCTCGACGCGCGAATTGCTCGATACCGACGTATTGGATAGCGTCGGCTGTCTGATTCTCGATGTTCGCATGCCGGGAGCGAGCGGCCTCGACCTGCAACGTCATCTGGCCCAAACGGGCAACCCCAAGCCAGTCATCTTCCTGACTGGGCATGGCGACATTGCAATGACCGTGCAGGCGATGAAGGCCGGTGCAGTGGACTTCCTCACGAAGCCGGTGCGGGACCAGACGCTGCTTGACGCCGTAATTGAGGGTGTCGCAATGGATGCCGCGCGCCGGGCTGCATCAGCGGTCGTGAAGCGTAACATCGGACGCCTTGAGACGCTGACGCCACGCGAGCGGGAGGTTCTTTGTCAGGTTGCGCGGGGACGCCTCAACAAGCAGATCGCTTTCGATCTCGGCATAAGCGAGGTGACGGTGAAGCTGCACCGCGGCAACGTCATGCGCAAGATGGGGGCCGCTTCCATCGGCGAACTGATCCGGGCATGGGACACGCTGCCGGCTTCGATGCGCGAGTTGGGCCAAGCATAGTCGATAACGGCTGGGTGCGGCAGCGCCCCGAGGGGGGCGCTTGGCCGCCGGCTTTCACTCGTCGAAGGGCGCGTTTGCAACCAGATCGTCTGAGGATGGAACCTTAGCCCGATATCCGAAGACAAAACGATTGCCGAAGTCGCGGATAAAGTTGTCGTAGGTCGTCTCGGGTACATTCTCGGCAATATGGCAGAAGCATCGTGTCATGCGCCGCTTCATGTCGAGCCGGGGAAATTCGTTGACGATCCGCGCGATCTCGCTGGGTGGAATAGTGTCGTACTGAAGACCGACCACGTCCAGGCAAATGCCGGCCGTGCAAAGGGCAACCTCCGCCTCCTTGTAGAGCCCGATCGACGGCGTCGAATTGAGCGCGATGCTGTCCCAGATCAACTGAGCCCGGCGCTCGTCGACTCCGCCCTGCCGCGCAAAGGTCCTGGCCAGATCGGCTCCTTCGACCTCGAAGCGGCGAGGGCCATTGAAGCGCTCGTTGAGCGTGATGTCGTGCAGCAGGGTGCCCACTGCGACCACTTCGGGATCGTGACTGATATTTCGGATCTGTCCGATCCGCACGGCAAAGAGCCATGAACGAACCACATGGTTGAACAGATACGGCTCGCAACTGTTGCGAGCGTGATCGAGAGCTTGGCGCACGAGCGCCGTGTCGGGGACGAGGACCCCTGCCAACATTCGACTGAAAATTCCGTGCATGGGCAGAGTTCCTTGTGATTGAGGAGGCCGTTCGCTTCAGGTGAGTGCTAGGCCTCCATCGACGGTAATGACCTGTCCGGTCACCCAATCCGAAGCCGGATTCGCGAGCTGCACGATCCATCGGGCAACGTCATCCGGAGTGCCGCGTCGCTTGAGCGGTATCTGTTCGCGCTCCGCCTCCTCGATCACCGCAGCATGTTCCGGAGAGAGGCCCATCATGCCGGTGAGCGCACCCGATTCAGTCGGGCCGGCCGCGACGGCGTTGACCCTTATGCCCTGCGGCGCGAGTTCCAGCGCCCAGCAGCGCGTCAGGTGCTCCAGCGCCGCCTTGCTGGCCGCATAGTGCGAGAGGCCAGCGCCCGGCTTATGACCGAACGTGCTGGATATGTTCACAATTGAACCTTTTGTGGCTTCGAGATGCGGGAGCGCTGCGGCCGCAAGCAGGCTTGGACCGACCACGTTGACCGCAAGGATGCTGTTGATGCGTTCGGCAGTTGCGTCACGCAGCGGCAGAAGCGCGCCGGCGCCCGCATTGTTGATAAGGATGTCCAGGCGGCCCCAGCTATCGATTGCCTTCGCGATCGTATCAGGCGCATCGCCCGAGACCGCGACATCGGCGACGACGCCTGTGATGTCCTTGTGCAGGGTGGCCGTCTCCTTCAGGCTCTTCGGGCGGCGCCCTGTGATCAGGACTTTTGCGCCTTGTCTTGCGAGCGCGAGCGCCGCGGCTCGACCTATGCCCGAGCTTCCGCCGGTTACGATGGCGACCTTGGCGCTTAACATCATCGTTCTTGTCCCTATGCGTACGAAACGTCTGTTTCGACCAGTTTGAGGAGCCCCTCTTCGCGCAAGGCGGCTTGCGCCGCGGGCCGACTCACCATCCGTTGGCGCAATGCGACGAAAGCTTCGGGAGTGCGCACGTCGAACCGTTCAGCCCATAGGAGCATTACGAACAGATAGAAGTCGGCGACGCTGGGTGTTGCGCCGAACAGGAAGTCGCCATCTCGGCTTTCCGCCAGATTGTCGAGCAGCCGGGAAATGGTCTCCCTGGCTTGCGCCTTCTGGATATCGTTTCCTGTGTGCCACATCGGCTTGAAGGCGCGATGCACCTCGGTTGAGATGAAGGCCAGCGCTTCGAGAAGCCGTGTGCGTCCCAGCTCTCCCGAAACACCAAGCGTCGGATATTTCGTGGCGAGCCAGTCGAGAATGGCGATGTTCTCGGTGAGAACCTCGCCGTCGTCGAGCACCAGGGCCGGGACATAGCCCTTTGGCGTGACGTCGTTGAAGTCGGCTCCGGAAGCTGTCCGCTTCGTCTTGAGATCCACGCTCTCACGCTCGAACGTCGCCCCCACTTCGAATAGGGCGATATGGTCCGCGAGGCTGCAGGCGAGAGGGCTATAGTACAGTTTCATATCCATTACCTTGGTCGGTTTGCTTGGGGGCTCGGCTAGCGATAGCCAACGCCCGTGACGTAGTTGAACAGCATCCGCTCCTGGAGCTCTTCTTCCTCGAACAGCGCCTTCATCGCGTCGCGTATATCCAGGATGCCGAGGGGCTTGGCGGCGTCACCAATGACAGGGACATTCTGCAGGTTCCGCGTCACCATGGTCTGCCAGACGTCGTGAACGTCGTCGTTTGGACCGCATATGACGACGGGCTTGCTCATCAATGCCGATGCCGGCGGCGGCGCGGCGGCGGGGTTGCTGAGATGGCGGATCAGGTCGGACTTGCTGAGAACGCCCTCCAGGCCTCCGGTCGTGTCGCACACCACGACCAGCCCGATGCCTGGCTTGGAAAGCGACAGTGCCGCGTCGTGCACGGTGGCATCCCGAGTGACCACGGCCAGGCGTGACGACGTCAAGGCGTGCAGCTTCTCAATGAACATCGCTCATACCTCCTGACCTTGCATCGACGCCGGTGTGCTTCGAAAAGAACCGGCGCCGGAGCAGGCGCTCGTTTCACTCGTCGAACGGGATCACCAGTTCCGTCTCGTCGGTATCGACGACGAACACGGCCAGCAGCCGGGCGGGTTCGGTCGCGCTGGCATTGGCGCTGACAGCATGACGGTCGCCGGGAAACTCGGACCAGCTTTCGCCGGCGCGATAGGTGACTTCAGGTCCATCGTTCACCTTGCTCTTGATCGCCCCTTCAAGGACCGTCGCGTAGATGAAGGCGGACTTGGGATGGAGATGCGCGGGCGAATTGCCGCCAGGCTCGTAGTCAACCAGCACGCCTCTCATGCTCTTGCCCGGCACGTTCGGAAGCGGCTGGTCGTAGACCAGCCTCACGTTCTTGAAAGGTTGCTCGGTAGAGGCATGTTTCTGGTCGTCGGCCAACGCTCCGGTTGCGACGAGCGTGGCCAGAGCAGCTACGCTAAAAATGGTCCTTTGCATGGTCATATCTCCTGTTGCGTTTTATTGGCGGATGGGGTGATCGCCGGCCGGAGGGGGAGGACGGCCGGCGATCGGGCTCTCGCCTGAGGGCGCGGCGTGAGCCTATGACTTGATGAAGGCTAGCAGGTCAGCGTTCACGGCGTCGGCGTGCGTGGTGCACATGCCGTGCGGGAAGCCTTCGTAGACTTTGAGCTTGCCATTCTTCAGAAGCTTCGCGGAAAGCGGCGCAGAATCGGCAATCGGAACGATCTGGTCGTCTGTGCCGTGCATGACGAGCGTCGGCACCTCGATGATCTTGAGATCCCCGGTGAAGTCGGTCTCCGAGAAAGCCTTGATGCCGTCGTAATGCGCCTTGGCGCTGCCCACCATACCCTGCCGCCACCAGTTATGGATGACGCCCTGAACGGATTTCGCGCCCGGCCGGTTGAAGCCGTAGAAAGGACCGGAGGGAAAATCGATATAGAACTGCGCGCGATTGTCGGCGAGTGCCTTGCGCAATCCGTCGAACACCTCGATCGGAAGGCCCCCAGGGTTGGCCGGCGTCTTCACCATGATCGGCGGCACTGCCCCGATGAGGACGAACTTGGCGGTGCGCTCCCTGCCGTGGCGGGCGACATACCGAGCCGCTTCTCCGCCGCCGGTGGAGTGACCGATATGGACTGCGTTCCTGAGGTCAAGATGCTCGACCACAGCGGCCGCGTCGGCGGCATAGTGATCCATGTCGTGACCTTCGCTCACCTGCGCGGAGCGGCCGTGGCCACGCCGGTCATGAGCGATGGTGCGATATCCCTGGCCGACGAAGAAAAGCATCTGCGTGTCCCAGTCGTCGGCGCTAAGCGGCCAGCCGTGATGGAAGACGATCGGTTGGGCATCCTTCGGGCCCCAGTCCTTGTAATAGATCTCGGTGCCGTCATTTGTGGTGATGGTACTCATGTTCCTTGATCCTTGCTGTGAGCTAGGGAAGTTCGACTCCTGGCCGGCTGTCTCTTGCGCGAGCGCGAATTTGGGCAGGCCAGTTGCAACGCCGGCAGCAGCGGCGCCGAAGAGAACGGCTCGGCGACTTGCCTGCGGTGCGAAGGGCAGCTTGCGGTCCATCGTTCGATCCCTATCGAGTTCTCTTCGGACGATGCCGTTACGCCGCAACGCCGCTTC
Source organism: Mesorhizobium sp. M5C.F.Ca.ET.164.01.1.1 (assembly GCF_004792125.1). NCBI lineage: Bacteria > Pseudomonadati > Pseudomonadota > Alphaproteobacteria > Hyphomicrobiales > Phyllobacteriaceae > Mesorhizobium > Mesorhizobium sp. M5C.F.Ca.ET.164.01.1.1. Next base: position 2,101,502 of record NZ_SRTG01000001.1, on the reverse strand, counting down.
GCCGGGGCGGAGCGTGTTCGAACCAGTCTTCGAACGATTTCGAACCGAGGCGGGCGCCTGCATCGGGGACGAGCGAGCGATCGTCGAGCTCTGTGCCGAAATAGAGCGCATGGGGATCCCCGATCACCTTCCTGGGATCATTGGCGAGTTGCAGAAAACGCGCGACGAGTTCGTTCATGCGGTAGGCCTCGGGCCCGGCAATCTCCATCACACCGTTTATCGGCTGGGAGAGCGCCACGTCGGCCATCGCGTCTGCGACGTCGTCGGAGGCGATGGGCTGGAAATAGGCCGATGATACCGTGACGGCGTCGCCGACGGTTCCCGAGTGTGCGATGCTGCCGAGGAACTCGAGGAACTGCGTCGAGTGAACGATCGTGTAGGGGATTCCGGACCCCCTGATCAGCTTCTCCTGGGCCATCTTGGCGCGCATATAGCCGCTGCCGGGCAGCCGCTCCGCGCCGACGATCGAAAGCGCGATGTGATGCTTCACGCCGGCGGTCTTCTCCGCCGCAAGCAGGTTCTTTCCAGCGGTTTCGAAGAATTCGAGAACGGCCTTGTCCTCGAACGAGGGCGAATTGGCGAGGTCGATGACGACCTGCGCTCCCGCAAGAGCCTTGTCCAAGCCTTCGCCGGTGAATGTGTTCACGCCGCTACTTGGCGCTGCTGCCAATACGTCGTGACCCTTTACGCTCAGCCTGTCAGCGGTCTTGGAGCCGATGAGACCGGTGCCGCCGATGATTACGATTTTCATGTCATTCTCCTGTTCTGACTTCGAAAAGATCTGATTGCGATAAAATGCCGGCGGCTCCTCACCCTAGCGGGGTCCTGCATCCCTCAATGAGAGCGAGGCGACTCGGCGGCTCGCTCGCCAAACGGGGTAGGCTCAGGCGATACTGTCTTCGCAGCCTCCCTTCGCTTGACCCCGGACCCCATGACCTCCGAGGCGCTGCCGTAGTGACCCGAGCCGAAGATGTCGGCCGTGCCAGAAGTGGCGCAGGATAGAGGCGGTGTTCTCGAGGAATTCCCGAAGAGGTCTGCCAGCGTGGCCGGGATCACGAGGTGCCGTTGTTGTGAGGGCACGACACTGCCGCGACGCCGCCACGACGTCGTGCCCCTGTTGACGCAGCCTCTCGACGGTCGCCAACTGGATGTACCGAGTGCCGCCAATGACCACGATTTTCATGTCGATGTCTCCTGAGGCCTGCACTTGTCGAACGCAGCCGGCGCGAGGCGGTCGGTTTCGTCACTCTGCCGATGCGGCTTCCTCGATCAGCGAGGTCACCTCAGCCGGGTGCGAAACCATTAAGGCGTGCGATGCGCCCTCGACGACGATGGTCTTCACCGAATCCGCGCGCTCGGCCATGAACTTCATGACCGCCGGCGGGATGTTTCGATCAGCCGAGCCGTAGATCGAATAGGACGGAATTATCTTCCAGGCGGCGGCACCGGAGGGCTCTGCCAGAGCTGCCTCAGCCACGGGGCGTTGTGTCGCCGCCATCAGGCTGGCCTGCGCTGCCGGTATGTCGGCCGCGAATTGCTCGTGAAACTTTTCCGGCTGGATGTAGAGGTCCTGTCCTCCATCTGGCCGCTTCACTGGCAGAAGCGCCTCGCCAAGCGTGCTGCCCGGGAACTGTCCGGAAAGTGTTAGACTGGACTCGCCTTTGTCCGGCGCGAACCCGGCCACAAAGACCAACGCTTTCACATCGCCCTTTCCCTTGGCTGCCTCGGTAATGACCGGGCCGCCATAAGAATGGCCTACCAGGACGACCGGTCCGTGGATCGATCCGATTAGAGCCGATACTGCCGCCGCGTCGCTTGCAACGCCGCGAAGTGGATTGGCCGCGGCGATGGTCCGGAAACCGTCTCTCTCGAGCTCGGCAATGACTCCGTTCCAGCTCGACGATTCCGCAAAGGCCCCGTGCACCAGCACGATCGTCGGCTTGACCTGTTGATCCGCGGCCTGCCCCGTCGCGCTGTCCGACACGCAGCATGCGTAGACAAGGGCTAGCGCTCTGATGATCTTCTGCACGTCTCTTCTCCTGTGCGGCGGTCGTTCGATGCCCAGGAGAATGCGCCCACATGGCGCGCGAAAATATTCGACGGACAGCTCGGTCAGGCGATCCTAAAGTCTAGGGCCGATTGCACCCGGGAACTGGCCGTTGCCGGCAGTCGGCGGAGCAGGATCGCGTCGGTCGATCGAAGCCGCTTTGGCAAACGAGAAATCCGGCGCAATCGCAACAAGACATATACCGCCGTATGGCCCCACCTCGTCCTTGATCCAGTCGACCCGCAAATACTCCTCAATATAGCGTTTTTGCACGACCAAGTCGCCAAGTGTCGACGCAACAAAAAGGGCGTGAAAATGTCAGGCGCGGAAGCAAGATCAGGCACGGCCGGCAATCATGCCTTTGACCGGACCACCGATGTTTCCCTGTCCGGCCTACCGGTGGAGCAGCCGCCAGCCGGCATTGTTCATGACCTGGGCAATCTTATTCAGGTCGCCTCATCCGCGCTGAACCTGGTCGCCCGCGACCCGAGCGTCTCGACGGCTCCCGCGCTCGAACCCGTCATCGCCAGCGCCAGGACTGCCCTGCAGCGAGCCGGCGCGCTCGTCCGTGAGACGGTAGGCCGGGCAGCAGCTAGTCATCGGACGCCAGGACATGCAAGCGTAGGCGCCTGTCTGGCCGAGGTCGAAAGCTTCGTCCAAAGCACATCGGGGACCAACTTCCGTCTCGAGGTTCGCGTTGAGCGAGATCTGCCTGCTGCGATATGTGATCCCCTGGGTTTGCAAAACGCGATTTTGAATCTCGTGTTCAACGCGCACGATGCGATGCCGGACGGCGGGTTGATCTCGCTAAGCGCCACCGCGGTCGTTCAGGACCCTGGAACCGTCGTCGAACTCCGGGTCGAAGACGGCGGCGTCGGGATGACGCCTGAAACCGTGCTTCGCGCCTTCGATCTCTTTTTCACCACCAAGGGCACGGGCCTCGGCGGCGTCGGCTTGCCGATGGTGAAGCATTTTGCCGAGAGCCACGGAGGGCGGGTCCACATCGAAAGCGCCTTCGGGTCGGGCACGACAGTGATATTGCGACTGCCCGCCATGGAGGCCCGGCAGGATTGACCGCAAGCCAATCGGACTCGGGCTCAGAGCGCCCGGTCATTTATGCCTGCAACCGACATCTGAACACAGGCCGGGCGCACAACGGAGGACTCCCAAAATGAACGCGAAGGTAACGGAAAATACGCAACGACATCGCTTCGAGCTGCCGATTGCAGACGGAACGGTCGCTGCCGCCTACTACCGTCTCGAGAATGGCCGGGTTATTCTGATCCATACCGAGGTTCCGTCGGAATATTCCGGACAGGGGATCGCATCGCAGTTGGCGCATGGCACTTTTGAGCTGCTGCGCGAGACCGGCCGCAAGGCGATCCCGAGATGCCCGTTCATGGGCCGATTCCTCGTCAGGAACCCGCAATATTCCGACATCGTCGCTGGATGATCGCGGCCGAATACTTGCTTCCGGAAGATCGGGTGAGCCGCAATGAATGACGAGTACAATCTGCAGAGATTCGTCCACGCGCAGGAGCCGGTTTACGAAGATGCCATCGGCATTCTGCGTCGGGGAATGATGTGCACGCCCTACATGGAATTCATCTTTCCCAGGCTGGCCTCCAGCGCAAGCGACGGTGCGCTTGAGCCCTACGCGATAAGATCGCTCGACGAGGCCAACGTCTATATTTCGTCTCCGCTGCTCGGCGGTCGCTATCGCGAATGCGTCGCCACGTTGCAGCGGCTGGTCAACTTCAGCGCCGGCACCGTCTTCGGCGATAGCGACGCCTGCAAACTGCACGCGTCGTTGACGCTGTTCTCCGAAGCCAGCTACGAGAATTCCTGCTCGAAACCATGTTCGACGTCTGGTTCGACGGCTTGCTCGACGAGGACACCATGACCAGGATCCGCTCGATGCAGCGGTAGTGCGGCATCGCCTGCCGCCGCACATCCTCGAACCCGCGCATTGCGGCAGGCCCATTGGCAGATCAGAACGAGCGATTTGCGTCCTGATCCAGATCCGCCGGCAGGGAAGCGAATTCTTCCTCCCCCGGCACTCCAGGGAAACGGCGTTCACGCCAATCGGTCTTCGCCTGCTCGATCCGCTCGGCCGAGGAGGATACGAAGTTCCAGTAGACGTGCCTGGGTTCGGAAAAGGGCTCGCCTCCCATCAGCATCAGTCGTGCTGAATGAAAGGCCGGCGCCTTGAGCACGATCTCGGCGCCGGGTTCCAGCAATATCAATTCGGCCTCACGAAACGAGCCCGGCCGGCCGACGATCTCGACCTCGCCGGCGACGACATAGATGGCACGCTCATGATGTTCGGACCTGACCTGGTATCGTGCACCGCTGGTGAGCACGATTTCGGCGAACACCAAGTCGGAGAATGTTTTGACCGGCGAGACCAGACCGTCCGAGGTTCCTGCTATCAAGGTGAACTCCACGCCCCTGGCACACGTTCTCGGTATCTCCAGTTCAGTATAATGGGCAAAATCGGCGGCGACTTCCTCATGCCGGCAAGGAAGGGCGACCCAGGCCTGGATGCCGAAAAAGTTGCTGCTGGACGATCGAGCCTCCACCGGCGTCCGCTCCGAATGGACGATCCCGGAACCGGCCGTCATCCAGCTGACTTCACCGGGGCGGAGAGCCTGCACCTTACCGAGATTGTCCCGGTGAACGATCTCCCCGTCGATCAGGTAGGTCACGGCCGCGAGACCGATATGGGGATGCGGTCCAGCGTCAAAACCCTGGCCCGTACTGAACACCGCGGGGCCCATCTGTTCGAGGAGGACAAAAGGGCCGACCATTCGCCGATGCTTGGAGGGCAATGCGCGCCGTACCTCGAAACCGCTCCCGGATTCACTGGACACCGGCAGGACGACGGTGTCGATGTCCAAGACGCCGGCGTGTCGGATGGTCATGGCCTTCTTCCTTCTTTTGCGCCCAGGTTGAGCGCGATGCCCGAGAAGACGTCGCTTAGCGTGTTCTGGAACGCCAGTCCGAGTGTGATGGCGAAGACGCCGGAGGTGGCGTTCAGCGCTCCGATCGGCGCATCGAAGACGAAGGCGAGGATCGACAGCAGCATCGCAACATAGACCATGCCTACGACGAGATCCTGCAGGAGGCGAGCCTCGCGCGGCTTTCGTTCGAACACGAGATACATGCGGACAAACCCGATCAGCGCCCAGGCGAGGTGAGCCCACCACAGCACCTTGGCCGAACCGACGAGGATTGCGCCAGCGGCTGTCTCGTTGCCCCGTGTCGGTTCGTAGGGGACCACAGCTCCGTTAAGTAGCGGACCGACATAGTAAGAAAGAATGCGATCTGGACGATCAGTCTCGTGGTGGAGAGCCGCTGCGGAATGACGCCAAACGACTATGCCGGCGAGACCGACCAGAACCATATAAAGATGGGGAGAATTCCACCAGTTCATGACCGGACCCGCATCCACAAAATCCTCGCCTCGAAGCATGGCAACCGGGCAAGTGATCGTTGTTATTCCTTGCCTTTTTCCAGGATCGCTTCGCTTATCGAGTTCGGCAGCCGGCGCGGCGTCTCGACTACGCCCAGCAGCGGCATGACGACGAGAAAGAACGCGAAGTAGTAAAGGGTCGATACCTGCATGGCGGGGATGTACCAGCCTTCGGCCGGCTTGGATCCCAGCCATCCGAGGAACAGCGCGTTGGCGACAAACAGCCAGAAGAACCGCTTGTACCAGGGCCGGTAGACGGCCGAGCGCACCTTCGATGTATCCAGCCAGGGCACGAAGAACAGCACGGCGATGGCGCCGAACATGGCAAGCACGCCGCCGAGCTTCGAGTCGATCGGTCCGATGTTGAAGGTGACGGCTCGGAGAATTGCGTAGAACGGCAGGAAGTACCATTCGGGAACGATATGAGCCGGCGTCTTCAGCGGGTCGGCAGCGGTGTAATTGTCGGGGTGCCCGAGATAGTTAGGCACGTAGAAGACGAAATAGGCGAAGACGGTCACGAATACCACGGCTCCGAATATGTCCTTGATGGTGGCGTGCGGCGTGAAATCCACGACGTCGGTTTTCGATTTCACATCGATGCCTGCCGGATTGGTCTGGCCGGCGATGTGAAGGGCCCAGATGTGCAAGATCACCACACCGGTCAGCATGAATGGCAGCAGGTAGTGCAGAGCGAAGAAGCGGTTGAGCGTCGGGTTGTCGACCGCGAAGCCGCCGAGCAGGAGTTGCTGCACCCAGTCGCCCACCAGCGGGATGGCGCTGAAAAAGCCAGTGATGACGGTCGCGCCCCAGAACGACATCTGTCCCCAGGGCAGCACATAGCCCATGAACGCCGTCGCCATCATCAACAGAAGGTTGGTGCAGCCGAGAACCCACAGCAGCTCGCGCGGCGCCTTGTAGGAGCCGTAATAGAGGCCGCGCGACATATGGATGTAGACTGCGATGAAGAAAAATGATGCGCCGTTCGAATGCAGGTATCGCAGCAGCCAGCCCGAATTCACGTCGCGCATGATCTTGTAGACGGAGTTGAAGGCCGACGTCGTGTCGGCCGCGTAGTGCATGGCAAGCACCACTCCGGTCACGATCTGAGCCGCCAGCATCATCGACAGGATGCCCCCGAACGAGTAGGCGTAGTTCAGGTTGCGCGGGACTGGATAGGCGATGAACTGATCATGCACCATCCGCGGCAGTGGCAGCCGGGCGTCGAACCAGCGTCCGATCCTCGTCTTGGGCGTATAGGTCGAGTGTCCACCGCTCATTGCGTTACCTCGAGTTCTCAGTATCGACTTGGTCAGGACCGTTTGACCGGCTGTCTCCCGTCACAGACGAGCGCGTTCACTCGCGATTCCGAGCGCTTCTCGGGCAGATGGAGACTCTGACGCCGTTGCGTGAGTAGAGCGGCCGGCCCGTCGCGCGAACAAACCCGTCGCCGCCGCCGCGCCTAACCGACTGCGCCGCCGTGTCGACGGTCCAGAACCTCTTGAGGATCTGCAGCATCTTCGAAAGAACGAATTCCAGGGTCATTTCAGATGCTCCTCGGTCGGGTTGTTGAGGAACCCAAGCATGCCAGCCCTTCTAGTGTGCGAACTATCGTGCCGAGGATGCGTGCGCCTGATACGTTGGTCTATGAGCTCCTGATTGAAAGGCTGCGCCGGACGGTAGAGGCGCGACCACGCGATCACAATTCGCGAAGCGCTCATGCGGGTGGGGTGGACCGATCGGCATCCGGCCCCCGGGCGGCGCGACCGCTCTTCGCGCGCCTCTTCCATGAACATCGACCGTGCCTTCGTTGGCCACGAGCAATCGCCCGAGGCCACGATGAGTGTGGGTGCGATACCCTTCAGCGCCCGCGGTTCGCGGTTGTCGAAGCCATTTGCCGCAAGCGGCGGGGACCGCCGCCGGCGCAGTACTCCGACATCGACAAGTTGGTTGATGAACCTATGAAGGACGGCCGGCGGTCGGTATTTCCAGGAAGCCGGCGGCCGAGTCAGGATTACGAGGACTGCGCGCGGCCGTTGCAGGATGCCGGACGGGCGCTGGCGAGCGCCTCGTCAATGATGCGGCGGATGGTGCGCGCGCAGCGGCCGCACTGGACGCTGCCGCCGAGACAGCCATAGACCTGGCTGATCGAGCGCGTTCGCTCCGCCTCGACGGCGGAGCGCACATCCTGATCGCTCAACACATTGCATGAACAGACGATCATGGCGCACTGGTCTCGACCGCGACTGGTACAGCTCTGACCCGACAAGCGGATCAGTAGTCCCAGACAGCCGGCACGCAACGAAAGACATCGCCGTCCACCGCTACATGGCAGATAGACGGAAATGGCAGGTGAGTGGCCACCAGCGGCTCGCGAGTCGCCGCCAGCTCCCGCAAAAGATTTATACGGACGCGGGCCGCCTCGTCGGGGTCGTGTTCGAAGCCGTTGTGCCAGTCGGGTTGGTCGAATCCGACCTGGAACACGGCGTCGCCGGCGAAGGTCAGCCGGTCGCCCCCGGACGCCAGGCGAACCACGCTGTGCCCGGGGGTGTGGCCGCCAGTGAGCGTGACGACCACTCCCGGCGCCACCTCGTGCTCCGTCTCAAACGGCCGCAACTGGCTGCGGTACTCGTTCACGAACCGCTTGGCCGCCCGCCGAAGCGCATCCGGGAACCCCGTTGGCATGGAGGCGCGGGAGAAATCGGGCGCCTCCCAGAACTTGAGCTCGGCGGCCGCCACGTGAATCCGCAGATCCGGACGCAGCCGGTCCTTCACCCCGTCGATGAGCAGCCCGCCGATATGGTCCATGTGCATATGGGTGAGCACCACGTCGGTGACGGATGCGAGATCGATGCCGGCGGCCTCCAGTCGCGAGACCAACCGCCCGGCCCTCGGCAAGTGCAAGTCCGGGTCCATGCCCAGCCCGGCGTCCACGAGTATGGTCCGGCCGCCGCTGCGCACGACGACCACGTTCAGCGGCCACTCGAGCACGTCCGGCGGCAGGAACATCTCGTCCAGCCAGGCCGCCCGGACGGCCGGGTCAACGTTGTATGCCATGACCGGGGCTGGTATCGGCAGCACTCCATCGCTGACGATCAGCACGTCGATGTCGCCGACCTGCAGCGCGTAGCGCGACGGAACCAGCTCGGGCTCCGGTCTGCCGTTGCCGCGCTTTGCCTTCAGGCTGTCGGCGCAGTGCTGGATCGAGGGGTGTGAAATGGTGTCCAGGTTCATGTTTGTCTCCTGCTGACCACGGCCGTATCGGCCACCTCCGCCGCTGGCGCCCGTGGATTTGGCATAAGCCTCCATGGACCGCCACCTGGCGTCTACGGAGGAAAGTTGCGCCGCCTCGGCCTGCGCCACCATCGGACGGAAGCACCGGTCAGCCGATGCGAAAGTCTATGACAGACCCGTTGCGAGCATGGGTGATATCCCGCGAAAGTCGGAAGACGCCGCTTTGAGCAGCGAGCAACGGCTGTGCCTCTTGGCTGTTGGCAGTACACCCAGTGCGTAGGATCAGGATCAATCCTATACCGCGGTCTCAGTCATCCACAGCCTTGATGCGGTCGACTGCACGCGCGCCCTCAACATAGTGTTCTCCCCATGTCTCTGGGTCTGCACGCTGGTCGACCGAGCAATGAGGAATACGGGCATGTCGCGCACCGACAGATAGTCCAGCACGACTAATGATGGCGCAACGCGATGGACGCCTTCCCACCGCCGGCGGGCAGGGTACCTGCATGTCCGATTGCGGCGGCGAAGCACGCGCTAGTGGCAAGCTCCGATCAACTGAGCGACACAATCCACGACCACATCGAATGGAAGGAGAAGCATCCCATGAGACGGACAGCTATGCTTGTTGCAATGAGCATTCTCGCACTCATGCAGCAGCAATCGAGCCGCACGACGGCCAGCGTGTCGCCCGCCCGGGCATAGGCCAGCAATTCGGTGAGGCCCGGCCGGTCCATGCTCTTGCCCGATTTGACATCGGTGAAGACCTTGATGGCGCCGGCTGTTCAAGGCGCATGGTCTGACCGGCGACGTCGCGCGAACTGAATAGGCCGAGCTCAGTTCGCGGCGTTTTCTGGATCTGGCGCAGGCCAACAGGTCGCGGCCACGCCTGCAAAGCGCGCCAGAAATCGGCCTCCGGCTTGCCCTCCAATCGCGATGGACATGTCGAAACGGCACGGTCGCGCGGCCAAGCAGTGCTGGCGTAACGGGCGAGCCTGGTGGCGAGATCTGGAGCGGCAAGATTGAACGTGCTTGCAGCTGCACGCAGGTGCGCATCGCGCGACCTCGAGCGCGGCGATCGTCCGCCAGTTGCGAGCACCTGGCATCGGCTTCAGCCCCAGCGCCGGCCTCGAGACTGTCGACACAGCCGGCGCGAACCGATTCGATGATCGCCAGCAGCGCATCTGCTTCCGCGCTGCCGTCCCGGCCGAGAATTTCTTTCAGGTGATGCAGCGAAACGTCACAACCGGCGCGCGAACTTTAGCAGGTTGAGCCGCTTCTTTAGGCTTTCTTTTTAGCGAGTTTTTAGGCTCCGAAAACGCATCAGACTGGAGGTGGATCGGGCTTCGCCGCCCCGCATACGTTTTTGCGGCCGGGAGGACCCGTCGATTTCCGGCTGGGCGGCCCCGATCGTCATCGCCGCACCCCGCTGGTGAACCGAGCGCTGCCGATACCGTTCAACTTCGCTTCGGCGTGAGACCGCAAGAAGTCTTCGTGCAGGGCCTTGACCCGTGCCTTAGATTCCTCGCTGCGTTCGATGGTGGGTGCGAAGGCTGCGGCCTCTTCGGCTATGGCCTTGCGTCGGCGTTCGGCCGCGCCTTCCTCGTATCGCTCTGCACGCTTGGCATCGCAGTGCATCCGAAGCTCGGCTGGTGAAGGGTGATAGCCATGCCTGAGCGCCCCTTGAATAATGCTCCTGACGGCCGACATCAGGTCGACGTAGGCAACCACGATCTGGCCAACTTGCTTGCCTTCCAGTCCGGTCTTGAAGGCTGCGAACTCAAGTTCTGGATTGATGCTCACTCGCCGTGGCAGCGGATTTAGCGCGCCCAGGGCGACAAGCAGGTCGCGTTCGGTCGCGGTGCGCGCAACGTCAGCGCTGATGCTCGACGACATGCTCGTCTCCCATCTCTCTCAGCCGATCGAGAGACCATTCTCCAAGGCTTCGCGACGGCTTGGCCGCTGGCTCGTCGAGCCACCGCTCGCCATGCAGCCATGTGGATGGATGACACCATGCCCGATCTGCCGGCTTGGTGACTTTGTAGCGATCGACGCCAGCGAACAACGCGTCGAGGGTGGTCTTGCCCAGCGCCTGGTCGAATGCTTTGCGAGCTGCTCCCTTGCTGATCTTCTCGGGGTAATGTGACCACCAGGCTTCGAACGCATCAGTCGTCGAGCGGATTGGCATTGCCGCCATTGTCAACGTGAGCCGCGCCGCGCGCGCATCTCCGTTAGGAGAAAAGGGTCGTTCTATTAGAGGGTCGTTTCCTTGTTGTGACGTAGCTGCATCACAGGGGGTGTGATCAAGCTGCGTCACAGGGGGTGTGACGGTGGCGTCACATACCCCCTGTGATGTGGCCGTCACATGGGGAGCGTCATCGCGAGCCAGTTTGGCAGGCTCGCGGTCCATCAAAACTTGATACTGGCTGACCAGGCGCCGGCCATCATCTCCAAGGCGACCACGCTTGCGCAGATAGCCGAATTCTACCAGGTCCCGAAGTATCCTGTTGACTGTCTCGCGCGCGCATCTCACACGTTTTGCGAACGTCGACTGGCTCACGATAAACCAGCCATTTTTGTCCGCGTAGGTGCCGGCCACGGCGAGCGCCCGCAGATGCCGATCGCTGATGCGCTCGTCGGCAAGCGCATCACTTGGGAAAATACAGTAGCGGGGACCGGTGCCGGCCATGCCAATCAGGCCGCATCGTCCAAAAAGAACCGGATGATTTTGCCGCGCTCGGCAACCCATCTGCCCCCAACTTTCTTTGCGGGGATCTGTCCAGTTTCCAAAAGGTGGAACGTCTGGCGTGGCTTCGCTCCGATGAGAAGAGCGATGGCCTCAGCTCCCCACACAAGTTCCATGGAATTCTCGGGGTTCGCGGTCACGTTTCGATATCCTTTCTGCTAAATGTAGCGGGCTTAAGAAAAAGACCGTAATAAAGTGAACCTGCTTGCGCCATAGCGAAAACGCTGGTAAGCCTCCACATATCGTTTTCAGCAAAAAGTCCGTAACAAGGAAAAAACTGTGTTTCCAATCCGTCTTGAATGGCAGCGGCCAGCCGATGGTGTTGACCTGGTCAACGATGAGGAATTCGCCGAGAAACACTTTGGTGGAGATGGTCGGGCAGTCAGGGCTCGATCAGAGCGGACAATCCCCGTCACCTATGAGGTCACAGACCTTGAAAATCCTGTGGTCGTCCATCTGATCAATTGCCGCGACGACAAAGACCGGCTGGCGTTTGTCGCCCGGTTTGGATTTCTTCAGCAGGATGATGGCTGGCTCGGGTTCATGCCGTGGATGGAGCATTTACAGGAGCGGATGATGATCGGGCTCGTTCATGCGGCGCCGGCGCGGCAGGAAGCAAATATGTGGATGAACGAAGTTGCAAAGCGTGTTTCGCTGAAGCCGTCGTTTGAAATATCCAGCGAAGGCGGAGCGCTCCGCCTTGTTATGCATCCCGATTCTCTGACCAGCTTCATGGTGATGGAAATAGCACTGGCGCACGAGGCCGGAGCAGTGGCCACCACCTGCGAGCATTGTGGCAAATACTTCCTGACTGGCCCCCTGACCGGCCGTCGATCGCATGCCAAGTTCTGTTCCGATCGCTGCCGGGTCGCGGCCATGCGCAAGCGAAATTCCTTTAGCGGTGAGTAAAAGCAATGTCGATCCGTAAGCGCACATGGACCAACGGCAAGGGAGAGGAAAGAACCGCCTGGGTAGTCGACTATGCCGATGGCAAGGGCGTTCGCCGGCTGAAGACTTTCGTGAAGAAAAAGGATGCCGACACCTTCGAAGCGACAGCCAAGGTCGAGGTCAGAGAAGGTTCGCACGTCGCCGACAGCGCAAGCGTTACCGTAAAGACGGCGGGAGCTTTCTGGATTGCGACGGGCGAGCAAGAAGGGCTCGAACGTTCCTCGATCGACCAGCGAAAACGCCACCTGAAGCTCCACATCGAGCCGTTTCTCAGCTCGACTCTGTTGTCGCAGCTCACGGTTCCCGCAGTCCGAGAATTCCAGGACAGGCTGCGCAAAAATGGTCGATCCCAGGTGATGACACGCAAAGTGATCGGGTCACTGGGTTCATTGCTCTCCGACGCCCAAGAGCGTGACCTCGCCACTCGCAATCCCGTCAAAGACATGCGCGTCCGGCGCCGGCGAGGCAAGGAGCGCCAGGCCGACAAACGCCAGAAGGGTAAGTTGAAGATTGGGATCGACATCCCGAGTCGAGACGAGATCAGGTCGATCGTCGGCGCTCTAAGTGGTCGGTGGCGGCCACTGCTGATCACCGCCATCTTCTCGGGAATGAGATCCTCGGAGCTACGCGGCCTGCGCTGGCCTGACGTCGATTTCGAGAAAGCGGAAATCAGCATCCGGCAACGCGCCGACGACTACGGCCAAATCGGCCCGCCGAAATCGGAGGCTGGGGAGAGGACCATACCTATCCCGCCGATCGCGGTGAACGTGCTCCGGGAATGGAAGCTCGCTTGCCCTCGACGCCGTATCAAAGACGCCGGCGGCGAGATCATCACCGAGCTTCACTACGTGTTCCCAAACGGCAGCGGAAATATCGAGAGCCGATCGAACATCATCAAGCGCGGCTTCCTGCCCTCTCAGATCGCCGCCGGCGTGACGGTGCCGATGGAAGAGAAGGACGACGAGGGGAAGCCGATCGTTGCGGCGAAGTATGGCGGCCTGCACGCGCTGCGCCACTTCTACGCGTCGTGGTCAATCAATCGCCCGCAAGACGGCGGCCTCGGCTTGCCGGCGAAAGTTGTCCAAGAGCGCTTGGGCCATAGTTCGATCACGATGACAATGGACACCTACGGGCACCTCTTTCCTCGCGGTGACGACGCCGACGAAATGGCTGCGGCTGAGCGCTCGCTACTTGGCTGAACGCGACATGGGCGCGACATAGGGCCAATTTCCGAAGCAAAATCAATTGCCGAATCGAGCATCATAATCCTGGGGTCGGGGGTTCAAGTCCCTCTCCCGCTACCAGTCTTCACAAACGAACAATTCTCTGTCGCAGATACCGCGTCGCTGCTGCCCAGCGCTCGCGCCGATTGCAGCCTAAAGCTGGGGATCGTTGCTCGTCGGTGGAGTGCAAATTGTTCTCCGAATTGGCCGACATTCTCCAAGCTGGGGAGTAGCCGGTTCAACCCTCAGCTAGTGATATCAACACTTTCAACGACATGTCGCAGCGCAGATTGTCGACAGTTTTGTGTGTCGCTCGCCAGCCAACTGAGAACGAACCAAGCCCTGGGTGTGTGGATTATAAACGGCGGGAACGGGGCCGGCGGCGGACCGGCCGCAGTCAAACCTGCCGAGAGGGTGAGCTGCCCTTCCGGTTAGTGGAGCATGGCATGGCAAAGTCGCCGATGCCTTCCTCGGTGGGCGGTGTGCCGCCTGCGGATACAAGGACGCGCGCTATGTCTTGCGGGTCGATGACATCGCGGAAGTACGGTTTCTCCTCTTTGATGAAGTTGGAGCAGCTTAATGACGGGCATGCTGGCGTTTAAGGCGTCGCGAACAAGCTTCGTCTCGATCGCCTGCCTCGTATTCCCGAAAACCTTGAGCGAAGGACGCGGTGCAGGTGGATCACAGGGCCGATCTTAGAGGCGTCTCCGGCGTGCCGCTGGAGCCAGCCACCGCAGACACGCTCGATTCCATCGCTGCCGAGATGGGAATCGCCGATCCGACCTCATCCAGATCGTGTTGCGCGAATGGCTGGAAACCAACGCCTATCTGCCGCTCCGGGCGATAGATGAGGAAAGCGAGACGGACGGCAGCGCGTAGGCTGGGACGCGACCTCTATGCAGAAGACCCGCCGCTACATTTACGAAGCGACGGGCCTCCGCCCCTACATCACAGGCGAACGAATGCTGTAAGCGGTAGATGATCGGAGGCGACCCGCGAAAGCGGCGTGTCATGAGCTTCGACGGTTGAGATCATTCCGTGTCGATTTGCCATGATCCGGTCGAGCGACAGCAGCGGCAGACTCGATGGAAAGGTGGGGACCGCTGGCGGCGCGGGACCGAAAGTCGTGTGCAGCGTATTCAGTGCGGAACGGTTTCCGAGTCGCCATTCGTTCAAATCGCCGAGCAGCAGTGTTGGTTTTTCGTCCGGACTGTTCATGATTTCGAGCACGACGCGGGCCTGTTCGGAGCGTGATCGGCGCAGCAAGCCGAGATGGGCTGCGATAATGCGCAGAGTTCGTTTCTCGTCCAGATCGATTTCGGCAACCAGGGCTCCGCGCGGCTCCAGCCCCGGGAGCTTTATCTGATGGACATTGCGAACGATGCCCCGTTTGAAAAGCAGAACGTTGCCGTGCCAGCCGTGCCCTTTGCCGTTTCCGGACACCGGCACCGGCACCAGGCCTGTTTCCAATTCGAGACGCAGCAGATCCAGAAGGCCGGCACGATCTCCAAAGCGATTGTCCGCTTCCTGCAACGCAATGACATCCGGGCCGATTTCCCGGATGACGCGACCGATTCGTTCGGGATCGAACTTTCTGTCGACGCCCACGCATTTGTGAACGTTGTAAGATGCGACCAGAGTCCCCGCGGGGCGTGTCCCTTCGGACGGCGCAGCCTTCGCCTTCTGCTTTTTTCTGTCGCGAATGGATTTGAGCACACTTGCAGGAAAGCTATGTCGTGTTCTTTGCATGAGTCTGCTGCTCGTCCTCACTACCTTCAAGACTTAGCTTTGTCTCACTCAAATAGGATCTGCAATCGCTGCTTCCCTGCCCTGACGAGATGCGGCGCCCAAAAGGAGCGACGGCTGCGTCACCCGAATTCCCCCCGGCAGAACGAGAAAGCCTCTAAAGGTAGGGCGATCCCAGCCACAACACTCGGTCGAACAGGCGGACGATGAATGGCCGGGCTCTCAAGGTTTCGATCGTTACAGACGCGGCGGAGGCGATTGCCGATCCGATCCGCGCTTCAATCTCCGCGGCAAAGCCTGCATCAAGAACCTCTACATCAATCTCAAAATTCAGCCGCAGGGACCGGGCATCAAGATTGGAGGATCCTATATAAGCCCAAACTCCATCGACCGACAGCAGCTTCGAATGATCGAACGAGCCCTCCGTGCGCCATACGCGGCAATAGTGCTTGAGGACCTGATCGAATTGCGCCGTCATCGCCCGGTCGACAAGGAAGAGATTGTTCACCGCCGGTACCACAATGTCGATCTCGACGCCTCGCCTGGCCGCGGTCGTCAGTGCGCTGATCAGTTCCCGATCCGGCAGGAAATAGGGCGACATGATGCGGATCGATTTGCGGGCGACGGAAAATGCCCCGATCAGCAAGTTGTGGTTCGTTTCGATGCTGGCATCCGGCCCGGATGCAACCGCCCGCGCCAGCATCGGTTGACCGGGAGCCTCGGGAAGCGTGGCCACTTGCCAGGTGTCGCCTTTCAGGAGCTCGCCGCTCACGAAGCGCCAATCTTCGGCGGCAACCAAAAAGAGGTCGGCCACGACCGGCCCGGTGACCTGAAAATGCGTGTCCCTCGCGCTGGAGGAGCCGGCGAACTCGGCTGAGAATCCCTTTCGGATGTTCATCCCTCCGGTGAACGCAATCGTGCCGTCGACGACCAGGATCTTCCGGTGCGTTCTGAGGTTGGCGTAGGGAAGACGCAGGCCCATGACAATGTTGCCGTTGAAGAGGTCTGCTGTGATTCCTGCCTCTCGCAGACGCCCAAGAATGCTGGGGACGGAGTAACGCGCCCCGACGGCATCGATCAGCACGCGAACGCTGACACCCCGCTGGACGGCTCCGGCGAGAGATTCCACGAAAAGCCGCCCGACATCGTCATTGTCGAAGATGTAGGTCTCGAGAAGGATAGTGCGTTGAGCGCCATCAATCGCTCGGCACATTGCGGCATAGGCCTCGTCACCTGTCTCCAATATCGCAATCGCGTTTCCCGAGGTCAGGGCACGCCGGGCCACCCTGTCGCCCAATGTCTTCAGGCCGGTGAAGCGTTGGCCGTACCGCTCGGCAATCAATTCCTCGGCGGCAATGTTGCGCTCATGTTTTGCGGAAGCCGCCTCGCTTGAAAGGGGCCGCATGGCGCTGATCGTTGCACGACGGATGCGGTTTATGCCGGCAACGGCGTAGATTATCGCGCCAAGGAATGGCGACAGGAACATCACGCCGACCCAACCTGTTGCGGCGCGGACGTCTTCCTTCGTCATTATGGCGTGGACGATGCCGATGGCCGCCATCACCACCGGAATGATCGCGAGGATCTGGGGCCAATGAGTCATTAAGGTCTGCAACATCGCCAGGACTATTCAGCGAGCGGTTGCAGAACGCAATGCAGCTCATTCCCGGCGTTGATACTCAACAGACCCAGAGCGAAGAGCGCTGTCTCGCATATCAGCACCTCTTGACTAAGTTTTGGCCGCAGTCGCCGCTGTGGCGATCACCGCGCCGCAAAAAGCGCCGCTGATCAGCCGCGCACCGAATTGCTGCGGCACCTTGCGGCTGGGCGTCGAATGCAATTGGTCGGTCACATATTCGACCAGCGCTAGCCGAGCGCCGCCGCCCAGCTCACCGCGGCCGGCGCTGTCATGGCGCGAAGGCCGGCCACCACTCCGATCAGGAGTGCGAGAAAATAAATTATGTCGCCGTTCCCCTTCAGACTGGCAATGCTGGCACACTTTGTTCCGGATGTGCGCCGCACAAGTATGCTTCTATGCCTGTCCGCCATGGCTGGAACACGATTTTGACAGCATCAGCCCGGTCCGAGTCCCGGCCAACGAGCCGTTTCGGCCTTCCCTCATGTCGGTTTGTGTCAGGAGCGTGATGACGCCTTCATACCAGACCGTGCGAACGAGCCTTGCAGTGCAGCATGCGGCATCCTAGTTTTGTCGCTCCCGAAGAGAGAGGGCGTCATGGTAAGCATAGCCAATAGATCGTCCGCACACCTCAGGTTCGGCCGCAGGACCTTGCTCCGCTACTCTTTTGTCGCAGGTCTGTTGGCCGCCGGTTTGACCAGAGCGCCCGGGCTGGCCGTCGCTCAGCAGCCTGAACCACCCTTGGTGACGGTCGCTAAGCCCGTCGTGCGCGACATTGTCGAGGACGACGAATTCGTCGGGCGCTTCGAGGCTGTCGACGACGTCTCGGTCCGCTCGCGCGTTGCAGGCTATCTCGACGAGGTTCATTTCCGCGACGGCGCCATGGTCAACAAGGGCGATCTGCTCTTTACGATCGACCGGCGGCCTTATCAGGCCGCCTATGACGCGGCGAAGTCGCAGGTGGATGTGGTGACCAGCCTGCTCGAATTCGCCAAGACGCAACTCGATCGCGCCGAGCAACTGGCGCAGTCAGGCAATCTGGCGGTGTCGACGCTGGACGACCGACGCCGCGAATTCCTCTCCGCGCAGGCCCAGCACCAGGGAGTGGAGGCAGCGTTGCGCACTTCGAGCCTCGACCTGGAGTTCACCGAGATACGGTCGCCTCTGACCGGCCGCATCGGCCGCCGGCTTGTTTCTCCCGGCAACCTTATCCAGCCGGACTCGACGCTGCTCACGACGATCGTGGCGATCGATCCCATCGACTTCTACTTCGACATCGACGAGCGCAGCTATTTCGCCTATGCGCGCGATGCGCGCCAACGCGGCGGCTCGCTGCAGGAAGGCAGCGGTGGTCTCGACGTTTCCGTGCGGCTGGCGGACAACACCGCGAAACCGTTCAAGGGCAAGCTCGACTTTTCGGAGAACCGGCTCGACGAAGGGACCGGCACGATGCGCGTGCGCGCCCGCTTCGACAATACGGACGGCGTGCTGCAGCCCGGCATGTTCGGCCGCATAAATGTGCCCGGTTCGCTGCCCCACCCCGGCATATTGCTGCCCGACGAAGCGATCGGCGCCGATCAGAACCGCCGCATCATCTTCGTCGTCGACGATGCCGGTCTCGTTTCGGCCAAGCCGGTGCGCACTGGCCCCCGGATCGACGGCTACCGCGTCATCCGCGAGGGCATGACTGGCGACGAGACCGTCGTCGTGAACGGCATCGTTCGCGTGCGTCCGGGCGTCACCGTGAAGCCCCAAATGATCACCCTGCCGCCCAAGGCCGAAGGTCAGACCCAATGAGGTTCGCGCATTTTTTCGTAGACCGCCCGATCTTCGCGGCGGTGCTTTCGATCGTGCTGCTGATCGTCGGCGGCATCGCCTACACGCAACTGCCGGTGGCGCAATATCCGGAAATCGCGCCGCCGACCATCGTGGTGCGAGCTTCCTATCCGGGCGCCGATGCCGAGACCGTCGCGGCAACCGTAGCGACGCCGATCGAGCAGGAGATCAATGGCGTCGAGAACATGCTCTATATGTCGTCCTATTCATCGGGCGACGGCGCCATGGCGCTGACCATCACTTTCGAACTCGGCACTGACCTCGACGCCGCGCAGGTGCTGGTGCAGAACCGCGTCGCCATCGCGGAGCCGCGCCTGCCGGAAGAAGTGCGCCGTCTCGGCGTCACCACCGCGAAGAGTTCGCCCGACCTGATGATGGTCGTGCATATGCTGTCGCCGGACGACAGCTACGACCAGCTCTACGTGTCCAACTATGCCCGCACCCGCGTGCGCGACCTCCTGCTGCGGCTCGACGGCGTCGGTGACGTGATCATCTTCGGCGAGCGCGAATATGCGCTGCGCATCTGGCTCGATCCCGAAAAATTGTCAGCCTACGCGATGACGGCCAGCGACGTGGTGGAGGCGTTGCGCGAACAGAACGTGCAGGTCTCGGGCGGCTCGATCGGCGCCCCGCCAGTCTCCGGCAGTTCTGCCTTCCAGTACACGGTTACCACTCAAGGGCGCTTCGACGACGCGCGCGACTTCAGATATGTCATCGTCAAGAACACCGAGGATGGCCGTCTGATCTCACTGGAAGACGTGGCGCGCATCGAACTCGGCGCCAAAGACTATGTCACCAATTCTTACCTCAACGGCAAGCAGGCGGTGGCGCTTGGCATATTCCAGCGGCCGGGCACCAACGCCCTCGCCGCGGCGGAGGAGATCCAGAGCACGATCCGGGACCTTTCAGCCGACTTTCCGAAGGGACTGGCCTACGAGATCGTTTACAACCCGACCGAATTCATCGCCGAATCCATCATCGAGGTCTACAAGACGATCGGCGAGGCGATCCTCCTGGTCGTCCTCGTCATCATCGTCTTCCTGCAATCCTGGCGTATGGCGATCGTGCCCATCGTCGCCATTCCCGTGTCGCTGATCGGCACGCTGGCCGTGCTATACGCCTTCGGCTTTTCTCTCAACATGCTGACGCTGTTCGGCTTGGTGCTGGCCGTCGGTATCGTCGTCGACGACGCCATCGTCGTCGTGGAGAATGTCGAGCGCAACATAGCGGCTGGCATGCGACCCAAGCGAGCAGCGCACCGCACCATGGACGAGGTGGGCACGGCGGTGCTCGCCATCTCGCTGGTGCTGATCTCGGTGTTTGTGCCGACTGCCTTCATTCCGGGCATTTCCGGCCAGTTCTACCTTCAGTTCGCGATCACAATCGCCGTGTCGACGGCGATTTCGGCCTTCAACTCGCTGACGCTGTCGCCGGCGCTGGCGGGCGTGCTGTTCAAGCCGCATCACGACGGCCAGCCGGCAGGCAACGCCTTAGTGCGTTTCGGACGATCGCTGGCTGACGGCTTCAACCGAGGCTTCGACAGAATGGCCAACGGCTATGCCTGGCTGGTGAAGAAGCTCGTCGGCTCTGCGCTCGCGCTGATCGCCATGCTGCTGGTCTTTGCCGCCCTGATCTATGCCACCTATCACATGCTGCAGACCGTGCCGCGCGGCTTCATTCCGACCATGGATCAGGGTTATGCCATCGTCGTGGTGCAACTGCCGGAAGGCGCCTCGCTGAGCCGAACCGACGCGGTGGTGCAGAAAGCGTCGGAGATCATCCGCAACACGCCCGGCGTGGCCAACGCCGTGGCCTTCGCCGGATTCTCGGGCGCCACCTTCACCAATGCCAGCAATGCCGGCGTGATCTTCGCTGCCTTCGACACGTTCGAGCACCGTCTGGAGAATGGCCAGTCGGCCGGCCAGATCATCGGTACGCTGTTCGGAAGCCTGCAAAGCATCGAAGAAGCGTTCATCATCGCGCTGCCGCCTCCGCCAGTGCGCGGCATCGGCAATTCCGGCGGCTTCAAAATGATGCTGCAGGAGCGCAACAGCGCCGACATGCGGCCCGTCCTGGCGCTTGCCCAGGAGATCGCCGGCAAGGCAAATCAAACGCAGGGTCTGGCCGGCGTGTTCACCACCTTCTCTGCCTCCAGCCCACAATTCTTCCTGGAGATCGACCGCGACAAGGCACGCATCCTCAATGTGCCGATCGCCAACATTTTCGACACGCTGTCGATCAATCTCGGCACCGCCTATGTCAACGACTTCAATGCCTTCGGCCGCGTCTATCAGGTGCGGGCGCAGGCCGACCAGGCCTTCCGCCTGGAGCGGGACGACATATTGCAGCTCAAGGTTCGCTCGGCCGCCGGCGCTCTGGTTCCGCTCGGCACGCTGATCGAGATCCGCGACGTGACCGGGCCCTCGCTGGTACAGCGCTACAACATGTATGTGTCGGTGCCGCTGCAGGGCAATGCGGCGCCCGGCGTCTCGACGGGCGACGCGCTCAATGCCATGGCGAAGGTCGCCGACGAGACGCTGCCGCAAGGGACGTCCTTCGAATGGACCGAACTCGCGCTGCAGGAAAGCCAGACCGGCAACACCGCCATCCTCATCTTCGGCCTGTCGGTGCTGTTCGTCTTTCTGGCGCTGGCGGCCCAGTATGAAAGCTGGATCATGCCTTTCGCCATCGTGCTGATCGTGCCTCTCGGCATCCTGGCGGCGCTCATCGGCGTGGCCTTCCGCGGCCTCGACAACAATGTGCTGGTGCAGATCGGCCTCGTCGTCCTTGTCGGCCTAGCGGCCAAAAACGCCATCCTGATCGTCGAGTTCGCCAGGCAGGCACAGGAGCGCGGCGCCAATGCGGTGGAGGCGGCCGTGGAAGCCGCGCGGCTGCGGCTCAGGCCGATCCTGATGACGGCCTTTGCCTTCATTCTGGGCGTCGTGCCGTTGATGATCGCAACCGGCCCCGGCGCCGAGATGCGCCAATCGCTCGGCACGGCCGTGTTCTCGGGCATGCTCGGTGTCACCATCGTTGGCCTGTTCCTGACTCCGGTCTTTTATGTGGCGCTCAGGCGGCTGTTCCCCTATCGAGCGTCCGTCGAGGGCGACCATGCGGACGTGCCGGCGGAATAAGGGTGGACGGGCAAGTGGCGTCAACGTGTTTATTATATTCAATCATTCACAACAGCTCGGACAGACACGGCATCGTGAAGTAGTCAACGGTGTGCGCGTAGGACGTCTGAACTTGACAAGCGCTAAATCGGCATTGTCCCCATGCTGCTCGATGAGCCGCTTCATGAAGACCACTGCAGCGCTCTCCAGCTGTTGCTTGGCGCTGGCGTCTAGCGGGGGCGGTGGATTGGGCCTGGCGGGCACTTGTGAAGTATCCACTGCTGACTGCGTCACCGCGACATTGGTCACTCGCAACTCTGCCTGCCTGGCTTTGGTAGAAGGCAATTTGTTACGCCGAACTATGCCCGCTAGACGCATACGCGATGCCTA
Organism: Mesorhizobium sp. M5C.F.Ca.ET.164.01.1.1; assembly: GCF_004792125.1. Lineage (NCBI taxonomy): Bacteria > Pseudomonadati > Pseudomonadota > Alphaproteobacteria > Hyphomicrobiales > Phyllobacteriaceae > Mesorhizobium > Mesorhizobium sp. M5C.F.Ca.ET.164.01.1.1. The sequence goes on along the minus strand of NZ_SRTG01000001.1, from coordinate 2,079,114 downwards.
GGGAACGGTTTCCAGCCTCGCGGGTTTGAATCGTGGGCGAACGCGTTTGAAGGCGGCATCACCATGCAACATGTCAACGACACCAAAAAGCTGCTTAAGCAGCTCGATGAGAGGGAGCGGCAAAGCCTCATCCGCATCAAAGAAACTCAGGAACTCATCGAGCAGAACCGCCGGCTGACCCGTGGAATCCTTGCGCGCGCGTCCCAACTGGCCGCCGCGCTTGGCAGGACTAACGACCGGACTTGAGAAAGCTCCACATGTGCAGGGTTTCACGGGCAAGGCGTCCAATCCTTGCGGCCGGCGTCGAGTTCATCCCCGAGAACGGGGGCGGTCCTGGCGTGAGGTTGTGGACGGATCACGGTCGACGTCGGAACCGTCAAGCTGGTTAAGAAATACCGCCGGCCGCGAGGCACAACGCCGCTGATCGACGAGCCGATCTGACTGCCCTCTGGACTCTCCGCCGCAACGGACGCATTCTCCCCGCGGGGAGAGAGGGCTTGGACAGATCACGTCAGGACAATCGCTCTGATCAGTGGCGAAAGCGCACTGGCGCCAGGCGCCGTCGCGCACTCCTATTGGCCAGCGTGCCGAAGCGGCTCGTATTCGTCACGGTCGACGCGGCCTTGGCCACCGCGGCGATAGCCTCCCCGATCTCCACCTATCGGACTTGATCGGGCCAACTCCGGCGCCGATCGCGGTGTCGCATCGGTCATCGACGGCGACACGATCGAAGTGCACGGACAGCGCGTCCGCTTCAACGCCGTCGACGCGCCCAAGAGCCGGCAGTATTGCAGCGACGCGAAAGGCTTTGACTATCCGTGCGGGCGCCGTTCGGCCGAAGCGCTGGACGCGTTCCTATCAGCCTTGAGGCCTGTCCGATGCACATTCGTAGATTGGGACCGCTACGGCCGCTTTGTCGGCGACTGCCGGCGCGCTGACGCGCCGGCGTCGCAGCTTGGATGGTCGAGCACGGGCAGGCGCTGGATTGGCCGCGCTACAGCCATGGCGCCTATGCACAGCAGCAGGCGAAGGCAAAAGCGGCGAGAATTGGCCTGTGGGTCGGAACGTTTCAGGCGCCCTGGGAGTGGCGGGCGCAGCATGCCGATAATAAGGGGCCGGCGATCAGCCAATCACTTGGTATTATCAGCCGGCAGGTGGTGCAAAGCTATTCGTGCCAGCCGCGGCGGTACTGCTCGCAGACCGGGTCGTGCGAGGAGGCTCAATGGTATCTGCACAACTGCTCTTGGGGCCGCAAACTGGATCGCGACGGCGACGGGCGAGCGTGCGAGACGCTCTGCTGAAAGTTCTTTTATCTGAGGCGGCGGTGCCGGCGTGAGGCTGAGGAAGATTGGCGTCTAGCGCCGTTATTGCTCCGGCTACCATGCCAAAGTGATTATCTGGGACAACTCGGCGATGTCACCATAGATCATCGAGCCTTTGACGAGAAAACACTTGTCACCGAGGACTTCAAAGAGTGAGCTTGACGCGGTGCAAACCGGCAGGTTCTTCGAATTGGCGTACGTACCGAGCGTCGCGGTTTCGATCTTACGGTCCGCAGCTTCGGCATTGCTGACGCTGATCGCGAGGATAGCGATAGCAAGGTGGCTCGGGCGCAAGTAAGGTCGCGACATGCATCAAATTAGCACCGGCCCTTGATGGGTCTCGTCCATCGATTGGATGAAGCGGCCACCTATATTAGCAATCTCTTGACTAAGACGCCGACCGCCCCAGACTCATGGAATGGCGCGGGGAATTGGGATTGGGGATCTGGTGGCGATTAAACCGTCCGCAGACGGGTCACAGAGGACCGCGTCAGCGTATCAATCCCCTCTTACAACTTCCCGCATTCGATCATCGATCATACTAAGGTGAAGAAGGGGCAACAGAGCGAGCTCACCGGAGAGATCACGCGCATAGATGAAGAAGACGGCAGAGTGACCGTTGATCTGGGACCGCTGGTGACGGTCGACATTGATAAGGTCAGGCTGTTGGGGAAATACCGGCCGCCGAAACGCAAGAAGCCGCTGCGTGACATGGTGGACTAGGCTTGTCGGTCATTGCCCCTTTGCCTTCGCATAGCCTGTCGGTGTCGTGTGTGGCGTGTAGATCACGCCCACGCGCTTGCTGCCGCACTTGGCGCACTTCAGCTTCGGAATGATGTCGTCGGCCACGCCGCCGCGTCCGGGCCGTAGCCGTCGCGGAGCATCGCCAGATCCAGCTTCTGGTTATGGTTGATCGCCCAGTCTGTCCTCAGTTATCTTGGATATCCTCCCAGAAATCCTGCAACGATGCGTGCCGCAAGTCTTCCTCGCCACGCAGATGCTTCACGCGGACGAGCATGTTGTGCCGGGTCGCCTTGCCCAGCGTGTCGATCGGATCATGCGCCATGGAGGATTCGCAGTTTCGTGTGCCGGCTACATCAACCGATTTGCGACTTCTCCCAAATTTCTCGTGAAGCGTTGGGGATAACCGCACTGAGCCCATTTCCGGCGGAATCGGTATCCATTACCGTTCCGTTAACAAATGGATGATTAGATCTTGGTGGGGGATCAACCGCGAAAATGTTGCGAGAACGAGGAGCCCATCAATGGCTGCGATTGCTCTTCCTGGCGATTGGACCGGACAGTACAAAGGATCGGAGCTGAACCTCTCAGGTTTCAAGCTCTCCTTTTCCGACGAGTTCAACACGCTTGATGTCGTGCCGAACAACGGCACCGGCAAGTGGTTCGCGCCGGTACACGCCCCCTATGGGGCCGCCACGTTCATGTCGCCGGTGGGGGCAACGAATCCGTTCTCCGTCTCTGACGGGCAGCTGACCATTACCATGAAGCAGGTGGACGGCGTCTGGCAGTCGGGAACGATGCAAACGGTTAACAGCACCGGCCGGGGTTTCGCGCAAGAGTACGGGTACTTCGAGATGCGCGCGGCCTTTCACGGCGGGGCGGGAGCCTGGCCGGCTTTCTGGATGCTGTCGCCCGATCAGACTGTGCCACGCGTCGAGGTCGACATCGTTGAAGCGTATGGGGGCGATCCCGATGGTCATCACCAGGCGGTGCACTTGAGCAATAAGGAAAGCCACGCTTGGAAAGGCAACTATACTGGCCTCGCCGGTTCGATGTTCGACGGGACGTTTCACACCTACGGCGCGAGGATCACGACGGACTGGATCACCGTGTACTATGACGGCAAGGAGCTGAGCCGCTTTCCAATGAGCGAGTCCTTCCGCACGCCGCTCTATATGCTGGCCTCGCTTGCCATGAATCCCCTTGAAGTCGAGCGGGCGTCCGGCACCTACAAGATGGTCATCGACTACGTGCGCGCCTATGCCGCGCCGGACGTGATGGAGCAGCACCTGACCGGGACGGATGCGGCGGATATCCTGAACGGCGGCAGCTTTGATGACGTTCTGGACGGCGGAGCCGGTGCTGACAAAATGTCCGGCGGTTTGGGCAACGACACCTACCGCGTCGACAACGCATTCGACGTAGTCATCGAGGCTGAGGGCGCCGGCATCGATGTGGTCATCACCTCGATGACTTATTCGCTGTCCGGCCAGCAAATAGAGCAGCTCACACTCACCGGCGTTGCCGACATCGACGCGATGGGTAACGAACTCGACAACACGCTGGTCGGCAACGCTGGCAGCAACCTGCTCGACGGCGGGGTCGGAATCGACAAGATGGAGGGCGGCGCGGGCGACGATACCTACTATGTCGACAATGCGCTCGACCGCGTGGTCGAGGGCGGTGCGGCGGGCAACGATTGGGTGTTCAGCTCGAGCACCTATTCACTGCCATCCTATGTCGAAAATCTGACCCTCATCGGCCTTGGCGCTATCAATGGTCGCGGCAATTCTTCCGACAATGAGCTGACCGGGAACAATGGGAACAACACGCTGGACGGCCTTGCCGGCAACGACACCATAAGGGGCGGGGCGGGTAGCGACCGGTTGGCGGGCTATGATGGCACCGACCTTCTCGATGGCGGGACCGGGGCCGACCTGATGAATGGCGGTGCCGGCAACGACACCTATTATGTGGACAATGTACTGGACAACGTCATCGACGAAGCGGGCCTCGACCAGATTTTCAGCTTGGTCACGTACTCACTGGCGGTCGATCGCAGGCTGGTAGAAAATCTGCGTCTGACCGGAAACGCCAACGTCGGAGCCACGGGAAATTCCCTCGACAACGTGCTCGACGGCAACGACAGCGACAACAAACTGGACGGCGGCCGAGGCAATGATACCGTGCTTGGGCACGGTGGCAACGATGCACTAACGGGCGGCCTTGGCATTGACCGGCTTACTGGCGGAGCCGGCAACGATTCCTTCGTTTTCAGCGCGCCGCTCTCAGTGGCCAACCGCGACATCATCACGGATTTCAACCATACGGCCGATACATTCAGGCTCCAGAATTCGGTAATGCAGGGGCTTGGAGCCACCGGAGCCCTCGAGCCAAGGTACTTCTTCGCTGGGACTAGCGCGCACGACGCCGACGACCACATCGTCTATGACAAGGTTACGGGTGCGTTGTTTTACGATTCCAACGGAAACGTCGCAGGCGGCGTGACACAGCTCGCGACGCTGACGAACAGGCCGACGCTGCTGGCCGACGATTTTTTCGTGATCTGATCCGGCGCCTACAGGGGCGCGCGCACCGCTGTAATCTCTAGTTTGCGATCGCTTTGTTCGAAAAACCGGTGACCTCTTTTTCGAGCGATGCTCTAATTAGTTCTACTTAGTCATAAACTGTGTTGGATGTCTTTGGCAGCAGGGACGTCGTGTGATGTTATCCTACAACGTCGCTCGACTTGTTCCTCGATGTTGAGGCAATCGACGAGAACGGGGTCGAGCGGGCGAAGAAACGACTTTCGGAGGCGCTCCTGGCCTTAACCATGCGAAGCAAGCCCGCCGCTTTTTAACGTCTGATTCTGGAAATGCGCGAAAACGTACCGAATTGGGTGCGGTGCTGGGGCGCAACACAGCGATAGGCAGGAACTTCCGAGCGGGAAGAACCGACCGACCAACCAATTGAAACAGGGCGTGACCGCACTTGCGGCGATCTCGCGAGGAAGAGAAACGCGGCACCGGAAGGGTCCTCATGTGGGCGCCGTGATCGCCGCTTTGCTTTTTGTTGCGCTAAAGGCCGTGTTCGTCCTCGGGCCGTTCTGGTCTTAGCCACCCTGGTCGAATGAAGCCCGCGCCCCCACGGGGGTAAGGACAGCATCGCGAAACGGATGTGGAGAGAACGCCACATGCAGCAACCGAACAACCCGCCGCACATCGTGCCGGTGCGGAGGCGCGCAGGAGCGCGGCCCTACTGATGCCGCGCGAGCCGGTGCATGGGTGCGTTTGCTTCGGCCAAACTAGCCAGCGCTTGCTCGACTTTTTGAGCCGAGGCGTCAGTGCGCTTGATGTGCCGGATCATTTGCTGCCTCAGCCGCGCGAGCCTTTCGGCGCGATATACATCGCCGTATCTCGCAGTTTCAAGGTGGAGGGTCGCGAGCCTCATGGGCGACGATTCCGATTATCTAGCAGTAGAATTCGCGAATCCGCCTTTCGTTCCGATGTCCGACCTTACCCTCGCAAAGGCTGGCCTGACGGCCGCGACGAAACAGCCGCATCCCTGCCAAAAGTGAGATCGTCCGCTGATGCTGCTCAGTCGACCGCGGGTCCAACCAGACGGTAGCGGAAGTGATTGCGGATCTGTTCGTTGAAGAAGCGGCCCTTGGCGAAGGCGGCTCGGAACTCGGCGAAGGTCTCCGGCGGCACGTCCTCAAACTGGTAGCATTTACCGCTGGCCACGAACCACACCGAGAGGACTTTGCGCTCCGGATCGTATTCCGTTTTTTGTATCGAGGTGGACGGCATGACGTGACTACTCCGATCAGGGAGAGAGTCCATCTGAAGTTGCCTGCGCCCCACGGAGGGAAGGACGCGGGCTGATCGGGAGGGACACCGATCTCGCAGCATTGGTTCATAGGAGAAGATGCTGCAGGAGCCGAACCCCCTCCCGGAGCTGGTGTTCCGTACGGACGTCAAAAAAAGCCCGCCGCACCTTTCGGCACGGCGGGCGATCAGTCGTTCACCAGGCACAGGGTGGGCGGGGGCGGGTGTGCCCGATCGTAGGAACCTTACGCACGCCGGCTGCGTCGCGTCTACCAACCGGCGGTTGGAGGGATCGAGCGCTAGTTAGAGGAGCGTAGCAACCCCTCCTCCTCGGCAGCAGCCTCGAAGGCCTTCCTAACGTCGTCGGGCGTGCGCTCGCCTTCAATGAGAGCCATGCAGACCTCGACGGCCTCCTTCCACTTAAGTCCCCGCTTCGTCCACTTCATGAGTTCCGCAGTCGCACCCTCGGTGCAGACGTAGGTGAGCCCAGGTTGTCGGTTTGGACCGGAGGGTGAAACCAATGGATAGCACCTCCTACTCGGGCGAGAGATACATCTCCGCCTCCTTAGCGGCAGCCACGAAAGCCTTTCGTATCACATGAGGGTCAATCGGATCGCCCTCCAGTGCTGACAGGCAGAGGGTCCACGCCTTGTACCAGCGAGGTCCTCTCCGGGTCCACCTCTTGAGCTGCTCAAGGGCTGCCCTCGTATTGTTGCAGCCATGCCTGACACCGTCCGTTTCAGTCTTCACGAACACCGGAGGGACGAACCAAAGACTTGCCATGATACCTCCTACTCAGGCGAGAGATACACGCTCGCCTCCTTGGCCGCCGCCTCAAAGGCTTCACGGATCTCTTGGGGGACACTCTGCCCTCGAACGCGTCAACGCATGATTGGACCGCTTTCGTCCACTTCGGCCCCTTTGTGTCCCACACCATCAGTTCCTCGGCGGCTCCCTCGACGTGGCTGCCCCCATGGCGAATGCCCGAACGGTTCGCTTTCAAGTAGACCGGGGGAGAACCAGAGGAGACTCATGAGGGTAAATTGGGGGATGCTCACATGTTTGGTAGAGGCGGGATCACAGCGGCGGTTCGGTCGATCTCTCCGACCGGCCTCATTTCCGGTCATGGCCAAGTCGGCCTACGCCGAGCCTGGAACATTAGCAGCCACTAACTGTTATCGGGGAACCAGTGGGTCAACCCCTGCCCCGCCCAGCCCACTGCAGATCGGGAGCAGCCGGTCGGCCGCGCTCTCAGGAGCGCGGGTCCTTCCTCCGCCTCATTGGCCGCTCCCGATGGCGGGCGCCGTGCTGCTAGGCTTTGGGACTCACCGGGAAACCGGGGAGGTGGTCATGAGAGTTATTACCGCTCTAGCATGTGTCGCCTTGATTGCAGGTTGCGCAACGGCGGGCCCCCCAGGGCCCCAAGGGCCTGTCGGTCCACAAGGTCTGCCCGGCAAGCAGGGACCTAAAGGTGCAATGGGAGCTGCGGGTCCATCGGGGAAGGACGGCGTCAGCGGTTGGGAAATCACCCAGTATGCAAGTGCGAATGATACTAGCCCAGACAAATCCGCACAGGCTTGGTGTCCCAAGCCAAAAGTCGTCATAGGTGGCGGTGCCAGCGCGTCAAATTCAAATGCTCTGATTTCTAGGAGCTTGCCGGTTACTTCCCCAGCTCCAGGGTGGGTAGCACAAGCGCATGTAGCCGCTACGCCCCCAACAGCTTGGACGCTGACCGCATACGCCATTTGCGCGCTTGTCAAATAGTCGGCGCTTGGCCGGGCCGGTGAACTTTGCGTTGTCGCGCCTCCTGCAGCGATGCGTTCATTATTCTCTCTTGCGATTCACATGCCGGAGCGCCTCTTCGAGTCCCCTTGCAAGCTTACTGACTTCGTCATTGGCCCAGAAGTGCATGAAGAATAGCCGCGGCTCCTCGTTGTGTAGGGCAGTGATTTCGATGTCGTGCGAGCGCAAGGCGCGCACCACAGGATTTACCTCGCTTGCCGTGAGCACGAAGTCGCCCTTCCGGGCCAGCACTGAAATCCAGTGTTAACGTTGTTGGCGGGTGAGAGGATGCGGCCCGCAGCTTGAGAGTGTAGGGTACAGCTCGCTGCCAGGCACGGAGGCGGAAATGAAATTGCTTCGGATTGCGCTCTTGTGCACGGGCACGATCAGCGTAGCAATGCCGGCCGTTCGCGCTGAGGATCAGCTTGTTCCGCCTAACCACGTAGAAGCGCCACAGCCGGCAGTTCATTGCGAGGGCCAAAACTGCCTACCACCAGCCGATCACCCTGTCGAGGAATGCAAGGGGCAAAATTGCTCGCCGGCTCCGCCGGTTGACCCAGGCCCGCAGATTGAACAGGTCGACTGAACAGCATCAGCCGAACACCCGACTACGAAGGGTAATCGCGGATCCGTGGAGAAGGTTGGATTCCGGTTCCACTCCCTCTAAAGCAGCATTCGTCTGCTTGCGCTTTCGCGCGATCTGCCGGCGAGGCGGACGCGATTGAAAAGCCCGCGCCTCCGGCAGAGGACGCGGGCTGTGATCGGCGGGAGGATCCGATCTGGCAGCATTTTGTCTGCGGCTGCAGAAGCCGAACTTTCGTCGCTGGCCTGTGTTCCACGCGGAAAACAAAAAACCGCCGCACAAGGATCGGTGAAATAGGTGGCGTTGCTGCTCGGCAAGACGCAGCAATCTTGCTAAGATCGGCAGTGGGAGGAGACGGACGTGCAATCGCTGCCGATAGCCCATCCAAGCGTAGCCAAGGCGACTGCCGGCGTATCGCTTCCTCTCGCCTATTCCACCGCGACGCTCTGCTGGCTCCTGTCCGCCGGCGTCTACATCGCAGCCAAGTGGGTTGCCCCCGAAATGCCGCCTTGGGCGCTCTGCTTCTGGCGGCTGGCGCTCGCCTGCGCGATCCTGCTGCCTATCGTCCATCGTCATCACGGGGCGATGCTCATGCTGATCCAGTCCCGGACGATCGAGGTGCTGGCCATCGGCGCGATCGGGCTGACCCTCTGTCAGGGCATGATCTACACGGGCCTCAGTTACACCGACGCGACGACCGCCGGCATCATCATGGCGCTGTCGCCGATCATGACCATGGTGCTTGCCCGCTACGTGCTCGGCGAGCCCCTCGGCGTCTGGAAGGCTCTTGGCGCGCTGCTCGCTTTGGTCGGGATGGTGGTGATCGTAGCGCGCGGCGACCTTACCGCGCTGATGCGGCTCCAGTTCAATCCCGGCGAGTTGTGGATCGTCGGCAGCGCGTTTTGCTGGGGCCTCTACACCGTGCTGCTGCGTCGCTCCAAATTCGCCATCGAGCTTCTGCCGATGGTGGTCCTGCTGCTAGGAGCCGGCGCGCTGGCCGCACTGCCCCTTTATCTCTGGGAGCTGTTTTCCGGCGAACGTTCGGCGCTGCATGCGAGCGGCCTTCTGGCACTCGCCTATGTCGCTGGTCCGGGCGGCGCTCTGATGTATTACCTCTACAACCGCAGCGTCGAGACGCTTGGTGCCGGGCGCGCCAGCATGCTGCTCTATCTGCAGACTGTCTTCGTCGCCGTGCTCGCTTATCTTTTCCTTGGGGAAAGCTTGCACGACTACGACCTCGCCGGCGCTGCCTTTATCGTCGCCGGCCTGCTGCTCGCCACCGCGATCAAGCCGAGGCAGCGCACGGTGCATGTCGCGTAAGGAACATCCGCACAGCCGAACCGAAGACGGCGCTAGCGATTAAGAGCCGAGGCGCACATCACGCCAGATAACGTTCGACGGTTTCGCTTGGATCGGCGGTCCGTCTGCGGCATGCATCCGGGCTGGCGGGCAGCTCTCGTCGCTTCGCTCGTGCTGGCAGGGCTTTCCGCCGCGCTCGCCGTGCTCGTTGCCCTGCCGCTCGCCTGGTTTCTCTGGCGGCACGTGGTGCCGTGGGCGAATATCTTCCGCCTGCTCGGCGTGGCGCCTTTCATCCTGCCGCCTGTTATCACCGCGCTCGGCCTGTTGACCTTCTGGGCGATGGCCGGCTCCTACGGCGCGCCATGGACGGCAGTCATCAGCCACGCGATCTTCTTTGTGACGCTGCCCCTGGTTACGCTGTCGCTCGGCTTCTCCACTATCGACCGATCTCTGGTGGAAGCGGCCTCGATCATGGGCGCCGACAGCCGGACAGTGCTTCGAACGGTCCAGCTGCCGCTGATCTTGGAGCGCCGTTCTGGCATCTGTTCGAGCGCCAGATGCAGCCGCGTCGGCTTTTAGATCTAAGATGCGCAGGTCCATCCGGGGCGTATTGTCGCTCAGGCAATCAGGATCGCGACCGTTTAGGTCCTCACCTTCTGAGATACAGCCATAGGGTCGTCGGCGCCAGGACCGCGGTCAGCGCCACCGGCGTGATCAGGGCGAGGACGACCTGACTGAGTGTCGCCCCGCCACCCATCAGCCCGCGCAGCGCCGTCGTCATCAGCGACACCGGGTTGACTTCGACGAAGGCCCGCAGCCAGTTCGGCATGGTGCCGGGGTCAACCATGATGTTGGAGGCGAAGACGAGAGGGAACAGGAAAGTAAAGCCGAGCGTCATCACCGTGGTTGGCGTGCGGATCAGCAGGCCGAGCACGATGAATACCCAGCCCATGCCGAACCCGATGGCAATCAGCATGGCGAAGGCGGCAAGCACGCCGGGGATGCCTGCCTCAGGCCGGTAGCCTAGGATCAGCCCGATGGTGAGAATGATCGAGGCGGCAATCAAATGGCGCAGGATGTCGCCCACCATCAGGCCGGCGAACGGAGACAGCGACCAGATCGGCAGCGATCGGAAGCGGTCAAATAAGCCCTTGCCGAGATCGGTCGACAATCCCATGCCCGAATAGACTGCGTTGAACACCACGGTCTGAACCAGGATGCGGGGTAGGAAGAACTGCAGGTATTCCCCAGGCGAACCGGCAAGCGCACCGCCGAAGACGAAGGTGAAGAGCAGCGTGAACATGATCGGAGTCATCACCAGATCGAAGAGCTGCTCTGGCACATGCTTGAATTTCAGCACAGCGCGCCATCCGAAGACGAGCGCGTTGGAAACGGCTGATGGGGTTCTAGGTCGGGCGACGCTTTGCAGCCGCTGCAGGGATGTCGTGTCGATCATGGCTTGTCGCCTTCCTTGCGGCTTTCACCCACGCCCGGCTGGCCCGTCAGCGCGAAGAAGACCTCCTCGAGGCTGGGTTGGCCCATGGAGAAATCCGACAGCTCGATGCCGGCGGCGACCAGATCGGCCAGCGCCTCGTTGGCGGTCTTCGCTGTGCCGGCAAGGACGGAGAGCTCCGCGCCTTCGGCACTGCGTTGGACAGGATGTTCCAGCCGGCGTTCGAGAATGGTCGCCGCTTGGTCCAGCCGTGCCACATCGGCGAGCGCGACATGGAGAAAGCCGGAGCCGGTGGCCGCCTTCAGTTCGCGGCTGGTACCTTCGGCGATCTTCCTGCCGTGGTCGATGACGGCGATGCGCGCTGCAAGTTGATCGGCCTCTTCGAGATATTGGGTGGTGAGCAGGATGGTGACGCCGGCCTCGGCGAGGCCGCGGATCATGCCCCAGACATCCTTGCGGGCGTTCGGGTCGAGGCCTGTAGTCGGCTCGTCGAGGAACAGCACGCCCGGCGTGACGACCAGCGAGGCGGCTATGTCGAGCCGCCTTCGCATGCCACCTGAATAGTCCCTCACCTGCTTCGTCGCCGCTTCGGACAAGCCGAAAGCCGCGAGCAAATCGTCCGCACGGGCTTTCGCGGCGCGACGGCGAAAACCCCAGAGTCGGGCGAGCAGGACGAGGTTCTCCCGGCCCGTCAAGTCCTCGTCGAGCGAAGCGAACTGCCCGGTCATCGCGATTGCCGCACGGACCTCATGCGGGGCCTGCACGAGATCGTGCCCCATCACGGTCGCGGAGCCGGCGTCGGGGCGCGACAGCGTCGCGAGCATCCGCATCAGCGTTGTCTTGCCGGCGCCGTTCGGGCCCAGGATGGCGAAAATCATGCCGCGCGGCACATCGAGATTGATACCATCGACCGCGCGCAGTTTGCCGAATGTCTTGACCAGGCCGCGGGCGGAAATGGCTGACTGGGCAAGGCCCATAGAAGGCACACCCATAGGAGAAGTATCGTTCATGCAATCATCACGCTAGAGGTTCCGACCATCCGCCTGGCCGCCGAGGCTGAAGAGCCGGTCAGATCATATGTCGGACAGGTATCTACTCATTTCGGTTTTCACTCGATCACGGCGCAGGCCTGACGATTTCCGGCATCACCTGCAGGCTGGCTTTTGTAGTCGTCCTGTCCGCCGTGGATCATCAATACCTTGCCTCGTATGGCCGTATCTCCACCATCCAGCTTGACCACGCTGTTGAAAGCCTGGGCACGCAAAACGCCGTCGGGGCCGACCCGCTGATTTGGCATATCGCCCGCGTGCGGGCCTTTCCCGGTGAGGTATCCATGTTCGGCATTCGTCGGATTGAAATGCCCACCGGCCGAGGCATGGCCGGTCTGATGGTCGCACTTTCCGGTTTCGTGAACATGGAATGCAACCCATTCACCCGCCGGCAGTCCTGTTATCTCCAACGCTATCAGCACGCCGTGCGCCGTCTCGGTCAGCGTGGCCGTTCCGTTCTTCTCGCCAGCCATGTTGACGAATTCGGCTTTCGCGGTCGCGGTGTCCTGAGCCGCTGCAGGCATCGCGACCGCCAGCGCCAACCCTGCTGTTGCAACCAATTTTTTCATTACTCGTCCTCCGGTTGTCCAAGGAAGCCAAACATCAAGGGGGTCTCTTCGTTCCATTTGGGAATTGAGTTTTTGTCTCCGGCACGGCCGCCAGGGAAGCGACGCCGACAACTTTTTCGATGTGCCTCAGTTTACACCCATTCGAAGAGTTGCGCGGTTTGCCAGCCAGCCAGCAGTATGATGAGGATACCAACGAGCCTGAGTAGCGTCTTTTCTGCGATTGACTTCACTACCCATCCGGCCATCGGCGCTGCGACTACGCCGCCAAGGATCAAGCCGGCGACAGAGAGTAGATTTTCCGTTAGCTCTCCTGCCTCCTCCCAGTGGCCGGTTAGCACCGCAAACAAGAAGGTCAGAGACACCGAGAGCGTGATGAGGAACTCGCTGGCATTTACCGTACCAATAACGTAGCGGGGCGTCCCGCCAAAACCGAGAAGGCCCGTTGTTACGATGGGTCCCCATCCGCCACCCCCTGCCGCATCGAGAAATCCACCACCAAGTCCAAGGGGAGGTACCGCGCTTGCAGGGACCGGATTGCTTGGGATACGCCGGAAGGAACGGAACAGGAGCCAAGCTCCGACGAGCGCAAGGTATGTGGTCACATATGGCTTCATGATCGCTCCCTCAAACGAGGTGAGCACAAAAGCGCCGAGAACGCCGCCGAGAACGCCAAACGGCATCAGCCGCCAGAAAAGCTTCCAGTCGATGTTGCGGTGATAGAGGTGAGCCGAACCCGAGGCCGCTGTGGTAAACAGCTCAGCCGCGTGAACTGAAGCCGAAGCGTGTGCAGGAGACACGCCAAACCCCAGCAGTGTTGTCGAGCAAACCACGCCGTAGGCCATGCCGAGAGCCCCGTCCACGGCTTGAGCTACAAACCCTACGAGCGCAAAAAGAATGAACTCTTGCATTTGGCTCTCCAACAAAGCGCGGGTCGCAATTGCCGAAAAGACAATTCACCAAACGCCTGGCATCGACAATGGAGACGACGAACGGGAAATTGTCCACTCGATCGACGCCTTTCCTGTACCTTCAGTCATTCAGCCTCTCAGGATATCGAGCGCGACCTCTCGAGTTGGTTGTTCGGGTAGCCGCACCTCCTCTGACCTGAGGTTTCACGGGTCGGGCGCGGACTTGCAGCTCCGCCCCATATCTGTTTAATTGCCGCCATCCACAGGGGTGCTCCGTATCGTCGGGGCTGAGAGATGGGCTGCAAGCCCGTAAACCCTAGAGCTGATCTGGATAATACCAGCGGAGCGAGGCGGGCGATGTTTTCTGACGTACAGATTTCTCTTTATCCGACGACCGGCGATTTCGGCGGTGTCGTCATCTCCGCGACGCTCGATGCGCTCGACCTTTGTCGCAATCGGTTGCGCATAGGCACAGGCGATATTTCGACGCTGCCGGTCGGCCGGCTCCAGGGCCATGTCACGATCGAGCTTACGGTTTCGGCCAACAGCCCGGCCCCGCGCTGATCTTTTCGCGCCAGGCAGGTCTCGCATGTCCCAATCTTTCTCCGCCGCGCCGCGAATCGCAGCCTTGTTCGCCAAGATCGGACCGGCCCTGCTATCGGTCGGCACGCTGGTTTTGGCTTGGGAGCTCTATGCGCGCATCTCGGGCATCTCACCCACGACGCTGCCCGCTCCGTCACGAGTCCTCGCCCAGGCCATCCACCAGCGTCAGGCGCTGTTCGAGAACACCGTGCCGACGATCAGCGCCACATTGGTGGGCTTCGCCTGCTCGCTGGCCGTTGCCTTCCTTCTTTCGGTGCTGATCGATTTCTTCAAGCCGCTGCGCCGCGCCCTATTCCCGGTCTTCATCATCAGCCAGACCCTGCCGCTGGTGGCGATCGCCCCGCTGATCGTTCTCTGGTTCGGCTTCGGGCTGACGCCGAAGATCATGCTGGTCGCCCTCGTGACTTTCTTTCCCATGCTGGTCGCGCTGGTGCAGGGTTATGAATCGACGGATCGGGACATCTCGGCGCTTCTGAGTTCGATGGGCGCTTCCCGCATGCGCATTTTCCTGCTGGCCCGCCTGCCCTCCTCGCTGCCATATTTCTTCGCCGGGCTGCGCATCTCGATCACCTATGCCGTGGTGGGCGCCATCTTCGCGGAATATGCCGGCGCGGCCAAAGGGCTCGGCATCTACATGCTCAACGCCAAGAACAATTTCCGGCCCGATCTCGTGCTCGCAGCCGTGCTGATCAGCGCCTTGCTCACGCTGGCCCTGTTTGCCGCCACGGTGCTGATCCAGCGCGCCGCCATGCCATGGGAGCGGCTCGATGCCGCACGAAAGTCATGAGCAGGCGGCTGGAGCTGCGCCAGGTCAGCAAGCGTTTTGGCGGCATTGACGTGCTTGCCGGCATCACCCTGCATGTCGAGCCGGGCGAATTCGTTTCAATCCTCGGCCCCTCCGGAGCCGGCAAATCCACGATCTTCAAATTGCTGACGGGTGGTCTCGAAGGCCACGGCGGCGGCGTCGACTTCGACGGGCGGCCATTGGCCGACGCGCGCCGACCGTTT
The DNA here is from genome assembly GCF_004792125.1 of Mesorhizobium sp. M5C.F.Ca.ET.164.01.1.1. Taxonomy (NCBI): domain Bacteria; kingdom Pseudomonadati; phylum Pseudomonadota; class Alphaproteobacteria; order Hyphomicrobiales; family Phyllobacteriaceae; genus Mesorhizobium; species Mesorhizobium sp. M5C.F.Ca.ET.164.01.1.1. Next base: position 2,063,970 of record NZ_SRTG01000001.1, on the reverse strand, counting down.
GCCTTCATGCCACAACACGGTGCCCTGATGCCTTGGCGCACGGTTATCGACAACACCGCGCTGGGCTTGGAAATGCAAGGCATGTCCCGCAAGGCGGCGGGCGACAAGGTGGCGCCGCTCTTCGGCGAATTCGGCCTTGCGGGCTTCGAGCAAAAGTATCCGGCGCAGCTCTCGGGCGGAATGCGCCAGCGCGCCGCGCTGTTGCGTACCGTCGTGCAGGACCGCGCCATGCTGTTGCTCGACGAACCGTTCGGCGCACTCGACGCCCTCACGCGCACCGGCATGCAGCGCTGGCTTCAGATGATGTGGGACCGACACCGCTGGACCGTCTTGCTGATCACCCACGACGTGCGCGAGGCAGTCTTCCTGTCCGACCGCATCTATGTGCTGAGCGGCCGCCCCGCCCGCGTGCTGCGCGAAATCGCCATACCTCTTCCGCGCCCGCGCACGGATCTTGCCTCGCCGGAAGCCAGCGCCATCGAAGCCGACATCCTCGATACCCTGCTCGATCCACAGCCCGCCCAAAGGACTTGACCATGCTTTCCAGACGCCTCTTCATCGCTGCCGCATTGATCACCGGGCTCGGACCCGTCAAGTCCGTCCGCGCCCAGCAGACTGTCACCGTCGCACTAGACTGGACACCGAACACAAACCATGTCGGGCTCTATGTCGCCCAGGCGAAAGGCTTCTACGCCGAGGCCGGGCTCGACGTGCAGATCCTGCCCTACAGCGACACTGCGGCCGGTACGCTGATCGCCAACCGCGTGGCCGATTTCGGTATATTGGGATCCATAGGATTGTTCACCCAACGCACCGCCGGGGCCGACCTCGTCGCCACCTACGCAATCATGCAGACAGAAACCGGCAGGCTGGTGTTCAATGCCGACCGCGCCGATATACAGTCCCCAAGGGACCTGGACGGCCTGACCTATGGCGGTTTCGGCAGCGCCTGGGAGAATGCGCTGATCGGCACCATCATCCGCCATGATGGCGGCGAGGGCAAATTCGAAACGGTGACGCTGGGCACCTCCGCCTATGAGGCCTTGGCCAATGGCGCAGTCGATTTTACGCTCGAAGTCTACACTTGGGAGGGGATCAAAGCGGAACTTGACGGCAAGGCCCAGCGCGCCTTCCGCTACGCCGATTTCGGCGTGCCCGACCAACACACCAATTTCATTGGCTCGAGCCGGCCCTACCTCGAAAAGAACAAGGACACGGCAACCGGGTTCATCGCCGCGACCAGGCGCGGCTATGCCTTCGCCGTCGAACATCCGCAAGAAGCGGCTGATATCCTGATCGCAGCAAACAGCGACGTGCTGACCGACCGTCCGCTGATCGAAGCTTCCCTGAAGGCGCTGGTCGACGGCCACTATCTGCAAAGCCCCACCGGCGCGATCGGCATAATCGATCCAGCAAAGATGGAGGCGATCGGCGACTACCTGTTCGAGGCCGGCGCCCTGCGCGACAGCGATGGGAACCTGATCGGCGAACGCCCCGATTTCGCGGCCTATTACAGCAACGCCTATATAGCCGGCGAAAAATGAGCCCGCCGCTGTGCATATACCTCAATGCCGTGATCTTTGGCCTCGGCAGTTACGAGGCCGGTTGGCGCTCCCGAAAAGCGACCCGCTTGCCTCGACTAGCCTCGACTATTGGGTCGATCAGCAAAGCTTCATCGACGACGTGATGCCTTTGCTGGAGCGTTCGGAAGCTTTCGACGCTGGGGGTGAGCGCATCCTTCGCGAGCGATACGGCCTGCCAAGTCTTTAGGTCTAGAATCGAACAGGGGCGCGTGGCGGTGCTTATTCACGACCGGGCGCGGCTCTCGACTGACGTGATGGCTTCGTGTCTTGCTTTGGCGTCAGTTCCGCCCCGGGTTGGCCGTTCAATCGTTTCTTGAGGATGTCAATGAGGCTGATGGTGACCGCGATCACCGCAGGGCCGAGGACGAGCCCGGATGCTCCAAAGAGGAGGATGCCACCGACCGCACCGATAAAGGCCATCACTGTGTGGAGCCGCAGCCGGCTCCCGACAAGCATCGGATAGAGCAGATTGTCGATGCCGGCGACGACGCCGCCGCCCCAGATGGTCAGGATCGCTGCGCTTGCCCAAGATCCTTCCAGAGCGAGATAGATCGCTGCCGGCACCCAGACCACGAATGCGCCGAGCACTGGCACGATGGCAAGAAGTCCCATTACCAGGCCCCAGAAGACCGGCGTGGGCAGGCCGAGCCACCAGAACATCAGGCCGCCCAGCGTTCCCTGCACAGCGGCGACAAAAACGGTGCCTATCAGGATCGCATGTACCGTCTCGGCAAGGCGGGACAGCATGTAGGCCGTCTCCGGTGCACGCAGTGGCGAAAGACGCTCGATCCCCCGCAGGGCGGATTCGCGGTCCCGCAGAAAATAGAACAGCAGATAGAATGTCAGCACGAACATCACGGCCTGATTGATCGAGCCGCGCAACAGCGATGTGCTTTGTCCCGTCAGCCATTGTACAAATGCGGCGACCGTGCCGGCCGGATCGAGTTGGTTCTCAATCCACTGGGCAACCGCCGAAAGCCCGGGGTAGCCCGACACGAATGTACCTGTGTTCCAACCCCGGATGACCTCCTCCAGATAGGTGGCGCCGTTTACCGCCTCGCGAACAAGCTGCTGTGCCACGAAGATGAGCGGCAGGCCGACTGCAACCGCCGCGATGCTGACCGACGTCAGTGCAGCCAGGTTTTGGTTCCTGAGCCTTTCCTCGACCCGTCGATGAGCCGGGTACAGGACGATTGCCAACACCAGCGCCCACGTCAATGCGGGCAAAAAAGGCAGCGCCAAGAGATAGCAGACATACAGACCGATCGCCGTCGCGGCCACGATGCCGAGCAATCTCATTTGTTTCATATCGGGCATCTGTTTCAGGTCGAGCACCTCTCGCCGTCTCGCAAACCAAGCGAGCCTAGTGGATTTCCCGACAAAATGGCAGCTTCCGTTGCCGCACCCCTACGGCTACGCCGCTGTGGAAAATGAAGAAAATGGCACGGACATTCTCGCTCATTGGGCTGGTGATGCTGACTGGGCGCCCGTGCCCGCTGCCGCACCGCGGCCTGCCCGGTCGTGGATGCTCTGACCTACGGCGGTTCTACAGCTCGCTCGCGGACTCGCAGCTTCACAGGACCAATAAAAAAAGGCCGGACTGTTAAAGTCCGGCCAGGCATGAAGGTTCAAAACCTCCAGAGGGGAACGCGCCGGACGCAATGGGAGGAAAACATCCGACGCGATGCGTATATGGGTCGGCTCGGGTGACGTTTCAACGAGATGTGGTGGGCCACATCTGCCGCTCCATAGAGCCACATCCGAAGAGTCATCGTCACGGTCCGCGGCAGCTTCGATTGCCGCTGACGAACAGGCGCGCATGCCGCGCGATCTCGCTACCGGCGCTCTACAGATTCCGCCAGATGGCGAGGGCACGGGATAGGCCGGCGTAGCTCGCGATCACCGATGCAGCTTTCGCAGACTGTTCCGGATCTCCCGGGCGCCGCTGACTGCGACCGAGATAAATTGTGGCAGCTATCGGCGTAGCCGCCACGACAAGGGTCTCACCAGCCTAGTCGATGTCGAAGGATACGCCCTGGGCCAGCGGCAGCGCCTTCGAATAATTCACCGTGTTGGTGGCTCGCCGCATATAGGCCTTCCAGGCGTCGGAGCCCGACTCGCGGCCGCCGCCGGTCTCCTTCTCGCCACCGAAGGCACCACCGATCTCCGCCCCCGATGTGCCTATGTTGACGTTAGCGATGCCGCAGTCAGACCCGTCCACACCGAGGAACCGCTCGGATTCCTGCAGGTCGCGTGTGAAGATCGACGATGACAGCCCCGCTCCGACCGCGTTGTGCTCGTCGAGCACGGCGTCGAAGTTAGAGTACTTCATCACATAGAGGATCGGCGCGAAGGTCTCTTCCGTCACCGGCGACACTTGCTTGGGCATCTCGACCAGCGCCGGACGAACGTAATAGGCGTCGGGATGGCCATTGTCGACCCGCGTGCCACCGGTCACCTTGCCGCCGTGAGCGGCGGCTTCCTTCAACGCGTTCTGCATGCCGTCGAAGGCTGCCTTGTCGATCAACGGTCCGACCAGCGCTGATGTCTCCAGCGGATTGCCGACCGAGACGCTTTCATAGGCCTTCTTCAGGCGCGGAACCAAGGCATCATAGATGCTCTCATGCACAAACAGGCGCCGCAGCGTCGTGCAGCGCTGCCCGGCCGTGCCCATGGCGCCGAACGCAACGGCGCGCAAGGCCATGTCGAGATCGGCGGTCTGGCAGACGATGCCGGCATTATTGCCGCCGAGCTCCAGTACAGCGCGGGCAAAGCGTTTCGCCAGCCGCGGACCGACATCCCTGCCCATGCGGGTCGAGCCGGTGGCCGAGACCAGCGGAACCCTGGGATGGTCGACCAGGATTTCGCCGACGGCGCGGTCGCCGATCAGCACCGACGTCAAGCCTTCCGGAGCATCGCCGAAACGCTCTGCCGCCCGCTCGAAGATCGCCTCGCAGGCGAGCGCCGTCAGCGGTGTCTTTTCCGACGGCTTCCAAACCACCGCGTCGCCGCAGACAAGCGCGAGCGCGGCATTCCACGACCACACCGCAACCGGGAAGTTGAAAGCGGAGATGACGCCGACCACACCCAGCGGATGCCAGGTTTCCATCATGCGATGACCAGGGCGCTCGGTGGCGATGGTCAAGCCGTACAATTGCCGGGAGAGGCCGACGGCGAAATCGCAGATGTCGATCATCTCCTGCACTTCACCGAGCCCTTCGGACGGGATCTTGCCGACTTCGATCGACACCAGCCGGCCGAGCTCGGCCTTGCGCGCGCGCAGCTCTTCGCCGAGCAGCCGCACCAGTTCGCCACGCTTCGGCGCCGGGACCAGACGCCACGCCTGGAAGGCCTTGTGGGCCTTGTCGATGGTCACCGCCGCATCGGCCGGCGAGATCGTCTTCAGCGCGGCAATCTGCTCCCCAGTCACCGGGCTGCGCACGATAAGATCGCCGCCCGAAAGCGCGTCCTCGGCGACGCCCAGTTTCGCCAGTAGCCCGGCTGTTTCCTTCGCAATCGTCATTTTCTTTTCCTTTCAGATCCCATCGCTCATGCATGTCGCCCAAAAGTGCGCAGCGGTTTTGGGACAACGACATGCATAAAACAAACTTAAAAGCACGTCGGTCGAAGCCTTGTGCCATGCCGTCTCCTGCGCCGATCGGCACATCAGGCGCTGTCATGGCGTGGCATTACTCGTTTCAGGGAAAAATCGCCACCCCGGCATGGTCTAAGCCAAGGTCAGACCGTTGAACCAGCGACTCGTTCAGCGCGCTGTCTGCGCGGTTCCCCGCGCGGCGCCTTCCTTCATCAGGCGGTCGATATGCATGCGGATATGGGCGGCCTCGGCTGCCGTGTTGGCAAGAGCGATGGCACGGTCGAAGGCGATACGTGCCTCCTCGCCACGGCCGAGCTGCATCAACAGGCCACCCTTGAGGCCGAAGAAGTGGAAATAGCCGGAAAGCCTTTGTTCCAACGGCTCGATCATGGCAAGTGCCGCTTCCGGCCCGCGCACCTTGGCGACCGCGACGGCGCGATTGAGCGTCACCACCGGCGACGGCTGCATCTGCTCGAGCAAGCCGTAGAGCAGGTCGATCTCGTTCCAGTCCGTATCCTCGGGCTTCGCCGCCCGCGCATGCAGGGCGGCGATCGCGGCCTGCACCTGGTAGGGACCGGGCTTCTGGTGGCGGAGCGCCTTGTCGACCAGCGCCAGCCCCTCGTCGATCATCTTGCGGCTCCACAGGCTGCGATCCTGATCTTCGAGCAGCACGATCTCGCCATTCTCGTCGAAACGCGCCGGCGCACGCGCATGCTGGAGAAGCAAAAGCGCCGTCAGGCCCATGATCTCCGGCTCGGTCTGGAACAGCCTAAGCAGCAGTCTGGCCAGCCGGATTGCTTCTTCGCAGAGCGGCGCGCGGGCCGGGGCCTCGCCGCTGTTGGTCGAATAGCCTTCGTTGAAGATCAGGTAGACCATGGCGGCGACGGCGGCGAGCCGTTCGGAGCGCTCGACCGCACCGGGCGTCTCGAACGGCACGCCGGCATCGGCGATGCGCGCCTTGGCACGGGTGATGCGCTGCTCCATGGCGCTTTCACCGACGAGAAAGGCGCGGGCGATCTGCCTGACGCTCAGGCCTGAAACAATGCGCAATGCCACGGCGATCTGCTGCGTCGCCGGCAGGTCGGGATGGCAGCAGATGAACAGCAGCCGCAATATGTCATCGCGGTAATGCGCGCCGTCCAACCGTTCGGCGATGTCGGTCTCGGCATCTTCCAGGTCGGAGATCTGGTCCTCTTCCGGCAGCGGCGCCTGCTTGGCACGTTTGCGCACCGCGTCGATGCCGCTGTTGCGGCCGACGAAGATCAGCCAGGCTGCCGGATCGCGCGGCGGGCCGTTTGTCGGCCAGTTCTTCAGAGCTCGCAGGCAAGCGTCCTGGAAGGCTTCCTCCGCCGCATCGAGATCGCGGAAGTAGCGCAGCAGCGCGCCCATCACCTGGGGGCGGGCAGTGCTGATCGCCGTGCTGATCCAGGTAAGGTCGGTCATGCGGAAACCTTGGCGGGATTGAAGAGCGAAACCGGCCGTATCTCGTAGGAGCCGCCGCTCGGGTTGACCTCGGAAAGTTCACGCGCAAAGTCGACGGCCTCCTCGAGATCGGCGCATTCGAGCGTGTAGAAGCCGAGGAACTGTTCCTTGGTTTCGGCAAATGGTCCGTCGATGACGACCGCTTCGCCTTTGACCTTTCTTAGGGTTGTCGCAGCGGTTGTCGGCAGTAGCCGCGCGACCGGGCCGAGCCGGCCCGCCTGAGCGTATTTTTCCTGCACGCCCAGGAGTTTTTCCATCACAGCGTCATCTTGCTCCTTGCTCCAGGAGCAGACGACGTCTTCGGAGGCATAGCAGAGGATCGCGTAAAGCATAGGTCGTCCTTTTCTCTGTCAAAGGACGAAACACTAGGGCCTATCCCGACATGACGTCGACAAAAAATTACGTCCTGTACGGATCACGAAAGCCTCGGCTCCGTTCGGTTCAGCTCTCCTGCGCCTTCAGCCATCTCAGTACGAGAGCCTCTTCGTCATCAAGTCCGTGTATCGATCGTTTCCGCTTGTTCGCATCCGCTATTTCGCTGAGCAGCCGTCCTTCGGACCAGGCATCGAAAACTTGCGGGTGGATGTAACATCTGCGGCAGATGGCGCGGGTGTTGCCCAGCCGCTCGGCGACCTTGTCGATGAGGCCGTTCATCACCCGCTTCTGTTGTGCCTGGCTTTCGGGTCGTTCGGTTTGCGCAAACAGTGACGCAGCATGGATAGTGCCGCCCCAGGTTCGGAAGTGCTTGGAGCTGAAATCCGCCCCTGCCGTCTCCCTGATGTAGCGGTTGACGTCGTCGGATCGGATCGGTCGCCTGCTTCCGTCGTCGTCGAGATACTGGAACAGCTTCTGGCCCGGCAGATCCTGCGCCCCGCGCACGATCCTGGCGATCCGGCGATCGACGAGCTTCAGCTTCCATTCCTTGCCGGACTTGCCTTTGAAAGCGAAACGCAGGCTCGAGCCATTGATGTCGACATGGCGGTCGCGCAGCGTGGTCAGCCCAAAGCTGTTGTTGTCGCGAGCGTAGGCGGCATTGCCGACGCGGATCATCGTGTTGTCGAGCAGCCAGACCACAGCGGCGACAACGCGTTCCAGCGGCAGGCCGTGACGGCGCAGATCGGCATCGATCTGGCGTCGCAGCTCAGGTAGGCTTTCTGCAAAGGCAACCAGGCTCGAATATTTGACGCCGTCACGCTCCTCCGCCCATAGCGCATGATACCGATATTGCTTGCGTCCGCGCTGATCACGGCCTGTCGCCTGGATGTGACCGTCAGCATCCGGCGAGATCCACACATCCGTCCACGCCGGTGGAATGGCGAGCGCCCTGATGCGCGCCATAGTGTCGTGGTCGACACCCTGCCCGTCAGGCCCTTTATATGAGAATCCCTTGCCTGCCCTGAGACGCCGGATACCGGGCTCGGCGTCGGTGAGGTAGGTAAGCGAGGCTCGATCGGCAGAGGCTTGCGACCCATTTGTCGGCGCCCCGTCTTTTGGTGCAACCTCCTTGCCAGCCGATCGGCCGGATGGCGACCCGGATTTGTCCAACATGTCCTCTCCGCGAGAAATTTTCCCGTAGATAAGCGCCGGACCCGCCGCTGGTTCCGCGAATGGCTTTCAGAATGATGTCAGGCTCACCGCGTGTGCGTTCGAGGAGCCGTCCTCTGTCTACGTTCGGCGCCTACAAATCGAGTGCGGCCTCGCTTGCCGTTATGCCTTTTCCAGCACGACTGGAATGACGTCGACTGCTTGCTCGCCGACCTGCCCTCCGGTTGTTTTCAGGACGCCGACGATCGGCGCTACATCCGAATAGTCCCGGCCATGGCCGACGGTGATGTGGTCGTTGCTTGCCCGCATGCCATTGGTCGGATCGAACTCCTGCCATCCGGTGTCGCGCCCGCACCACACCTTGACCCAGGCATGCATGGCGTCGGCCCCTTCCAGCCGCGGCTTTCCGCGCGGCGGAATGGTGCGCAGGAACCCGCTGACATAGCCGGCGGGAACACCCAGGCCGCGCAGGCCGGCGATCATGATATGCGAAAAGTCCTGGCAGACGCCCCGCTTCAGGTCGAAGGCATCGCTTGCCCGGGTCTGCACCGTAGTCGCCTCGCTATCGTAGGTGAAATCGCGGTAGATACGGCTGCACAGGTCCATGGCCGTGCTGACAGCGGAGTTGCCGGCACTGCTCCGCGCGTAGGCCGTGATTGCCGCATCGATGCCGGCATGGTCGCTGGCGGCCAGAAAGTGATGCGGTGTATCAGGCGACAGCGACCGCACCGCGTCGAGTTCCTCCCTCAGCCGGCGAATGTCGGGCGACACGTCAAGCCCAGGTTCCGGCCGCGAAACCGCGACGCGCGCGCTCATCCTGATGTCGAGCGCATCGTGAACGTCGCGAAAGGCGATCGACGTGACATTGTTGCCAAAGAAATCGGAAAAATCCGAGCGTTCGCTCGGCGCCGGCGCGAAGGACAGCGAAGCGGCGATCACGCGCTGCACGCCCGATATCGTCGGCGGCAGCACGCGCACCTGATGGCGGCCGCCGCCGGCTGCAGCATCGTAATCGTAACGCAGATTGAGCCTGATGTCGTAGAGCATGCCCGCCTTTATCTGAACCCGTCCCTACCCGAAATAGGCTTTGGCGAGGCTGTTGTAGAGGCCGCCGATCTCATTGGCGAGATCGGCCAGGGCCTGCGCCGTCATGTCCGATGGCTCCTTGATGGCGATTGCCGTGTTGAGCTGCAGGATCTCTTTCGCCGCCGGCGACATGTGCCCCTCGCCGCCGACAGCAGGCAACAGCGCGATTTCGGCCTTCAGCCGCTCGAGTTGGAACAGGATGGAGCGCGGGTTGAGCGGATCGAGCACCAGGAGGTCGATCACCGTGCGCCGGCCGGCCTGCACCGGATACTGCCGCCGGTGGGTCATGACGCTGTCGCCGATCTCCAGCATCATGTCGAGCGCGCCGTCCGGCGCCGCAGCCCTGGTCAATCGGGCGAGGGTGCGGGCGATCTGGATGCCGCGTTCCAGTCGCCGGCCGATCTCCAGGAAGCGCCAGCCGGTGAAGCGGTACATATTCTCATGCAGCAGGCCGGAAAACCCGGCGAGCTTGCGCAAGATCACCGTCATCGCCCGCGTCGCGTCATCGCCCGGCGCGACAGTTGTCGCGAATTGATGAATGGTCTTCGACAGATCCTTCAGCGCCAGCCAGCCGTCAGGCGAGAAGCGGTCGCGGATCTGTCCGGCGCTGTAGACGGCGCTGTCTAGCGTGCCGATCAGCCCCGGCGGGATCGCGGTTTCGACGTCGATGCTGAACGGTTCGAGATAGTCTCTGATATCGGCAAGCAGCGGCATATCCGGGTCGGAGGCCTCGGCCAGCCGCACGTGATAGGCGCGCAGGATGCGCACCGTGTCTTCCGATCGCTCGATATAGCGGCCGAGCCATGTCAGGTTTTCCGCCGCGCGGCTCGGCAGGCTGCCCGGCAAGGTGCGGGTGAAGCTGTCGTGCTCCTGCGGCAGCAGCGTCTCGCGCTCCACCGGTCTGTCGCTGACCACCCACACATCCGCCGCCTGGCCGCCGCGCTGCATGGCGATTGCCGTCGGGTCGAGCGAAAAGCCGACGCGGGCAAAACCGCCGGGCATCACCGTCCAGCCTTCAGGCGTTCGCGCCAGATAGACGCGCAGGCTTGCCGGTCGCGGCTCCAGCCAGCCGCCGACATAGACCGGCGTGGTCGAAAGCGTCACCGCTTCCTGTCCGACGAAGTCGCCGCCGTGCCGTTCGATCCGGGCTATCAGTTCGGCCCGCTCTCCGGCAACCAGTGCCGAGCCCAGCCTGGTGCAATCGTCATCCTCGAAGGCAAGCCGCGTCGACAGCGCCGGACCGATCACCATGCGGTCCAGGTTAGCCAGCACATGGTCACGTTCCGCGTCCCGCCCGCACCACCATGTCGCGACGCTCGGCAGCAGAAGCTCCTCGTTGCGCAATTCGCGCGAAATCTTCGGCAAGAAGGCGAGCAGCGCCCGCGTTTCCATCAGACCGGAGCCGAGCGCGTTGACGGTTGAAACGGCTCCCCGGCGGATCGCCTCGACCAGCCCTGGCGTGCCGATCTGCGAATCCGGCCGCAACTCCAGCGGATCGGCGAAGGCGGCGTCGAGCCGTCGCCAGAGCACGCTGACTGGCATCAGCCCCGAAACCGTGCGTACCATCAAGCGGCCGCCGGAGACGGTCAGATCCTCGCCTTCAAGCAGCATGATGCCGAGATAGCGCGCAATATAGGCATGTTCGTAATAGGTTTCATTGAGCGGCCCCGGCGTCAGGATGGCGACACGGCCGGCGGAGTCTTTGGCCATGCCGTTCAGCGCGTCGCGAAAGCGACGGAAGAAGCCGGCAAGGCGATGCACATGCATCTCGCCATAGATGTCGGACAGCGCACGCGTTGTGGCGACGCGGTTTTCCAGCGCAAAGCCGGCACCCGACGGCGCCTGCGTGCGGTCGCCCAGCACCCACCAGCGGCCGTCCGGTCCCCGGCCAAGCTCGAAGGCGCAGAAATGCAGGAAATGGCCGCTGGCCGGTCTGGTGCCGACGACGGGACGCAAATATTCGGGGCTGGCCGCGATCAGCCCCGGCGGCAGGATGCCATTCTCGACCAGGCGGTTCGGCCCGTAGATATCGGCGATCGTTTCCTCGAACAGTTCGGCCCGCTGAACGAGGCCGGCACTGATCGCGGCCCATTCCTGCTCCTCGATCAGCAGGGGCACATGCGCCAGCGGCCATTCGCGCTCATTGGCGCCGGCCTTGTCGTAGACGCGGTAATAGACGCCGGCGTCGCGCAGATACTGGTCGGCACGGGCGAAGCGCTGGGCGAGCTTTTCGGGGCCCAGTTCCTCCAGTGCCTCGATGAAGTCCTTCCAGACCGGGCGGGGATTGCCTGATACATCGACCATCTCGTCGACGACACCGTCGATCGGCTGGTAATGCTCCAGCAGGTTATGCGGTCTGCCGCGTATTTTCTTGTGATTCCCCTTTGCCATCATCGATCAGAATCTTGGTGGCCGTCTAAGGTCAAGGGTCATCGGAAAATCTTCAGAGGCTTCTTCATGGCGCAGCACGTAGCCGGACGGCGTATGGCCGCGCGGCTCGAAGCGGGCGAGCCGCCGTGCCTCCGCTTCGTTGCCGTTGACCGGGAAAGTGTCGTAGCTGCGCCCGCCGGGATGCGCGACATGGTAGACGCAACCGCCGATCGCCCGGCCCGACCACCGATCATAGATGTCGAAGACCAGCGGCGTATTGACCGGCAGCGCGGGATGCAGGCCCGATGCCGGCTGCCAGGCCTTGAAGCGGACGCCCGCCACCGCGATCTCTCTGGTGTCGGTCACCTTCATCGGCACGATGCGGCCGTTGCAGACGACCGCGTGACGCTCCGGGTTAAGCCCTTCGGTCTTCACCTGCAGCCGCTCGACCGAGGAATCGACGAAGCGCACCGTGCCGCCGATGGCGCCCTGCTCGCCCATGACATGCCACGGCTCCAGCGCTTGCCGCAACTCCAGCTTGATGCCGGCATGCTGGACCTCGCCGCAGAACGGAAAGCGGAATTCGAGCTGCGCGTCGAACCATTCGGGGCGAAACTCGAAGCCGTTCAGCTTGAGATCATCCAGCACGTCGAGAAAGTCGGCCCAGACATAGTGCGGCAGCATGAAACGGTCATGCAGCGACGTGCCCCAGCGCACGAAGCGGCCATCGAGCGGATTCTTCCAGGCGCGGGCGATGATGGCGCGCACCAGCAATTGCTGCGCGAGGTTCATGCGGGCACTGGGCGGCATCTCGAAGCCGCGGAACTCGACCAGACCCAGGCGGCCGGTAGGGCCGTCGGGCGAAAACAGCTTGTCGATGCAGATTTCCGAACGGTGGGTGTTGCCGGTCACGTCGGTCAGAAGATTGCGAAACAGCCGGTCGACCAGCCATGGCAGCGGCGCGCTGCCGCTGTCCGGATGCGGCACCTGCGCCATCGCTATCTCGAGTTCGTAGAGCGATTCATGGCGCGCTTCGTCGAAGCGCGGCGCCTGGCTGGTCGGACCGATGAAGAGACCGGAGAACAGATAGGACAGCGAGGGGTGCCGCTGCCATTGCAGCACCAGGCTTTTCAATAGATCCGGGCGGCGCAGAAACGGACTGTCATTGGGTGTCGCGCCGCCGACGACGACATGGTTGCCGCCGCCCGTGCCGGTATGGCGACCGTCGATCATGAACTTGTCGGCGCCAAGCCGCGTCTGCCGCGCCTCCTCGTAGATCGCTGTGGTCGTCGCCACGCAGTCCTGCCAGTTCGCAGCCGGATGGATGTTCACTTCGATGACCCCGGGATCCGGAGCCACGCGGATGACGTTGAGGCGCGGATCGTGCGGCGGGCCGTAGCCCTCGATATGCACCGGCAGGCCGATAGCCTTTGCCGCGTTCTCGGCCGCCGCGACCAGTTCGAGATAATCTTCCAGCGCCTCGACCGGCGGCATGAACACACAAAGCCGCCCGTCGCGCGGCTCGACCGACAGTGCGGTGCGCACCGCGCCGCCAATCTCGGTGATCTCCTGTTCGACACGGTTCTGCTGGCCGGTCGCGGCGGTGAAGGACGCCGCCTGCTGGCGTCGCGCCATTTCGTCTGCGCCTTCCAATTCGGCCAAAGTGGGCTCGGGCAAAGGCGCAGCCTCCGGCAAGGGAGTGGCCTCAGGCAAAATAGTCCCGCGCGCCGGCAATGGTCCGCGCGGCAGGGAAGGATCGACCGGCACGATATACGGGAACTGCGCCGGCGGCACATGGGGCAGCGTGCCAAGCGGCAGGCGGTAGCCGATCGGTGAATCGCCCGGCACCAGAAACAGCTTGCCGCGCCGCGTCTTCCATTTCTCCGAACGCCAGCGCGGTCCGGACGCCTGGCTGTTCCAGCGCTGCACAGGCAGCACGTAGCCCGACGGCTTGGTCAGGCCGCGTTCGAACACCCGCGCCATGCGGCTGCGCTCCTCGGGATCGTCCAGCTTCGAATTGGACGGATCGACATTCTCCGGCAGCTTGCCTTCCTTGAGCAGCCACTCGGCCGGGTCCTCATAGGCTTCGCTGACCATGGTCTTGTCAACGCCCAGTTCATCGGCAATCGCCGTCAGCAGGCCTTCAGCCTGCTTCGGTCCGACAACTGCTTCGCTGTTTTCCCGTGCGATCAGCGATGGATCACTCCACACCGGCTCGCCGTCGGCGCGCCAGTACAGCGAGAAGGTCCAGCGCGGCAGGCTTTCGCCCGGATACCACTTGCCCTGCCCGTAGTGCAGGAAGCCGCCGGGCGCGAAACGCTCACGCAGCCGGCGGATCAGCGCATCGGCCTTTTCACGTTTTGTCGGGCCGACGGCAGCGGTGTTCCACTCTTCCGCCTCGAAATCGTCGATCGACACAAAGGTCGGCTCGCCACCCATGGTCAGCCGCACGTCCCCGGCCTCGAGCGCGGCGTCGACCCGGTTGCCCAGCGCATCGAGCGCCTGCCAGCTTTCGTCGGAGAACGGCTTGGTGATGCGTGGATGCTCGGCGATGCGGTCGACCCGCATGTCGAAGCCGAACTCGACATTGGCGAAGCTGGCCATGCCGGAAATAGGCGCGGCGTTGCGGAAATGCGGCGTCGCGGCGAGCGGCACATGGCTTTCGCCGGTGAGCAGGCCGGAGGTCGGGTCGAAGCCGATCCAGCCGGCCCCTGGAAGATAGACTTCGCACCAGGCATGGAGATCGGTGAAATCGACGGCGGTGCCGGGCGGCCCGTCAAGCGCGACGAGGTCGGGTTTCAGCTGGATCAGATAGCCGGAGACGAAGCGCGCGGCGATGCCGAGGTTCCTCAGGATCTGCACCAGCAGCCAGCTCGTGTCGCGGCACGAGCCTTTCTTGGCGGCCAGCGTTTCCTCGGGTGAGAAGACGCCGGTTTCCATGCGCACGATATAGGCGATCTCGCGCTGCAGGCGCGCATTGAGGTCGACGAGAAAATTGACGGTGTTGGTAGGACTGCGATCGATGGTCTGCAGGAACGCCGACAGCAGCGGCCCGGCCGGTTCCGGCGTCCGGTAGATGGCGAGATCGTCGCTGATCTCTTCCAGGTATTCGAACGGAAAGATCTCGGCCGACGGCTCGACGAAGAAATCGAACGGATTGTAGACCGTCATGTCGGCGACGAGGTCGACCTCGATCTTCAGTTCCGTCACCGGTTCGGGAAACACGAAGCGCGCCAGGAAGTTGCCGTAAGGATCCTGTTGCAGGTTGACGAAGTGGTTCGCCGGCTCGACCTTCAGCGAATGGCTGAGCACCTTGGTGCGGGAATGCGGCGCCGGCTGCAGCCTGATGACCTGAGGGCCGAGAACGACCGGCCGGTCATATTTGT
This sequence comes from Mesorhizobium sp. M5C.F.Ca.ET.164.01.1.1, assembly GCF_004792125.1. Taxonomy (NCBI): domain Bacteria; kingdom Pseudomonadati; phylum Pseudomonadota; class Alphaproteobacteria; order Hyphomicrobiales; family Phyllobacteriaceae; genus Mesorhizobium; species Mesorhizobium sp. M5C.F.Ca.ET.164.01.1.1. The sequence continues at coordinate 2,048,923 of NZ_SRTG01000001.1, read as the reverse complement.
AATGGGTCAGGTGGTAGACGGCTGCCAGAATTGCCATGGGGCCCCAAAAGTCGGCGTTTCAAACGATATCGCCGAACCCTGACACAAATGCTGGCCATTCTCCAAGCAGAGATGTTGCGGTGCACCTAATTTAAGCAGCTATTGAACGCAACTCCGCTTAATACGACTGGCCACCGCTGGCCTCCAGCGTCTGCGATTGGCAAAGCCCTCACAGCTTCGTCGTCCTGGAGCGAAGCGACGCCGCGCAGACCCCAGGATTCATGCCGTGACGCTAGCCGAAGAATGCAGCCGTGCAGCACGAACCACTGTCGTGCCCCTGCCCTGAAACATCCTGCACCGCAGCGGCGCCTTGACGTCACCGCATGGATCCTCGGGTCAAGCCCGAGGATGACGGAGCGAAGGGCATGGCCGTTTAGAAAAACGCCTGCAACCCGGTCTGCGCCCGTCCGAGGATCAGCGCATGCACGTCATGCGTGCCCTCATAGGTGTTGACGGTTTCGAGGTTCTGCGCGTGGCGCATGACGTGGTAGCCGATCTGGATGCCGTTGCCGCCATGCATGTCGCGGGCCTGGCGGGCAATGTCGAGCGCCTTGCCGCAATTGTTGCGCTTGACGATCGAGATCATCTCCGGCGCCATTTTGCCTTCGTCCATCAGCCGCCCGACTCGTAAGCTGCCCTGCAGGCCGAGCGCGATCTCGGTCTGCATGTCGGCGAGCTTCTTCTGGAAAAGCTGCGTGCCGGCCAGCGGCTTGCCGAACTGCTTGCGGTCGAGGCCGTATTGGCGGGCCCGGTGCCAGCAATCTTCCGCCGCGCCCATCGCACCCCAGGAGATGCCGTAGCGCGCCCGGTTGAGGCAGCCGAACGGACCCTTCAGGCCTGAGACATTGGGCAGCAGCGCATCTTCGCCGACCTCGACGCCTTCCATCACCACTTCGCCGGTGATCGATGCGCGAAGCGACAGCTTGCCGCCGATCTTCGGCGCCGACAGCCCCTTCATGCCTTTTTCCAGCACGAAGCCGCGAATCTCGTTGTCATGCGCGGCCGACTTTGCCCAGACGACAAACACGTCGGCGATCGGCGCGTTGGAAATCCACATTTTCGAGCCGGAGATCTTGTAGCCGTTCGCCGTCTTTTCGGCCCGCGTCTTCATGCCGCCGGGGTCGGAACCGGCATCCGGCTCGGTCAGGCCGAAGCAGCCGATCCATTCGCCTGAAGCCAGCTTCGGCAGGTATTTTTTGCGCTGTGCGTCCGAGCCATAGGCATGGATCGGATACATCACCAGCGAAGACTGCACGCTCATCATCGAGCGATAGCCCGAATCGATGCGCTCGACTTCCCGCGCCACCAGTCCGTAGGTGACATAGTTGCCACCGAGCCCGCCATATTCCTCGGGGATGGTAATGCCGAGCAGGCCCGCCTCGCCCATCTCGCGAAAGATCCCGGCATCGGTCTTTTCCTCGAGGTAGGCTTCCTCGATCCTGGGAGCGAGCTTGTCGGCGGCAAATGCCGCGGCGCCATCACGCACCATCCGCTCGTCTTCCGAAAGCTGGTGCTCGATCAGGAAAGGATCATCCCAGACGAATGCGTTCTTGTCGGCGGCCATGGCTCTCGGTCTCCAAACTTTTTGCATGTCGCCCAAAAGTGTTCGGCGGTTTGGGACAACGGGCATGCATGGACAGAAATCTGAATGCCGGCTTATCGGCTTCCGGCTGGAAAAAATCAAACGAAATTGCATCGCCGATCAATGAGCGTTAGTAATGGATCATGAACGTCCAGCGTCGGCTTTTGCCTGGTATCAGTGCCCTTGCCGCCTTCGAGGCGGTGGCCCGGCTGGGAAGCTTCACCGCCGCCGCACAGGAGCTCGATCTGACCCAGGGCGCCGTCAGCCGGCAGATCAAGCTCCTGGAGGACCAGTTCGGCCGCCGACTGTTTGATCGCGACAGCCGCAATGTCAGGCTGTCGACGGCGGGCGAGATTTATGCCGAAGCGGTGCGCGCCGCCCTTGGCCAGTTGCGCGATGCAGCTCTTGGATTGATAAGCAATCGGCATAGTGGCATCTTGAATCTCGCCATCCTGCCGACTTTCGGCACGCGGTGGTTGATGCCGCTCATCCCGGACTTCGTCGAAAACAACCCCGACATCACCATCAATTTCGTCACCCGCATTGGTCGCTTCGACTTCGCCCGCGAACGGCTCGACGCCGCCATCCATTTCGGCCTGCCCGATTGGCCGGACGCCGACTCGACGTTGCTGGTACGCGAAGAGGTGGCGCCTGTCGTCTCGCCCGAATTCCTGGCCAGCCGGGATATTGCCACACCCGCCGACATCGGTCGCCTGCCGCTGCTGCATATGGCGACGCGGCCCGGCGCATGGACCGAGTGGTTCGAGCACCAGAGTTTAAGCGCGCCGACCGGACCGGGCATGCAGTTCGAGCAATTCGGCACCGCCGCCCAAGCCTGCATGGCCGGGCTCGGTGTGGCGCTGCTTCCGCAGGTCCTCATATCCGGCGAATTGCAGCGCGGCCAGCTCGTGCCGGCGCCCGGCCGGCCGATGCAAAGCCGCAGCGCCTATTACCTTGTCGTGCCGCACGACAAGCGCGGCCATCCGCCGGTCGCCAGCTTTCGCGACTGGCTGCTCAGTCGCGTACCAGTGGTAGGGTGATTACTTCCGCTTCAACGCATCGGCCAATGCGGCGCCGAACGTGCCTTGCTGCGCGGACCGCTCCGGCTGACGCTGCGGCGCCGGCGCGCGCGGCACCGGTCTGTTGCCATTGTCGCGCGGCTTCGGTGTACCGCCATCACCATCCCGACGCATCGAAAGGCCGATGCGCTTGCGCTTGATGTCGACCTCGACGACACGCACCTTGACCACGTCGCCGGCTTTCACCACCTCATGCGCGTCCTTGACGAAACGGTCGGCCAGTTGCGAGACATGCACCAAGCCGTCCTGATGCACGCCGATATCGATGAAAGCGCCGAACGCCGCGACATTGGTGACGGTGCCTTCCAGCAGCATGCCGGGCTTCAAATCCTTGATGTCGTCGACGCCGTCGGCAAAGGTCGCGGTCTTGAAGCCGGGGCGCGGATCGCGGCCGGGCTTTTCCAGTTCCGCCAGGATATCACGCACTGTCGGCAGGCCGAACCGCTCGTCGACGAAGACACGCGGATCGAGCGCCTTGAGGGCCGCACTGTCACCCATCAGCGAGCGGACGTCGCGCCCACAGGCAGCAACGATCTTCTTCGCCACGCCATAGGCCTCCGGGTGCACGGCCGAGGCATCGAGCGGTTCAGTGCCGTTGGGAATGCGCAGGAAGCCGGCGCATTGCTCGAACGCGCGGGGTCCGAGCCGCGCCACCTTCAACAGGTCACGACGGCTGGCGAAGGGCCCCGCCGCATCACGATGCGCGATGATGGCCTCGGCCAGCGATGTGCCAAGACCCGACACCCGCGCTAGAAGCGGCGCCGAGGCGGTGTTGAGGTCGACGCCCACGGCATTGACCGCGTCCTCGACCACCGCTTCCAGGGAGCGGCCGAGCCGGTACTGGTCGACATCGTGCTGATACTGGCCGACGCCTATCGACTTTGGCTCGATCTTGACCAGTTCGGCGAGCGGATCCTGCAGCCGCCGCGCGATCGACACCGCGCCGCGCAGCGACACGTCGAGGCCGGGAAATTCCGCCGCCGCCGTTGCCGAGGCGGAATAGACCGAGGCGCCCGCCTCGCTGACGATCACCTTGAGCGGCTTCGGCCCGGACTCGGCAGGCATGTCGGACAGCATGTCGGCCACCAGCCTTTCCGTCTCGCGGCTGCCGGTGCCGTTGCCGATGGAAATCAGCTCGACCTTGTGCAGGCGGATGAGCTTTGCGAGTTCGGCTTGCGTGCCGCGCACATCATTCCTTGGCGGAAACGGATAGACCGTCGTCGTCGCCAACAGCTTACCTGTGCCGTCCACCACCGCCACCTTGACGCCGGTGCGGATGCCCGGATCGAGGCCCATAGTGGCGCGCGAGCCGGCCGGGGCAGCGAGCAGCAAATCCTTCAGATTGCGGGCGAAGACATGGATCGCCTCCTCCTCGGCCCGCTCGCGCAGATCTCGCATCAAATCGAGCGTCAGGTGCAGCGACAGCTTTATGCGCCAGGTCCAGCCGGCCACCTCCATCAGCCAGCGATCGCCCGGCAACTGGCGGCCGATGGCGTAGGCGTCGGCAATCATCCGTTCGACCGGCTTCGCCGGAGACGCGTCGTCGGCATCGACCTCGATGTCGAGCGACAGCACCTCTTCGTTGCGGCCGCGCAGCATCGCCAGCGCGCGATGGCTCGGCACGTTGGCCCAGCGCTCGACATGGTCGAAATAGTCGGAGAACTTCGCGCCGGCCTCCTGCTTGCCGTCGACGACGCGCGACCGCATGAAGGCGCGATCCTTCATATAGGTCCGCAGTCTGCCGACCAGATCGGCATTCTCGGCGAACTGCTCGGACAGGATATCGCGCGCGCCCTCGAGCGCCGCCTTGGCGTCGGCCACCTCTTCGCCGATGTAGGCCAGCGCCAGTTCGGCGGGCACCGCCGCGCGGTCGGCAAGGATGGCCTCGGCCAGCGGCCCCAAGCCACGCTCTCGCGCGATCTCGGCTTTGGTCCGGCGCTTCGGTTTGTAGGGCAGATAGATGTCTTCGAGTTCCGCCTTGGTGGCAGCCGCCGCGATCTTGGTTTCAAGCTCTTCGGTCAGCTTGCCCTGGTCGCGGATCGAACCGAGAATGGTGTCGCGGCGCCCATCGAGTTCGCGCAGATAGGCGAGCCGCTCGGCAAGCAGGCGCAGTTGCGTGTCGTCCAGACCGCCGGTGACCTCCTTGCGGTAGCGCGCCACGAACGGCACCGTCGCACCTTCGTCAAGCAACCCGATCGCCGCCTCGGCCTGTTCGGGCCGGGCAGCGATCTCGGCTGCTATGATGGCTGCGATGCGCTTGATGTCGGGTGCCATGTCGTTCCTGCTGTCTTGTCGAAAAGAGCGGCGACCATAAGCGCAGAGCGTCGCTCCGCCAACCGCGGGGTTTTCAACCGCCCAATAGGTCCACAGGAAAGCTGCGAAGGCGGTCGGCCTGGATCGAATCAGACCATCCGGCTCAGCGCTTCGAAGAAGGCGACCATATCGACATCGAGCGGCTCGTCGACCGGCTCCGGCTGCGACGACATCTTTGCGATGACGATCTCGGCCTTCGGATTGACATAGAGCCACTGGCCGTGGATGCCGATGCCGCAGAAAGCGCCGCTTGCCGCGCCCGTCTGGTACCATTTGTTGCGGTAGCGGCCTTGCGGAAAGAGGAACGCCATCGTGCCACGCTGCCAGGCCTCGCTGTCTCCGCCTGTGCTGACAGTGTCGCGCACCCAGGCTTCCGGCACGATGCGGCGGCCATTGGCCGTGCCGCCTTGCCGCATCATCTCGCCGACCTGCGCCAGATCGCGCGGCGTGACTGAAATGCCGCCGGCCGTGCGGGCGGTGCCTTCGCTGTCTACCGTCACCGACGCTTCGCTCGTTGCACCGAGCGGCAGCCACAATTTCTCGTGCATCAGCTCGGCGAAGCGCTGGCCGGATGCGCGTTCGAGCAGGATGCCGAGCAGGTCGGAATTGGGCGAGCGGTAGCGAAACGTCCGGCCATGCGGCTCGGCAAGACGCTGCAGCGTGAGGATGAAATCGACCAGGCTTTCGGTGCCGCCACCCGGATTCCACAGCGTCGCACGGCGATAGCGGGCAAAGGCACTCTCCGGATCGAGATAGGCTTCTTCGAAGTCGAGGCTGATGGTCATGTCGAGCAGATGCCGCACGCTGGCGTCGCCATAGGCCGAGCCGGCAGCTTCCGGCAGATATCGGGTCACCGGCGCCTGCGGATCAAAGATCCCTTCGCCTTCCAGTATGCCGGCCAGGATGGCGGTCAGCGACTTGCTAATCGAGAAAATGATGTGGCGCGCACCGAACTGCATATGCGGTGCGAACCAGTCGCCGACGAATTTGCCACCTTTCATGATCGTCAGCGCGTCGGTATCGGAACGCGTGAGAAAGGCTGCAACAGTCTCCGGTCCTCCGGCCAGAGTGACTCGCTCGCCGAGCAGCCCGTCAAGAGCCCGCGCTGCCGCCTCACCGCTGGCTGACGCTGCGGCCACGCGTGCGCCCGGCACCAATTCTCCGACATTCTGGAACGACCACCGGCTGAACGGGCTTTCGCGCCAGTTGCCGAGCAGCACTTGGTTGCGGCCAAAGCCATATCTGGTCTCGAACGCGGTCTTGCCGGTCATGCGTTTCCTTCCGGTTTTTCTTGGAACTTAGGCCAGCGCGGCGGCGATCGCGTGCACGGCTTTCATCGTCGCCACCGAATAGGCGATGTCGGTGAAATCCGGGTAGCTCGAAAGCTTCACCACGACCATTCTCGTGTTCCAGTCGATATGGATTAGCTGCCCGAACACGCCCCGGCACATCAGCGCGCGTGAGCGCGGATCCTCGATCCAGAACTGGTTGCGGTAGCTGCCTTCCGGCAGGCTGGGATTGAAATCCGGCCCATGCCTGCCATTGCGCGTCGCCTCGATCCAGTCGGCCGGCACCACGCCGCCGCCATTGTCGAGGATCAGCTGGCCGAAGCGGCCATAGTCGCGCAGCGTGGCGTTGAAGCCGCCATCGGCCACGGCGTAGCCGGCGCTGTCGACGGTGAAACAGGCGCTTTCATCCGCCCCGAGCTTTTGCCAGAGTTCCTCCGAAACCAGCTGCGCCAGCCGCTTGCCGGTCACCCGCTCCATGATAAAGGCGAGCACGTCGGTCTCGATCGAACGGTATTCGAAGGCAGCGCCATGCGGCCGGCTTGTCTCCTTGAGCCGCAGGATCAATTCAAACATATGCGACGGCCACTCGAAGGCCGGATCGCTGTCCGGCGGCACCGGTTTCCAGCCGCTGGCGACATCGACCTGGCCGATATCGGAATAGCGGTCGGTGTATTCCTCGGAAAAACGCACGCCTGTCGTCATGTCGAGCGCGTGCTGCACGCTGGCGCCCGCCCAGCCGGTCGCACCAAGCTCCGGCAGATAGGCCGTCACCGGCCTGGCCGGATCGATCAGGCCGCGCCCGACCAGTATGCCGAACACCGAAGCGGTGACCGACTTCGCCATCGACTGCGACAGATGCAGCGTGCGCTCGGCCATGCCGTTGAAATAGCGCTCATAGGCGATTTTGCCGTCCTTGAGCACGAGCAACCCGTCCGTATAGGTTTCGTCGAGCAGCCCGGCCAGCGTCGTCGGTGCGCCCGTGCTGTCGCTCACCGGCAGCGCATCGAGATCGACTTCGGCTCGCTCGAACCGGCGGCGATGGCCATTGCCGCGCCAGACTTCGACGGTCGGCAGAATTTCGCGGATGTGCTGGAACGCCCATCGGTTCCAGGGTCCCCTGTCCCAGTCGAGCTTCGGAGGCACCATCAGCGGCGGCGAGCCCTGCATGATCGGCGGCACCGGTTCGCTGTTGCGGTAGGATGTCATGAGATGCGTCCCGGCGAACATGAAAACAGACCCGGCGGCGCCGCCGCCGGGTCTGTCACGATGCGATCACTTCTGCAGTTCGGTCCATATCCTGGTGTAGAGTGCCTGCACGTCGGGCGCGCAGTTCAGCATGAACTTGCCCTTGTCGGCGAACTCGGCGGGGATGTTGACCTCCGGCGCCGTTTTCATGTCCTCAGGCATGAAGGCTTCCGATCCCTTGATGCCATTGGCGTAGCGCGCGAAAGACGAGATCAGCGCGGCGTTCTCGGGATCCATGATGAAGTTCTGGAACAACTTGGCGTTTTCGACGTTCTTGGCGTCCTTCAGCACCGCGAGATTGTCCATCCAGATCGGATAGCCCTCCTTCGGATAGCCATAGACCATGTCCTTGTTCTGCAGGCGGGCGCGGAAGGACGCGCCGTTCCAGTCGACGCTGGCTGCGAAGTCGCCCTTGGCGAACTTCTCGACCGTGCCGTAGTCCATGGAGATCCATTTCGGCTTTGCAGCCACCAGCGCATCGCGCACCTTCTTCAGCACCTCCTTGTCGCCGGTGCAGGGCTCGCCGCCGACATATCTGATGGCGAGATGCATGACATCGGCCATTTCGGGAACGACGTTGACCTTGCCGACCAGTTCCTGCGGCGGGTCCAGGAAGATGGCGGAAGTGTTGGGATCGCCCTTGTAGACGGAGGTGTTGACCGTCACGCCGGTCGTGCCCCACTGCCACGGCACGGTGTATTTGCGGCCCGGGTCGAAAGGAACGTCGACCCATTTCGGGTCCATGTTCTTGAAGTTCTCCATCTTGTTCGGCTCTGTCTCCAGGAGCAGCCCTTCCTGGATCCAGATCGGCACGAAGCTCGCCGAGGGCACCACGATGTCGAAGCCGCTGCCGCCCTGGCGGATTTTGGCCAGCGCGGTGTCGTTGGAATCGTAGTCGGTGACTGTCACCTTGACCTTGTGTTTCTCCTCGAATTTCTTGATGAGGTCGGGGCTGGTGTAGTTGCCCCAATTGTAGATGTTGAGTTCGCCATCGGCGCGGGCGAGACCCGCCGAGGCGAACAGCGCGGCGCTGAGCGCCGTCGCAGTCAGTTTCCAATTCATCGTTTCTCTCCTGTCACTCCTGATCCTTTTTCCTGCTGATGAAAAAGAAGACGGTGACGATCAATATCGAGATCAGCAGGAACACCGTCGAAATCGCGTTGATTTCCGGCGTGATAATGCGCCGGAACTGGCCGAGCATGTAGGTCGGCAACGTATCCTGGCCGCCGGACTTGACGAACTCGGTGATGACGACATCATCCAGCGAGATGACGAAGGCCAGCATCAGCCCGGCAAGGATGCCTGGCCAGAGCAGCGGAAAGGTGACGCGCCGAAAAGCCTTCCAGGGTGTCGCGTAGAGGTCGGCCGCAGCGATCTCCAACGACAGATCCATGTTCTCGAGCCGCGCCCGGATCGGCAGATAGGCAAAGGGAATGCAAAAGGCAGTATGCGCAGCCATCAGGTAGCCCAGCCCCGAATAGCCGGTCCAGATCTTGATACGCGAAAAGAAGATCAGCAACGCCACCGCGGTGACGATTTCCGGCACCATCAGCGGCTGGTTGATGAAGGCGTATTTGAAGCCGAGGCCGGGATAGGGTTTCGTTCGGGTCGTAGCGAGTGCAGCCATGGTGGCGACGATCGTGGCAATAGTCGCGGCGACCGAAGCGATCTGCAGCGACCGGATCGAGGCATCGACGACCTGGTCGTTGTTCCAGGCCTGATAGAACCAGCGCAGCGACACGCCTTCCCAGATCGCGATCGAACTGCCTGCGTTGAAGGCATAGACGACAACCGTGACGATCGGCAGGTACAGCGCGAAAAAGCAAATCATCGCGATTGTCGTGAAGCCGGTCTGCCGGCGAATGTCGAAGCGGCTAGCCATGCGCGCCGCCCTGGCGCCCGGCGGAGCGGACATAGAAGAGCAGCGCGACCATCACGATTGCCATCAGCGAGAGCGACAGCGCCGAGCCGAGCGGCCAGTTACGGCCTTGCCCGAACTGCAGCTCGATCAGATTGCCGAGCATCATATTCTTCGACCCCCCGAGCACGCGCGGGGTGACGTAGGCGCCCAGCGCCGGGATGAAGACAAGGATCGAGCCGGCGATGATGCCCGGCTTGACCAGCGGGATGATGACCCGCCTCAGCACCTGGAAGCGGTTGGCATAGAGGTCGTAACCCGCCTCGACCAGCCGGAAGTCGATCTTCTCCATGCTGGCATAGAGCGGCAGCACCATCAGCGGCAGATAGACATAGGTCATGCCGACCATCAGCGCGAAATCGGTGAACATCATCTGGATCGGCTGGCTGATGATGCCGAGCTTGATCAGCACCGTGTTGACGATGCCCTCGTTGCGGATCACCTCCTGGATGGCGAAGGTGCGGATCAGCAGATTGGTCCAGAAGGGGATGGTGATCAGGAATAGCCAGACGTTGCGCTGCCGCGCGGGCCGGGTGGCGATGAAATAGGCGGTCGGGAAGCCAAAGAGCAGCGTCAGGATCGTCGTCAGGAACGACAGCTTGGCCGAGCGCCAGAAGATCGACAGATGCGCGTCGGCGAAGGCCAGCGTGTCGTCGAAGATGTCACGCTGCATCAGCACCGACAGCCAGCCGTCCGTGGAGAATTTCCACACCACGTCGCCATAGGGGCCCGGCGTCAGGAACGAATAGATTACGACGATCAGCAGCGGGCCGGTCGCCGCCAGAAAGATGATGATCAGTGCCGGCGCTGACAGCAGCCAGCGATCGCGGATATCTCTGCGTTCGGCTTCCTCGGCGACTTCTTCCGCGCTCGCCATCAGTCCCTCAGCACTTGTGCGGCGTCGTTGCCGATCGAAATGCCGACCTTGTCTCCCCGCTCGAAACCGCAGCCGGCGCTGCGCGTGTTCTGCTGGCGCACCGTGAAGGCCTCGCTGCTGTCCAGGCGAACATGGATGTGCGTGTCGGTGCCGAAATAGACGATGTTTTCGACCGTGCCCGACAGGTCGCCCTTGCCGCTGGTCAGCTTGGCATGTTCCGGCCTGACCACCACGGTGGCATTGTCCTTCGGCTGAAAGCCCTCAGCCACGGTCGCGTCGATCGTCGCGCCGGATTTAAGCGTTGCTCGTGCCTTGCCGTTGGCCATGCCTGATATGGCCGCGGTCAGGAAATTGGTCTCGCCGATGAAGTCGGCGACGAAGCGCTCCGCCGGCTTGTCATAGATATCCCAAGGCGTTCCGACCTGCAGGATCTTGCCCGACGACATCACCGCGATGCGGTCCGACATGGTCAGTGCTTCTTCCTGGTCGTGGGTGACGAAGATGAAGGTGATGCCGGTCTCGTGCTGCAGCCGCTTCAGCTCGATCTGCATGTCCTTGCGCAGCTTGAAGTCGAGCGCCGACAGCGGCTCGTCGAGCAGCAGCACTTTCGGCTGCGGCGCCAGCGCCCGCGCCAGTGCCACGCGCTGCTGCTGGCCGCCCGATATCTGGCTGGTGCGGCGGCCGCTGAGCGCTTCCATTTTGACCAGCTTCAGCATCTCGGCAACCCGCGCCTTCACTTCGGCTTTGGGCTTGCCGAGCATTTCGAGGCCGAAGCCGATGTTCTCGGCCACCGTCATATGCGGGAACAGCGCATAGTTCTGGAATACGGTGTTGACCGGCCGCTTGAACGGCGGCAGCGGTGCAATGTCCTGGCCATGCAGCAGGATCTCGCCGGCGCTCGGGAAATCGAAGCCGGCGATCAGCCGCAGAAGCGTTGTCTTCCCGCAGCCGGATGGACCAAGCAGCGTGAAGAACTCATTCTCGCGGATCGACACCGAAACCGTGTCGAGGGCGGCGACCTGTGACTCCCCGGTACCGAATACCTTGCGGACGCCACGAACTTCAATTGCACTTTTACCCGGTTGTTCCGGCACGATTACCCCATTGTTGTGTCCGCTCTTCAGGGCGGATCCAGTTCCCACTCGATTGTCAGCACACGGCGCATGGCTTGGCAAGCATACATCTGAATGTCGATTCAGAACGCAATTCCCGTGCCACCGTCAGGCCTGGTAAGTGACCTTGCCGCCGCAGATCGTCGTCATCGGCCGCACTGTATGCAGCGCTTCCTGCGCGGACGCCTCGATGTCGCCTGAGAGCACCACGAGATCAGCCAGAAAGCCTGATTTCAGGCGGCCCTTGCGATGCTCCATGAACTCGGCATAGGCGCCTTCCACTGTATAGCCCGCAATCGATTCATGCAGCGAGAAACTCTGGTCGGGATCGCTGTCTGCCCATGGTTTGCGCAGCACTGCCGCCTGAATCCCCAGGATCGGATCGATCGGCGAGACCGGCCAATCGGAGGCGAAGACGACGCGCGCGCCGGCATTCTTCAGCGTCCGCCATGCATAGCTCAGCGGCCAGCGGGCAGGCCCGATGCGCGACACCGTTGGTTCCAGCGGCAAGCCCATGCTGCCCGGCGGATGCGGCGGCTGCATCGAGGCAATGACGCCAAGCTTTGCGAAACGCGGCACATCGGCGGCGGTGATCACCTCGATATGCTCGACCCGATGCCGGCTGTCGCGCCTGCCATTCGCCCTTTGCGCTGCCTCGTAGCCGTCGAGCACGGCGCGCACGGCGCCGTCGCCAATCGAGTGCACCGCCATCTGCAGCCCGCGCCTGTCGACGGCCACGGCAAGGTCGATGAATTGCTGCGGCGTGAAAAGCGGCTCGCCTACCCAATCCGGACGATCCGCATAGGGCTCGACCATCACCGCCGTCCATGAATCGAGCACGCCGTCGTAGAACACCTTGACCATGCCCGACGACAGCCATTCGCCATGGTAGCGCTCAGCCATCACTGAGGCTTTGTCGAGCATGTCGAGCGTCATGAAATTCTTATAGTGGAACGGCACCTGCACGCGGCACAGCAAGCCGCCTTCGGCCTCGATCTCGGACAGGAGTTCGAGCTGGTGCATATTGCCGTCCATGTTCTGGATCGACGTGATGCCGTGCCTGGCACACCATTCCAAACCGCGGCGCATGATCGCCCGGTCGGAGGCCTGCTCCGCCGGCGTCGGCTTCGGGTCCGGCTCGCCGCCTGTGGCCAGGCCGAGCCGTACGCGATTCTCGCCGGCCAGCGCGATCAGCGGCCCGAAGGCCTCGCCCTCACGCAATTCGCCACTGGCCAGCCCGTCGTCGCCCATGACGATCTCATTGCCGGGACCAAGCCGCTTGCCTCTAAGCAGGCCGGCCGATTCCAGCGCCTTGGTGTTCGCCCACATTGTGTGGTGGTCGGGCGCCGCCATGACGAAGGGCCGGTCCGGCAGGATGCGGTCGAGGTGATGGCGGCTGACCCGCTCAGTCGCCGACAGGATGGTATAGTCGGCGCCTTGCGCCTGCAGGACGGATAGATCCGGCCGCTTTGCTGCATAATGGCGAACAGCATCGCAAAGCGCATCGAAACCGTGGATGCCCACCAGCTGGAGGTGATCGAGCTCGGCCGCGCCGGCGAAAAGATGCATATGCGATTCGATGAAGCCGGGGACGGCCGAGCCGCGCTCGGCGTCGATAACGCGCGTGCCGGGTCCTTTGTGCTCCAGTACGGTCGCGCGATCTGCGATCGCAATGATTTCGCCGTCCCTGATAGCTATGGCTTCAGCGCGGGGAGTATCGGGATCCATCGTCAATATGCTGGCATTCTCGACGATCAGATCGGCCGATTGCGGCATAATTTTCTCCCGTTTGAGCTTAGGCTAGCAGAGTATTGGCGCCTGGCAAGCCGTCCGCTGCCACTCGCAACAGCGGTCCGGAATGCCTCTTGGCGGCGCTGAAACTCTCTGCCACAAGGCAGTCCGTCAACGACAGATACGCAACTCGAAGAGCGAACCGGCCGCCAAAATGAAGACTGTTTTCTCCCCTCTCCACGCCGGCCATGCCGGCAATTTCGAACTCATTTCAGGCGCCATCGTGCCGGCCTTCGAAAAGCCCTCGCGCGCCGAGTTCATCAAGGCGAGGGTGGAGAGCGAAAAGCTCGGCCCGATCCTGCCACCCGAGACCCACGACCTCGCCGCCGCCAAAAGAGTGCATACCAACGACTACATCGATTTCCTGCCGACCGTATGGCCGCTCTGGGAAGCGTCGGGCCGGACAGGTTCGGCCATCCCCTTCACCTGGCCGACGCGCGGCTTGCGCGGCGATGTACCACCCAGCACCATAGATGGGCTGCTTGGCTTTTACTCCTTCGACGGCGGCGCCACTTTCGTCAAAGGCACCTGGGAAGCGATCAGGTCGTCCTATGACGTGGCGCTGACTGCGGGCGCCCTGGTCAAGGACGGCGAGATATCAGCCTTCGCGCTCTGCCGCCCGCCCGGCCATCATGCCGGTGCTGCCTTCATGGGCGGCTATTGCTACATCAACAACGCCGCGGTTGCCGCGCAATGGTTCCGCGACCAGGGCGCCAAGCGCGTCTCGATCCTCGATGTCGACTACCATCACGGCAACGGCACGCAGGAGATCTTCTATGGCCGCGGCGACGTGCAGGTGCTGAACCTGCATGGCGACCCGATGACCGAATATCCGTTCTTCCTTGGCCATGCCGACGAGCGCGGCTCAGGGCCCGGCGAAGGCTTCAATGTCAACTACCCCATGCCGTTCGGCACCGCATGGGACGCCTGGAATGCTTCGCTGGAGGACGCCTGCGCGAAACTTGCGGCTTACGCGCCCGATGTCGTTGTCGTCTCGCTTGGCGTCGACACGTTCGAGAAGGACCCGATCAGCAAGTTCAAACTGAAAAGCGCCGACTATCCCAAGATTGGCCGTCGCATCGCCAAGCTCGGCCTGCCGACGCTGTTCGTCATGGAAGGCGGCTATGCCGTCGAGGAAATCGGCATCAACGCCGTCGGCGTGCTCACCGGATTCGAAGATCGGTAATGCATGTCGCCCATAGCCTGCCCTCTGGCGTTTTGATCCGAGGGTGCGCGGCGGTTTTGAGATAACGACATTCGTAAAAATTTAGTAGGCAGCAGTCGCATCGGCTGGCCCAAACTCCGCCCTCACCGAAGCGCTTCACGCCGCCTGCAAGGGTGGCCGCTGACTTGTTCCAGCGTCCGCTATCCTGTTGTTGGACCATGATCTCCTTTGAAAAGGCCTTCGCCCTTTGCGAAGTCATGCTCTACCTTGAAGGAACGGTATGAGGGCATCGATTCTGGAAGAAGGCAGCATTTGAAGTCGGGGAAGCATCGATGATCGACGACGAGCCGGACAGCGAACGCGTCTCGGCGCTGGCGCCGTTCCGGCACGGCATTTTCCGCGCCGTATGGTCCGCCAGTCTGGTTTCGAATTTCGGTGGCTTGATCCAGGGCGTCGGCGCCGCCTGGATGATGACCACGATCGCCACCTCGTCCTATCAGGTGGCGCTGGTACAGGCCTCGACCACCTTGCCGATCATGCTGTTTGCGCTCGTTGCCGGTGCCATCGCCGACAGCTTTAACCGGCGCAAGGTCATGCTGATTGCCCAGATCTTCATGCTGGTCGTCTCGGTTCTGCTGACCGTGTTCACCTATCTTGGCTTGATAACGCCGTGGACGCTGCTCGCCTTCGCCTTCCTGATCAATAGCGGCACGGCGCTTTACAACCCATCATGGCAGGCTTCTGTCGGCGATATGGTGCCGCGCGCCAAGCTGCCGGCTGCCGTCGCCCTCAACTCCTTGGGCTTCAACTTGACGCGCAGCGTCGGCCCAGCGATCGGCGGCATCATCGTTGCCGCCGCAGGTGCTGCAGCGGCTTTTGCCGCCAACGCTTTGAGCTATCTCGGGCTCCTCATCGTGCTTGCCCGCTGGAAGCCGGACCTGCCAGCCTCGACACTGCCGCGCGAGACGTTGGGGGCGGCGATGGGCGCCGGCCTGCGCTACGTCGCCATGTCGCCCAATATCGGCAAGGTGCTGGCCAGGGGTGCGGCTTTCGGCTTCAGCGCCGGCGCGGTTCTGGCGCTGCTGCCGCTGGTGGCGCGCGATGTCGTCAAGGGCGATGCCTTGACCTACGGCATCATGCTCGGTGCGTTCGGTATCGGTGCCGTCGGCGGCGCGCTGATCAGCGTCCGGCTGAGGCAGATCCTGTCCAGCGAGACGATGGTGCGCATGGCATTCGCCGGCTTCGCGCTTTGCGCATTCAACGCCGCCGTCAGCGACCACGCCTGGCAGACGTCGCTCGGGCTGCTCATTGGCGGCGCCTGCTGGGTGATCGCGCTGTCGCATTTCAACGTCACGGTGCAAATGTCGACGCCGCGCTGGGTGGTCGGCCGGGTGCTCTCGGTCTATCAGACGGCGACCTTCGGCGGCATCGCGCTCGGCAGCTGGATTTGGGGTGTCGTCGCCGATGCGCATGGCGCCGAATTCGCGCTGATCGCGGCTGCCGTCGCGATGCTGGCGGGTGGCGCGATTGGCCTCTTGCTGCCTTTGCCGCAGCAGGCAGTTCTCAACCTCGATCCGCTGAACCGTTTCAAGGAGCCGCATCTTGCGCTCGACCTAAAACTGCGTAGCGGCCCCATCGCCATCATGATCGAGTACATCATCCGCGAGGAGGACGTGCCGGAATTCCTGGCCACCATGGCCGAACGCGGCCGCATCCGCCGCCGTGACGGCGCCCGCAACTGGACGCTGGCGCGCGATCTCGAAAATCCCGCAATATGGATCGAGCACTATCACACGCCGACATGGCTCGAATACATCCGCCACAACAAGCGGGCCACCCATGCCGACGCCGTTGTCGGCGAGCGCGTACGGGCACTGCACAGCGGCGCCGAGCCGCCGCGCGTCCGCCGCATGATCGAGCGTCCGACAACCGCCGGCACGGCGATCGTCATGCCGAAAGGACCGATCGAGCATTAGGCCGTGCCGGTGTGTCCAGTTGGATGAGCACATGACGCTCTAAGCTGATGGGTCACACGTACTAATCGGCGCAGCCCACCCGCGACTTAGGATGCAGCGCGCAGGCTCGTACGGACGCGCCGCCTGCTTGTGGCGCGGGCCTTCTCCGCCACGACACCGGTGATCTCGACCACACCGTTCTCATGCGGTCTGGCGTTTGTGACCTTGTGGAGACGCTCATAGGGCAACAGTTCCTTGACCCGAGCATCGAGCAACGCGACTTCGGCTCGCAGATCCTCACATTCCTGCCTCTGGACATCGAGCTGTATCTGTTCGGATGCCTGCTGCAGGGAAAGCTGCGAAAAATTCGCGCTCACCGTCGAAAGGTGCATCTTGTCGTTTTCGTTCTCCAGTCTGAGAGCGGACAATCTTTCCTCCGCAATTTGCTTTTCGGCCACAGCGTCGCTCCATTGAGCCTTGAGATTGGCGATCTCGCTGGCGGCTTGACTGTTCTCGTTCGAGGCAATTTCCAATCGTGATTGGAGGTTGCGAATTTCAGAACGCAGGCCGCCGATCTCCGTGAAACTACGCGCCCGCTCAGCTTCCCTGTCACTTTCCATGATACGGGCCGCTTCCGTCATTTCCGACAGCTTCGCTTGCGCGATATCGAGCGATTTCTGCAGCCGCATCTCCTCTTTCTCGCTCTTGCCAAGCGCAGCCAGCAGTTCCGAAAGTCGCGTCGCATCACTGGCATGAATTGTCGAGAGTTCATCCAGCCTGTGCCGCGCCTCAGCTTCCCGTTTCAGCGCCTTGTCGAGATCGATCGACAGGCTGACATGCTTTTCCCTTAGTATGTCGTTCTCGCGTGCGCATCTGTTGGCCTCGGCCGTCCTGGCCGAAAGCGTTTTGACGAGATCGCCGAACTCCGCTTCGCGTTCTGCGCTCGCATTGCCTGCCACAACGAGTTCCAGCCTTGCTGCAGCCAGCGCACCGCGAAGTGCCTCCTTGTCCTCGACCAGGCTTGTCTCGCGCTGCTGCAGGGCCTCGACAGCACTTTGACGCTCGCGCTGCTTTTTGGTCGCGTCGTGGAGCTGCTCCGACAACGCTCTTTGCTGCGTGGTCAGGCTGACATTTGCCAGTTCCAGTTCGTTGGCGCGAAGAATGTCCCCGTGAAGCAGCTTCAGGAATTCGCCTGTCAGACGATGCGAGGTCGCGATCTCCGACAGTTTCGCGTTGATCTCCTCCAGATACTCCCGCGCATCGTCAAAGAGCCCATCAACGGCATTTAACGCAGCCAGTCGGGTTTGTGCGTGGGAAGTCAGCCGTAATGCGATCTCGGGAGTGTCCGCATCGTCCTCAGGCTGAGAGTTGTCATTCTTTGCCGCGAGATTCTCATCCGGGACGTCATTCAACTGCGATTGGTCGTCCAGCTTGAGACACTCATCGAACGCATCCGCCAAATCGGCTTCGAGCTCCTTGAATGCTCTGTCCACCTTCTCGGCACGCTTGATCAGACTTTTGATTCTCATGACTGAACATCCTCCTGTAGCGCCATCATGGGGTCGTGATCCTCGCCTGCCGGATACGGGTTCATCCTACCTCCCCTGACGCAGTCGCCGCGTGAGATGACCGCTTTTGAATCTGCTGTCATGGCCCCGTTTACACCACCCTGAGCGCATGAAGCCGAGTCCACGCTAGGGACAGGCTTGGCCACTGTCCTCGTCTGTTTGAATGACGTAAACTGTGTAACTGCCCCGATTGCCGCCGGCTTTGGAAGCAACCCACCGGAGGAACGTCCGCCAGAGTTGCAGGCACGACGTGACAGGCGGGCGGCTGGGCGCGCCCTGACCTTCGCCCGAGATCTCGCGGAGCAGCTTCACTGCGGCGATTAAACCCATCTTCATCTCGGCGAACCGCGTTGACGTAAACGTCAACCCAAAGCTATATGCGCCAGCGATCGTGATCGCGAAATGCGCAAGACGGCGACTTCGGCCAGATCGAAGTGCCATTCTGCGACAAACGCAACGAGACGAGGAGAACGGCCATGGGCGTTCAGGAAATTGCCGACAAGATCAGCGCGCGCGTGGCGAGTGCCGGGTTCGATCGTTCCGTGAAATTTGATACCGGCGGCGACGGTGTCATCGTCATCGACGGCGCTGATGTCTCGACCACCGACGCGCCAGCCGACTGCACCATAAAGCTTTCGGTCGACGATCTGGAGTCGCTGATATCAGGCGATCTCAACCCGACCATGGCGTTCATGTCCGGCAAGATAAAGGTCGAAGGCGACATGAGCGTCGCCATGGCACTGAGCCAGCTGATCGGCTGATCCAACCAATTCGGGATGAAAACAAGCCGCCGCCCGATGGACGGCGGCTTGTTTCCGATCCGTCAGGCAGCGAGCGGCAGCCGTTGTGCCTTCAGCTTGCGCCCAGCCGCCCTCAGCGTGCCCCGCGCCTCGGCGAGCGCGCCTTCCACCAGTTCCAGCGCCAGCAGGCGGTGCCGCTCATAAGGTCCGGGCATGGCCAGCGAGCCGGTTTTTTCGGCCGAAAACCCGAAGCGCTCGTAATAGGGCGCATCGCCGACCAGCAGGATCGCCGCATGGCCGAGGCGCGCGGCTTCAGCGATTGCATGGCGCATCAGCGCCGAGCCGATACCGGCATTCTTGATTGTCGGATCGACAGCGAGCGGACCTAGCAGAAGCGCTGCCGGACCGCCCTCGCCCAGCACCACATCCCACAGCCGCACGGTGCCTGTGACAGCGCCCAACGCGTCGCGTGCGACAAAGGCCAGGCCTTCCGAGGGCCGGCGGCCGCGCCGCAGCTTTTCCGATGATTTTTTACGGCGCTTCGGCCCCATGGCGCGATCGAGCAAAGCCTCGCGCGCCGGGACGTCGGCAGCGGTTTCGGCGGTGATGACGAAAGCGCCAGCAATCTCCCCCCTCGAGGGGGAGACGTCGCCGAACGCGACAGAGGGGGTCGCCGCGCCTGAAGTGCCGGCCCCACGCAGTCCAAGAGAGGTCGCGACAGCTGAGCCGACCCGCTCTGGCCGCTTTGCAGCCATCTCCCCCTGAAGGGGGGAGATTTGCCGGCCGACAGCGCCTTCAACAATGAAATCCACAATTTCCATTTCCGCGATCCTTCACGAGCGGATTGTTCCACAGGCGAACCGAAGCGGGCGATCTCGTCGCCCGCACCGGGTGATCTGAGGGCCGAAGCCGTCAGATCACGTAGGATCGGAGAGGCTCGAAGCCGTTGAAGGCGACCGAGGCGTAGGTCGTCGTGTAGGCGCCGGTGCCCTCGATCAGCACCTCGTCGCCGATGGTCAGCGACAAGGGCAGCGGATACGGCGTCTTCTCGTACATCACGTCGGCCGAATCGCAGGTCGGGCCGGCGAGCACGCAGGGTGCGGTCTCGGTGCCGTCATGCGCGGTCATGATCGGGTAGCGGATTGCCTCGTCCATCGTCTCGGCGAGACCGCCGAACTTGCCGATGTCGAGGAACACCCAGCGCACATTGTCGTTGTCGGCCTTCTTCGAGATCAGCACGACTTCCGACTTGATAACGCCGGCATTGCCGACCATGCCGCGGCCCGGTTCGATGATCGTCTCGGGAATCGCGTTGCCGAAATGCTTGCGCAACGCTGAGAAGATCGCCTGGCCATAGGCCTGCGCCACCGGCACATCCCTGAGATAACGGGTCGGAAAACCGCCGCCCATATTGACCATCTTCAGGACGATGCCTTCCTCAGCGAGCGTGACGAACACCTTTTTAGCGTCGCCGAGCGCGCGGTCCCAAGCGGTCAGATCGGTCTGCTGCGAGCCGACATGGAACGACACGCCATAGGCGTCGAGGCCGAGCGTCCTGGCATGGCGCAGCACGTCGACCGCCATCGCCGGCACGCAGCCGAACTTGCGCGACAGCGGCCATTCGGCGCCTTCACCGTCGGTCAGCACGCGGCAGAACACACGGGCGCCGGGTGCAACGCGGGCGATCTTCTCGACCTCCTCGACGCAGTCCACCGCGAACAGCCGGATGCCGAGTTGATAGGCGCGCAGGATGTCGCGCTCCTTCTTGATGGTGTTGCCGAAGGAGATGCGGTCCGCCGGCGCACCGGCGTCCATCGCCATCTCGACTTCGGCAACGGAAGCGGTGTCGAAGGACGAGCCTATCGCAGCAAGGAGGCGCAGGATTTCCGGCGCCGGATTTGCTTTCACCGCATAGTAGATTTTCGAATCGGGAAGCGCCTTCTCGAAAGCACGGAAATTGTCGCGCACGACATCGAGATCGACGACGAGGCAAGGGCCGTTCGGACGCCGGGTGGCGAGGAAGTCAAGGATGCGCTGGGTAGCCATCGGGGTCTCTCCATCAGCGCCTTTCGGCGCGCACAAAGGCTGCGGGACGCGGGTCATCGACCTCGCGAACACGCGGTGGACAAAGGCGGGACGTCAAATCATGGAACCAGCCGGTGGAGACCCCGGAACCATGAAGCGCCGTCTCGCGGCGGTGAACCTTGGCCTTGCCCGGCCTCGGTTCGCTTTGTCTGCCTTGGCTTGGATTGGGAGAACCCGTTCCGCACTGCCGGCAATGAAGGTGTGCCTCTTCAGTAACCCCGGTCTTTGGACGACCGGCAGAACACCAGAAAGGCCCGCACCGTCGTTGCTTCAAGGTGTCCTCGGTCTGGCGGTTGGCCGCTAAACCGACTGGAGGGGTTAGCTCCAGTTACCTTACCGATATCCCTCACCATTCGAGGATCGGCGGACACCCACAGGCACGTGCGACTTTGGGCAAGCGCGATATAAGGTCGAAGGATTTCACAATCAATAAAAATCGTACGCCAGGTTGTAAAATTCCTGGCGTCGCACAATGTTGGACAGACTGTATCCGGATATCGAACGAATGACAGGCACTCGTGGCCCTCTGAACGCTTTTCTCGACCTTGGCGATATCCCTGTGTCGAATGCGCAATCCGGCCCGCTTGCCGGTCTGCGGCTGGCCGTTAAGGATATTTACGACGTCGCTGGCTACCGCACCGGCTGCGGCAATCCGCAGAAACACCGGGAGGCTTCACCCGCCTCGGCGACAGCGCCGGCCGTCCAGGCGGTGCTTGATTCGGGCGCGCGCTTTGTCGGCAAGACGCAGACGGACGAGCTGGCCTTCTCCCTGATGGGGCTGAACGCGCATTTTCCGTCGCCGGTCAATCCGGCAGCTCCGGACCGCGTCACCGGCGGCTCATCCTCCGGTTCCGCCGCCGCGGTTGCCGGCGGGCTGGCCGATATCGCCATCGGATCCGACACCGGCGGCTCAATCCGCGCACCGGCAAGCTTTTGCGGCTTGATCGGACTGAGGACCACGCATGGCCGCATTTCGCTGGAAGGCGCCATGCCGCTGGCCCCTTCACTGGACACGTTCGGCTGGTTCGCCAGGGACATGGCCACCTACGAAAAGGTCGGCACGGTGCTGCTCGACGACGATCGGCGACGCAACGACTTGGCACGCGCCCTCGCCCTCGACGCGCTGGACGGCCTCGTGCTCGGCCCGCAGCAGGCCGACGAATATCGCGCCATGGTCCACACTGTCGCTTCGGTGCTGGGCGCGCCGCGCACCGTTGCCCCGCTCTCGCATTCCACCGATGATCTCTATTGGTGCTTCCGCAAGTTGCAGGGGTACGAGGCTTGGCAAAATCATGGTGCCTGGATCTCGCAGGGTGACCGGATGCTCGGCCCCGGCGTCAAGGAGCGTTTCGAGCATGGCGCGACCATCGACCTCACAACCGCACAACGCGAAACGGAACGTCGCGTTTCGTTTCGTCTTGAACTTGCCGACCTGCTTGGCGAGGACGGTGTTCTTGTGCTGCCGACCGCTCCAGGTGCCGCCCCGCTCAAGGCCGCCTCATTCGACGATTTGCAGGCCTATCGCGAGCGCGCGCTAAGGCTGCTGTGCCTTTCCGGCTTGTCCGGCTTTCCGCAGATCACCCTGCCGCTGGGCAAGGCCGACGGTGCGCCATTCGGCCTCTCGCTGCTCGGACCTGAGAACAGCGACCGGCAGCTGCTGACGCTTGCCGCGCGTATCCTTTCAGCCCACCAAGGGAGCGCATGACATGGACACGCTGACCCGCATGCGCGCCTTTATCGACGTGGTCGAGGCCGAAGGTTTTTCGGCAGCGGCGCGCAAGATCGGCCGCTCCAAGGCGCTGCTGTCGAAATATGTGCGCGAGCTGGAGGACGAGCTCGGCGCGTTGCTGCTCAACCGCACCACCAGGCAGTTCTCGCTGACCGAGGCCGGCCACACCTATTACCGCCGCGCCTCGGAAATCGTCCGCGAGGTCGACAGCCTGGCCGATGCGGTGCGTGAATCCTCCGGCGACGTTCGCGGCAGGATCAAGCTGTCGGCGCCGCGCACTTTTGCTGACGCACCGATCGGCCAGTCGCTGATCGACTTCGCCAAGCAGCATCCCGACATCGTGCTCGACATTCATCTCGACGACCGCTTCGTCGATCTGGTCGAGGAAGGTTTCGATCTCGCCGTGCGCATTTCGCGGCTGGAAAACTCCTCGCTGATCGCGAGGCGCCTGGCGCCGTTTTCGGTGCGGCTCTGCGCATCTCCCGAACTGATCGCCAAGCATGGCATGCCGGTGCGGCCGCAGGACCTTGGCCGCGTGCCCTGCATCATCGACACCAATGGCCGCTGGCTGACCAACTGGCCGTTCAAGGGCGACAGCGGCGACACGGTAACTGTTTCGGTCTCCGGTCCGATCGAGGTCAACAGTCCGATGGCGGCAAGGGCCGCCGCCGTGGCGGGATTGGGATTTTCCATCCTGCCGGATTTCATCGCCGCGCCCGACATCGAAAGTGGCCGGCTGCTGGCCGCGCTGGATGACCGCATCCTACCGGGTGGCGGCATCTTCGCCGTCTATCCGCACCGGCGCTATTTGCCTGCGAAGGTTCGCGTCTTTGTCGATTTCCTGGTGCAGTGGTTCAAGACGATTGACAACGCATGAGCTTTCAGCCGCCTTGCGGTCCCATTTTCGCCCCCTTTCTGGTAACTCTCGATATTTAACCCAAGCTGATGGAATCGCGACCGAGAATGCACCTGAAACGGCAAGCAATCATGATGGCTTCGGCCATGGCGGCGACATTTGCCTCGGTCGGGCCAGCCGAGGTGCATCCGCACGTCTTCGCCGAGGCTCGCCTCGAAGTGGTCTTCAGTCCGGATCACCAGACTGTGAAGGCTTTGCGCCATCTCTGGCGCTTCGACGATTTGTTCTCGAGTACGGTGATGATGGAATTCGACAAGAATTCCGACCTGAAGCTCGACGACAAGGAGTTGAAGGAAGTCGCCGACACCGTCCATGCTTCGCTGGCGGAGTTCAATTACTTCCAGCTCGTCACCGTCGACGGCAAGGACGAGGCGATGAACCCGCCGCCGCAGCTGATGGCCAATTTCGAGAATGATCAGCTCATCATCCTGTTCGAATCCGAACCGAAGGCGCCGATGAAGTTGGCCGGCAAGATCGATATCGGCGTCTACGACCCGACCTTCTACACGGCAATCGATTTCACCGAGGATGCCAATCTGCAGGTCGATGGCATGCCGTCGACATGCACGAGCAAAGTCGTTCGTCCGAACCCCGATGAGGCGCTCGCCGAGAACCAGAAGACCCTGACGGACGCCTTCTTCAACGATCCGACAGGCACCGATATGAGCAAGATCTTCGCGACCAAGCTTGAACTGAACTGTCAGCCAGAAGGATAATCCGGTGACGAAACCGTCCCTGCGTTTGGCCTTCGGCCTTTTGGCCGTCGCCCTTGTGACGACGCACTTCCTCGGCGCCGCCCACGCCCAGAGCTCGCTCGGCATCGGCACCAATGACGGGATGGCTCCCACCACCGGCCCATTCGCCCACATCCTGATGTGGATCAACCTGCGCCAGCAGGAATTCTACCGCGCGCTTGCCGGCGCAATGAAGGCGATGCGCGAGGACGGCAACAAGCTGTGGCTGCTTATCGGCCTGTCCTTCGCCTATGGCATTTTCCATGCTGCCGGCCCCGGGCACGGCAAGGCGGTGATCTCGTCCTACATGGTCGCGAACGAAGTCGCGCTCAAGCGCGGCATCATGCTGTCCTTTGTCTCGGCCCTGCTGCAGGCGCTGACGGCGATCCTCGTGATGATGCTCGCCTACTTCGTCCTGCGCGGCACCACCATATCGATGACCGATGCGGCATGGTTCCTCGAAGTCACGAGCTTTGTCTTCGTCACCCTGTTCGGCGCCTGGCTTTTGTGGCGCAAGGCCGGCCCCGCTATCCTTCGCCTGTTCGGCGCCAACCCTCCCTACAGCCTGTCGGCGGCCCATGCCGGCCACTCACATGCAGGCCACTCACATACGCATTCAGTGCATGCGCTTCACAAACATGGCCATGACGGTCACGACCATGATCACGGCGCACGCGACCATCACCATGACCATGGCGGGCACGATCACCATCACCATGCGGCGGGCGAAGTCTGCGAGACGTGCGGACATTCACACGCGCCCGACCCGACGCTGCTTTCCGGCGACCGCTTCGACTGGCGCACCGCCTGGTCGGCGGTGGCTGCGGTCGGTATCCGGCCCTGCTCGGGCGCGCTGATCGTGCTGAGCTTTGCGATGCTCAACGGGTTGTGGTTCGGCGGCATCCTGTCGGTGCTGGCGATGGCACTCGGCACCGCGATCACGGTCTCGATCTTGGCGACGCTGGCGGTGACCGCCAAGAACTGGGCGGTCTATTTCGCCGGTGACGGCCGCATGGGCAACCGCATACATTCGATCGTCGAGATCGGCGGCGCAGCCTTCGTCTTCCTGTTCGGGCTGCTGCTGCTTTCGGCCAGCCTGACCGCTGGCGGATGACGCCTTCACCCGTCCGATCGAACGCGCGTTAGCTAACCGGCAATTTTGCCGTCCAGCTCGTCCTCGATATGGACGCGGATGATATCGTCGAAGCTGGTTTCGGCGGCAAAGCCAAGCTCCCTCGACCGCCGCGCTTCGAACCGTGTCGGCCAGCCCTTGACGATCGCCCAGATCGTATCGTCGGGCTCCTCGCGGATCAGTTTCACCGCCTCGGCGCCGGCAATGCGTTCCAAGGCCTCGATCTGCTCGCCGACCGTGACGGCGACACCGGGCATCGTCAGATTGCGGCGTGGCCCGACGGCGCTGCCGTCGATCCCTGCTGCGTGGATCAAAAAATTCACCGCGGAGCGCGGGCTGGCGTGGGTGTGCACGACAGAGCGCGGCACCGGCAATATCGCTTCCTGGCCGCTCAACGGCTCGCGGATGATGCCGGAGAAGAAGCCTGACGCGGCCTTGTTGGGCTTGCCGGGCCTGACGCAGATGGTCGGCAGCCTGATGCCGATGCCGTCGAAGAAGCCGCGCCGCGTATAATCGGCGAGCAATGCTTCGCCCATCAGCTTCTGCGTGCCGTAGGAGGTCA
Source organism: Mesorhizobium sp. M5C.F.Ca.ET.164.01.1.1 (assembly GCF_004792125.1). NCBI lineage: Bacteria > Pseudomonadati > Pseudomonadota > Alphaproteobacteria > Hyphomicrobiales > Phyllobacteriaceae > Mesorhizobium > Mesorhizobium sp. M5C.F.Ca.ET.164.01.1.1. Next base: position 2,023,092 of record NZ_SRTG01000001.1, on the reverse strand, counting down.
ATGGCGTCGGGTGGAATTCGTCGGGGATGATGTCGGGGAACGGTGCGCCGAACACGGCGATCGATGAGGTGAAGACGACGCGTGGCGCAAACCCCGCCAGCCTTATGGCATCGAACAGCGCCCTTGTGCCGTCGAGATTGACGCGATAGCCGAGATCGAAATTGGCTTCCGCCTCGCCCGACACGACGCCGGCGAGATGGAAGATCACGTCGGGGCGCGGCGCGACCAGCCGTTCCATCGCGCTCGCCGCGGCGAGATCGCCTGTGTGGATGGTGACGCCGACGCCTTCCAGTGCCGGCGCCTGCGGCGGCACGATATCGTGAAGGTCGAGCGCTGCGATCTTCCGGCCGCTGAGCGTTCCGTCCTTCGCCAGCCGGGCGATGAGCTTACGGCCGACCATGCCTGCCGCGCCGGTAATCAAAACACGCATATCAATGATCCTTTTTGCGCTGGCTGCGGCCACGCAGCCAAAACACGACGAAAATGGCCACCATGAAGACAGCGGCAATAACAGCGGCAAGAATGGTCGAGACGCGGCCGACCGCCAGCATCACGGTTGGCAAATAGTAAGCGGCGATGCCGAACAGCAGCAGCACCCAGAGGGCGCCTATCGCCGCGTTGCGCGTGTCGCGATCCATCACGCGGCCCTGACGCGGCGGGAATTCATCAAGTTCGTTACCAATGCCATGGAACTCCCGGGGTCAGTGATAGTGGCCATGATGCGGAGCCGCATCGTGCGCAGGGTCGTGCTCGCCATCGTGCCCATCATGGCTGTCGGCGCAATGGCCGAATTCCGGTTCTACGGTGGCGTGGGCGATGCCATGCTCGGCGGCAAGCCGCTTCTTGATGGCGCTGACCGCTTTGTGAGCATCGACGCCATCGTTGAGGCAGGCATGCAAGGTCGCCATGTTGCTTGACCCGTCAAGCGACCAGACATGCATGTGATGCACCTCGCGCACGCCCTTGACCGTCCCCTCTATGTCCTTCGCGATCAGGTCGCGATCGAGGCTCGCCGGCACGCCCTCGAGCAGGACATGGGCTGCTTCGCGCATCAGCGACCAGGCCGTGGACAGAATCAGCAGCGAGACAAGGACGGACAGGATCGGATCGATAGGCGTCCAGCCCGTTGCCAGGATAATCAGCGCAGCTATGATCGCCGCCGCCGAGCCAAGCAGGTCGCCGAGCACGTGCAGGATGGCGCCGCGCATGTTCAGGCTGTCGCGGTCGCCGCCATGCAGCACGAAGAAGGAGCCGATATTGACCAGCAGACCGGCGATCGCAACGACCAGCATCGGCCCGCCGAGCACGGGCGCAGGCGTCAGCAGGCGTTCCCAAGCCTCATAGATGATCCACAGCGCAATGGCGAAGATTGCGATGCCATTGGTATAGGCGACCAGGGTTTTGATCCGGCCGAAGCCATAGGTGAGGCGAACGGTGGCTGGCCGGCCGGCCAGATGAAAAGCATACCAGGCAAGGCCGAGCGCGATACAGTCGGCGAGCATGTGGCCGGCATCCGCCAGCAGCGCCAGCGATCCGGTGAAGAGACCGCCGAGCGCTTCCACGACCATGAAGCCGGCGGTCAGGCAGGCTGCGATCAGCACCCGTTTCTTGTCGGTCGAGCCGTGCACATGACCGGCGCCATGGCTGTGGTCGTGCCCTTGCGAACCGTGGTCATGGGTGTGCGCCATCTGCGAACTCCTGTTAGAGCCTGATCCATCCCGGCAGAATCGGGGTGGAGGCTTTATCTTCCTGTTTGACCATGATCCTGCCCGAACCGAAGGTCAGCGCAGCAAAAACCGGCTTCCACTTTTCGGGATCATGGTCCTTCCTGTTTGACCATGATCTTGCCCGAAAACCGGCTTCCACTTTTCGGGATCATGGTCCTTCTTGTTTGACCATGATCTTGCCCGAAAACCGACTTCCACTTTTCGGGATCATGGTCAGGCGCCGAACTCGGCGCGGAAATCCTCGAGCCGTCGCTTCTGGCGGCCGTCGCCATCGAAATTGGCCGGATCGAGCCATGCCTCATAGGCTCTGCGCAAAGCCGGCCACTCCTTGTCGATGATCGAGTACCACGCGGTATCGCGGTTTTCGCCCTTGACCACAAGATGCTGGCGGAAAATGCCCTCGAACTTGAAGCCGAAACGTTCCGCCGCGCGCTTCGACGGCTCGTTGCGGTTGTTGCATTTCCATTCGTAGCGGCGATAGCCAAGCTCGTCGAAGATGAATTTCATGAACAGGAACTGCGCTTCCGTGGCCGCCGGTTTTCGCGAGATCAGCGGACCCCAATAGATGTTGCCGATCTCGATCACGCCGTAGGCCGTGTCGATGCGCATCAGAGTCTGGCGCCCGGCGACCTTGCCGCTGGCCTTGTCGATGACGGCAAAGAACAGCGGATCCTCGCTGGCTTCCGCCTTGTCCAGCCACGGCTGGAAAGCGGCGCGGCTCTCCGGCGGATAGTCGAACAGCCAGGCGAAGCGGCCATTGATATCGGGCACCGACGAGGCATCGAACAGGCCGTCGCCGTGCTGTTCGGCGTTGAGCGGTTCCAGCCTGACAGTGCGCCCCTCCAGGACTTTGCGTTGGGGCCGCGGGCGCGGTTGCCAATTCTTGAGATTTTCCGACACCCAAAGCTCCAATCCGTTTGACTTTTGTGAGCGGACGCTCACAAAAACGCTCGCTCGGTGAAAGAACCACAGGGACGGGAAAAATGCTCCACACGATTTCGGCCTTCGATCGTCTCGGCGAGGAAAACGCCTTCGCGGTGCTGGCTCGTGCCACCGCGCTCGCCCATCAGGGCCGCGATATCGTCAATCTTGGCATCGGTCAGCCCGACTTCAAGACGCCGCAGCACATCGTCGAGGCGGCGATCAAGGCGCTGCGCGACGGCCACCACGGCTATACGCCGGCCAACGGCCTGCTGGCGACACGCGAAGCGGTGGTGCGGCGCACGCTGACCACCACCGGGGTCGAAGTTTCGCCCGAGGCGGTGATGATCCTGCCCGGCGGCAAGCCGACCATGTTCGCCGCGATACTGATGTTCGGTGAACCGGGCGCCGAGATTCTCTATCCCGATCCCGGCTTTCCCATCTATCGCTCGATGATCGAGTTCACCGGTGCTGCTCCGGTGCCGGTGCCGATGCGCGAGGAGAACGGCTTTGCCTTCTCGGCGCAGGAGACGCTGGCGCTGATCACGCCGAAGACCAGGCTGCTGATCCTAAACTCGCCGGCCAACCCGACTGGCGGGGTTACCCCCCGCGCGGAGATCGAGAAGCTGGTCAAAGGGCTGGAAGCGCACCCGGACGTCGCCATCCTCTCAGACGAGATCTACGACGTAATGACCTATGACGGCGAGACGCATTGCTCCCTGCTGAATTTCCCTGAAATCCGCGACCGGCTGATCGTGCTCAACGGCTGGTCGAAGACATGGGCGATGACCGGCTGGCGCTTGGGCTGGTCGATCTGGCCAAACGGCGACAAGGGCGCCCACCTCTACGACAAGGTGCGCAAGCTGGCAGTCAATTGCTGGTCCTGCGTAAATGCCCCGAGCCAATATGCCGGCATCGCCGCCATCGACGGTCCGCAGGACGACGTCGACAAGATGATGCGCGCCTTCGACCGCCGCAGGAAGGTCGTGGTCGAAGGGCTGAACGCCTTATCAGGCGTTTCCTGCATCACACCGAAGGGCGCGTTCTATGCCTTCCCCAATGTCTCAAAAACTGGCTGGAAGGCCAAGAAGCTGGCGTCTGCCTTGCTTGAGGATGCCGGCGTGGCGCTGATTGGCGGACCTGATTTCGGCATTCTCGGCGAAGGCTATATCAGGCTGTCCTATGCCAATTCCGAAGAGAACATCCTGCGCGCGCTGGAGCGGATCGAGGCGTTTCTGGGCAAGTGAGGACAAAACGTATGACCGCGAAAATCGGAATCGATTTTCGCTGGGGATCATGCGCAAATCAAAGTGCTACAGCGCTCATTGCGCGTCCGGCGAAAGAATTCACGACCGAAGAAAGGTGACGTCAGATGTTTTATGCCATCCTCGCCTATCACGTTGAGGAAGCGATCACGGCGCTGACGCCGGAGGAGGATGCGGCGCTGATGACCGACCTGCTCCAGATCAACGAACGGCTATACCGCGAAGGCACCCTTGGCCCGGCGGCGCGGCTCGGGGCGACACAAGACGCGTGTACCTTGCGCGGGCCGGGCGCCGGAATGGTCATTGACGGCCCCTTCGCCGAGACCAAGGAGCAATTGTTGGGACTTTACGTCGTCGATTGCGCCACGCGTGATGCCGCGATCGCGATTGCACGCGACCTACGCCGCGTCAATCCAACCGCCGTCTACGAAATCCGCCCCATTTCGCTGTATCTTCCCGGCGTGCCGCTTTCGGCCACGCAGTCTTAGAGCGCTCGTCGAGCCTTCGAGCGACTACCCTCGCCCGACATACGGCATCTTCGTCGCCATCACGGTCATGAACAGCACATTGGCGTCGAGCGGCAGGCTGGCCATATGGACGACGGCATTGGCGACCTGCTGTACATCCATCACCGCTTCGGCGGCGATGGAGCCATTGGCTTGCGGCACCCCGACCGTCATCGCCTGCGCCATGTCGGTCAAGGCGTTGCCGATGTCGATCTGGCCGCAGGCGATGTCGTAAGGCCGGCCGTCCAGCGCCAGCGTCCTGGTCAGCCCGGTAATGGCGTGCTTGGTCGCGGTATAGGGCACTGAGCCCGGCCGCGGTGCGTAAGCCGACACCGAGCCGTTGTTGATGATGCGGCCGCCTATCGGCTGCTGCCTGCGCATGGCGCCGAAGGCGGCGCGGGCGCACAGGAACGAGCCGGTGAGATTGACCCCGACGACTTCGTTCCACACCTCGACGGGGATCTCGTCGATCAATGTCGACTTGTAGCTTGTGCCGGCATTGTTGAAGAGCAGGTCGACACGACCGAAAGCCGCCGCCACGGTTTCGAACATCTCGTCGACCTGGTCGGCCTTGCTGATGTCGCAGGCGACCGCCAGCGCCTTGGCTTGTGTCGATCCGGCGTCGGCGATCGCCTCGTCCAGCACCGGCTTGCGGCGTCCGCAGAACACCGTGTTCCAGCCGGACCTGAGCAGCGCCGTAGCGACGGCTTTGCCGATGCCCGTGCCGGCGCCGGTGACGATGGCCGTTTTGTAGTCTGTCATAACTGTCCTCCTACAGCGCCGCGTGTCCGCAAGGACGCTATAGCAGCTTGATTTCGAGCAAGTTGATTTTGCGCATGATCGCTTCCAAAAATCGATTCCGATTTCGGGTTATGCGCCAGCCGGCTTCAACAGAAGGGCGGCCATTGGCGGCCGCCCTGATCTGAACCGGACTTGGGAGGAGGAAAGCCGATCCGACTACCTAAAGTTATGCGCTTCCTAGGTAAACGAGGCATTAACGCGAGAGCGGCGCCCGGATCGCCGCCCTCCGCGGCCCCTGAAGCCTACCAGCGCGAGCTGGCGGTTGTCTTGTCCGACTCTGGCACCCCTGACTCCGGCACCTTTGACTCCGGCACCTTTGCCGCTGACACCGTCGCCTCGACATGGTCGACCAATGCGTCCGGCAGCCCGAGGCGGCCGGCGAGCAGATCGAGATAGCCGCGTTCGGCACGCGTATCCGGATCGATGGTGAGGCGCGAGGCGGTGTAGAGTTCGAGCTTCTGCGCGTCGGTTTGGGCGCCGGCGACCAGCGTATCCAGGTCGAGCGGCGTTTCCAGCTCCGACATCAGGAATTTCTCCGCGTCGGAGCCGATGCCCGAGAGGCTGAGCTTGCCGGCGATCTTTTGCCGTTCGTCGTCGTCGATATGGCCGTCGGCCTTCGCCGCCGAAATCATCGCCCGCACCAGCGTCAGCGTGAATTCGTCCTCGCCTTGCGGCGCTTGCGAGGGATGGAAGCTGGTGTCGGCGGGCGGCGGCAGCAATTCCGGCGAGCCGGCTGCGGCCGTTTCCGCAGGCGCCTTGCCGTTCTTGTAGTTCTGGTAGGCCTTGTAGGCGAGACCGCCGATCATGGCCAGGCCGCCGAGCTTCACCGCAGTGCCGGTGACCTGACGGCCAGCGCCGGTTCCGAGCAGCACTGCGGCCAGTGCGCCCGCCGCCAGCGGATTGTCCTTGGCCATCTGCACCGCCTGCCCCCCTTTGTCGCGGACGGTCGACCCCGTTCCGGGAATTTGCGAGCCGAGCAGATCGTCGAGGAGCTTCTTGGGATCGAACATCAATGCCTCCAGAATTGGCCCGGCCGAACGTGGACGGGCGGGTTTTCGGACGTTGAAGAGGTAGGCCCCGCATATTGACATTACAATGACCGATGAGCGCTTTGCCAATGATGGCGGAAACGAGATGATGTCAGGATCTGCCGTGTCCTAACCCATCGGCCCGAAAATGAATTTTGTGCGTCCAGCGGACGCATGTCGCTCTAACGTCCGATGTGCGGAGCCCTGCCTTGCGCTTCTGCAAGCTCGACCTGGCGCTGACGCTCGGCGTAGCGCGCGCGATCCTCGTCGGAACGGGCATCGAAGCAATGCGGGCATGAGATGCCGGCGGCGTATTTCGGCGATAACAGATCCTGCCCGATCAGCGGATGCCGGCAGGCGCGACACAGTTCCGCTTCACCCTCGACCAGCCCGTGCGACACCGAGACGCGCTCGTCGAAGACGAAGCACTCGCCCTGCCAGAGGCTCTGTTCGGCGGGCACCTCTTCGAGATATTTCAGGATGCCGCCCTTGAGATGGAATACATCCTCGAAGCCGAGCGACTTCACATAGGCCGTTGCCTTCTCGCAGCGTATGCCGCCGGTGCAGAACATGGCCACCGTCCGGCCGACGAGCTCGGCCCGGTGCTGCTCGACCCAGGCCGGGAATTCGCGAAAGCTCGTCGTGGCGGGATCGACCGCGCCCTTGAAGGTGCCGATCGATACCTCGTAGGCATTGCGCGTGTCGATGACGATCGTGCCCGCATCCGAGATCAGTGCGTTCCAATCGGCCGGTGCCACATAGGTGCCGGCGCTTGCCGCCGGATCGATATCGCTAACGCCCATGGTGACGATCTCGCGCTTCAGCCGCACCTTCATGCGGTGGAACGGCGTCTGCGCGGCGCTGCTGTACTTGACCTCGAGACCGGCGAGACCTTCGATGGATTGGAGATGATCGATGAGCGCGGCGATGTCAGCTTCGCTGCCGGCGACCGTGCCGTTGATACCCTCATGCGCCAGAAGCAGCGTGCCCTTGATACTGCGTCCGCAGCAAAAGGCGGCGAGCGGTGCGCGCAACGCCTCGAAGCCGTCGAGCCGGGCAAACCTGTAGAGCGCGGCAACGCGGAAAGGTTGATTGGGCAGTGTCATCGCCGAAGCCACTAAACGCTCATGAAAGCCGATTCAAGGCTGACGCGTGGATCAGCCTCTCCCTGGTGGCTTTTGACGGCCGGTGCCGACGGCATTGCCGGCAGTGCGTGACGTCGCGACACGCTTCGTTTCGTGGACAGAAAAACGGCCTTCTGCTAACCGGTTGAACGGATCAATACCGGAGAGACGACAATGCCCAGCAAGACCGAAAAACTCCTGTCGCTCCTCAACGGCCAACCGGTTATCCCGGTGCTGAAGATCGCCAACGTCGCCGATGCCGTGCCGCTGACGCGTGCCCTGGCGCGCGGCGGCCTGCCGGCGATCGAGATCACGCTGCGGACAGCTGACGCGCTGGAGGCGATCCGGCTTGTGGCAAGCGAAGTCGAGGACGCCATCGTCGGCGCCGGCACCATTCTGGACGCCCGCCAGTTCGGCGAGGCGGCAGCAGTCGGCTCCAAGTTCATCGTCAGCCCCGGCATCACCCGCGAGCTTCTGGCGGCGGCGAAGGACAGCGACGTTCCGTTGCTACCCGGCGCCATCACGCCGGGTGAGATCATGGCCGCCCGCGAGGCAGGCTTGCGTTTCCTGAAATTCTTCCCGGCGGAACAATCCGGCGGCATCGCGTCGCTCAAGGCATTCGCCTCGCCGCTGGCCGATGTGCAATTCTGCCCGACCGGCGGCATCACCGGCAAGAACGCCGCCGACTATCTGACCTTGCCCAACGTCATCTGCGTCGGCGGCTCCTGGGTGGCGCCGGACGATTTGGTCAAGGCCGGCCGGTGGGACGAAATCGAGGCGTTGGCGCGCGCGGCGAGCAAGCTCGGGCGGTAGAGAAACTCTTATCCCCAAGCGGACTGGCTGCATCGCGGCGTTTTTGTTTTTCGAACAGCAAAAAGCCGCGCGGGTTGTCCGACGCGGCTTTGTTTTGCTTGGTCGATCCGCTACTTGGTCTGGAAGCGGGCTACCGACATGAACTTGACGGCATTGCCGGTGAACCGGTTGGCGTCGGCCAACTGATCGTTCGGCTGGAAGCCCGCGGTGTAGACCTCGGTCGGCGGCGTGTGCACGATATTGTAGGCATAGCGCGGCGCCGTCGTCGCGCTGGAGACGGTGGCGACATTCTCGCCGCTGTTCAATGCCCAGCGCGCGGCCTTCGGCTCGGCGGCGACCACCACGGACTTGGGACCAGGCTTCAGGTCACGGGCGGTTGCCCTGGCTGCCTTGCGGGTGGTCTTCACACCCGCACCGATCGCCGCGGCCGGATCCGAGCCGGCCGGACGGGCAAAGACAGCCTCGCGCGGCGATGCGGCATTGCCGTTCGCCGGACCGCTGAGAATCGAGCTCGGCTGGGAGAGCGAAGCGACCTGGTATTCGTCGGTTGCGCTGACCCGCTCGAGGACGGCCTTGACCGCATCGGATTGAACCTGGTCCGTCTGGGCCAAATCGGGCCGCTCCAAGTCGGGCTGGGCCAAGTCAGGCCGGGCCAAGTCAGGCTGCGCCAGATCGGGCCGAGCCGACGGCAGCACCGAGAACGCATCGGTAGCGGTCTTGCCGTGCCCGGCCGTATCCGCCAGCGCCAAAAGCACCTCCTTGTCCTGAGGCGCAAGGTCGGCCGCTGCAAGGTCGGCCGGCAGCGAGTGATCGGGACGCCAGGTCGGCAACGGAATGTTGTTGGCCGCAACCTGCGCCGCATCGGCGACAGCGGACGGCTCGGCCATGCCGAAGGGAGCGCTTGCCGGCGCTTGCGCGGTCGCCACCGCCTGTTCAGTGGTGGCAGTGGCATCCGCCACGCCGAACGGAACGTTTTCGGGGGGCTGAGCGCCGACATCGGTCTTCGGACGCGGGGCGAAATCAGGCAGCGGCACACTGCGCGCCGGCAGCGCCGCGATGATCGTTTCCGGCGTGTCCTCCTCCGGTTCCGGAGCAGGCGCATCGGCGATTTGCGGAATCTCGGCGCGCTTCGCATCCTGAGGCGACACGATGGCAATGCCCGGAAGCTTGCTGTTCTTGGCGGCCGGCGCCGGCTTCGCGGTCGCCAGCTTCACGCTCGCCGGCGGCTTCACGTTGGTTGACTTCGGCGCTGGCGCGGCTGCCACATCGGCGCTGTCATCGGCCTCGTCTTCACCGCCGCCGAAGAAAGCCGCCAGCAGACCACCGGACTTCTTGAAACCGCCACCTGCGCTGGCCAGTTCGATGGCGGGAGCGCCGGCGCCCTTGCGCGCCTTGTAGGAGGCGAGCGCCTGTGAATAGCCGGGCAGCGGCTTGCCGTCGCTCGGCACATGCAGCGTCTTGCCATTGGGGAACACACGCGCCAGTTCCTGGCGGCTGATGCCCGGCCAGTGGCGCACATTGCCGACATCCATGTGGACAAAGGGCGAGCCGGACCTCGGATAATAGCCGACGCCGCCGCCCTGCATCCGCAGACCGATGTCGCGCAGTTTCTTCAGCGGCACGCCGGGAATGTAGAAGTCCATGGCCTTGCCGAGCATATGCTGGCTTTTCTTGGCGACGCCCCTGCTGCGGCTGCGCAGCATCGAGTTGGTTGACGACGAGCGATAACCGCACACGACCTGGATATAGTCGGTGGCACCGCTCTGCCGGTAAGCCTCCCAGACCAGGTCCAGCAGGCGCGGATCCATCTTGGTCGGCTCGTTGCGGCGCCAGTCGCGCAGGATGACGTTGATCTTTTTCAGACCCGTTTGGTCGTAGCGGCCGCCGCGCTTGAAGACGATCTCCGCCTTCTCTTTGGTGTGGAGGTTATAGAGTTTCAGCGAACGTGTCTGGGCGCTGGCGCCGGTCGCAGCCGCTGTAAGGAAGCCAAAGGCGAGAATCACTGCTGCCAGCCATCTCGGCCAGACGCTCATGTGATAATGCCGCCCGTTTGTGTGTCGTTCGACTTTGTTCAAATCAAAAGGCCTTGCAGGCTGCCGTTTGTCCCCGGATTTGACCAACGGATGCGGTGGTGTTCGTATCCGAATATCGATCCTAATGGTTAATCATCGCTTATTGAAGCCGAAATGCGGTAACACCGTGGCAATATCCCGTCAAAAATATTGCGCAGGGTTTCGTGGTAAACTGCTGGTTTAGATCATGTTTCGGCCTTTGCCTGAACACGATCTGTTACCGGCCGCCTCAATGCGTGAACACTGCCGGCTAGCGCGTCGCCCCGACGTGCGTCACGCCCGGTCGATGACTGTCGATTGTCTGGTGCCAGGCTGACAAGCTGGACCGGACTTGCTTAGTCAGGAAGCAAGCCGGTCGATACGGCCTGTTTCCGGATCGATGCCGTACTCCTTGAGCTTCCTGTAGAGCGTGGAGCGGCCGATGCCGAGGCGGCGGGCAACTTCGCTCATCTGGCCGTTGTAATGGTCGATCGCGAGCTTGATCATTTCGAATTCGACGTCGGCCAGCGCGCGCACATTGCCGCGTTCGTCGAGTGCCCGCAGCGTGCCGAAGCGGGGCTGCGGCCTGGCCGGCGGATCGAGCTCGGTTGCAGCAATGCCGTTATCGGCCGGCACGTCCTCGCCAGGAGGCTCGATGACCAAAGGCGACGCGTGCAACGCGCCATCCGCATCGAGGTTGACGGTGCCCTCGACCTGCGCCCGGATCTGCGGAAACTCCTCTTCGGTCAGCACATCGCCTTCGCAAAGCACCGAGGCCCGGAAGACGGCGTTTTCCAGCTGCCGGATGTTTCCCGGCCAGTCGTAGGCCTGCAGCATGGCGAGCGCCGCAGCCGAAATGCCGTGCAGGCGGTGACGTGGATCGGTGGGCGCAACCTTCTCCAGGAAGTGCTCGACCAGATACGGGATGTCGTCGCGACGATCGCGCAGCGGCGGCACGAAGATCGGATAGACGTTCAGGCGATAGAACAGATCCTCGCGGAATTTGCCGTCTTTGACCTGCTGCAGAAGATTGCGGTGTGTCGCCGAGATCAGCCTGATATCGACCCTGACGGTCGAACGCCCGCCGACCGGATCGACCTCACCGTCCTGCACGGCGCGCAGGAGCTTGACCTGCACGTCGAGCGGCAGGTCGCCGATCTCGTCGAGAAAGAGCGTGCCCGAATGCGCTTCGACGAACTTCCCGGTGTGTTTTTCGGTGGCGCCGGTGAACGAGCCCTTCTCGTGGCCGAACAGGATCGATTCGACCAGATTGTCGGGGATGGCGCCGCAATTGACGGTAACGAAGGGTTTTGAGCGGCGATCGCCGCTGCCCTGGATGGCGCGCGCCACCAGCTCCTTGCCGACACCGGATTCGCCCTCGATAAGGATCGGGATGTTGGACGCGGCCGCCTTCTGGCCGAGACGGATCACCCGATCCATCGCCGGGCTGTGCGTGATCATGTCCTTGAAGGTCAGATGGCCGCCGCGCCGCCGCGACGAGCGCTTCACTTCGCCCTCGACCGCCTCGACCTTGAGCGCATTGCCGATCGATGCCTGCAGCCTGTCGGGAGATGCCGGCTTGACGACGAAATCGAAAGCGCCGTGACGCATGGCCGAAACGACGGTCTCGATGCCCCCCTGGGCGGTTTGTACGATGACCGGAACTTGGATGCCGCGCTCACGCATCGCCTTCAGCACGCCGATGCCGTCGAGGCCCGGCATGACGAGGTCGAGGATGACCACCGACACGTCGCGCGCATCGGGCCCGTCGAGCGCGTCGAGACCGGCCTCGCCGCCATCCGTGATGATAGCGCTGTGGCCGAATTTCGTCACGGCCGCCTCGAGCAGCCTGCGCTGCACGGGATCGTCATCGACTATGAGTATGGAACCTGTCATGACTGGTTCAACGATGCTCGCCCAATATGCCCACCCAAGGCAATCCACCCTATGGATCATCTTGGCACAGGGTTCTAAATAAGGTTTCAAAAAACCCGGTGAACGAATTCCTTAGGATTTGACCGGCTTTCTCATCCCCTTTTGAATCTTTGAGTCTGACCGCTTGGGTCCTGCAATCTGGAAAGTATCGGCAATGCGCATGGTTTTTGGTCGGCAGCTTGCGGCGGCGGCGTCCGGTCAGGGCGCGGCGGAGCTTGGCGACCTGCCGGAATGGGATCTCGCCGATCTCTATTCGGGGATGGACGCCCCCGAGCTGAAGCGCGACATCGCCAGGGCGGCGGCCGATGCCATCAGCTTCGAGAGCCGCTGGAAAGGCACGCTCGCCGCCGAGGCGGAGCGTGCCGACAGCGGCAGGCTGGGCGAGGCGCTTGCCGCCTATGAGGCGCTGGAGGAACTGATCGGCCGGATCGTCTCCTATGCCGGACTGATCTATGCCGGCAACACCGCGGATCCGCTGCGCGCCAAGCTCTATGGCGACATTCAGGAGAAGATGACCGACGCCAGCGCGCATCTTCTGTTTTTCGCGCTCGAACTGAATCTCATCGACGACGCCGCGATCGAAACCGCGCTTGCTGCCGATCCCGCCTTCGCTCACTACCGGCCGTGGGTGCTCGATCTGCGCATGGACAAACCCTACCAGCTGGAAGATCGCGTCGAGCAGCTTTTCCATGAGAAGTCGATTACCGGACGCGGCGCCTGGAACCGCTTGTTCGACGAAACGATGACCGATCTGCGCTTCGACATCGATGGCGAGGAGCTTACCCTGGAGCCGGCGCTGAACCGCCTCCAGCACGCCGATGGCGAGGTGCGCCGCCGGGCTTCTGAAGCGCTGGCCGCAACCTTCCGCAAGAACCTGCGCACGTTCACGCTGGTCACCAACACGCTGGCCAAGGACAAGGAGATTTCCGACCGCTGGCGCGGCTTCGAGGACATCGCCGATTCTCGCCATCTCGCCAACCGCGTCGAGCGCAGCGTGGTGGATGCGCTGGCCTCAGCCGTTCGCGACGCCTATCCGCGTCTGTCGCACCGCTACTACCAGATGAAGGCGCGCTGGCTGGGCATGGAGGTGATGAACCACTGGGACCGCAACGCGCCGTTGCCAGAGACCCCGCAAACGATCATCGGCTGGGACGAGGCCAAGAACACGGTGCTTTCCGCCTATCAGCGCTTTTCACCTGACATGGCGGAGATCGCCCGGGTTTTCTTCGAGCGCAACTGGATCGACGCGCCGGTAAGGCCTGGCAAGTCGCCGGGCGCCTTCGCGCATCCGACCGTGCCGTCGGCGCATCCCTATGTTCTGCTCAACTACATGGGCAAGCCGCGCGACGTGATGACGCTGGCGCATGAGCTTGGTCACGGCGTGCATCAGGTGCTGGCTGCAGGCCAGGGCGCGCTGATGGCTTCGACGCCGCTGACTCTGGCCGAGACGGCATCCGTCTTCGGCGAGATGCTGACCTTCCGCTCGCTGCTGGACCAGACCACGGACAAGCGCGAGCGAAAGGCCATGCTCGCCCAGAAGGTCGAGGACATGATCAACACGGTCGTGCGGCAGATCGCTTTCTATGAATTCGAACGCAAGGTGCATGCCGAGCGCAAGAACGGCGAACTGACATCCGACAGGCTCGGCCAGTTCTGGCTGGAAGTGCAGGCGCAAAGCCTCGGGCCGGCGATCAAGCTGCGCGACGGTTACGAGGTCTTCTGGACCTATATTCCACACTTCATCCATTCGCCCTTCTACGTCTACGCCTATGCTTTCGGCGACTGCCTGGTGAATTCTCTCTATGCGGTCTATCAGAATGCGGAGCGTGGCTTTCAGGAGAAATATTTTGCCATGCTGCGCGCCGGCGGCACCAAGCATCATTCCGAGCTCCTGGCACCCTTCGGCCTTGACGCCACAGACCCTGCCTTCTGGCAGATCGGACTTGGCGTGATCGGCGGGCTGATCGACGAGCTCGAAGCTTTGGACAATTGACGCACTGCGCTGAACATCCGGGGCTGACAGAACAGTTTTAGCCGCAATGCATATTGAGACCATTTATTCTTGGCCTAAATATCTGTTCTTAAATAACTCTCCGTGGAATTTTTCCGTTAGCTTTCCGGAAGCTGTATGATAGCGTCCCGCCTCAAGCTCAGTCGGGCGCGGGGCTCAGGCCAGGAAAAAATCTTCGGTCCGGTCACGGCGCTTCGGCAAATGCGACAGCGGCCGTTGGCCACGGCAGGAAAAGCCGGTCGCCGACAGCTCGATCTAAGCCGGCTGTTCCGCGAACAGCGGAGCCACCATTGAATGGTCCTTGTGCCAAGGTCACCACTCCAGGCCACGGCAGATGGATCGGACTGGAGAGAAAGACAATGGGCACTTTTTTCTACATGCTCCTGGCGTTCCTGGTAGGTGTGTTGGTTGGCTGGTTCATCTGGGGACGCCTGCGTGGCGAGTTCGACAGCCTGCGCGGTGACATGGACCGCACACGCAGCGAGCGCGACAGGCTGCGCGCCGACGCCGACCGCCTGACCGGTGAGCTGGAAGTATGCCGCGGCGCCCGCGCCGACCTGGAGCGCCAGTTGAGCGAGGTACAAGGCACCAAGACCGGTGCGACAAAGGCAGCAATCCCGGCACCGTCGGCATTGATGGCGACATCCGCGCCGGCCAAGTCGACGCCCGCCAAGACGACGCCGGCCAAGACGACGCCGGCCAAGAACGGGTCAGCAAAGACCGCGCCAGCCAAGATCACGTCCAAGAAACCGGCTGCCGCGAAGGCCGCAGCCGCGCCGAAGGCCGGTGCGTCGAAAGCGGGCGCGTCGCAGGCAAGTGCGCCAAAACCTCCCGCATCGAAAACGGGGGCTGCACCAAAGAGCGCTGCGCCAGCGGCAAAGAAAGCCGCGACAACAAAGGCGGCGGCTGGCAAAGCCAGCAATCTGCGCCGCCTGATCGGCATCGGCCCGGCCAACGAGCGACTGCTCAACGAGCTCGGGGTCACAACCTTTGCGCAAATCGCCGCCTGGACGGCCGCCGACGTCAAGCGAATCGAGGAGACGTTGAACTTCGACGGCCGCATCGAGCGTGAGCGCTGGATCGAACAGGCGAAACTGCTTGCCGCCGGCGATGAGGAGGAATTCGCGCGTCGCTTCCCGACCGGGGGAACCGCGAGCAACACCTGAATTGCCTGCCGGTATCGAGCACATGACAGACCGGCGGTGCCTTCGAGGTGCCGCCGGTTTGCTTTTCACCACGGCTGCCTTTGCGTCTTGAGACGCCGCTCTCTCGATTGCGCGCGATCGAGCCCCCATATAGAGCGATAGCTGGCGTCATCGACCGCAGCATCCGAGTCCTATGTCCCTGCCCTCTGCAATTTTCCGGAATGACGAGCGCGCGCATCAGCTCGTTTTCGACCGCCCGGCCGGCATCATCGTGGCGCATGAGGCGGAGGATTTCCTGCCGGCGCTGGAAATTGCGCAGGCCGCGCATGACGCCGGCAAATGGCTGGCCGGATATTTCTCCTACGAGGCCGGCTACCTGCTCGAGCCGAAGCTCGTTCCGCTGCTGCCGGGCGGACGCCGCGCCCCGCTTGTCTGCCTGGGGATCTTCGACGCGCCTGTCGAACAGGCGGTCGTGCCAAGCAATGCGCCGGCGACCAACGGCCCGATCTTCGACGCAAGGGCTGCCTGGTCTTCAGAAGACTATGCAAAACGCTTTGCGCGGCTCCACAATCACATTCGCAAGGGCGATTGCTATCAGGGCAATCTGACCTTTCCGGTTCATGCGCAGTGGTCGGGCGATCCGCTGGCCGCCTTCGACGCGCTGACGGAGCGCCAGCCGGTGAAATACGGCGCGCTGATCGCGCTCGGCGATCCGGTCGTCTTGTCGCGTTCGCCGGAACTGTTCTTCGAGGTTGACGCCGAAGGCATGATCGAGACCCATCCGATGAAGGGCACCGCCCCGCGCGGCGCGACCAAGGCGGAGGACAAGCGGCTGAAGGCGTTCTTGCTCAATGACGAGAAGAACCAGGCTGAGAACCGGATGATCGTCGATCTCCTGCGCAACGACATCTCGCTGATCAGCGAGGTCGGCACGCTGGAGGTGCCGGAGCTCTTCCGCATCGAGAGCTACCCGACCGTCCACCAAATGGTAAGCCGCGTGCGGGCCAAGCTCTTGCCCGACCTCACCATCCGCCAGATCTTCGCTGCGCTGTTTCCATGCGGATCGATCACCGGCGCCCCAAAAATCCGCGCCATGGAAATCCTGCACGATCTGGAAGCCACGCCGCGCGATGTCTATTGCGGCGCCATCGGCTGGATCGCGCCCGGCGGCACGATGCGCTTTTCGGTGGCGATCCGCACCATATCGCTCTTTTCCAGTGGCGAAGCCGTCTACAATATCGGTGGTGGCGTCGTCTTCGATTCGACGGCCGAGGAGGAGTATCAGGAGTGCCTGCTGAAAGCGCGCTACGCGACGGGAACACCGCCGATTTCGAGCTGATCGAAACCATGCGCTGGCAGCCGGGCCAAGGCTTCCTCCGGTTCGACCGCCATTTGGCCCGCCTTTACCGCTCGGCAGCCGAACTGGGTTTTGCCTGTGATCCGCAGAAGGTCGGCGAGGTGCTCAGGAACGCCGTCGACCGGCCGGACATAGTCTTGCGCACACGCCTCGTCCTGTCGCGCAGCGGCAAGGTGACCGTCTCGGCGCTGCCTTATGAGCCGCACGCAGCCGACAAGGCGTGGAGGCTGCAACTGGCGCGGGTGCGGCTCGATTCAAGCGACACGCTGCTGCGCCACAAGACGAGCCGCCGGGACACCTATCAGCGGGCGCGAGCTGAATATCTGATCAGCCGGGCCGACGAGGTTCTGCTGGCTAATGAGCGTGGCGAAATCTGTGAGGGCACGATCACCAATCTCTTTGCCGATTTCGGCGAGGGCGCGCTGGCAACGCCGCGGCTCGATTGCGGCCTGCTGCCTGGCGTATTGCGCGGCGAATTGCTGGACGAAGGCCGCGCCCACGAGGCAATCTACACCTTGGATGATTTGAAGTCGGCCAAAGCGCTGTTCGTCGGCAATTCCCTGCGCGGATTGATCCCGGCGCGGCTGGGCTGATACGCAACCGAAAAGGCGCCGGACGATAGCCGCTGGAGTGGCGACAGCCGACCCACGCGCCGATGGCTGTGCCTCAGAAGCCAAGGTTTACCTTGCGAGTTGCTGAAGATGCGTCCGGCCCGGGAAAGAATGGGCCGGACGCGCAGGCGAGAGCGACGGGCGCCGCGGTCAGTGCGCCATCATCTCGCTCACGATTTCCTTCGCGCTCAGGGAGGACGGATAGTAGGTCGGCCAGTTCGTCACCTCCTCCAGCAGAGCGGCGCGATCATTACCCCAGTAGAGGTGATAATGGTCGGCTGCCTCAGGCGCTATTCTGTGGTCGCTGAACTGAATGTACTGCGGGGCGGCGGCATCTCCTTCGGTCTTCTTGAAGATGAAGCGGACGCCACGGTTGCCCTTCTTGTAGGTCAGGACCTCATAGCCGTCGCTGGCATAGCGAGCCTTAAGCGGCTGCCCGTCCTTGAAGAAGGTCACGGTGTCGCCATCGATCGTGATGCGCTCGACGTCGGTCTTGTAGCCGATCTCGTAATAGGCCTTGTACTCGTCGGCGGTCTGGTCGCCGCTCTCCGCCTTGTGCGCCATGACCGGATCGAGCGTCCCGTCCTGCAGATGGGGATAGACCGACTGCCAATCGCCGGCCCAGTCGGAAAGAACACGCTCCTTGATCTGGCTGTCTTTAAAGTGGCCTTTGTAGATCTGGTCATCACCGTGGCTGTGGCTGTGTGCCTCCTTGCCGTCAGTATCGTGGACCTGGCCAGAGCCGCCGACCGCGACGATGTTGAAGGGCTTGCCCTCGATGGCGATTTCACCGGCCTTGGCGAAAGACGCCGCGTCGACGAGATGCAGCTTGCCCTGAAGAGGATCGGTCACGACGACCTGGTCACCGGCGACCGCGATGCGCGGGCGCGGATCGTTCCAGTGACCGTCCATCGAATACGGATCGGTCAGCTTGAGCGAATTGGCGGTCTTGCCGGCAACGACGTCGAGCTGGTGAAGCTGGCCGTCCTCGGTGAAGACGTAGGCGAACTTGGCACGGACCGGATCGACCGCAAAATGCACGCGGCGCGTCGGAAGGCTGATTAGCCGGAATGCGTCGCTCTCGACCGTCGGATCGATCAGCACCACCTTGTCGGCGCCGTAGTTGCCGAGGAAATATTGCGGGCCCCTGCCGCCGATCAGCGTCGTCGTTTTGCCGTCCGGCAGGCTGTCGGCATAGGGCAGATGACGGATCGCCGGGGTGCCGTCGCCATGGCTGACGACAAGCAGGCCGGTCGCGCAGGCGAAAGCCCTGATATTGCCGGAAGACGCCTCGCCGTGGAGGTCGTGGCAGGCGTGGATGCCGCCGATCGGCGCTCCGGCTTCGTCAGCGACCCTGATGCCGACCGGGAGTTCGTCCGGTTTTTCCCTGTTCGGCTCTGACAGGAGGACGTGGGAGCCATAGGCGACTGCGACGCCGTGCTGCGGCGCGTCCGTCTTCACTTCCCTGAAATCCGATTTGCCTTCCAGGACCGCCTTCTCGGAGATGATGCGGGCGACACCTTCGCCGTCGAAAAAAGCCGCGAAGTCTCCGTCATGCTCGACGAAATGCGACGGCTTCTTTGCTGTGATCTCGACGCCGGCAAGCTTTGGCGCTTCGACATCGATGTCGCCGTGTTCACCGTGGTCCTCGAAGGAGATGCCGCTCGCGATCCCGGTAACTACGCCGGCCGAGCCCTGCACGGCGAACACGGTCCGGCCGCTTTCGCTGCGATGGAGCGACGCCGGCCCTTTAATCTGGAACGTGTCGAGCTTTCCGCCATCGACAGCATCGATTACGGTCACCTTCGGGTCCGCGTGATCCGAGATGAAGAGGCGCCACGCGGTCACCTCCTCGGCATGGGCAGCACTCGTTGATAGAGACAGAAGCAGCGCGATGGCCGTGGCTGACGCCCAATTTGTCCTCACGGTATTCTCCTTAAATGTTATTACATAACTGATTGGCCGATGAAAAGACTGATTGCTCCGCCTTTCATCGTTGAGGTGGCGATCAGCTTCCGAGGATCGCGCCTTTGATCGTCGTGATGTTGTGCCGCATCATCTCGAGATAGGTCGCGGCCGGGCCGTTCTCGTCCGACAGGGCGTCGGAATAGAGTTCACCGCCGACTTTCAGGCCCGTCTCGCTGGCGATCTGCTCGATCAGGCGGGGATTGGTGACGTTTTCCACGAAGATCGCCGAAGCCTTGTCTTGCCTGATCTGTTTGATGAGGGCCGCGACATCGGCGGCTGAAGCTTCAGATTCGGTGGAGACGCCTTCCGGTGCGAGGAATTTTATGCCGTATTCGTGCTCGAAATACCCAAAGGCATCGTGGGAGGTGATGATCGTGCGCTTGCCCTCGGGGACCTCCGCCACAGCAGCCTTGATCTCCTCTTCCAGTGCGTCGAGCTGCCTGCCGTACGATTCGGCATTGGCCCGATAAATGTCGCAGCCGGCGGCATCGTCGGCACAGAAGGCGTCGGCGATGTTCTTCACATAGAGTTCGGCATTGTGCACGGACTGCCATGCATGAGGATCGGACTCGCCGTGATGATGGTGCCCTTCCTCATGGCCCTCTTCCGCCTCCGCGGCGTGCCCTTGCCCGCCCTTGGCGGCCTTATCCTGATCGTGGTGACCTTCTTCCTCGGTGTTGCGCAACACCTCGCCGCCTTTGGTCAACTCCACGACCGGCGCCTTCGTCGCGCTCGCCTCGACGAGACGCTGAAGGAAGCCCTCGAACTGAAGGCCGTTGACCAGCACCACGTCGGCAGAACCGACGGTGGCCGCGTCGGCCGGCTTCGGTTCGTAGACATGGGCGTCACCATTCGGGCCGACCAGCGTGATGATGTCGACACGGTCACCGCCGACATTCTTGGCGAAATCGGCAATGATCGAGAAACTGGCGACAACCTTGAGGTTCTCTGCCGCGGCCACCGACGGGATGATGGGCAACGATGTTATGACGCCCACCACGGCGGCAAGCTTCAGCGTCCTGGACATTCGATCAACTCCTTCTGTTCAAGCGGTTCTATGGGAGATGTGCCGGACACGTGGCGAGCAGCCGCGCGTCCCGGCAGAGATGGAAAGAACGTAGATCGTGCACGCCGACAGATGATTGCCGGGCCGGACGATCCCATCGAGGTGATGCACGGCGGGGTGGCTGTTGTGGCCCAGCGTCAGGTCTTGAAAGATCACACAGGTGGCCATTCGATCCGTCTCCGCGGCAGCCACCAAAGTCAGCCCCGCTCTTGACGAGCCGTATGTTATGTTATTACGTTCGTCAATCGAAAAGTGTCGCACGGCTCAGAGCGCTGGCCCTGTCTAAAATCGAGCCAGGCCTGGCAGCAGGATCGCGGTCGTCCACAGTTGCACCGAGGGCGAAAACCCGCTGAACGGGTTGGCGCATCACCCCGGCCGGGCAACGCTCGGTGCATCTTTGGCCGCGCACGCCGGTGCTCGACTTTGCCCAACGCGACTACAAGGTTCTGACGGCCACGATCGGCTGGTCGTCCTCCTTAACCACATGACGAATGCAGCGTAGCTCGCGGCTTTTCGCTGGTTTATGACAATGATCTGTGGTTGTAGCGCGTGGCGGTCGGGCAGAAAAATGCTCCGCTTTGCGTCTGTTTGCCCGGTTTTTCAGCCTATCTGAGGGAGTAATCGATAAAATGGCGAATGAAAACTGGCCCGTTTACGGCGAGATTACCGGCCCTGTCGTGATGATCGGCTTCGGCTCGATCGGACGGGGAACGCTGCCGCTGATCGAGCGCCATTTCAAGTTCGACAAGTCGCGCATGACGGTCATCGACCCACGCGATACCGATCGCAAGCTGCTCGACGAGCGCGACATCACCTTCATGCAGGATGCGGTGACCAAGAAGAACTACAAGACGCTGCTGACGCCGCTGCTGACCAAAGGCGGTGGCCAGGGCTTTTGCGTCAACCTCTCGGTCGACACCGGCTCAGTGGATTTGATGCGGCTCTGTCGCAAGCTGGGTGTGCTTTACATCGACACCGTCGTAGAGCCGTGGCTCGGCTTCTATTTCGACACCAAGGCCGACAATGCCAGCCGCAGCAACTACGCGCTGCGTGAATCCATGATCGAAGAAAAGCACGCGCATCCCGGCGGGGCGACCGCAATCTCCACCTGTGGCGCCAATCCAGGCATGGTCTCGTGGTTCGTCAAGCAGGCTCTGGTCAACCTCGCCACCGATCTTGGCCTCGAGTTCTCGGAGCCCGCGCAGCACGATCGCGAAAGTTGGGCCAGGCTGATGAAGAAGGCCGGCGTCAAGGGTATCCACATCGCCGAGCGCGACACACAGCGCACCAAGAAGCCGAAGCCGATGAACGTGTTCTGGAACACCTGGTCGGTCGAAGGCTTCATCTCGGAAGGGCTTCAACCGGCCGAACTAGGTTGGGGCACGCATGAGACGTGGATGCCGAAGAACGGCAAGGAGCACAAGAATGGCTCGAGGGCCGCAATCTATCTGGAGCAGCCGGGCGCCAACACGCGTGTGCGCAGCTGGTGCCCGACGCCCGGCCCGCAATACGGCTTCCTGGTGACGCACAACGAGTCGATTTCGATCGCCGACTTCTTCACCCTGCGCGGCAAGAAGGGCAAAGTCCAATATCGCCCGACCTGTCACTATGCCTACCATCCCTGCAACGACGCCGTGCTGTCGCTGCACGAGATGTTCGGTGCCGCTGGCAAGGCACAACCCGTGCATCACGTGCTCGATGAAAACGAACTGGTCGACGGTGTCGACGAGCTCGGCGTGCTGCTCTACGGCCACGACAAGAACGCCTATTGGTATGGTTCGCAACTGTCGCTGGCGGAAGCGCGCAAGCTGGCGCCGTATCAGAACGCCACGGGCATGCAGGTCACGTCGGCAGTGCTGGCGGGCATGGTCTGGGCGCTGGAAAATCCCGAGGCCGGCATCGTCGAGGCCGACGAGATGGACTACAGGCGCTGCCTGGAAGTGCAGTCCCCCTATCTGGGGCCGATCAAGGGCTACTACACCGATTGGACGCCGCTCGATAACCGCCCTGGTCTGTTCCCGGAAGACCTCGACAAAAACGACCCATGGCAATTCCGCAACATCCTCGTTCGATAGCAATGTTTCACTGCCTTGCAATCGCCTGGAAATCGGGCGATTGAAGGAAAGGTGGCGGCCTGGAGCGACGTGCGTCCATTTGGACGCACAAAGTATAGCGCTTTGAATGTGCGCATCGTGCTTTCCGAAAAATCGGATCGATTTTCCGGCCGATGCGAGAGGAGAGGATTTTGATGATGACGATTGCGCGCAAATTGCTTTCGGCCGGCATTGTCGCGGCCGCTGCCGCCTCGGCGGCGTGCACCACCGCCGGCCCGGGCGGGCCGCCATTGGCCGCGCGGAGCGCGGTCGAAGGCTCATGGATCGACGCGCAAGGCACGGGCCTATCGACCTTCGCCGGCGGCAGCTTCAATACCGTCGCGACCGACACCGGCCAGAAACTTGCCGACGGCAGCTACACCATGACCGGCGGTACCTCGGTCGAAATCCAGGGCACTTCGCTGATCCGCCAGACGCCGATCAGCTTCAACTGCTTGTTGATCTCCACCTCGCAGCTTAATTGCACCAGCGCGAGCGGGCAGAACTTTGTGCTGACGCGACGCACCTGAGCCCATACTGAACTGCTTTTGCAAAGGACGGCGGCTTGAGGCCGCCGTCCTTTTTGTGCCGGCAAAGCTGGCCCCGATTCCGCTTGCATCACCTAAAACGCGATGTGAACATGGACGAAAAGCTGGCTGTAATGTTCCAGTCAAGCAAGGGCGTTAGACAGGTCATCCGGGAGACGAAGATGAAGAAGATCGCCGCCATTGCCGCCCTGTCGGCGTCTACCCTTGGCCTGTCAGCCGGCGTGTCCTTTGCCGACTACACGCTGAACATCCTGCACATCAACGACTGGCATAGCCGCATCGAAAGCAACAACAAATATGAATCGACCTGCTCGGCCGACGAGGAGACCAAGGGCGAGTGCACCGGCGGCGCGGCGCGGCTGATCACCGCGATCGCCCAGGAGCGCAAGAAGCTGGAAGGCCAGAACGTGCTGCTGCTCAGCGCCGGCGACAATTTCCAGGGTTCGCTCTTCTACACCACCTACAAGGGCAAGACCGAAGGCGAATTCCTCAACCAGATGAAATTCGACGCCATGGCGGTCGGCAATCACGAGTTCGACGACGGCGAGTCGGCGCTGGCGCCGTTCCTGGATATGATAAAATTTCCGGTGCTCGGCGCCAATGTGACGGCCAACGCGCAATCTAAGCTCGGTGACCGCGTGAAACCGTCGATCGTGATCGAGGTCGGCGGCCAGAAGATCGGCGTCGTCGGCGCGGTCACCAACGCCACGCCCGAACTCGCTTCGCCAGGCCCTAACGTCACGATCGAGGACGACGTCAAGTCGATCACATCGGAGGTCGAGAAGCTGAAGGGAGAAGGCGTCAACAAGATCATCGCGGTCACCCATATAGGTTACAAGCGCGAGCGCGACGTCATCGCCAAGATCCCGGGTGTCGACGTGGTGGTCGGCGGCCACAGCCATTCGCTGCTGTCCAACACCGACCCCAAGGCTGAAGGCCCCTACCCGACGATGGTCGACAATCCGGACGGCTACAAAGTGCCAGTCGTCCAGGCGGCGTCCTATTCGAAATATCTCGGTGAGTTCAAGGTCGTGTTTGATGACAACGGCGTCGTCAAGCAAGCCAGCGGCGACCCGATCTACCTCGACAAGTCGATCACGCCAGATCCCGCGGTGCTTGCCCGCATCAAGGAGCTCGGCGCGCCAATCGAGGCGTTGAAGAACCAGGAGGTCGCCGAAACCACCAAGGCGATCGACGGCAGCCGTGAGAACTGCCGCACCCGCGAGTGCGAGATGGGCAATCTCGTCTCCGATGCCGTCCTTGACCGCGTCAAGGACCAGGGTGTGGAGATCGTCATCACGAATGGCGGCGGTCTGCGCGCTTCGATCGACCAGGGCACCGTCACCATGGGCGAAGTGCTGAACGTGCTGCCGTTCCAGAACACAGTGGCGACCTTCCAGATTTCCGGCAAGGATCTGATTGCCGGACTCGAGAACGGTCTCAGCCAGATCGAGGACGGCGCCGGACGCTTCCCGCAGGTTGCCGGCCTGAAGTATTCATTCGACAAATCGGCTGCCCCGAATGCCGGGCGCGTCAAGTCAGTCGAAGTCATGCAAGGCGGCGCGTGGACCCCGATCAATCCGGACAAGGATTACTTGGTCGCCACCAACAACTATGTGCGCCAGGGCGGCGACGGCTACAAGGTGTTCGCCGACAAGGCCAAGAACGCCTATGATTACGGACCGGGCCTCGAACAGGTGGTCGCCGATTATCTCAGTGCACATCGGCCCTATACGCCGAAGCTCGATGGCCGCATTACCGAGATCACCGCCGCCGCCGCGGCGGAACCGGCCCAGGAACCGGCGAAGCCGGCCGAGGCTGCGCCCGCTCCGGCCGAGCCCGCAAAACCAGCAGAAACGGCTCCAGCCGCGACTGCGGAGCCGGCGATGCCCGAACCGCCGGCTGGTTCGGACGATATCGCCACGACGCCGCCAGCCGTGCCGGCGGAACCCGCCCCGGCAACGCCGGCACCTGCCGAGCCGGCAAAGCCAGCCGAGACGGTGCCTGCGGCACCCGCTCCTGCGGCGGAACCAGCCCAGGAACCAGCCAAGCCAGCCGAAGCTGCGCCTGCCGAGCCGGCAAAGCCGGCCGAAAGCAGCCATGTGATCGTTGCCGGCGACACCTATTGGGATCTGGCGGAAAAAGCCTATGGCGATGGCGCCAGGTGGAAAACGATCTCCGACGCCAACAAGGACTATGAGCCGCGCCGCCTTCCCGTCGGCGTGACCTTGACCATCCCGGCCGCAAACTAAATTCTTCCGTCATTGTTGGAAAACCCGTCCGGGTAACCGGGCGGGTTTTCTGCTTTCCGCCTGAGGTAAGATAAGGTGCGGCCAGACGCTGCATTGAAAACCGGCGCGGCATCGCTAGTTTCGCGCAGTGTCCGGAGATCCCTTATGACGCTTTCCAACCCTGTCGATCCCAAGGCTGCGAAGGTCCTCGGCCCGCCGCCGGCAGGACAGCCGCCGGTCGGGGCGGGCAGGATCGGCGTCATGCTGGTTAATCTCGGCACGCCCGACGGCACGGAATTCAAGCCGATGTGGCGCTATCTCAGGGAATTCCTGTCCGATCCGCGCGTCATCGAGCTCAACAAGGCGATCTGGTACCCGATCCTCTACGGGCTGGTTCTCACCACGCGGCCGAAGAAGTCGGGCGCCAACTATGCCAGGATATGGAACCGGCAGCGTAACGAGTCGCCGCTGCGCACCTACACCCGCGCCCAGAGCGAAAAGCTGACCGAGGCGCTGCGCGACCTGCCCGGCGTCACCGTCGACTGGGCGATGCGTTACGGCAATCCTTCCACCGAGAGCGTCGCCAAGGGGCTGGTCGCGCAGGGCTGCGACCGCATTCTCTCTTTTCCGCTCTATCCGCAATATTCCGCGACCACGACCGCGACCGCCAACGACCAGCTGTTTCGCGCGCTGATGAAGATGCGCCGCGCCCCGGCGATCCGCAGCGTGCCGCCCTACTATGCCGAACCGGTTTATATCGAGGCGCTTGCCCGTTCGATCGAGCGCCATCTTGCGAGCCTTGATTTCGAGCCGGAAGTGGTCATCGCCTCCTATCACGGCATTCCGAAACCCTATTCCGACAAGGGTGACCCCTATCAGGCCCATTGCCTGGAGACGACCCGGCTGCTGCGGGAAAAGCTCGGCTGGGATGACAAGAAGCTGATCACCACGTTTCAGTCGCGCTTCGGTGCGCAGGAGTGGCTGCAGCCTTACACCGACAAGACGGTCGAGGAATTGCCCGGAGAAGGCGTGAAATCGATCGCCATCGTCAATCCGGGCTTTTCCGTCGACTGCATCGAGACGCTGGACGAGATCGGCAGGGAGGCGGCCGAGACCTACCATCATGCCGGCGGCGAGAAGTTCGCGCACATCCCCTGCCTCAATGACAGTGCCGAGGGCATGGCGGTGATCGAGGCGATGGTGCGGCGCGAACTGTCGGGCTGGATCTGAAGCGGATACAATCGAGCGCCGCTAGCCGGCTTTCTATGCACCGGTAATCCACTATCACCTGATTGTAACGTTCCTGAAACACACTTAAGTGTTTGGTGAAGTCGGCCGCCGGAAACATTTCCGTGGCCGGCATCTGAGGGAGAGCCAAATGGATTTCAGTGGTTTCGATATCGCGCTTCTTGTTCTTGTTGCTCTTGTCGTGCTCGTGCTTTTCAAGGGCATCCGTACAATTCCGCAAGGCTACAATTATACCGTCGAACGCTTTGGCCGCTATACCAAGACATTGAGCCCCGGCCTCAACATCATCGTGCCGTTCGTCGATCGCATCGGCGCCAAGTTGAACATGATGGAGCAGGTGCTCGACGTCCCGACCCAGGAGATCATCACCCGCGACAACGCCACCGTCGCCGTCGACGGCGTCGCCTTCTACCAGGTGCTCAACGCCGCACAGGCCGCCTATCAGGTCGCCGGGCTGGAGAACGCCATCCTCAACCTGACGATGACCAACATCCGTACCGTGATGGGCTCGATGGACCTCGACGAGCTTTTGTCGAACCGCGACGCCATCAACGAACGCCTGCTGCGCGTCGTCGACGAGGCGGCGCATCCCTGGGGCATCAAGATCACCCGCGTCGAGATCAAGGACATCAACCCACCGGCCAACCTCGTCGAATCGATGGGTCGCCAGATGATGGCCGAACGCAACAAGCGCGCGCAGATCCTCGACGCCGAAGGCCTCAAGCAGTCGCAGATCCTGGAAGCCGAGGGCCGCAAGGAAGCCGCCTTCCGCGATGCCGAGGCGCGCGAACGCTCGGCCGAGGCCGAGGCCCGCGCCACGCAGGTGGTGTCGGAAGCGATCGCGAAGGGCGACGTGCAGGCGCTCAACTACTTCGTTGCGCTGAAATACACCGAAGCGCTGACCAGGATCGGCTCCGCCACAAACAGCAAGGTCGTGCTGATGCCGATGGAGGCTTCATCATTGATCGGCACGCTCGGCGGGATCGGCGCGATCGCCAAGGAAGTCTTCGGCAGCGAGGGCACTGCCGGCACGCCGCGGCAAGCTTCACGCCCGCCGGCAGTTCGCCCGAGCGAAAGCTGAGGCCGATCCGATGTTCGACCGCATCATTTCGGAACTCGGTCCCTGGAATTGGATGGTTCTCGGCTTTGTCCTCCTCGTGATGGAGGTCATCGCACCGGGCATCTTCATGCTATGGATCGGCATCGCCGCGCTGCTGATCGGTGCAGTCTCCCTGCTCATCTGGGACGCAGGATTCTGGACCTGGCAGATCCAGGTTCTCGCCTTCCTCGCTTTGTCGCTGATCTCAGCCTATGTCGGCAAGAGACTGGTGGGCGGACGCCATGACCCGACCGACCAGCCGCTGCTCAATCGCCGCGGGGAACAAATGATTGGCAGGATGGCGACACTTGCCGAGCCGATCAAGGACGGGCGCGGCCGCATAAAGCTGGGCGACACGCTATGGCGCGTCTCAGGCCCCGATCTGCCTGCCGGCACGCAGGTGCGCGTGACGGGCGCGGCCGACACCGATCTGGAGCTGACGGTCGAGGCGGTCTAGGACCGATCCCACCCATCTCGGCGGGCGACTTTTCAAACAGGCCTGAGGTCTGTCAGGCCGCACCGATGCGCAGCAGGTCGTGCAGATGGACAAGTCCGACCGGCCGTCCGCTCTCGACAACCATCAGGCTGGAAATGGCCGAATTGTTGATCGTCTGCAGCGCCGTCGCCACCAGCGTATCCGGCCCGGCTGTCTTCGGCTCCTTGGTCATGACCTCATCGACGCTCATCGTCAAAAGATT
Source organism: Mesorhizobium sp. M5C.F.Ca.ET.164.01.1.1 (assembly GCF_004792125.1). Taxonomy (NCBI): domain Bacteria; kingdom Pseudomonadati; phylum Pseudomonadota; class Alphaproteobacteria; order Hyphomicrobiales; family Phyllobacteriaceae; genus Mesorhizobium; species Mesorhizobium sp. M5C.F.Ca.ET.164.01.1.1. The sequence continues at coordinate 1,994,846 of NZ_SRTG01000001.1, read as the reverse complement.
ATTGCCGATGTGGCGCCTGATATCGCCATCGGTGACGATGCCGATCAGCGCACCATCCGCGGCGGTTATCGCCACGCAGCCAAACCCCTTGCGAGACAATTCGAGGATTGCTTCGCGCATTCCGGTGCCGGAAGGCACCAGCGGCAGCCTGTCGCCGACATGCATGATGTCGCGGATCTGCGTCAGATTGGCGCCAAGTTGCCCGCCGGGATGGAAGGTGCGGAAATGATCCGGCGTGAAGCCGCGCGCTTCGAGCAACGCGATGGCCAGCGCATCGCCGATCACCAGTTGCAGCAGCGTCGATGTCGTCGGTGCCAGGCCGTGCGGGCAGGCTTCTGGCGCACGCGGCAGCAGGAGCACCACATCGGCCGCGCGCGCCAGCGCCGATCGCTCTCCGGCGGTGACCGCGATCAGCGGAATCGAGAAGCGCCTGGAATAGGCGATGATGCCCTTGAGCTCGCGGCTCTCGCCCGACCACGACATGGCGATGATGGCATCGTCCTTGGCGATCATGCCGAGGTCGCCATGATTGGCTTCGGCAGGATGGACGAAGAAAGCCGGCGTGCCGGTCGAGGCGAGCGTTGCGGCGATCTTTGAGCCGATGTGGCCGCTCTTGCCGACGCCGGTGACGATGACGCGGCCCTCGATTTGCGACACCATGTCGACGGCGTGCGCGAACGGTTCGGTCAATCCGTTTTCGAGCGCGGCCGCCAGCGCCGCGACACCGGCCTGCTCGGTCGCTACCGTTCTAAGCGCCGAGGCGATCGAAGCTTGCCCATCGAGCCGCTTCTTGTCTGGGGATCTCGCATGCATGGCTGATGCGATTAGCGCTTTGCCGCGCGCCTGTCCAACGGAATTGCCATCCAGCGAGGCCTGATCCACCGCTGCCTCAACCCTCCGTTAACCATCCCCATTTACGGTTCGGTAAGTATGGCGCGCGTGCGCCGCGCAAGCAGTGGTGGCAATGTCCGGGGCCCAGCCTGAAAAGAAAAGAAGACGAAACGGCAAGGCGGTCTGCGCCTTGCTGCTGGCGACCAGCGTCTTCGCCTTGCTGCGGCCTGCGCAGCCCTATGCCCAGGTAACCGAGCTGCGCGGCGAGGTTTCGGAATCGGCGATTCTGGACGACCAGCAGCGCAAAACCAGGCAATTGAGCCTGGCCAGCGCCGAGGATCAGACGGCGCAGGCCGACGCAACCACCCAGAGCACTGCGCCGGCGCCCACCTATCAGCCGACCAGCCCGGGCGCCGTACAGGACGACGAGACGGCACCCGCGACTGGCAGCATTTTTGATCCGCCGGAGGCGACCGACGATCCGTTTGCGGACACCCCCGCTCCCGTCCCGACGCGCCGGCCATCGAGCGCAACGCAAGGCGCGGCCGATCAAGACGAAGCCGCCGAGACACAAGCCACCGCAGCGACTGCAGTCACGACGAATGACACGGAAACCGGCGAAACTGACCAGGACGCCACCAATCGCCGTGCCGTGACCATTGATTCCGCCGACAGGCAGCAGCTCGATCCGGGCGCTGAGCGCGCCGAAGCCATCGAAGGCCGGGACAAGAGGGCCGAGGACGACCCGTTCGCCGCCACCGGCATCAAACTCGGCTCCTTCGTGATCAGGCCAACGCTCGAGCAAGGCCTGACGGCGTCGTCGAATGCCGATTCAAGCAGCGAAGGCAAGCCGGCCCTGCTGTCGGAAACGACGCTGCGCTTCAATGCCATCTCCCACTGGCGGGAGAATTCGGCTGTCATCGACGGCTACGGCACCTTTCTCAAGACTATATCGGGCGACGAGGTTCAGGAGGCACGGGGCCGTGTCGATGGCACGCTCAATGTCGACCTCGACAACGATCTGCGCGCTATCGCCAAGCTCGGTTACGAGGCGGCGCCGGAATCGGCTTCGTCGCCAGTCGTCATCGAAGGCACCGTCGAGCAGCCGGTGCGCCAGACCATTGACGGCAGCCTTGCGCTCGAGAAGGATGCCGGCAAGATGCGCTTCGCCCTGACCGGCGCTGTCGAACACGACATTTACGGCGACGCCAAGCTTTCGACGGGCGGCACGCTGTCGCAGAAAGACCGCGACTCGACGCTCTATACCGCCACTTTGCGCACCGGCTACGAGATTTCCCCCGCTATCACTCCCTTCACCGAGGTCGAAATCGGCCGCCGGGTCTATGATTTGCGCGTCGACACCAATGGTTTCGAACGATCCTCGACGCGGCTTGGCGTTCGGGCCGGCGCCGAGCTCGATCTTGGCGAGAAGCTTGCCGGCGAATTCTCGGCCGGCTGGCTGCGGGAGGCGATCGACGACGACCGCCTGCCGGCAATTTCGGGTGCCACGGTGAATGCCGACCTCAGATGGTCGCCGGAACGCGGCACCACGATCGGCCTCACCGGGCAGACGATCGTCGAGGGCACGACCGCCGCCAACGAAAGCGGCGACATCCTTTACTCCGGCCGCCTCACCGGCGAGCGGGAAATCCGTGCCAACCTGATCGGGAACGCAGCTCTCGGCGTGGCCTGGCGCGACTACATCGGGTCGGACGGCCATGATCTGACGCTGAGCGCCGAGGCCGGACTGACATGGTGGCTGAACCGGTATGCCGGACTGACCACCCGCGCCAGAACTGAAAAACAGACCAGCAATCTGGAGGGCCGCGACTACACCGCCCATAGTATCTTCGTCGGGGTGACACTGCAGCCGTAAACCACAGCCGTTGGAGGAATGCCAAGATTCGGGTCAGGCGGTGGCGAGCACGGTGGTTTCGAGACCCTGAACGCGGCCTACTTTGGGCGGTTTCCTAAAACGCCGCGCCCCGCTGCTCTGACGGCTTCATCTCGTCGAGAAGCTTGCGGATAACGCCCGCCATGCGTCCGTTTATGTCGCTGCGCCACAGCGCGAAGGCGACATTGGCCTCGACAAAGCCTTCCGGCGATCCGCAATCGAAGGTGCGCCCCTGGTAGTGGCAGCCATAAAAGGGCTGCTGCTTTTCCAGCTTCAGCATCGCATCGGTGAGCTGGATCTCGTTGCCGGCGCCCTTCTCCTGGCCCTCGAGTATTGTGAATATCTCCGGTTGCAGGATGTAGCGCCCGTTGATGTATAGATTGGAGGGTGCCGTGCCGGTCTTCGGCTTCTCCACCATGCCGGTGATACGGAAACCGTGATGCGCATCCTCGCCGCGGCCGACGATGCCGTATTTATGAGCCTCGGCGGGGTCGCATTCCTGAACCGCGACGATATTGTTGCCGGTCTCGGCATAAAGCTCGACCATCTCCTTCATGCAGCTTTTTTCCGACTGCATGATCATATCGGGCAAAAGCAGCGCGAAGGGCTCGTCGCCGACCAGTTCGCGGGCACACCAGACGGCATGGCCAAGGCCGAGCGGCACCTGCTGGCGCGTGAAGCTGGTCTGGCCCGGCGAGGGTTGCAGCCGCTGCAGGCGGGCGAGCTCGTCGTCCTTGCCGCGCTGGGCGAGCGTGTCATAGAGTTCGAACTGGACGTCGAAATGGTCCTCGATGACCGCCTTGTTGCGGCCGGTCACGAAGATGAAATGCTCGATGCCGGCTTCGCGTGCCTCGTCGACCACATACTGGATGACTGGCCTGTCGACGACGGTCAGCATTTCCTTGGGTATAGCCTTGGTGGCCGGGAGAAAACGCGTGCCGAGACCGGCGACCGGGAAAACTGCCTTGCGAACTCTCTTCATGCTGTCAATTATCCGCTTCTAAGCCTGTTCGGCAATCCCGCTTCAAGACATTTTCGTGCCGGAATCGAGGATTATGGAACGGCTGGTCAGAAGAAATTTGTATTCTGCAAAGCACCAACCCGCCTTTTCGTTCCCAACGGCACCTATGGTAAACTAAATGCTAACCCGGTTCGGCAATGAATAATCTTCCTGTGATGAAGAAGGAGGAAAAGATGTCTGTTCGCAACGCCGCAAAGCGCTTCACAAGCATCTTTGCGGCCGCCAGCCTGTCGCTTGCCTTGCTGATGCCCACCGGATCGGCTTTTGCCGACGCCGGTTTCCGGCAATGGGTGGCCAGCTTCCGCGCAACCGCGGTGCGGAGCGGTGTTTCCGGCGCCGTTTACGACCGGGCATTCGAGGGCATCAGCGATGCCGACCCGGTCGTGCTGGAAAAAGCGCGTTATCAACCCGAATTCACCGCGCCCGCATGGGACTATTTCGACAACCGCGTCCATGACCAGTCGGTCGCTGTCGGCCAGCAGATGGCCAGGAAGTGGAAGCCGTGGCTGGACAGGATCGAGGCAAAATACGGCGTCGACCGTCATATCCTACTGGCTATTTGGTCTATGGAATCGAACTACGGCGAAATCCTCAAGCGCGACGATGTCATGCGCAATGTCGTGCGTTCGCTGGCAACGCTTGGCTATGCCGACTCGAGACGATCGAAATTTGCCCGCACCCAGTTGATCGCGGCGCTGAAAATCCTGCAAAGGGGCGATATCGACAAAAGCCACCTCAGCGGCTCATGGGCCGGCGCAATGGGCCATACCCAGTTCATTCCTACCAGCTATCAGGCCTATGCGGTCGACATGGATGGCGACGGCAAGCGCGACATCTGGAATTCGATTCCCGATGCATTGGCAACAGCCGCCAATCTGCTCAAGAAAAACGGCTGGCAGGCCGGCAAGACCTGGGGCTATGAAGTCGCCCTTCCCGAGGGGAAAAAGTTCCCGGCCGGATCGAAATCACTGTCGCAATGGCAAGCGCTGGGTGTCACGCGTGTCAACGGCAAGCCGTTCAAGAACAGTGCGGAGAAGGCCACGCTGAAGGTGCCAGGCGGCCGCGGCGGCCCGGCTTTCCTGATGATCAAGAATTTTTCGGTCATCAAGCGCTACAACAATGCCGACAAATACGCAGTTGCCGTTGGCCTTCTTGCCGATGAAATCGCCGGCCATGGTGGGCTTGTGCGGGACTGGAAGCGGCCTTTCACGAAGCTCTCCTTCGAGGAGAGGCAGGAGCTTCAGCAGCGGCTTTCCCAGTACGGCTATTACGACGGCAAGTTCGACGGCAAGATCGGCGAGGGATCGAAAGCCGCCATCATGGCCTTCCAGGCGAAGGCTGGCTTGACCCAGGACGGACATCCGAGCATGGAAGTGCTCAAATGGCTCAGGCAGAACTAGCCTCGCCTCGGGAGACGACCTGGAGCATCGGACCCAAACCGGTTTTTGGGGAAATCCGATGCTCAACTAAGAGACAGCGGCGGCACGGTTTTATTCGAGAATCCGGCGCTCTTAAGGGATGGAGAGGGTAATTGGTTTCGGCAGCGCGTATTTGGGTAATCCTCAGTCGCGTGCCGATCCTGATTCTGGCTATTGCCGTCCTGGCCGTCAGCACTGCCGCCGTCTTTCACTCGCCGGCCATGGCGCAGGAGGAACAAAGGCGTGGCTGGTCGCTGCGGGACTTATTGTTTCTGCGCCGAAGCGAGCGGGTGGAACCGCCGCGACAAATTCAGAGGGCCGGGCCACGGAAGTCAAAAGCAAGAAAGCCCCGCGCGGCGCCGCGCCGGCCGGCTGAGCCGGCAACCCAGATTGTCGAGAAAGCGCCGGATGCCCGCACCGTTCTGGTGGTCGGCGATTTCATGGCGAGCGGCCTCGCCGAAGGTCTCGACACCGCCTTTGCCGAAAACACCAAGGTCAGGATCGTCGTTCGCAGCAACGGTTCGTCCGGTTTCGTGCGTGACGATTTCTACAACTGGCCCGAACAGATCAAGTCGCTGATCGAGACCGAAAAGCCCGCGGCCGTAATCGTCATGCTGGGCTCCAACGATCGGCAGCAAATGCGCGTGAACGGGGAACGCGAACAGCCGCGGTCCGAGGCCTGGACCAACGAATACGAACGCCGGACCGAAGCGTTCGGCAAGGCGATTGCATCGGCCGAGGTGCCGTATCTGTGGGTCGGCATGCCGGCATTCAAGGCGCCGAAGATGACCTCAGACATGCTGGCTTTCAACGACATCTATCGCACGACGGCCGAAAGTCATGGCGGCGAATTCATCGACATCTGGGACGGTTTCGTCGACGAGGACGGCGCCTTTGTCACCAGCGGGCCTGATATCAACGGCCAGCCGGTGCGCCTGCGCACCGACGACGGCATCTATGTGTCGAAAGCCGGCAAACGCAAACTCGCCTTCTATGCCGAAAAGCCCTTGATGAAGATCCTTGGAATGACCGCGCCCACGGGCACACCGGCAACTTATGCGCCAGCGGGCGCCCCGGTCGAGGCGCCGGCACCTGCACCGATGGCCGTCGATCGCACCGTGCCGATGCTGCTCAGCGATCCGGCACTCGACGGCGGTTCGGAACTTCTCGGCGCCGCAGCGCCGGCAAAGGCGGACGGGTCCGGCGAAAAACTCGTCGTCGAGGGTAAGGCGCCCGCTGCTTCGCCCGGCCGCGCCGACGATTTTTCCTGGCCGCCCAGGGGACAGCCTGCGGCGGCCGCAACCGAAACGACCACGGCGATCACTCCGTAAACCTGCCCCGGGGCACCGGAAGAGCAGAAAGCGTCTTCAGAGGGCCGCGCAAGTAGGGTCTCGAGAAAGCCTCAGCGCGGCAGCACGCTCGATCCCATCAGCGCCTCGTCGATCGAGCGCGCCGCTTGCCGGCCCTCGCGGATCGCCCAGACGACCAGCGACTGACCGCGGCGGACATCGCCCGCCGCATAGAGCTTTTCGACGCTGGTCTTGTAGTCGCGGTCATTGGCCTCGACGTTCTTCGAGCGGCGACTGTCGGTGGCGATCTTCATCTGACCATCCAGCTCCGACACCGGTCCGACGGTGGCCGGCCCGGCAAAGCCGATGGCGATGAAGGCGAGATCCGCGCGGATGACGAATTCCGTGCCGGCGATCGGCTTGCGCTTTTCATCGACCTCGCAGCATTTGACACCGGTCAACGCGCCGTCCTCACCGATGAATTCGAGCGTCGCCACCTGGAACTCGCGCTCGGCGCCTTCGGCCTGCGAGGACGAGGTGCGCATCTTCGTCGCCCAGTAGGGCCAGACCGAGAGCTTGTCTTCCTTTTCCGGCGGTTGCGGCCGGATGTCGAGCTGGGTGACGCGTACGGCGCCCTGGCGGAAGGCGGTGCCTACGCAGTCGGAGGCGGTGTCGCCGCCGCCGACGACGACGACATGCTGCCCGCCGGCGACGATCGGGCGCGATGGCCACGCCACCGACTGGATCGGCTCGCCGCCGACGCGCTTGTTCTGCTGCACCAGATAAGGCATCGCGTCATGCACGCCGTCGAGATCGTCGCCGGGAATGTTGGCCGGACGCGGTGTTTCTGATCCGCCGCAATAGAGCACCGCATCATATTCAGCGAGTAGCTCCGCCACCGGCTTGTCGACGCCGACATTGATACCACAATGGAAGCTGACACCCTCGCCCTGCATCTGCTCGATGCGCCGGTCGATATAGTGTTTCTCAATCTTGAAGTCGGGGATGCCGTAGCGCATCAGCCCACCCGGCCGGCTCTCGCGCTCATAGACGTGAACGTCGTGGCCGGCGCGGCCAAGCTGCTGGGCGGCCGCCATGCCGGCCGGCCCCGAGCCAATGACGGCGACGCGCTTGCCGGTCTTCTTTTCCGGCGGATAGGGCCGGATATGACCGGTTTCATAGGCCTTGTCGGCGATCGCCTGCTCAATCGTCTTGATGGCGACCGGAATGTCCTCGAGGTTGAGCGTGCAGGCTTCCTCGCAAGGCGCCGGACAGATGCGGCCGGTGAATTCCGGGAAATTGTTGGTCGAGTGCAGGTTGCGGATCGCATTGTCCCAGTCGCCATTGTAGACGAGGTCGTTCCAATCCGGGATCTGGTTGTGGACCGGGCAGCCGGTCGGCCCGTGGCAGTACGGGATGCCGCAATCCATACAGCGCGCGGCCTGTTTCTCGACCTCCTTGTCCGACATCGGCAGCGTGAACTCGCGAAAATGCCGGATGCGGTCGGAAGCCGGCTGGTACTTGTGCACCTGCCGGTCGATCTCGAGAAATCCTGTTACCTTGCCCATAGTCCAGTCCCTGCTGTCCAGATGGCGCGCTCGACGACGCACCCGTTAACCTCATAAGGCAGCCATGGCAACCTTCAGTCCGAGGCCAGGATTGTTGATGAAGGCGTCGACAGGGAAGCCTGGCTTCCCGGCAACTCCCAAAGCCTATTCCGCCGCCACGCCCATGCGCATGCGTTCCATTTCGATCAGCGCGCGGCGGTATTCGACCGGCATGATCTTCCGGAATTTCGGCCGGAAAGTCGCCCAGTTGTCGAGGATCTCGCGGCCGCGCACCGAACCCGTATAATGGACGTGGTTCGAGATCAGCTGATAGAGCCGCTCCTCGTCATGGCTGGTCATGTCGCCGGACACGTCGACGCGGCCTTTGTGGTCGAGGTCGCCGCCATGATGGAGCAGTTTCTCCATCAGGTCGTCTTCTTCGGGAACGGGTTCCAGTTCGACCATCGCCATGTTGCAGCGCTCGGCGAAATCACCCTCCTCGTCGAGCACATAGGCGACGCCGCCCGACATACCGGCGGCGAAGTTGCGGCCGGTCTGGCCGATGACGACGACAATGCCGCCGGTCATGTACTCGCAGCCATGGTCGCCAACGCCTTCGACGACGGCGGCCACGCCCGAATTGCGAACCGCAAAACGCTCGCCGGCGACGCCGGAGAAATAGGCCTCGCCCTCGGTCGCGCCGTAGAGCACCGTGTTGCCGACGATGATCGACTCCGCTGCGACGATGTTCGTGTTCTCCGGCGGGCGGATGACGATGCGGCCGCCCGACAGGCCTTTGCCGACATAGTCATTGGCCGCACCGACCAGCTCGAACGAAACCCCACGCGCCAGGAAGGCGCCGAACGACTGGCCGGCGGTACCGGTGAGTTTCACCGAGATCGTATCCTCGCGCAGGCCCTTGTGCTTGAAGCGCTTTGCCACTTCACCAGACAGCATGGCGCCGGTCGAACGGTCGACATTGCGGATCGGCAGCTCGATGCTGACCGGCTGCCTGGCTTCCAGCGCCGGCTTGGCCAACTCGATCAGCTTGCGGTCGAGCACGTCGTCGATCGGATGCTTCTGCCGCTCAGTCCAGTGCACCGCCTCATGCGGGGCATCCGGCTTGAAGAACATCTTGCTGAAATCGAGCCCGCGCGCCTTCCAGTGCTGGATCAGCGCCCGCTTTTCCAAGAGATCGGTGTCGCCGATGATCTGGTCGAGATGGGTGTAACCCATCTCGGCGAGCAACGCCCGGACCTCTTCAGCCACATAGAAGAAGAAGTTGATGACATGTTCCGGCGTACCCTTGAAGCGCTTGCGCAAGACCGGATCCTGCGTCGCGACGCCGACCGGGCAGGTGTTGAGATGGCACTTGCGCATCATGATGCAGCCGGCCGCGATCAGCGGCGCGGTCGAGAAGCCGAATTCGTCGGCGCCAAGCAGCGCGCCAATGACGACGTCGCGGCCGGTGCGCAGGCCGCCATCGACCTGCAGCGCGACGCGCGACCTGAGGCCGTTGAGTACCAGCGTCTGGTGCGTCTCGGCAAGGCCCATTTCCCACGGGCTGCCGGCGTGCTTGAGCGAGGTCAGCGGCGATGCACCGGTGCCGCCGTCATAGCCGGAAATGGTGATGTGATCGGCGCGCGCCTTGGCGACGCCGGCCGCAACCGTGCCGACACCGACTTCGGACACCAGCTTGACCGAGACATCAGCCGCCGGATTGACGTTCTTGAGATCGTAGATGAGCTGCGCCAGATCCTCGATCGAGTAGATGTCGTGATGCGGCGGCGGCGAGATCAGGCCGACGCCGGGCGTCGAATGCCTGACCTTGGCAATGGTGGCATCGACCTTGTGGCCGGGCAGCTGACCGCCCTCGCCCGGCTTTGCGCCTTGCGCGACTTTGATCTGCATCACATCGGAATTCACCAGATATTCCGCCGTCACGCCGAACCGCCCGGAGGCGACCTGCTTGATCGCCGAACGCTCGGGGTTCTTGCCGCCGCCCGGCAGCGGCAGGTAGCGGTCGGCCTCTTCGCCGCCCTCGCCGGTGTTCGACTTGCCGCCGATGGTGTTCATGGCGCGCGCCAGCGTGGTGTGCGCTTCCCTGGAGATCGAGCCGAAGGACATCGCTCCGGTCGAGAACCGCTTGACGATATCGGCCGCCGACATGACCTCGTCGAGCGCGACCTTCTTGCGCCCGGTTTCTTCGGCGAGCCTGATCTTGAACAGGCCGCGAATGCTCTGCGCCCGCGCCGTCTCGCTGTCGATTTGAGCGGAATAGTCCTTGAAGGTCTCCCACGACCCCTGGCGCACAGCGTGCTGCAGGGTGGCCACCGCATCGGGCGACCAGATATGCGCTTCGCCGCGCATGCGGAACATGTATTCGCCGCCGACCTCCAGGCTGTTGCGCAGCACCGGGTCGTTCCCGAAGCCGTCGGCGTGGCGGCTGACCGTCTCGGCCGCGATCTCTTCCAGCCCGACGCCTTCGATCAGCGTCGCGGTGCCGGTGAAATACTTCTGCACGAAATCGGCCTTCAGCCCGATGGCGTCGAAGATCTGCGCGCCGCAATAGGACTGGTAGGTCGAGATGCCCATCTTCGACATCACCTTGAGAATGCCCTTGCCGATCGACTTGATGTAGCGGGACACAACCTCATAGGCGTCGACCTCGGCCGGGAGCTCGCCGCGCTTATGCATGTCGAGCAGCGTGTCGAAGGCGAGATAGGGATTGATCGCCTCGGCGCCATAGCCGGCAAGGCAGCAGAAATGATGCACCTCGCGTGGTTCGCCGGACTCGACAACGAGCCCCACCGAGGTGCGCAAGCCCTTGCGGATCAGATGATGGTGAACCGCCGCCGTCGCCAGCAATGCCGGGATGGCGATGCGGTCCGGCCCGAGCTGACGGTCGGACAGGATGATGATGTTGTAGCCGCCGGCGACCGCCGCCTCGGCGCGCTCGCACAGCCGGTCGATGGCGCCCTGCATGCCGGCTGCGCCTTCGTTCGAAGCATAGGTGATGTCGATCGTCTTGGTGTCGAAACGGTCTTCGGTATGACCGATGGAGCGGATCTTTTCGAGATCCCCATTGGTCAGGATCGGCTGGCGCACTTCGAGCCGCTTGCGACGCGAATTGCCGACGAGGTCGAAGATGTTCGGCCTCGGCCCGATGAAGGACACCAGGCTCATCACCAGTTCCTCGCGGATCGGGTCGATCGGCGGGTTGGTGACTTGGGCGAAGTTCTGCTTGAAATAGGTGTAGAGCAGCTTCGATCTGTCCGACATCGCCGAAATCGGCGTGTCGGTGCCCATTGAGCCGACCGCTTCCTGGCCGGTGGTCGCCATCGGCGACATCAACAGCTTGGTGTCTTCCTGGCTGTAGCCGAACGCCTGCTGGCGATCGAGCAGGCTGACGTCCCTGCGCAATGCGCGCGGCTCGACCGGCTTCAGGTCTTCCAGGATGAGCTGGGTGTTGGCGAGCCAGCTCTTGTAGGGATGCCTGGTCGCGATCTCCGACTTGATCTCCTCGTCGGAAACGATGCGGCCCTTCTCCAGGTCGATCAAAAGCATGCGGCCGGGCTGCAGCCGCCACTTCTTGACGATCCTTTCCTCCGGCACCGGCAGCACGCCGGCTTCCGAGGCCATGATGACGCGATCGTCGTCGGTGACGATGTAGCGCGCCGGGCGCAGCCCATTGCGGTCGAGCGTGGCGCCGATCTGGCGGCCGTCGGTGAAGGCCACCGCCGCCGGCCCATCCCACGGCTCCATCAGGGCCGCGTGATATTCGTAAAAGGCCTTGCGATCCTGATCCATCAACTTGTTGCCGGCCCAGGCCTCCGGGATCAGCATCATCATCGCGTGAGCTAGCGAGTAGCCGCCCTGCGTCAGGAACTCGAGCGCATTGTCGAAACATGCGGTGTCCGACTGCCCCTCATAGGAGATCGGCCACAGCTTGGAGATGTCGTTGCCGAACAGTTCGGAATCGACCGAAGCCTGCCGCGCCGCCATCCAGTTGACGTTGCCGCGCAGCGTGTTGATTTCGCCATTGTGGGCGACCATGCGATAGGGATGCGCTAGCTTCCAAGACGGGAAGGTGTTGGTCGAGAAACGCTGGTGGACCAGGATCAGCGCCGTCTCGAAACGCGGATCGGTCAGATCCTTGTAATAGGCGCCGACCTGATAGGCCAGGAACATGCCCTTGTAAACGATGGTCCGCGATGACATCGACACGACGTAGAAGCCATTGTCGACGCCCTTGGTCTCCTCGTGGATACGACCGGAAATGACCTTGCGCAGGATGTAGAGCCGCCGCTCGTAATCGTCGTCGCTCTCTATCTCGGCGCCACGACCCAGGAACACCTGCCGCTGGACCGGTTCGGAAGCAGCGATATCAGGCGCCTTTGACAGCGATGAATTGTCGACCGGCACATCGCGAAAGCCGAGCAGCGGCTGGCCTTCGAGGTGCGCCACCTCGGCGATGATGCCTTCGATATGCGCCTGAAGCTCCGGATCGCGCGGCATGAACACATGGCCGACGGCATAGTGGCCGGGCTTGGGCAATTCGACGCCCTGGCTGGCCATTTCCTCGCGGAAGAAGCGGTCGGGAAGCTGCACCAGCACGCCGGCGCCGTCGCCCATCAGCGGATCAGCGCCGACGGCGCCGCGATGCGTCAGATTTTCGAGCACCGCAAGGCCGTCCTTGACGATCTGATGCGACTTCACGCCCTTCATGTTGGCGATGAAGCCGACGCCGCAGGCATCGTGCTCGTTGCGCGGATCGTAAAGGCCGTGGGCGGCGAAGCCGGTATGGGTTCGCCCAATCTTGGTCAGGGACGGATTTTTGACGGCTGGCGCTTTCGTCTGCGCGGCCGGGCCGTTCATCGCAGATGGCGTCACTTCCGTCATCGTCCTGTCCTCCATTCCGCGCCCTTAGGGCGCTGGTTTCCGTCGGGAAGCGCATGAGCTTCCCTCTCATCCTTGCGGCACGTCTTGCGAAATCCTTGCCGAACCAGGCAGGCCTGGTTCGCATCCGGGAATCGTACAGGCCAGAGCCAGACTGTCTACCTGTCGCTCGCGGCAACGGCAGGAGTGACCTAAAGATACGCCAATCCAGCCTGTTTTGCGCGACAAAATAAGACAGCACTACTGTCCTAAATTTTTATGACAGAAATCGCGGATGCGCACAAGACCGATTCACAACAATCTCGGGCTGTTCGCGACAGAAAATTACGCGCGGCCACGCCAAAACGCAACCTTCCACCGTATGTCCTGTTTTCCGCTCTCGCTGGCTTTACTGCTTATCCGGGGCTTGGCACTTGCGAGCGGCATGCGAAAGCGGCCAAGGTTGCATCGATTTTTCCAGCGCAGGCAAACGCATGAATTTCGCTTCCGACAATTGGGCAGGCGCCCATCCCAGCATCGCCGCGGGCCTGTCCGCCCACGCCGGCGGCTTCTCCACCGCCTATGGCGACGGCGCCCTCGACCAGGCTGTCTATCAGCGCTTCAACGAAATTTTCGAGCGCGAGGTCGCGGTGTTTTTCGTGGCGACCGGCACCGCCGCCAATTCGCTGTCGCTGACCACCTATAACAAATCAGGCGGCATTTCCTTCTGCCATCGAGAGTCGCATGTCATCGAGGATGAATGCGGGGCGCCGGAATACTTTACCGGCGGCTCCCGGCTCTATCCCGTCGACGGTGCGCTGGGCAAGATCGATCCGAACAACCTGGACAGGGCGGTGGGCCGGTTCGCGCCTGAAATCGTCCATTCCGGGCGCCCGATGGCTGTGTCGATCACCCAGTCGACCGAAGTCGGCACCATCTACACACTGAACGAAATTGCCCGGATTTCGGCGATCGCCAAGCATCACAAACTGCCGCTGCACATGGATGGCGCCCGCTTCGCCAATGCGCTGGTCGCGCTCGACACGACGCCGGCGGAGATGACCTGGAAGCGCGGCGTCGACATCCTTTCTTTCGGCGGCACCAAGAACGGCTGCTGGTGCGCCGAGGCTATCGTGCTATTCGATCTCGACCGCGCCAGGGAACTAGCCTTCCTGCGCAAGCGCGCGGCGCAATTGTTCTCGAAATCGCGCTTCGTCGCCGCGCAGTTCGAAGCCTATCTCAAGGACGACCTGTGGCTCGACACGGCCCGGCACGCCAACGCCATGGCAGCGCGCCTTGCAGCACTGATCGAGGATTTCCCGTCGGCACGCCTGGCCTGGCTGCCGCAAGCGAACGAAGTGTTCGCGGTGATGAAAAAGGCCGAGGCTGAACGGGTGCAATTAGCCGGTGCCGCCTTCTACGACTGGCACAGGCCGCATGGCTTCGACGGCCATATCGGCGAGGACGAGGCGCTCTACCGTTTCGTCACCAGCTTTGCGACCACGGCCGAAGAGGTCGACCGCTTTGGCCAGCTAATTGCTGGATAGCGGCACTTATACACCAAAAAGGGCGGCGCCAGGCGCCGCCCTTCGTCCCTGAGGTCGTCTTGCGACGCGGCTTATGCGGCGGTGTTAGCCTCGATCTGCTTGGCCTTTGCCGAAGACGCGGTGATGGCGATCTTGCGGGGCTTCAGCTCCTCGGGAATATTGCGCTTGAGGTCGACGAAGAGCAGGCCGTTCTTCAGCGAGGCGCCGACGACGTCAACGTGGTCGGCAAGCTGGAAGCGGCGCTCAAAGGCCCTGCCGGCGATACCGCGATAGAGCAGTTCGGAGCCTTCGCCATTGCCCTCTTCCTTGCGCTCACCCTTGACAGTCAGGACGTTGCGGTGAGCCTCGATCGAGAGCTCGTCGTCCGAGAAGCCGGCGACCGCCATCGAGATGCGATAGGAATCCTCGCCGGTGCGCTCGATGTTGTAGGGCGGATAGGTCTGCGCACTTTCAGGCTGCGCAAGCGAATCGAGCATGGTGAACAGCCGGTCGAAACCGACGGTCGAACGATAGAGCGGGGAAAAATCAACGTGACGCATAGTGTGTTCTCCTGTTGAGCAACAAGGTTTGCGTATGGCCGGTGCGAAACCCGTGACGGCGTTCCGGATAGGCCAGCGGCCCCGACATTGGCGGCCGCAACAGACATTTGGGGAACACGTGAAAGCATTTCAAGATTTCTCGATGAACGGCAGATGAACCGCGGCTTCGGCGGGCGTTCAGCTAAGTCGCGCTAGACTGGTTCCAGGATCAAGGAACAGGCGGCGGTTACGGCGTCGCGCGTCCTCTCGGACACGCAAACGACGCTGTAACACTTTGATTGCGCATGATTCACAGCGAAAATCGGGTGCGATTTTCCGGGTTATGCGCGAGATACCGCAACGAGGCCGACCGGGTGTAACGTCCCTTCCTCCCGGATCGACGGGGGCCGGAAGCATGCCGCAAGCTGCTTTCGGCCTCACTTGCTGGCTGCCTCGTTCAGCCTCTCCAACGCGTCCGGAATTCCTTTGCTTTTGCTGCATGGGCGTCTATGCCTACCAAAGCTTGCGCCATGCAGGCAGCGACACACAAACGCAGCGCCGAATGACGGACCTTCTTAACGAAATTCCCCTCTTCCGCGAAATTCCCGGCAATCCGCTACCGGAAACTGCGGCCGGTGGTTTCTTCACCACGCGCGACGGCAAGAAGATCCGTTATGGCCTCTTTCCCGCCGTTGCCCGCCCGATGAAGGGCACCGTGGTCGTGCTGACCGGCCGCAACGAGTGCATCGAAAAGTATTTCGAGACCATCCGCAACCTTGCCGACCGCGGCTTTGGCGTTGCGACCCTCGACTGGCGCGGCCAGGGCGGTTCCGATCGGCTGATCAGCGACCGCGAGCGCGGCTATGTCCGGAGCTTCTTCGACTATACCGCCGACCTGGAACAGTTCTTCGAGGAGATCGTGCTGCCCGACTGCCGGGGGCCATATTACATATTGGCCCATTCGGCTGGGGCGGTGATTACGCTGCTTGCTGCGCCGTCGATGGTGAACCGCGTACGGCGCATGGTGCTGATCGCGCCATTCCTGGCCGTGCCTGACCTGCCGGTCTCGACAACCACCGTTCGCCGCCTCTGCTCGCTGTTCTGTCTGCTGGGTCTTGGCAAGCTTTATGCCGCCTGGGGTCCCCGGCCCAGAAGAACCATACCCTTTGCCGCCAACATGGTGACATCGGATCCGGAGCGGTATCGGCGCAACACGCTGATCTACGAAACCTACCCGCAACTGGCGCTCGGCGGTCCGACGATACGCTGGCTGAAAGCGGCGGCGCAGGCTTCCGAGACCATCAGCGACCCCGACTTCATGGCCAGGATCCAGGTACCCTTGCTGGTGATCGCCGCCGGCGCCGACCAGGTCGTCTCGACCAAGGCGGTGGAAACCTACACCAGACGTCTGCGCCTCGGTTCGCTGCTGGTGATCGATGGTGCACGCCATGAAATATTGCAGGAAGCCGACTTCTATCGCGAGCAGTTCTTTGCCGCCTTCGATGCCTTCATCCCGGGAAGCGACGACACGGGCTGATGAGTACCGCACTCCTCCGGACGCGCAAAGAGCGCTTCAAATCATTGAAATCCTTGCCTCGGCTTGAAAAAATGCCTTCCAGGTCGATCGGCCGCCTACACTTGCCGGGCGAAATCCATGATCCAGTTGGTCTCCCAGGTCTTGCCGCCATCCGGTGAAAAAGCCTGCTCCCAGCGCGCCGATTTTTCAGTGATCCGCGACCACAGGAAGCGAACGTGGATATCGCGTCCGTCGAAGACGTCTTCGCACAGGAACGTGCCGACGCCTGCTTCGAAGGTGCCGCGCATCGGAATATCGATGGTCGCCGGGTTGCGGCCGTCGATCCACCAGATCGACCATTGTCTCGTCGCCGGATCGAACGTCCGCAACGTGGCGGCGCGATAGGCCTCGACGGGCAATTCAATCACATTGTCATCGACATTGCCGAGGCCGCCAAGGATCGCGCGCACTTCGCATGTCCCGCCAAACACGTCCCAGTTCGTGTCGTCTTGCAGGCGCTTCTGCAACCTTCGATGGCTGACGTTCCAGCGGCCGAAGAAGAAATCGAAATCGGCCCGCCCGTCTGCTGGAGCATTTTCTGCCGACGCAGCTTCGGAGCGGCTGGCTGTTGACAGTGTCGGCATGTGAATCCCTCCGTGACATCACTTCCATAGCAGAGAGCTGCTGACATCCTCCTGTCAGGAGGGTCGGGGAATCACCGCCCGAACGCTTTTCCACGCTCAGCCACGCAGTGCCGCCATCGCGGCGGCATGAAGCTCCGGCGTTGCCGCAGCCAGGATGTCGCCGCCCCTTTCCGCCGGTCCGCCTTCGAAGGTGGTGACGACGCCACCGGCCTTCTCGATGATCGGGATCAGCGCGACGATATCATAGGGTTTCAAGCCGGGGTCGGCGACGATGTCGACGCTTCCTGCCGCGACCATGGCGAAGGCATAGCAGTCGGTGCCGTAGCGGGCGAGCTGGACCTGCCGCTCGAACAGGTCGTAGCGCAGACGCGCGTCTCCCTTGAACAGTGCCGGCGTGGTGGTGAACAGCGTCGCGTCGGCAAGGCTTGTCGTCTTGCGCGTCGTCAGCCTTCGTGGCCCGCCCGGGCCTTCATAATGGGCACCGGAAGCGTTGGCGTAGAAAAGCTCGCCGGTGAAGGGCTGCGACATCATGCCGGCGACGGCATCGCCGTCGACCGTCAGCCCAACCAATGTTCCCCACACCGGCAGGCCGGAAATGAAGGCGCGCGTGCCGTCGATCGGATCGATCACCCAGACATGCCTGCTGGAAATGTTCTCGCTGCCATGCTCCTCGCCGAGGATGCCGTGATCGGGATATTCCCCTGATATAAGAGCCCGGATGACCCGCTCGGCCTCGCGGTCGGCCTCGGTGACCGGGTCGAAGCTGCTTTGCTCCTTGTTGGCGACCGCGCCTTGGCTGCGGAAGCGCGGCAAGGTTTCGGCTGCGGCGGCATGCGCAATGCGCCGCATGAAATCGATGCTGATGTCCAACTGATTCTCCCGCGTTATAGCGTGCTGGAACCGTCGTTTGCCTGTGGTTTTCCGCCAAAACAAGGGCGTGCGGAACTTTTGCGCATCGTCAACTGTTGCTCGAATGCAACGCTGGCGCCCTCGAAATCCAGTTTCCACATCACAGTGAATTAAAAAAACCGGTCGACGGCTTGACATTTGTGCATCGCACAATAGATTTGTTCTCGGACAGGCTTTCCTGTCCATGCCCTCCTTGGGCGTTTCCTCCCTAGACTTCGACCGTGTCGTGCGAACGACGCGGTCTTTTTTTCGGCGCGGCATCCAGCGGATCGCGCGCCATTCCGACCCGCACGCCGACGCCTTTATATGGCGCAGGACCTGTTCTTTGGCCCAGAATTCCCATGTAAAAATCGATTCATTTTTTTGGCATCATTCGGCGGCAAGCGGCAGATCGATAAAATCGTGATCGGGCATCGCCATCAGGTCGGCCGAGAATTGTGCCAGATCGTCGGCGAGTGCATCGAAGCCGGCGGATTTCTGGAACGTCCGCTCGTTCATGTAAAGCCCGCGATTGACCTCGATCTGCAGTGCATGGAGATGGCGGACGGGGCGGCCATAGTGCTCGGTGATGAAGCCTCCGGCGTAGGGCTTGTTATGGGCGACGGTGTAGCCCATGCCGATCAGCAGGCCGATCGCCGTCTCGGTCAACGCTGCCGAGGCGGACATGCCGAAACGGTCGCCGACGATGAAGTCGGGCCTGACACCGCTGTCGCCGACCCTGATGCTCGCCGGCATCGAGTGGCAATCGATCAGCACGGCAAAGCCGAACCGCGCATGGGTCCTGGTCAAAAGCCGTTTCAGCGTCTCGTGATAAGGCTTGTAGACGGCCTCGATACGCGCGACGGCTTCCGCCAGCGGCAAGCGGCCGGCATAGATGTCGAGCCCTTCTCCCACCAGCTTGGGCACAGTGCCAAGCCCGCCGGCCACGCGCGCCGAGCGGATGTTGCAGAAGGACGGCACGGGTTCGGCGAACATGCGCGGATCGAGTTCCCAGGGTTCCCGGTTGACGTCAAGATAGGCGCGCGGGAAGTTTGCCGCCAGCATCGGCGCGCCGAGCGCGACGGCGCCACCGAACAATTCGTCGACATAGCAATCTTCGGAGCGGCGGATGGCGTTTCGGTCCAGCCTTGCCATGGCCAGGAACCGGTCCGGATAGTGACGGCCGCTATGCGGCGAGTTGAAGAGGAAGGGGACGCGCTGTTCGGCGCCCGACCGGATTTCGAAAGGGGGAACGACCGAAAAATCCTCGGCTGCCGTTTTCAATTTGAACGAACCCGGAAACACCAATGCATCATGGTTGGAAGGTGCCACCTCGCCGCGCGCATGTCCAGCGTTTCGGCGTCCGGACCGCTTTGTTAAATGCGGATCGGGCCCTTTAACGTTCACTTGATGTTTACCGTCACCTCCTCATATACAGGATGGTTAACGGGCTGCCCCACGGCAGTCTCGGACGGGTGATTCGGACGGGATAAGATGGCACGCATTCTACTGGCGGAAGACGATGATGACATGCGCCGGTTCCTCGTCAAGGCGCTGGAGCGTGCCGGCTATCAGGTCAGCGATTTCGACAATGGCGCCAGCGCCTATGAGCGGTTGCGCGAAGAGCCTTTTTCGCTGCTCTTGACCGATATCGTCATGCCGGAGATGGACGGCATAGAACTCGCCCGCCGCGCCACCGAGATCGATCCCGACCTCAAGGTCATGTTTATCACCGGCTTCGCCGCCGTTGCGCTCAATCCTGATTCCAAGGCGCCGAAAGACGCCAAGGTGCTGTCGAAGCCATTCCATCTGCGCGACCTCGTCAACGAGGTCGAAAAGATGCTGCAGGCGGCCTGACGCACTTTCGGCTGCCGGCTTTCGGCGCGTCTCCAGCGGCGCGGCAAGGCGAACCGTTCTTTCCCTTTTCCTCCTATTGACGCGCCGTGGCAAAAATGGTGTATGCGCGGCTTCGGATGGGCGTGTAGCTCAGCGGGAGAGCACTGCATTGACATTGCAGGGGTCACAGGTTCAATCCCTGTCACGCCCACCATCCAGACAATCCACCGTCTCTCGTGCCCCGTAGATTTCCTCGTCTTGCGGGCGCTTTCAGGCTGGGCGGCGTGAATGCCGCATTTTCGAGGATGCCAAAATCGGACGCCTTGATTTTGTAGCCCAGCCAATGCTTCGGCGAGCGATTTTGCATTGGCCATGGCCAAGAGACGGCCGCCCAAACCGTCATGTCTGGTAGCAGCAACCAGCGTCGATTGAGATCAGGCCGCGCCGAGGCGGAGATCGCCCGTCTCAATATGCCGGAGAAACCAGGCATAGGTCTGCTCCAATCCGCTCTGAAGCGAGTATCGCGGGCGCCAGCCCGTGGCAAACAGGCGCGACACGTCCATCAGCTTGCGCGGTGTGCCGTCCGGCTTCGTCGCATCGAATGTGAGCACCGCCTCGGCGCCGACGACGGACAGCATGGTGCGGGCCAGCTCGGCGATGGTGATGTCTTCGCCCGAGCCGACATTGACGTGGCTGTCGCCGGAATAGTTTTTCAGCAGCCAGACCAGAGCGTCGGCGGCGTCGTCGACATGCAGGAACTCGCGCATCGGCGTGCCCGATCCCCAGACCTCCAGGGTTTTGTCGCCGGCGCGCTTGGCCTTGTGCGCCTTGCGCATCAGGGCTGGTACGACATGGCTGGTGGACAGATCGAAATTGTCGCCGGGGCCATAGAGGTTGGTTGGCATCGCCGAGATGTACTCGACACCATATTGGCGCCGATAGGCCTGGCACAGCTTCAGCCCGGCGATTTTGGCGATCGCATACCATTCGTTGGTGGGTTCCAGCGGACCGGTCAGCAAGGCGTCCTCGGAGATCGGCTGCGCCGCAAATTTCGGATAGATGCAGGACGAACCGAGGAACAGTAATTTCTGCACCTCGTTGCGAAAGGCGCTCTCGATGACATTGGTCTGCATGATGAGATTGTCCTGCAGAAAATCGACCGGCAACCTGTTGTTTGCCAGGATACCGCCGACCTTGGCCGCTGCCATCACCACCGCATCCGGCCTGTGGCCAGCCATCCAGCGCCGCACGCCGACCTGGTCCATGAGATCGAGTTCATCGCGGGATGCGATCAGGACCTCGCAGTCCTCGTCCGCCAGCCTGCGCAGGATGGCCGAGCCGACCATGCCGCGATGCCCGGCCACGAAAATGCGCTTGCCCTGAAGGTCGAAATCCATTGGCGTATCCCTATGCAGAACGGCTGCTGTGACCAACGGCGTCGGCGCGCCGGATGGTCCTGCCCTCGGACGCATACCGCATACAGATTTGCCCGGACAAGGCAAATCGGAGAGTTGGACGAACTCTTCTTGTGGTATGGCGGTCAGACACCCGCCACGGCGCACAGGCTCTCCATTCTTGCGACGGCAAGCTCCGGGTCGGCCAGCAACCCGGCCTGGTCGGCAAGGCGGAACACATCGGCGTAATGGCAAATGCCGCGCGCCGATTGCATGCCGCCGACCATCGAAAAATGGTCCTGGTGGCCGTTCAGCCACGCCATAAAGACGATACCGGCCTTGTAGTACTCGGTCGGCGCCTCGAAGATTTTCCGCGACAAAGATACCGTCGGCGCCATCAGCGCGTCATAGCCGGCGCGGTCGCCGTCGGCCAGCCTCGCCAGCGCGGCATTGGCGACCGGCGCGATGGCGTCGAAAATCCCGAGCAGCGCGTGCGAATGTCTTTCGCCATCGCCGGCGATCAGTTCGGGGTAGTTCAAATCGTCGCCGGTGAACATGACGACCCCTTCAGGCAGCCGGTTGCGCAGGGCAACCTCTTTGCCGGCATCGAGCAGCGATATCTTGATCCCCTCGACCCTGCCGGCGTGGCTTTCGATGACGGCGATCACCGTGTCGAGCGCGGTGTCGAAATCAGGGCTGCCCCAATAACCCTTCAGCGCCGGATCGAACATGTCGCCCAGCCAGTGCAGGATGACCTTGCCGGATGCCTGAGACAGGATGCGGTCATAGACGCTGATATAATCGTCGGGACCCTTGGCGACAGCCGCCAGCGCGCGGCTGGCCATCATGATCGCCTTGCCGCCCAGGCCTTCGATGAAACCGAACTGCTCTTGATAGGCCGCGATGACATCGTCGAGCGTCCTGGCGGCGCCTGCCGCCAGATGGTCTGTTCCGGCACCTGAGGCGAGATCGGCGCCCTCGATGGTTCGCGCCTCGGCGATCGAGCGGCGGATCAATTCCCTGGCGTTTGTCCAGTCGAAACCCATGCCGCGCTGCGAAGTATCCATCGCCTCGGCGATACGAAAGCCGAGCCGCCAGAGATGACGGCGGAACGCCATCGTGCGCTCCCAGTCGACCGCTGGATGAGACCACGGATCGGTCATTGCGAGGGGGTCGGCGACGACATGGGCGGCGGCATAGGCGATGCGCGAAAACCGCGCGCCGATCACCGGCTGTGCCGGCTGGCCGACAAGGCGGTAGCGAGTGCTGCGACCGCCCTCCCCGGGCAAGGTGATGTCCATCGATCTCTCCCTTGGTCGCGCTATAAATGGAACGTTCCAATAAATCAAGAACCTTTGTGATTTCTCAGCCCATGCCGCCGAAATGCTGCATCGCCGCGACAAACTCCTTTAAGCGCACCACGTTCAGCCGCTCAGTACCCGTTTTCTAGATTGGGGAAAAATCCTGATTGACTCAAATCCAACCAAGAATTAGAACGTTCCAATAATCTGACCAGAATTACCGGGAGGACGGATCTGGATGGCCAGCAGGCCCAAGGCGACGATACTCGACATTGCCCGTGAGGCGGGCGTGTCCAAATCGACGGTGTCGCTGGTGCTGCAGGGCAGCGATCTTATCCGGCCTGAAACCGCGCTGAGGGTCCGTAAGGCGATCGAAGATGTCGGCTATGTCTACAACCGCGGTGCCGCCAATCTGCGCAAGGCCCATTCCAATGTCATCGGCATGGTCATCAACGATCTCACCAACCCGTTTTTCGCTGAAATGGCGGTCGGCATGGAGCGCGTCTTCCAGTCGGCGGGCATCGTGCCGTTCATCGCCAACACGGCGGAGAACCCGGTGCGCCAGGAAGAAGTGCTGAAATCGCTGATGGAGCAAGGTGTCGCCGGGCTGATCGTGTCGCCGGCGCGCGGCACGGCGCCCGGTGCGTTCCGTCGCATCGAAATGGCGGGCCTTCCGATCGTCTTCACCATGCGCCGCCTTCCCGAAAGCCGCATCCCGGTGATCGCGCCCGACAATCATCGCGGCGCCTGGCTCGCCACCGCCCATCTGATCGGCAAAGGGCATCGCCGGCTGGCGTTCTTTGGCGGCTCATCGGACCTGGTGGTCTATCATGAGCGGCTGGGCGGATTTCGCGAGGCCTGCGAGGCGCTCGGCATCGCCAAGCGCGATACACTGGTCGTTGAAGGCGAAACCAGCCGCAAGGGCGGCATTGCCTGCCTGGAAACAGCCCTCGCCATGGCCGATCCGCCGACCGCGGCGCTGTGCTTCAACGATGCGGTCGCCTTCGGCGTCATGCTGGCGCTGCGCAAGCGCGGCCTCGAGCCCGGCGCGGATTTCGCCGTCGTCGGCTTCGACGACGTCATCGAAGCTCAGCATTACATGCCGGCGCTGACCAGCGTCGCGGTGGATTCGGCAGGCCTCGGCGAGCGCGCCGCCCATGTCATGCTGAAGATGATCCAGTCGCGCACCACGCGCGCCGAGGATCATATCGGCGCCGTCAACCTCGTCGTCAGGGACAGTTGCGGTCCCGATCGTCGTACCGGAATGGGAGACGCGGCATGACGGTCAAATGGGGACTGATCGGCGCGAGCACGATCGCTCGGCAATTCGTTATCAACGCCATCCGCGCGCAACAGAACAGCGAGATCGCGGCGGTGATGAGTTCCAGCCCGGAGCGAGCTACGGCCTATGCCAAGGAGAACGGCATTCCGCTCGCCGTCTCGACGCTCGATGAATTGCTCGGCTCCGACATCGACGCCGTCTACATCTCGACCACCAACGAATTGCATCTCGAACAGGCCCTAGCCGCCATCAGGGCGGGAAAACATGTGTTGTGCGAGAAGCCGCTGGCGCTGACCAGCGCCGATGCGCGCACAATGGTCGCCGCCGCCAAGGCGGCCGGCATCGTGCTCGGCACCAACCATCATCTGCGCAATGCCGGCTCGCACCGGGCGATGCGCGAAGCCATCGCCGCGGGCCGCATCGGCAGACCGATTGCCGCGCGTGTCTTTCACTCCGTCTATCTGCCCGAGAATCTGCAGGGCTGGCGTATCGCCAGGCCGGAAGCCGGCGGCGGTGTGGTGCTCGACATCACCGTGCACGATGCCGATACGCTGCGCTTCGTGCTCGGCGACGATCCGCTCGAGGTTTCGGCGTTCACGCAGGCCGCGGGCATGGCCGGCGGCGGCCTGGAAGATGGCGCCATGTGCATCTGGCGCCTCAGGTCGGGCGTCATCGCCCAGTCGCATGAGGGTTTCACTACCAAATTCGCCGGCACCGGCTTCGAGGTTCATGGCAGCGAAGGCTCCCTGATCGCGAAAAATGTGATGACGCAGAAGCCGATCGGCTCTGTGCTGCTGCGCACTTCACAGGGCGAGGAAGAATTGAGCTTCGACCGCGAAGATCTCTATGTCAGGTCTTTGCGCCAGTTCCATGCGGCGTTCCGTGGCGAAGGCCAGCCGTCGGCCACTGGCGAGGACGGCGTCTGGTCGCTGACATCAGCCGAAGCGGCGTTGCAATCCGCCAAGTCCGGCAAAGCAGTCGCGATCGATCCGAAACTCGGGGGAGCAGGGTGAGCAAGCTCGTTTCCGCAGCGCAAGCCGCCAGCCTGATCAGGGACAGCATGGTCGTTTCCGTGTCGTCGTCGAGCGGTCTCGGCTGCCCGGATGCGGTCCTCGCCGCAATCGGCGAGCGCTTCGACGCGGAAGGCCATCCGAAGAACATCACGACACTGCATCCGATCGCGGCCGGCGACATGTACGGCATTAGGGGTATCGACCATCTGGCCAAGCCCGGCCTGTTGAAGCGCACGCTGTGCGGCTCCTATCCGTCCGGCCCGTCATCTTCGGAGCCGCCGCAGATCTGGAAGATGATCGGCGACAATTCGGTCGCCGCCTATAACGTGCCATCCGGCATATTGTTCGACATGCATCGCGAGGCCGCCGCCAAGCGCCCCGGCGTGCTGACCAAGGTCGGCCTCGACACGTTCGCTGACCCGCGTCACCAGGGCTGCGCCATGAATGCGGCCGCCAGCGAGCCGATCGTTTCGGTGCAGCAGTTCGACGGCGAGGAATGGCTCTATTTCCGTTCGATCGTGCCTGACGTCTCAATCATCCGGGCGACGACGGCCGATGAGCGCGGCAACCTCACCTATGAGCATGAGGGCGCCTATCTCGGCGGGCTGGAACAGGCGCTCGCCGCCCGCAACAATGGCGGCATCGTCATCGCGCAGGTCAAGCGTGTCGTCGAGAACGGCACGCTGAAGCCGCATGACGTGCGGGTTCCCGGTGTGCTGGTCGACCACATCGTGGTCGCGGCCGATCAGTTGCAGACGACATTGACACCCTACGACCCGGCCATCTCGGGCGAGATCTTCCGACCGCTGTCAAGCTTCCGCAACGCCGAAATGAATGTTCAGAAGGTCATTGCCCGCCGCGTCGCCATGGAGCTTGCCGACGGCATGGCGGTCAACATCGGCTTCGGCATCTCGGCCAATGTGCCGCGCATCCTTCTCGAGGAAGGCCAGCACGGCAAGGTCACCTGGGTGATTGAACAGGGCGCGGTCGGTGGCGTGCCGCTGCTCGACTTCAAGTTCGGCTGCTCGTCGAACGCCGACGCCTTCATGCCTTCGCCACACCAGTTCATCTACTTCCAGGCCGGCGGTTTCGACGCGTCGCTGCTGTCCTTCCTGCAGATCGACCGCCACGGCTCGGTTAACGTGTCGAAGCTTTCAGCGAGGCCGCACGTCACCGCCGGCGCCGGCGGCTTCGTCGACATCACCGCTCGGGCGAAGAAGATCGTGTTTTCCGGCTTCTTCAATGCCGGGGCCAAGCTGTCGCTGGCCGATGGCGGCATCCGCATCGACGGGGAAGGCAAGGTCAAGAAGGTGGTCGGCGAGGTTGAGCATATCTCCTTCTCGGGCAAGCGCGCCGTCGCGCAAGGGCAGGACATCACCTATGTCACCGAACGCTGCGTCATGAAGCTGACGCCGGATGGGCTGATGGTGACCGAGCTGGCACCCGGCATCGACCTTCAGCGCGACGTGCTGGCGCAGGCCGAGATCCCGCTCGGTGTCGCCAATGACCTGAAAGTGACGCCGGTCGCGCTCTATCGTGACCGGCCGATCGGACTGTCGCTCAGTGGCGGAGCCTCGCTTGGAGGCACGCATGGCTGAGCGTCTCGTCACCTTTGAAACAGACGGCGCCATCGGCATCGTCACACTGCGCCGGCCGGCGAAATTCAATGCGCTCGACATCCCGATGCTGCGCGCGCTGGATGCCGCGCTCGACGCGGCCGAGGCCGCGGACGGTGTCCGCGTCGTGCTGCTGTGCGGCGAAGGCAAGGGCTTTTGTTCGGGTGGCGATGTCGAAGCGTGGTCGCAAATGAGTGCCGCCGATTTCCAGGTGCAATGGGTGCGCTACGGCCACCGCGTCTTTGACCGGCTGGCGCGGCTGCGGCAACCGACGATGGCCGTTCTGTCCGGCCATGCGCTTGGTGGCGGGCTGGAATTGGCGGTCGCCTGCGACTTCCGCGTCGCCGAGGCGCACATCAAATTAGGCTTCCCGGAAACCTCGATCGGCGTGGTGCCCGGCTGGTCCGGCACGCAGCGCGCGGTGCGCCGTTTCGGTGCGCAGACGGTGCGGCGCATGGCAATCGGCGGCGAGTTGTTCGTGGCGGCCGAAGCACTCGCTCTGGGAATCGTCGACCGGGTGGCCGAATCAGGCAACGCATTCACCGAGGCCAGGGCCTGGGCCGGCAAGATCGCCGAGCGCGGCCCGTTGGCAACCGAGGCCGCCAAGCTGATGATCGCGGTCGCCGAGGGCGAGGAAAGTGCTGCCGCGACAGAGGCGCTGGCCAGCGGCTTCATCGCGCTGACCAGCGATCTCAAGGCTGGTGTCGACGCTTTCAAGACCAAACAGAATCCAGCGTTTTCAAGATCCTAAATGCATGCGGAACCTGGAACTCATATGAAATTGCCCCTCACCATTGCCATGCCCGCCGAGGCGTCCGCGGCGCCCAAGACCTACCGGCTGCTGATCGACGGCAAGTTTGTCGATGCCCGCGACGGCCGGACGCTGGAGCGCAATAGCCCCGGCCACGGCTTCACCGTTTCGCGCTATGCGCAGGCCGGCGAAGCGGAAGTCGAGGCGGCGGTACAGGCCGCGCACAAGGCTTTCGAGACCGGCCCCTGGCCGCGCATGAAGGCCGGCGAACGCGCCGCGATCCTGCTCAAGGCAGCGGACCTGATCGAGGCGCGGCTCGAGGACATCGCCCGGCTCGACGCGCTGGAATCCGGCAAGCCGATCGCCCAGGCGCGCGGCGAGATCGGCGGCGCCGTCGACATCTGGCGCTATGCCGCGGCGCTTGCCCGCACGCTCCATGGCGAAACCTACGCCAATCTCGGCGACGCCATGCTGGGCGTCGTGCTGCGCGAACCGATCGGCGTCGTCTCGATCATCACGCCGTGGAATTTTCCCTTCCTCATCGTCAGCCAGAAACTGCCGTTCGCGCTCGCCGCCGGCTGCACGGCGGTGGTCAAGCCGAGCGAGATGACCTCGGCCTCCACATTCGTGCTCGGCGAGATCCTGATGCAGGCCGGCTTGCCGGATGGCGTTGTCAACATCCTCGCTGGGCTGGGCGCCGCTGTCGGCGCGCCGATGGTCAGCCATCCGCTGGTCGAGATGGTGTCGTTCACCGGCTCCACCCGGGTCGGCAAGATGACCATGGCGTCGGCTGCGAACTCGCTGAAGAAGGTCTCGATGGAGCTCGGCGGCAAGAACGGCCAGATCGTCTTTCCAGATGCCGACCTCGAAGCGGCGGCCGACGCGGCGGTGTTCGGCGGATTTTTCAACGCCGGCGAATGCTGCAACGCCGGCAGCCGGCTGATCGTCCATGTGGCGATCGCCGACGACTTCCTCGGCTCGGTCAAGGCGCTCACGGCACGGGTCATCGTCGGCGATCCGCTCGACGACAGCACCAGGGTCGGCGCGATGATCTCTTCCGAGCACCTTTCCAAGGTCACCGGCTACGTGGCGGCGGCGACAAACGACGGCAGCAGCGTCTATAGCGGCGGCAAGCAGATCGCCTCCAGTGCAGGTCAGTATCTCGACCCGACCATCATCCGCGGCGTCACCGAAGACATGGCCATTGCGCGTGAAGAAGTGTTCGGACCGGTGCTGTCGGTGCTGACGTTTGAATCGATTGAAGAGGCGTTGCGCATCGCCAACAACACGCCCTATGGTCTATCGGCGGGCGTGTGGAGCGCCAGCATCGACACCTGCATGTCGGTGGCGCGGAATGTGCGTTCGGGAACCGTTTGGGTGAACACTTTCATGGAAGGTTATCCCGAGCTGCCTTTCGGAGGCTATAAGCAGTCCGGTCTCGGACGCGAACTCGGCAAGCGCGCCGTCGAGGATTATACCGAGGAAAAGACGATCCAGTTTCATCGCGGTCAGCGCACCGGATGGTGGGTCGGCTGAGTTGGGAAGAACCCGGCGGACAATCGCCGGTCGTGTAGCTGCAACAAGGGAGGAAGTACATGTTGCGCAAATTGCTTATCGGAACGGCTCTCGGGTCGGGTCTTGCGTTCGCGGCTCATGCTCAGGACGTCAAGGAAGTCGAGATGCTGCATTGGTGGACGTCTGGCGGCGAAGCGGCTGCTTTGAACGTGCTCAAGGAGGATCTGGCCAAGCAAGGTTTTGCCTGGAAGGACGTGCCCGTGGCCGGCGGCGGCGGCGACGCCGCCATGACCGCGCTGAAGGCGATGGTCGCAGCCGGCAACTACCCGACCGCCTCCCAGATGCTCGGCTATACCGTGCTCGATTATGCCGCGGCCGGCGTGATGGGCGACCTGACCGAGACGGCGGTAAAGGAAGGCTGGGACAAGTCCGTTCCGGCCGCCCTGCAGAAATTCTCGGTCTATGACGGCAAATGGGTCGCGGCTCCGGTCAACGTCCACTCGGTCAACTGGCTGTGGATCAACAAGGCGGTGATGGACAAGATCGGCGGCACCGAGCCCAAGACCTTCGACGACTTCATCGCGCTGCTCGACAAGGCCAAGGCGGCGGGCGTCATTCCGCTCGCGCTCGGCGGCCAGAACTGGCAGGAAGCCACCATGTTCGACTCGGTGGTGTTGTCGACCGGCGGACCTGAGTTCTACAAGAAGGCCTTCAACGACCTCGACGAGGAGCAGCTGAAGTCCGACACGATGAAGAAATCGTTCGACAACCTCGCCAAGCTCGTCACCTATGTAGACCCGAACTTCTCCGGCCGCGACTGGAATCTCGCCACCGCCATGGTCATCAAGGGCGATGCGTTGGTGCAGGTCATGGGCGACTGGGCCAAGGGCGAATTCAACGCCGCCAAGAAGACCCCGGGCACCGACTTCCTGTGCTACCGCTTCCCGGGCACCGACGGCAGCGTGGTCTACAACTCCGACATGTTCGGCATGTTCGACGTTCCGGAGGACCGTAAGGCCGCCCAGGCCGCCTTGGCCACCGCCACTTTGTCGAAGAGCTTCCAGTCGGCCTTCAACGTCGTCAAAGGCTCGGTCCCGGCCCGCACCGACGTGCCTGACACCGACTTCGACGCTTGCGGTAAGAAGGGCATGGCCGACCTGAAGGCCGCCAACGAAGGCGGCACGCTGTTCGGTTCGCTGGCGCAAGGCTACGGCGCGCCGCCGGCGGTCGCCAATGCCTACAAGGACGTCGTCTCGAAGTTCGTCCACGGCCAGATCAAGACCTCGGACGAGGCCGTGACCCAACTGGTCAGTGCGATCGAAGACGCCAAGTAGGAACCAGGCGTGGAAGAACCTTCCCCGCTCCCGGTGGGGAAGGTTCAACCAAGCCAGGATGATCGGCCTCGCGTCGGAATGCTTATCACCTGGCGCCGGCGATCAACCAACACGCCCCGCCTGGACGGGGCTATCCTTCCCCGCCTGGCGGTGAAGGGACCCGAGAGGGAGGAGCCCATGACTACGGTCGCGACCCAGATCAAGCTGACGCCGGAGCACAATGCGCGTCCGGGTGCCTCCATGCGTTCGCGCCTGCAGGACGCGCTGCCGAAGATCGTACTGGCGCCAAGCTTTGCGATCACCATCGTCTTCGTCTACGGCTTCATCCTGTGGACGGTCTATCTGTCCTTCACCAACTCCAAGACCTTCCCGTCCTATGCCATATCAGGGCCGCGGGCCTATCAGAGGCTGTGGCGCTGGACCTTCGAGAGCGACCCGCCGTCGAGTTGGTACACGTCGATCATCAATATGGGCATTTTCGGCTTTCTCTACATCTTCATCTGCCTGGCGCTCGGCCTGTTCCTGGCGATCCTGCTCGACCAGAAGATCCGCGGCGAAGGCGTGTTGCGACCGATCTATCTCTACCCGATGGCGCTGTCCTTCATCGTCACCGGCGTCGCCTGGAAATGGTTCCTCGATCCCGGCCTCGGGCTTGAGCAGACGCTGCATCAATGGGGCTGGACGAGCTTCCATTTCGACTGGATCAAGAACAAGGATTTCGTCATCTACACCGTGGTGATCGCCGGCGTCTGGCAGGCCTCGGGCTTCGTTATGGCGATGTTCCTGGCCGGCCTGCGCGGCATCGACGGCGAGATCATGAAGGCGGCGCAGATCGACGGCGCCACGACCTTCCAGCTCCATCGCCGCATCGTCATCCCGCTGCTGCGGCCGGTGTTCCTTTCGGCCTTCATCGTGCTCGCCCACCTCGCCATCAAGTCCTACGATCTGGTGGTCGCGCTGACCAGCGGCGGACCCGGCGGCTCGGCCTGGCTGCCCTCGAACTTCATGTACGAGTACACGTTCAAGCGCAACGAAATGGCGGTCGGCTCGGCCAGCGCCGTGATCATGCTGATGACCATCACCGCGATCATCGTGCCTTATCTTTATTCCGAACTCAGGGAGCGGCCGCGATGAGCGTCATTGCCACTCCCGCTCGCCAGAGCACTGGCGGCATCAGCGCCAGGACCATTAACCGCATCGTCATCTACGGGCTCCTGGCGCTGTTCGCGCTGTTTTACCTGATGCCGCTGTTCGTCATGCTGGTGACCTCGTTCAAGACCATGGACGAGATCCAGAACGGCAACATGCTGGCGCTGCCGCAGGCGCCGACCTTCGAGCCATGGCTGAAGGCGTGGGGCGAAACCTGCGTCGGCCTGACCTGCGCCGGTATCAAGGGCTATTTCTGGAATTCCATCAAGATGGTGGTTCCGGCGGTGCTGATCTCGACGCTGCTCGGCGCGCTCAACGGCTATGTCCTGACCAAATGGCGCTTCCGCGGCCACACACTGGTCTTCGGGCTGATGTTGTTTGCCTGCTTCATTCCGTTCCAGTCGGTGCTGTTGCCGATGGCGACGATCCTCGGCAGCCTCGGCCGTTTCGGCGTGACGCTGCGAAACGCCACGGGATTTTCATTCGGCTTGGGCAATCCGACGGTCAACCTGGTCTTTGTCCACGTCGTCTACGGGCTTGGCTTCACCACTTTGTTTTTCCGCAATTATTACGAGGCCTTCCCGACCGAACTGGTCAAGGCGGCACAGGTCGACGGCGCCAGCTTCTTCCAGATTTTCCGGCGCATCATGCTGCCGAATTCGATGCCGATCTTCGTCGTCACCGTCATCTATCAATTCACCAATATCTGGAACGACTTCCTGTTCGCCTCGGCCTATGCCGGCACAGGCGACGCGATGCCGATGACTGTGGCGCTGAACAACGTCGTCAACACCTCGACCGGCGTCGTCGAATACAACGTCAACATGGCGGCGGCGATGATCGCCGCACTGCCGACCCTGCTCGTCTATGTGGTCGCTGGCCGCTATTTCGTGCGCGGCCTGATGGCCGGCGCCGTTAAAGGATAATCGAATGGCATTTCTCGAAATTGATGGGCTGAGGAAGCGGTTCGGATCGGTCGAGATCCTGAAGGGCATCGACCTCGATCTCGAAAAGGGCGGCTTCCTCGTGCTGGTCGGCCCGTCCGGCTGCGGCAAGTCGACCCTGCTCAACACCATCGCCGGCCTGGAAACCATCACCGAAGGCGAAATCCGTGTCGACGGACGGGCGATCAACGATCTCCACCCCTCGAAGCGCGACATCGCCATGGTGTTCCAGAGCTACGCGCTCTATCCAAACATGACGGTCGCGGGAAACATTGCCTTCGGCATGGAGATGCGCGGCGTGCCGGCTCAGGAGCGCCAGAAGGCGATCGACAAGGTGGCGAAAGTGCTGCAGATCGGCCACCTCTTGCAGCGCAAGCCGAGCCAGCTTTCCGGCGGCCAGCGCCAGCGCGTAGCCATGGGCCGGGCGCTGGTGCGCGACCCCAAGCTCTTTCTCTTCGACGAGCCGCTCTCCAACCTCGACGCCAAGCTGCGCGTCGATATGCGCATCGAAATCAAGCGCCTGCATGCAACCACCGGCACCACGATCGTCTACGTCACTCACGACCAGATCGAGGCGATGACGCTGGCCACCAAGATCGCGGTGATGCGCGACGGCGAGGTGCAGCAGTTCGGCACGCCTGCCGAAATCTACAACAACCCGACCAATCTGTTCGTTGCCGACTTCATGGGCTCACCGGCCATGAACCTGATCCCGGCGACGATCGGCGGCAATGGCAATGCGTTGTCCGTGGTGCTGCAGCGCGAGGCGCGCGAGCCGATCTCGCTGCCGCTGGCCGATGCGCCGACGGGTCTGTCGGCATTCCACGACAGGCCGATCATCTTCGGCGTTCGCCCCGAGGCGCTGACCGATCCCGAAGGGGCCGAACGCAACGCATCGAACATCGCCACCGCCGACTGTCACATCGAGGTCGTGGAACCGGCCGGCTCCGACACTTTCGCCGTCACCAACCTGGGAGGCAAGGCTGTGGTGGCGCGTCTGCGCGCCGACGCCAACATCCAGCCGGGCACCAGCACGCCGCTCGCCTTCAACCTGACCAAGGCGGTGTTCTTCGATCCGGCGACCGAGAACCGTATCCTCTGACAGCCATGACAAACCCGGACATCGTCATCATCGGCTCCGGCATCGGCGGCGCCACGACCGCTTCCGGCCTTGCCGGCAGCGGCGCCTCGATCCTGATGCTGGAGCGCGGCGAGAAGCTGCAGACGACCCCGCACACGCGCAACACACGCGCCATCTTCGTCGACGGCCACTACCGGCCGAAGGAAATGTGGCGCGAGGCCGGGGGTGCTGCGTTCAACCCCGGCAACTACTACTATGTCGGCGGCAATTCGAAATTCTATGGCGCGGTGCTGATCCGCTACCGCAGGCAAGATTTTTCCGCCATGGAGCACTATGGCGGCATCTCGCCGGCCTGGCCGTTCTCCTATGAGCACTTCGAGCCGTGGTATTCCAGGGCCGAGCAGCTTTTTCGCGTGCGCGGCGCACTCGGCGAAGACCCGACCGAGCCGTTCCACTCCATCCCCTATGCGTTCGGGCCGGTGCCGGATGAGCCGCCCATCGCCCGCGCCCGCGCCGAACTCAAGGGCCTCGGCCTGCATCCGGCATCGCTGCCGCTCGGCGTCGATATCGATGCCTGGCTAAAGGACGGCCAGACAGGCTGGGACGCGTTTCCCAACACCGGGACCGGCAAGGTCGATGCCCAAACAGGGCCGCTGACGGAGGCACTTACCGACCGGAACATCAGGCTCGAGACCGGCGCCCATGTCGAATATCTCGAAGCGTCGTCGGATGCCAGGACGATTGCCGCCGTTCACTATCGCCAGAATGGCACGCTCAAGAAAGTGACGCCGAAGCTGGTCATCCTCTCGGCCGGCGCGGTCAATTCGGCGGTCATCCTGCTGCGCTCGCCCTCTCCCAGCAGCAAGGGTGGGGGCAACGGCCTCGCCAACCGTTCCGACCAGGTCGGCCGCAACTTCATGAACCACAATTCGAGCGCCATGCTGGCGATCGATCCGCGCCGCAGGAACACGTCCGTCTACCAGAAGACGCTGATGCTCAACGACTACTATCTGTCCGACGGCAAGGGCGGCAAGCCGCTCGGCAACGTCCAGCTTCTCGGCAAGATCGACGGCTATATCCTGAGCGCCAACGTCAAGCTTGCACCCAAATTCGCGCTGGACTTCATGGCCGGCCACGCCGTCGACTGGTACCTGATGTGCGAGGACCTGCCCGATCCCGAAAGCCGCATCATGGTCGACGGCAAGGATATCGTCATGCAGTGGCGGCGTTCCAACATGCAGTCGCTCGACGGGCTGACCAAGGTGATGCGCGAGAATTTCCGTGCCTGCGGCTATCCGATCGTCCTGTCGCGGCCTTTCGACAAGCGCACGCCGTCGCATCAGTGCGGAACGGTCAAGATGGGCGACGATCCGGCGACCTCGCCGCTCGACCCGTTCTGCCGCTCGTTCGACCACCGGAACCTGTTTGTCGTCGACGCTAGCTTCCTGCCGAACTCGGCGGCGGTCAATCCGGCGCTGTCGATCGCAGCACAAGCACTGCGCGTCGCCGACCACATCCGCAAGACGGAGCTTGTCGCATGACCCGCCCGGCAGCCATCGTCACCGGCGGCGCGCGCGGCATCGGCCTTGCTTGCGCCGAGGCGCTGGCCGATGCGGGCTTCGACATCCTTGTCGTGGACCTTGCCGAAAAAGCCTGTGACGGGCTTGCCGCTGACATTGCCGCCCGCGGCGCGAAATTCGCCTATCATCGCGGCGACATCGCCGATCTCGACAGCCATGCAGCGCTGATCGATGCCGCGACAAGCGCCTTCGGCCGCATCGACTGCCTGATCAACAATGCCGGCATCGGCGCCGTCATACGCGGCGACCTGCTGGAATTGAACCCGGAGAACTTCGACCGGATCCTGGGCATCAATCTGCGCGGCACCGTCTTCCTCAGCCAGGCCGTTGCCAGGGCGATGCTTGCAACGCCGGGTGATTACCCCCGATCGATCATCACCATCACCTCGGTCAGCGCCGAAATGGCCTCGCCCGAACGTGCCGACTATTGCATCTCCAAGGCCGGGCTTTCGATGTGGGTGAAGACCCTGGCGCTGCGGCTTGCTCCCGAAAATATCGGCGTGTTCGAGGTGCGGCCGGGCATCATCCGCACCGACATGACATCAGGCGTCACCGCCAAATACGACGCGCTGATCGACGGCGGGCTGGTGCCGGCGAAGCGCTGGGGCGAAGCCGCCGATGTCGGCGCCGCGGTCGCGGCACTCGCCGGCGGCAAGCTCGGTTTTTCGACCGGCTCGATCATCAATGTCGACGGCGCACTGTCGGTGCCGAGGCTGTGAACAGGTGACGCCATGACCGACTACATCATCGTCGGCGCCGGCCCGGCCGGTTGCGTCCTCGCCAACCGTCTGAGCGAAGATCCGTCGCATCAGGTGCTGCTGCTCGAGGCCGGCGGCAAGGACTGGCACCCGCTGATCCACATGCCGGCCGGTTTCGCCAAGATGACCAAGGGCATCGCCGCCTGGGGCTGGTCGACCGTGCCGCAAAAGCACATGAAGGACCGCGTCTTCCGGTACACGCAGGCCAAGGTGATCGGCGGCGGCTCCTCCATCAACGCCCAGATCTATACACGCGGCAATGCCCGCGATTACGACGCCTGGGAAAAGGAAGAGGGCCTTGCCGGCTGGGGCTATCGCGACGTGCTGCCCTATTTCAAGCGGGCCGAGAACAACCAGCGCTACGCCAATGATTATCACGGCGATCAGGGCCCGCTCGGCGTCTCGAACCCGATTGCGCCGCTGCCGATCTGCGAAGCCTATTTCCGCGCCGGGCAGGAGATGGGCATTCCCTTCAATCCGGACTTCAACGGCGTAGCCCAAGAAGGCGTCGGCTACTATCAATTGACGCAGAAGGACGCAAGACGGTCCTCTGCCTCGGTCGCCTATCTCAGGCCGATCCGCGAGCGCAAGAACCTGACCGTCAGGACCGGCGTGCTGGTGACGCGCATCGTCGTCGAGAAAGGCCGCGCCGTCGGTGTCGAGATCGTCGACAGGCCGGGCGGCCAACCGACGATCCTGCGCGCCGAGCGCGAAGTGATCGTCTCGTCCGGCGCCATCGGCTCGCCGAAGCTGCTGATGCAGTCGGGCATCGGCCCGGCCGACCATCTGAAGTCGGTCGGCGTGACGCCGGTGCATGACCTGCCCGGCGTCGGCTCCAACCTGCAGGACCATCTCGACCTGTTCGTCATTGCCGAATGCACCGGCGAGCACACCTACGACAACTACGCCAAGCTGCACCGGACGGTGTGGGCCGGCCTGCAATATCTGTTGCTCAAGAAGGGCCCGGTTGCCTCCAGCCTGTTCGAGACCGGCGGCTTCTGGTACGCCGATCCGACCGCCGCCTCGCCCGATATCCAGCTCCATCTCGGCCTCGGCTCCGGCATCGAGGCCGGCGTCGAGAAACTGAAAAATCCGGGCGTGACGCTGAACTCGGCCTTCCTGCGCCCGCGTTCACGCGGCACGATACGGCTGAACAGTGCCAACCCGGCCGACAGCCCGCTGATCGATCCAAATTACTGGGCTGATCCCCACGATCGCGACATGTCGATCAAGGGGCTCAGGCTGGCGCGCGAGATCATGCGGCAGAAGGCGCTTGCCCCTTACGTGCTGCGCGAGGTGCTGCCGGGATCGACACTCACCAGCGACAACGAGCTGTTCGACTATGCCTGCCGCAGTTCCAAGACCGACCACCACCCTGTCGGCACCTGCCGCATGGGCCATGACGCGATGAGCGTGGTAACGCCCGACCTCAGGCTGCGCGGCATCGAGGGTCTGCGCGTCTGCGACGCCTCGGTGATGCCGCGCATCCCCTCATCCAACACCAATGCGCCGACCATCATGGTCGGCGAAAAGGGCGCCGATCTTATACTTGGCCGCGAGCCGCTGCCGCCGGCTGTGTTTTCCACCAACCAAGCGGCATAAGATCCCAAGAATGATCCGGCACCGTGTCTTCGCTCGATTCCGCAATGACGTCACCGACGACGAGCGAGCGGCAATCCATGCCGCTCTCGAAGCATTGCGACGGCTCATCGACGCATGGGCAAGGTCGAATTCAACGCCAACACCAGCCCAGAACCGTTCGCGCGCGGCTTCACGCACGGCTTCACCATCGACTTCCGCGATGCCGCAGCACGCGACGCCTATCTGATGCATGAGGCTCACAGCCGAGCCGGCGCCCGGCTGGTCGCGGCGCTTGAAGGCGGCATGGATGGGCTGATGGTGTTCGATCTGGATATAAGCGCTTAGCTTACCCGAGCCTCAGCGCGACCACCCCGGCAACAATGCTGAGCACGGCGGCACCGCGCCATCCCGTCATCTTCTCGCCGAGCGCAAACACCGAAATCATCATGGCGAACAGGATCGAGGTTTCGCGCAGCGCGGCGACCGAGGCGATCGGCGCCTTGGTCATCGCCCACATCACGATCCAGTAGGCGGCGCCGCTGAGCACGCCGGTGTACACGCCCGCCTTCCAGTCGCGCCCCAGCACCGGCAGCGCCTTTGGTCCGCGAAAGATCAGGCACAGCACCAGCGCCCATGCCGCATCACAGACGAACAGCCATGCCGCATAGCTCGATGCAGTTGCGGCCAGCCGCGCGCCGCTGCCGTCTGAAAGCGTATAGCTGGCGATGAAGATCGATGTACCCAGCGCAAAGCCGACGGCACGCGGGTTCAGCCTTTCCAGATGCGCGCCGCCGCGAAACGACAGCACCAGCGTCCCGGCCGACAAAAGCACGATCCCGACGATGGCCAGCGGTGTCGGAACTTCAGCGACAACCACCATGCCGCCAAGTGCTGCAAGCAGCGGTGCGGTGCCGCGCGCCAGCGGATAGGTCTGCGCGAAATCACCGGCCTTATAGGCGCCGATCAGAAACGTCCTGTAACCCATGTGGAAGACCACCGAGGCGATGATATAGGGCCACACTTCCGACTTCGGCACCTCGACAAATGGCAGAGCCAGAAGCGCAACGGCGCCCATGCCGAGCGTCATCAGCGTGATCGACAGGAAGCGGTCGAGATGGACCTTGACCAGCGCGTTCCAGATCGCGTGCATGGCGGCGGCGGCAAGCACCGCGAAGAAGACGAACAAGCTCATCGGCGGGTCATCCCGCCGCCGGCCCCCGTTGTGAATGGCGTTTCCAGGTCGATGTCAACGCGCAGCGGAAAATGGTCCGAGGCGATTTCGTCGATATCGGCACTGACCGAGCGCACGCGGCCCGCCAACATCCCGCCGACGAAGCAATGGTCGAGCCGGCGCTTTGCCAGCCTGCCGTCGATGGTCTTCACATGGGTATGGAAATCCGCCGTCGGTTCGCTGGCGACAGCGGCGGCATCGACAAAACCGTCGAGATAGGCAGCACCGCGATGATAGGGCATGCTGCCGACGATGCGCCGGTACTCGGCGCTGCCCGGCTCCATGTTGAAATCGCCCATCCAGATCGCCGCCAGCGGGTTTTCCGGCTCCGGCTCGCCATTGCTCCAATTGCGCTCGGCTTCGTCATCAGCGCCGCTCCACGGGCCGCCGTCGGACGGTGCACGGCGATGCTCGGCGAGCAGGTAATCGATCTGCTCCAGCCGCTCCTCGGCCGCGATATGCGCGAGATGCAGCGACAGCACCCGCATTGGTCCGGCAGGGGCGCGGATCATGCATTCAAGCGCCGCGTTGCGGGTGTTGAGGGGACGCACCGTGCGGCGCAGTGGCAACGTGTGCAGGCGCGACCAGACGATCGGCAGCTTGGACAGGATCATGGTGCCGAATTGCCGCCGCCGGTTGACGATGCGACCGTCATGTCGCTCGCTGGCGTCCATGTCGAAGGCCGGGCCATAAACGCAATGGTATTCCGGCAGTAGCCGGGAAAGGATTTCCGGCTGGTCATCTTCGTTGCTTCGCAGCCAGTGCCGTTCCACTTCCTGCAACGCGATGATGTCTGCGCCAGCGACAACCTCGGCGGAGCGCGCGAGATCGTAGCGGCCGTCGCTGCCGAAACCGTACTGGATGTTGTAGCTGACCAGCTTCATTGCTTAACCGGCTCAATTTCGTGATGGCAGTAGCGGTTTGGCGGATTGGTTGCAATGTGCAGCTGGATGGAGAGAGCTTGGGCCAGACAGCGCGCGGCTAAGTCGTCAGCGGCTGGAATCGCCCCGGCGGAGAGGCGGCCAATTCCGACCAGTCGATTTCCTCCTCCAGGCGGTGATACGCTTCATCGCCGATCGTGCCGTCGATACGCAGCTGTTCCAGCGCGTCACGCTGGCTCTTTATCGCATAGAGACGCAATCTGTCGTACTCGGTCGCTGCCTGGGCGTCCTCCGGGTTTTCAGCGATCGTACGCTGCGCGGTAAATTGCTCGCGGACCACGGCCGCGGCATTCGATGTCTTGCCGCTCAACACGTCCAGCGCTGCCTGCATGATGGCGACGCGTGCCTGCGCGACCTCGTGGTCGACAGTTCCGTCCGGATCGAGACGCAGCAAGCGCAGCAGCGGCTTTAGGCTCATGCCTTGCAGCACCAATGTGCCGAGAACGACCGAGAAGGCGGCGAGCACGATCGGGTCGCGCCCCGGAAAGTCGGCCGGCAAGGCAAACGCTGCCGCAAGGGTGACCAGACCACGCATGCCACACCAGCCGATCAGCACGCCGCCGCGGAACGACGGGGCTTCAGCTTGCCGTTCCGCGTCACCGAAGGCGGCAAGCCACCTGATGATCGCGCCGCATCCCAGAACCCAGACAAGGCGCGAGACGATGACGACAGCCAGCACGGCTGCGGCGAAGACGAACGCTTCGACCTGCCCCTGCTCGGCCAGCCGGCCGACGATCAATCGTGCCTGAAGTCCCATCAGGACGAAGGCCAGAACGTTCAGCACGAAGACCGCCGTCTCCCAGACCGAGTAGGAGCTGACGCGATTTCTGGCCGGCATGCGGCGCGGCGCGGTGCGCGCGATGGTCATGGCATAGACGACGATCGTAATGATGGCGGAGAGCCCGATCTTGTCGGCCAGGATCCAGACGCCGAAAGTCCCGGCAAATTGCACCACCGTGCCACTTGCCGGATCGCTGATGCGACTGAGGGTGACGAGAGACAGCCGGCCGAGCACATAACCAGCGGCAAGGCTGCCGACCGTCGACAGCAAGATCATCGG
Organism: Mesorhizobium sp. M5C.F.Ca.ET.164.01.1.1; assembly: GCF_004792125.1. Lineage (NCBI taxonomy): Bacteria > Pseudomonadati > Pseudomonadota > Alphaproteobacteria > Hyphomicrobiales > Phyllobacteriaceae > Mesorhizobium > Mesorhizobium sp. M5C.F.Ca.ET.164.01.1.1. The sequence continues at coordinate 1,954,488 of NZ_SRTG01000001.1, read as the reverse complement.
AACCGCGCTGCTCGGCAGGATGGAGCCGGCAGCAGCGGAAACCGCCATGCGGTAGATCAGGAGTGCCGTGGCGTCGTTGAGCAGGCTTTCTCCTTGCAGGATCGCGGTGACGCGATGCGGCACCTTGAACTGTCCAAGCACGGCCGACGCTGCGACGGCATCGGGCGGCGCCACGATCGCGCCGAAGGCGATTGCCGCGGCGATCGGCAAGCCTGCCATTGTCCATCCGACAAGCGCCACGGCAGCAGTGGTGAAAACGACGGCGCCAAGCGCCAGCAAGGCAAGTGGCAGTCTGTAGCGATTGAGATCGCGCAGCGACGTGTCGTAGGCAGCATCGAGAAGCACCGGCGCGATGAACAAGGCGAGCGCCAGTTCGGGATCGATCTCGATAGTCGGCGCAAACGGCAGGAAGGCGATACCGGCGCCCGCCAATGCCAGCAACGAAGGATAGGGAACCTGGAGACGCCGCGACAGCGCCGTCAGCGCGACGGCGATCAGCAGAAGAACAAGGGTCAGCTCGAAAAGCGCCATCCCCTACCGTACCGGTGAAGCCGGGCGATTGGCACCGCAAAAAAAAGGCGACCGGCTTTGGCTGATGTGAATGGTGAATGGCATGCAGAGAAGTTTCGGCGCGTAAAGTGCCTTCTTGCTATTCACTATTCACCATTCACCATTCACTCTTCCCCTAATGCAGCACCAGCATGTCGCCCGACGAGAAGGAAATCTCGGCCTTTTCGCCGACGGCGGGCGGCGGGGTGGCCGGGCTGTTGAACGTGTCGAGCGACACCGTGCTGCCGCCGATGCCGACCCGAACCCGGATGACCGAGCCGAGGAAATGCACTTCGGTAATCTCGCCCGAAAGACTGGCGTCACGGCCGGGATGGCGACCGAGCGAAATCGCCTCGGGCCGCAGCGCCAGCGACAGCGTGTCGCCGGACTTGGAGCCGTTGAGCTTTCCCTGCAGCGAGATCTCTTGCGCGTTGACGCGCACCTTGCCCGACGCCGCGTCGGTGACGGTGCCTTCGAGCACGTTCAGCGTGCCGACGAAATTGGCGACGAATTTGGTCGCCGGCCGGTTGTAGATCTCGAACGGCGTGCCGACCTGCTCGGCCTTGCCGCCATACATGACGGCGATGCGGTCGGAGATCGACAGCGCCTCTTCCTGGTCGTGGGTGACGAAGACGGTGGTGATGCCGAGCTTCTTCTGGATCGAGCGGATTTCCTCGCGCAGCGACACGCGGACCTTGGCGTCGAGCGCCGACAGCGGCTCGTCGAGCAGCAGGAGCTTCGGCTTCGGCGCAATGGCCCGCGCCAGCGCGATGCGCTGCTGCTGGCCGCCGGAGAGCTGATAGGGATAGCGGTCGCCCATCTGCGGCAGCTTGATGAGGTCGAGCATCTCGGCAACGCGCCTGTCGGCATCGGCCTTTGGCATGCCCGCGACCTTCAGCCCGAAGCCGATGTTCTGCGCCACGGTCAGGTTCGGAAACAGCGCATAGGCCTGGAACACCATGCCGACGTTGCGCTGGTTGGGCTTGAGCCGGGTGATGTCCTTGCCGGCCACCACGATCCTGCCGGCGCTCGGCTCCTCGAAGCCGGCGACCATGCGCAGCACCGTCGTCTTGCCGCAGCCCGATGGCCCGAGGAAGGAGACGAATTCGCCCGGCTCGACGTCGAGATTGAAGTCCTGGACGACGGTGGTGGCGCCGAAGGCTTTTCGCACCTGCTGGATGGAGAGGAATGGCTCGGCCATGGCTTTTCTTTCGGTCAGTACTTTTCGATCAGTTTGGCCGGTTCGCCGATCGCGGCGCAAAACGCGACAGGATCTGGATCAGCGACATGCAGCCCCAGGTGATGGCGAACGAAATGAGCGCCAGTGCCGACGGCTCATAGGCACTGTTGGCGCCGATATTCTGCAGGTAAGGGCCGAAGGCCGGGCGGTTCAACAGCGAGGCCATGGTGAACTCGCCGATGACGATGGCAAAACTCAGGAACGCGCCGGATAAGACGGCGATCAGTACGTTCGGCAGGATGATGCGGGCGATGATGGTGGTCCAGCCGGCGCCGAGGATTTGTGCGGCTTCGGTGAGCGTTCTGACGTCGATGGTCCTGAGACCGGTATCGACCGCCCGGTACATATAAGGCAGCGCCAGCACTGCATAGCCGATGACCAGCAGAGCATCGGTGCCGCGCGCTGTCGCCAGAAAAGGCAGCGTTGAATTCGAACCGAACATTCTGATGTAGCCGAAGACGATGACGATAGCGGGGATAACCAGCGGCAGCAGGGTTATGAACTCTACGACCGGCCGCAGATTCGGTAGCCGCAGCCGTATCCAGTAAGCCGTCGGGACAACGAGCAGCACCCCCAGAAGGATGGTGAAGACCGCCACAACGACGGAATAGGTAAATGTCGTCTGGAAATTCGGATCTCCGAAGACTGAGCGGTAGGCGTCAAAGGAATATTCCCCTCGCCGCTTACGCAACGAGAATTCAAAGGTCGCCAAAAGCGGCAGGACAAAATAAGTGGTTCCCACGCCAAAAACGAGCCAAGCCCAAAAGCGGCTGCCTTGCTTCATTTCAGCCACCGTTCGGCTCTCCGTTGAAACAAGATATAGAAGAGGTTGGCCAGGCCGGTGATGACGATCATGCCGAATGCAAGCGCATAGCCTAGATTCGGATTGTACAGCACGTCGCCGCGAATCTGCGCGAACAGCTGGATGGGCACGATGTTGAGTGACGGCCCCGTCAGTGCATAGGCCGTTGCGACCGCCCCGAAGGCATTGGCAAAGAGGAGGACCGTCGTACCGAGAAAGCTAGGCCATAACACCGGGATGACCACCATGCGCCAATATTGCCAATTGGTTGCCCCGAGCGTCGCGGCAGCTTCGCCCCATTCCTTCTTCAACCCATCGACCGCCGGCGTGATGATGACGATCATCAATGGGATCTGGAAATAGAGATAGGTGAGAATCAGGCCCCAAAACGAAAAGATACTGAAGCCGAGCGAATAGATGTTGATGCCGAAAACGTCACGCAACAGGATCGTCGCCACTCCGAGCCGACCTAGCGTTGCAATGAACGAGAATGCCAGCGGTACGCCCGCGAAATTCGAGGCGACGCCCGAGAAGGTCAAGGTCGCCGAGCGTAACCACGGCGGCAAGCCTCCGCGAACCACTGCCACCGCCATGGCCAGGCCGATCAACGCGCCAAGGACCGCAGAAACAAAGCTGATCTGAATGGATACCCAATAGGCCGCTGCGAGCTTGGGTTGCGACAACGCTATGATGTTGTCGAACGTATAGTCGCCGGCTGCATTTTTGAACGCGCCCGCGATCAGCCCTACAGTGGGCAGGATCAGAAAGACCAGCGCGAAAACGAAGAACGGCGTTACGCCTAACCAATGCAGTGGCAGCCGAAGGCGGCTGATCTCCGGCGCGCCAGGACTGACGCGGGCTGTCTGGGAGATTGTGGACTCTGCCATGGAATTCCCGAAGTCTGGCATAGGGCGCCGGCCGGCGAACCGGCCGGCGCCCTATGAATTACTTCACGACGGCGCCAACGACGGCATCCCAGTTCGTGCTGATTTCCTTCTTGGCGGCGTTCTGTTCCTCCAAGGTTGGGAATATCGCTTTTTCGTAGTTCTCGGCAGCCGGCAGCTTGTCCAGCATCTCCTTCGGGATCACGCCCTTCTTGGCGAGGTCATTGAAGCGGATCGGGTGGCAGTAGCCCTTCAGCCAGCCGAGCTGGCCTTCGTCCGAGTAGAGATACTCCATCCACAGCTTGGCGGCGTTCGGATGCGGCGCATAGGCGCTGATCGCCTGTACGTAGACGCCTGCGACCACTGCTCCCTTTGGCACGACGATTTCGATTTCCGGATTGCCGGCCATCTTGTCGCGCATGGCGAGCAGGTTGTAGTCCCAGTTCATCACGATCGGCGTCGTGCCCTGGGCGACAGCTGCCGCTTCACCGTCGACCGGCACGAAGTTGCCGGCATCGTTGAGCTGCTTGAAGAACTGCAGACCCTTGGCGGCGGCGTCCTGGCCGCCGGTACCGCCAGCCGCGAGGCCCGAGGCGTAGACCGACATGACGGCGTTGTTCGAGGTGCGCGGGTCACCGGCGAGCGCCACCGAGTTGGCGTATTCCGGCTTCTGCAGGTCAGCCCAGTCCTGTGGTGCGTTCTGCACGACGGCCTTGTTCACGCCGAAGGCGAGCACGCCGTAGTAGTCGCCGTACCAGTAGCCATCGGCATCCTTGGCGCTGTCAGGGATCGTATCCCAGGTCGACACCTTGTAGGGCTGGATCAGGCCGTCTGCCTTGGCGGACGGGCCAAAAGACAGGCCGACGTCGATGACATCAGGCGCCTGCGGGCCCTTATTGTCCTTGTTGGCCTTGATCGCCTCGATCTCATCGCCGGAGCCGGCATCGGGATTGAGCTCGTTGATGGTGATTTCCGGATACTTCGCCTTGAAGCCGGCGATGACGTCGCCATAGCCGCACCAGCTGTGCGGCAGCGCGATGGTGGTGAGCTGGCCTTCCGCCTTGGCGGCGGCGACCAGTTCATCCATGGACTGCGCCGACGAGATGGCAGAGGTCGCCATCAGGGCGACGGCCGTAAGGGAAAGCACTTTTCCCGTGAATTTGAACATGTGTTCTCTCCGTTGAACTGACGCCGTTGGACGCCTGCGATGCGGTATCGTTTTCGTGTGACAGCCCGATGAAAGCTTTGTGAAAGCGATGCCCTGCAGTACGAAAAAGTAAACTCTTTTTAACCGGCTGTAGCAATCGCTCTGCGATTATTTTTCCGGCTAACGAACTTCTGTCTTAACTTCCATCTTTTCCCCTTTCTTTGCCCTCAATTTCCCAGATCAACTTTCGGCGCGAAAAACCGTCTCAGACGGTGCCGGCAATGGCATTGTCGAGCAGCGTCAGCGCCGCCTTCCTGGTCAGCTTGACCGGGTTGCCGCCGGCGGTCGGATCGACCACCGCCATGTCGGCGATCAGGCCCTTGCGCTTCTTGTCCATGTCAAGCCCCTTGATCAGGCCCGGCAGCGCGTGCGGCACCTTCAATTCCTTGCGAAGCTTGATGACGGCCTTGGCGAAGCCGTCGAAGCCGCCCTTGATGCCGCAATAAGCCGCGAGCCGGGCGATGCGCACCTCGATGGCGTCGCGGTTGAAGGCCAGCACATAAGGCATGAACACGGCGTTGGTCATGCCGTGATGGGTGTCGTAGAGCGCGCCGATCGGATGCGACAGCGAGTGGATCGCGCCCAACCCCTTCTGGAAAGCGGCGGCGCCCATGGCGGCCGCACTCATCATGTGGGCGCGGGCGACAAGATCCTTACCGTTGGCATAGGCCTTCGGCAGGTTCTCCAAGACGAGCCGCACGCCTTCGACAGCGATGCCGTCGGCCATCGGATGATAGCCCGGCGCGCAATAGGCCTCGAGGCAGTGAGCAAGCGCGTCCATGCCTGTGCCGGCTGTGATAAAGCCCGGCATGCCGACCGACAGTTCCGGATCGGCGATGACGATGGCCGGCAAAAGTTTCGGATGGAAGATGACCTTCTTGGTGTGGGTCGCTTCATTGGTGATGACTCCGGCGCGGCCGACCTCCGAGCCGGTGCCGGCGGTGGTCGGCACGGCGATGATCGGTGCGATCGCATCGGAGTTGGCGCGCGTCCACCAGTCGCCGATATCTTCGAAATCCCAGACCGGCCGCGCCTGGCCGGCCTGGAAGGCGATCAGCTTGCCGAGGTCGAGCGCCGAACCGCCGCCGAAGGCGATGACGCCGTCATGCTTGCCCTTCTGGAACACGGCAATGCCGGCGGTCAGGTTGGAGTCGACCGGGTTCGGCTTGACCTCGGAAAACACGCCATAGGGTACCTTGGCGTCGTCGAGGACCTTCAGCGTCGAGGCGACCACCGGCAGCTTGGCTAGCCCCGGATCGGTAACGAAGAGCGGCCGCTTGATGCCCGTGGCATCAAGCACATCAGGCAATTCCTTGATGCGCCCAGCACCGAACCGAACGGTTGTCGGGTAATTCCATTTGGAAATGAGTTTTGACATTTTTATCTTTCAGAACGATCAGATGGCTTCGCGCAGATGGTATGATTTCGGCCTGGTCAGATTGTCGTAGCCTATGGCCGACAGGGCGGCGCCCCTGCCGGTGTCCTTGACACCGGTCCAGACCAGCGCCGGATCGAGATAGTCGCAGCGGTTCATGAACACGGTGCCGGTCTCGACACGGTCGCCGATCGCCACTGCATGCTCAATATCGCGCGTCCAGATCGAGGCTGTCAGCCCATAGGGGCTGTCGTTCATCAGCGCGATCACCTCTTCGTCGTTGCGCACCTTCATGATGCCGACGATAGGCCCAAAACTTTCCTCGCGCATGACACTCATCTGATGATCGACCTCGGTCAGCACCTCTGGCGCCAGATAGGGCGAGCCTTGCTCGTCATTGGCAACCTTCATGTTGATGTGGGCCTTGGCGCCCTTGCGCAGCGCCTCGGCCTTCTGCTCGCGGATCAGGTCGGCGAAGCGCGCCTGTGCCATCGGCCCCATCGTCGTCGCCTGGTCGAGCGGGTTGCCGACGACGTAGTTCTTGGTTTCGGCGATAAAGCCTTCGATGAATTCGTCATAGACCTTCTCATGGACATAGACGCGCTCGATGCCGCAGCAGCACTGGCCGGAATTGTAGAAGGCCCCGTCGACCAGGTTGGCGACGGCATGATCCATCTTGGCGTCGGCCAGGACATAGGCCGGGTCCTTGCCGCCAAGTTCGAGGCCGAGGGTCATGAAGGTGCCTGCCGCGGCCTTTTCGATGGCGCGGCCACCGGCAACCGAGCCGGTGAAATTGACATGGTCGATCTTGCCCGATCCGAGCAGTTTTTCGGTCTGCACATGGTTCATGACGAGGTTCTGGAACAGACCCTTGGGCAGGCCTGCTTTGTCGAACGCCTGTTGAAAACGTTCGCCGACCAGCAGCGTCTGCGCCGCATGCTTAAGGATGACGGCACTGCCGGCCATCAGGGCCGGCACGATAGTGTTGACGGCGGTAAGATAGGGATAGTTCCAGGGCGCAATCACCAAGACCACGCCGAGCGGCACCTTCTTCACATAGCGGCGAAACCCGTCCTTCGGATTGGAGGCGAGGACCGGCTTGAGTGCCGCTTCCGCGATCTCGACCATGTAGCTGGTACGTTCCCTGACGCCGCCGAACTCGCCGCCATAGCGCACCGGACGACCCATCTGCCAGGCGATCTCCGGCACGATCTCTTCGGTCATGGCGACCAGCGCTTCCAGCATCGCCAGCATGTACTTGCCGCGCTCGACGACCGGCGTCTGAGCCCATTTCTCCTGCGCCGCCTTGGCACGCTCGACTGCCGCATTGATCGCCTGGTCGGTGGCCACAGGCCGCTCGGCATAGATCGAACCATCGACGGGAGATTTTATCTTGACCGCTTCGGTCATTCCTTTGAGCCCTCACAGTTAATGACAATCTCGGTTTGGGCCGCCCGTCCGTCCGGCACCAAAGGCCGAAGGGCAGCACTGGCGTAGTTTAGTACCGCTCGAACCCCCTGTGCAGTTCCCAATCGGTAATGCGGCGGTCGTATTCGAACTGCTCCCAGTGGGCCGTATGGACATAATGCTCGAGCACGCCGTCGCCGAGCGCCTGCTTCAGCATCTCCGATTTCGCCAGCGTCTCGGTGGCATCACGCAGGGTCTTCGGAATTTCCGGCAGCTGCGAGGCTTGATAGGCATCGCCGACGAAGGGTTTTTGCAGTTCAAGCTTTTCGTCGATGCCGGCAAGGCCGGCCGCGATCAGCGCGGCGAAGGCGAGATAGGGGTTCAGATCGGCGCCGCCGATGCGGCATTCCATGCGGATGCCCTTGGTGCCCTCGCCGCACAGGCGGAAACCGGCGGTGCGGTTGTCCTCGCTCCACATGATCTTGGTCGGCGCGAAAGTGCCGGCCTGGAAGCGCTTGTAGGAGTTGATGTAGGGCGCCAGGAACCAGGTGAATTCCTTGGCGTATTTGAGCTGGCCCGCCGCCCATTGCTGGCCGAGCGTAGACAGCGTCCATTCGGCATTCTTGTCATAAAAAAGCGGCGTCTTGCCGTCGGCGCTCCACAGCGAATTGTGGATGTGGCTGGAATTGCCGGCCAGCCCGTAATTGTACTTGGCCATGAACGAAATCGCCTTGCCTTCAGACTCGGCGATCTCCTTGGCGCCGTTCTTCAGGATGACGTGGCGGTCGGCCATGTCGAGCGCCTCGGCATAGCGGACGTTGATTTCTTCCTGGCCCGGACCCCACTCGCCCTTGGAATTCTCGATCGGTATGCCGGCCGCTTCCATCTCATTGCGCAGCCGGCGCATGACGCCTTCTTCCTTGGTGGTGATGCCGATCTGGTAGTCGCCGATATAGGGCGAGGCTGTGTCGAGGCCTTGCCAGTGCTTCTTGCGAGCGGAATCGTAGGTTTCGCTGAACAGATAGAATTCGAGCTCGGAGGCGAAATAGCCGATATAGCCGCGCTCGCTCAGCCGTTTGACCTGCTTCTTCAGGATGGCGCGCGGCGAATGCGGCAGGTCATCATGGGTGTGATGGTCGAGCACGTCGCAGATCACCAGCGCCGTCTTTTCCAGCCATGGAATGCGCCGCAGCGTCGACAGATCCGGCTTCATGACGAAGTCGCCGTAACCCTTCGACCAGCTCGCCGCCTTGTAGCCGGGCACCGGCTCCATATCGATGTCGGCGGCCAAGAGATAGTTGCAGCCATGCGTCTCATCATGGGCGGAATCGACGAAATACTGGGCCAGGAACCGCTTTCCCGCCAGCCGGCCCTGCATGTCGACGATGCAGGCGAGCACCGTGTCGACCTCCCCGCTGGAGACTACCTTCTTCAACTGATCGAACGAGAAATTTCCGGCCATTCTTGCAAGCTCCGCCGCCTTTATGGCGCTTCGAGAGTTCAAATCTGGACCCGGCCGCGAGAAGCGGCCGGGTGTTTTCGTGTTCGAGACAGGTCAGGCTTTCTGCGCGTGCTCCAGCGCGAACTCTTCTTCCGGCGACAGGATGAGCTTGTGACGGCCGACCAGCCCGAAATAGACGATCGCGATGGCGAACCACAGCGCAACCCACACCACGCCCTTGGTGAAGTTCGCGTCCTGAATCTGGTAGATCAGGGTGACCACGCCGATGACGATCGTCAGCACGGCGCCCGGGACGCCGAGCGGGCTGCGATAAGGACGCTCCATGTTCGGCTGGTTCTGACGCAGCAAGATGAAGGACACCGCCTGCAGGATGTAAGAGAACATGGCGCCGAACACCGCCATGTTCAGCAACACCGAGCCGATGAGCGAACCGGCAGTATCGCCGCCAAGCGCGAACCACATGATCAGCATGATGCCAAAGCCGACGATGGCGCCCGCAAACATCGCGACATAGGGAGTCTTGTAGGATTTGTGGGTGACCGACAGCGCCGACGGGAAATAGCCCGCGCGGCTCAGCGAATAGACCTGGCGGCCCATGGCGAAGATGATGGTGTGGAAGCTTGCGATCAATCCAATCAGCGCGATGAGGCCAAGCAGCACTGCGCCCGAGTCGCCATAAATCGCCCGGAACCCGTCAAGCAAAGGCTCGCCGGAAGTGGCGAGCTTGAAGGAACCGACTCCGACGACCGACGGGTTGAGCAGCACGATCATGAAGGCCGAGACGATCAGCGTCAGCATGCCGGCGATAATGCCGCGCGGCATATCGCGCTTGGGGTCGACCGATTCTTCCGCCGCCAGCGGAAGTTGCTCGATCGCCAGGAACAGCCACACCGCGAAGGGCAGCGTCGCCAGCACGCCCGAGAAGCCGAACGGGAACATCGAGCCATTGCCTTCGGGAAGCTCCATCGCGGCTCCGTCCGGACCGACGCCGATGTTCAGCGCCCAGCGCGAAAAGTCCATGCTTGGAATGGCGCTGATCCAGAATACGATCAGCACGGCGAGCGACAGCAGCGTCACGACCAGGGTGACGCGGAAGGACAGCGCGACGCCGAAAATATTCAGCGCCAGGAACACGGTATAAGTCACCAGCCACCAAAGTGGTGGCCAGACGCTGGAGTCGGGAAAGGCGACCGACCAGATGCCTCCCATATAGGAGCCAATGAAGAAGGCGATGACGGCGGGCGTCACAACATACTCGACGTTTTCGCAAAGTCCGGTGATGAAGCCGCCCCATGGCCCCATCGCCGTCCGGGCAAAGGAGTATGCAGCGCCGGTGTGCGGCAAAGCCGGGCTCATCTCGGCGATCGAGAAGACGAGGCCGATATACATGATGGCGATAATGATGCCGGCCACCAGCATGCCGCCCCAGCCGCCCGTCCCGAATCCGAAATTCCAGCCCGAAAAATGTCCCGATATGACGGCACCGACGCCGAGCGCCCACAGATGCCAGACATTGGCGTGACGCACCAGTTGCCGGTCCTCGAAATAAGATTTGTCGCGCTTCGCGTATGCGACGCTGCCGACTTGCTTCGTGTTACCGCCTGCCATTTGAAAGTCCCCTTCTTCTTGTCAGTTGACTGGTTCCACCGGATGGCCGAGCCCGTGCCGGCCAGATCCCTGGGATCCAGATGACGGCTCGAGATCGGAAAAAATCCCCGTGAGCAGATCCGCCCATTTTCGCTGCCCGGCTTCGTCGGATAGTTCGTCGTTGCGGATTTCGATCATCGCGCAGGGTAGCCCCCGCGGACGCGCGTGCCGTTCCAGCGTGAAATAGACGCGGTCGGCCGGCGAATAGGGTTCGTTGATGCCGACCGTGACGCCGGCGAGCCGCTGCAGCGCGGCGACAAGCGGCGCCGCCAGCCGGCGATCCTCGTCATGGATGATGCCGATGTGCCAGGGCCGGCTCATACCTTTGTAGACCGGGGTGAAGGAATGGATTGAAACCAGCCGCGTCTCGAACCCGCGCGCCAGCCTTTTGTCGATGATACTCGCGACCGCATCATGGAAGGGTTGCCAGGACAGAGCGATGCGCGCGGCGCGCTGCTTTTCCGACAGGCCGTTATTGCCCGGAATGGCCGTGGTCTCGCTCACCGGCGGCACCAGGTCGGGCGCGTCCAGTGGCCGGTTGCAGTCGATGACAAGGCGCGAAATGCGGGTCTCGACCAGCGTGGCGCCAAGCGCCTCGGCCATGCGGCGGGCGACCGGGAGCGCGCCGGGGTCCCAGGCGATGTGGCGGGAAAGCTCTCCGGCAGCAAGGCCGAGCGTTCCGAATTCCGGCGGCAGGAAGTTGGAGGCGTGATCGCAGGTCAACACGAAAGGGCTCGAACCGCCGGGGTTCGTCACCCTCACGGTTTCAGGCGATGCAAGGCTGGCGGGCCGTGCTGTCTCCATTGTTTTCAGTCCCCGGGGAGCGCTGTATCGTATATTACGTATTTTGTCTCATTGCGTCCCTGTGGATGATTTCATACAGTTTATCCGGCTTTGTCAAACGCGATTTCGGATCAAATGCGATTTCGGCAAAACGGCCATGGGTGGGGAAAAGATGATTTCGAGCATTGCCGAACTGATCTCGGACCGCATCGGCACGATGCCGGCGGGCGAGCGCCGCGCGGCGCAAACGCTGATCGCCAATTACCCGCTGATCGGCCTGAAGACGGTCGCCGAGTTCTCAGCTGCCGCCGGCGTTTCCTCGCCGACCATCCTGCGTTTCGTCGCCCGGCTCGGCTTCCAGAACTACCCGGAATTTCAGTCGGCGCTGCAGGACGAGCTGGCGGCGCAACTGCAGTCGCCGGCGTCACGGACGCTCAACCCGCCATCGCCGAACGGCGGCGCAGTGTCGCCGATGCTGGAGGCGACGCTCGACAACATGCGCGAGACGTTCAGGCACCTGTCCGACAAACAGCTTGCCGACATCGTCGCAAAGCTTGCCGACCGGCGCGGCAAGACCTTCCTGATCGGTGGCCGCTTCACCGATCCACTGGCGCGCTACATGGCCGCCCACCTCGCCATCATCCAGCCCAATGTCTTTCACCTCGCCGGACAGGAAAGCGTCTGGCGCGACCGGCTGATCGACATGGGAAAGCGGGACGTGCTGGTGATCTTCGATATCAGGCGCTACCAGGATAGCTTGGTCCGTTTCGCCGAGACGGCGCATCAGCGCGGCGTGCAGATCGTGCTGTTCACCGACCAGTGGCTGTCGCCGATCGCTCGCTTCGCCCGCCATGTCATCGCCGGGCGCACCGCCGTGCCCTCGGCCTGGGACTCTTCGGCGGCCCTTTTCGTCGTTGCCGAAACGCTGATCGGTGCCGTCACCCGGCAGCTCGAGGCCGACGGCGCCAAACGCATCCGCGAGCTGGAAAGCCTGCGGTAGCGGGCGCCGTCGATGCCGTAGATGCCAAACTCGACTGCGCCAGGTCCGAACGCAAACGGCCCGCACTGAGGCGGGCCGTTTGTGGATTTGGTTGCGGGGACAGGATTTGAACCTGTGACCTTCAGGTTATGAGCCTGACGAGCTACCGGGCTGCTCCACCCCGCGTCAACTTTTCAAGCAAGTCAGCGCTTTACTTAGGTACAAGT
>NZ_SRTG01000001.1:1938286-1941827 GCF_004792125.1 Mesorhizobium sp. M5C.F.Ca.ET.164.01.1.1 | reverse complement strand
TTTGTGGATTTGGTTGCGGGGACAGGATTTGAACCTGTGACCTTCAGGTTATGAGCCTGACGAGCTACCGGGCTGCTCCACCCCGCGTCAACTTTTCAAGCAAGTCAGCGCTTTACTTAGGTACAAGTTCCGCCAAATGAAAGGGCCGCTTGCGCGGCCCGAGCTCGCGATTGGCGGGCCTGTTTTGTAAGGAGAAGATTTGGATTGTTGCGACGTGCGTTTTGCAGACCTGGCAGCGACCTACTCTCCCGCGTCTTGAGACGAAGTACCATCAGCGCTGGAGCGTTTCACGGCCGAGTTCGGAATGGGATCGGGTGCAGCCGCTCCGCCATAACCACCAGGTCGGCAAAGCGCACGTTGCTCGAGAAGCTGTTTTTTCGTGCCTGGCGTCGCGGTTTTCGGACGCAGTCCGCAAGCGCGACCGCGCGTCCGAGCCTTTGCGAGGCCCTGCCCGGAGGCGTCGGCGAAGCCGACTGCCGCGAGGGCAAACAACCATCAGGCGACAATCCTTTGGATTGCGCCGACGACAATCCTTTGGATTGCGCCGAGATGGGCATAAGGAATGAGAACGATCAAGCCGATCGAACTATTAGTACCGGTAAGCTTCAAGCGTTGCCGCTCTTCCACACCCGGCCTATCAACGTGGTCGTCTTCCACGGTTCTCAGGGAATACTCGTTTTAAGGTGGGTTTCCCGCTTAGATGCCTTCAGCGGTTATCCCGTCCGGATATAGCTACCCTGCTATGCGGCTGGCGCCACAACAGGTCCACCAGAGATCCGTCCATCCCGGTCCTCTCGTACTAGGGACAGATCCTTTCAATATTCCTACACCCACGGCAGATAGGGACCGAACTGTCTCACGACGTTCTGAACCCAACTCACGTACCGCTTTAAATGGCGAACAGCCATACCCTTGGGACCTGCTCCAGCCCCAGGATGCGATGAGTCGACATCGAGGTGCCAAACAACCCCGTCGATATGGACTCTTGGGGGTCATCAGCCTGTTATCCCCGGCGTACCTTTTATCCGTTGAGCGATGGCCCTTCCACGCGGGACCACCGGATCACTATGACCGACTTTCGTCTCTGCTCGACTTGTCAGTCTCGCAGTCAGGCAGGCTTATGCCATTGCACTCAGCGAACGATTTCCGACCGTTCTGAGCCCACCATCGCGCGCCTCCGTTACTCTTTAGGAGGCGACCGCCCCAGTCAAACTACCCACCATACATTGTCCCGGACCCGGATAACGGGCCGCGGTTAGACATCCATAGTGATAAGGGTGGTATTTCAAGGGTGGCTCCACCTGAGCTGGCGCCCAGGTTTCAAAGCCTACCACCTATCCTACACATGCCACTACGAATGCCAATGTAAAGCTATAGTAAAGGTGCACGGGGTCTTTCCGTCTAACCGCAGGAACCCCGCATCTTCACGGGGAATTCAATTTCACTGAGTCTATGCTGGAGACAGCGGGGAAGTCGTTACGCCATTCGTGCAGGTCGGAACTTACCCGACAAGGAATTTCGCTACCTTAGGACCGTTATAGTTACGGCCGCCGTTTACTGGGGCTTCGATTCAGAGCTTGCACCCCTCCTCTTAACCTTCCAGCACCGGGCAGGCGTCAGACCCTATACGTCGTCTTGCGACTTCGCAGAGCCCTGTGTTTTTGATAAACAGTCGCTACCCCCTGGTCTGTGCCACCCTCCTCCACTTGCGTGGAAAAGGGTCACGCTTCTTCCGAAGTTACGCGTGCAATTTGCCGAGTTCCTTCAGCATAGTTCTCTCAAGCGCCTTGGTATACTCTACCAGTCCACCAGTGTCGGTTTCGGGTACGGTCTATAAGGAGGAGCTATTTCCTGGAACCACGCAGCAGCCCTTTCAATCCGATAAGATTGGACTACCTCAATGATCCGTCACTTCCTCCAGGCCCACGAATATTAACGTGGTTCCCATCGTCTACGCATTTCTGCCTCGACTTAGGGGCCGGCTAACCCTGCTCAGATTAGCTTTAAGCAGGAACCCTTGGACTTTCGGCGGGGGAGTCTCTCACTCCCCTTACGTTACTCATGTCAGCATTCGCACTTCTGATACCTCCACCACCCCTCACGGGTATGGCTTCATCAGCTTACAGAACGCTCCGCTACCGCAGCGTAATCCCGAAGGATTATCGCCACCCTAAGCTTCGGTGTATGGCTTGAGCCCCGTTACATTTTCGGCGCAAAGACCCTTATTTAGACCAGTGAGCTGTTACGCTTTCTTTAAATGATGGCTGCTTCTAAGCCAACATCCTGGTTGTTTTGGGATCCTCACATCCTTTCCCACTTAGCCATAACTTGGGGACCTTAGCTGTAGGTCAGGGTTGTTTCCCTTTTCACGACGGACGTTAGCACCCGCCGTGTGTCTGCCGACTAGTACTCCCAGGTATTCGGAGTTTGGTTAGGTTTGGTAATCCGGTGAGGACCCCTAGCCCATCCAGTGCTCTACCCCCTGGGGTATTCGGTCGACGCTCTACCTAAATAGATTTCGCGGAGAACCAGCTATTTCCGAGTTTGATTGGCCTTTCACCCCTAGCCACAAGTCATCCCGAACTATTGCAACAGTTATGGGTTCGGTCCTCCAGTAAGTGTTACCTTACCTTCAACCTGCTCATGGCTAGATCACTCGGTTTCGGGTCTAATGCGACGAACTGAACGCCCTGTTCAGACTCGCTTTCGCTGCGCCTACACCTAGCGGTTTAAGCTTGCTCGTCACACTAAGTCGCTGACCCATTATACAAAAGGTACGTGGTCACCCTTGCGGGCTCCCACTGTTTGTAGGCAATCGGTTTCAGGTACTCTTTCACTCCCCTTGTCGGGGTGCTTTTCACCTCTCCCTCACGGTACTAGTTCGCTATCGGTCATGCACGAGTACTTAGGCTTGGAGGGTGGTCCCCCCAATTTCAGACAGGATTTCACGTGTCCCGCCTTACTCGAGGACGATGATTTGCATTACGCGTACGGGGCTGTCACCCACTATGGCCCTACTTTCCAGAAGGTTCCGCTTGTCTCATCATCGCCACTGGCCTGGTCCGGGTTCGCTCGCCACTACTGCCGGAGTCTCGGTTGATGTCCTTTCCTACGGGTACTTAGATGTTTCAGTTCCCCGCGTTCGCCACTTTATCCCTATGTATTCAGGATAAGTTACCTATTATCGATACTTGGAAACCACAGCAGCAAGTTGCCCTGCTGCTCTGATTTTCCAAGCACCTTAGGTGGGTTTCCCCATTCGGAAATCTACGGATCAAAGGGTATTCGCACCTCCCCGTAGCTTATCGCAGCGTATCACGTCCTTCATCGCCTGTGCATGCCAAGGCATCCACCAATTGCCCTTAAGACACTTGATCGTTCTCATTGCCAATACCCACCGCGCGATCTCGAAGAGATCGTCGCTTCAGCGCGATCCGAAGGATCGTCGCTTCAGCCAAATCCTGTGCAGAATTCGGCTTGATGTTATTGGCACAAAAAGACCAGCTTCTCGAGATCGGTTCGAGGGTGCGGTTAGGCAAAC